>JADJET010000025.1 GCA_016708925.1 Gammaproteobacteria bacterium | reverse complement strand
AGCACCGCCTTCGGCCTGGCGAAACCCGTGAGGTAGAAAAATTGCTGTCCTGACGATAGGGAAAATAGGTGAAACCCGGCTGCGCACCTGCTCGGGCGCCGCCGTCAGGATCGCGATACTGTTTTTGGTCAGCGTCGCCATCAGGTCGCGGCGACGGCGGGCGAATTCCTGGGCAGTGATCATCGGCGGAAATCCTGCCAGGTGCAGTTTGCAGGCCGGACGTGCTTGCCGCTCGCGTAATTCGGCGTCGATCACCAGCACCGCGCGCACATACTGACCAGCTTCTCGACGAAGTCCCGCCTCGTCTTCCCCGGTGCCGTCGACATCCGTGTCGGCGCGGCCGATAGCGGTGAAGTCGCCCAATGCCGAGGCAGTGGCTGGCGCTCAGGCCGCGTCGGGCGCCGCCGCCCTGCCCGAGTCCGGCCAGAGCTTGGGCACCAGGCCGCGAGCGCCCGCACGACGCAAGTTCAGCGGCGACTCGTCCGCGGGGCAGAAGCAGTTGGTGCCGTAGTCGAAACGCGCCAGATCTTTGCGGCGTCAGCGGCAATATCGGTGAGCGCGCCGCGCATGGCCGCTTCCGACCACCACCGTGGCGAGCTCGGCTTCGAGCAGATCCAGAACGGCAGTCGGCGAACGCAACCCTCCGACGGTGGCGCCACACAACAGACCGTGCCACTCGGCGGGATCCAGGCATGTCTAGGCCGCGAACGGCGGCGCAGGTTCTCGAAACGGACACGCGGGATCAACGGCTACGGGGACTGGCGGGCATCCTAGCACGCTGTCTGCGCCGCGACATCCGCGCCGCCAGACGGTCGGCAAACACTATCGCACCAGAGTCGATTGACCGCCTTGGCGCGCGCCACTTATAGTCGCGTGTCAGGAGCCTGAACCGGGATGGTCATGAACGCGCCTTCCATCGCCGAACTCGAAAACAAGGTCGACCGCCTGGCCGTACTCAGCGCGCGCCTGAAAGCCGAAAACGATGTTCTGCGGGAACGCGAAGCCAGCCTGGCGCGCGAACGCAGCCAGCTGCTCGAAAAAAACGAAATGGCGCGCTCCTGAATTGAAACATGATCGCGCGACTCAAAGCCCCTCACCCCGAGTCCTGACTACCATGGCCGACGCCAGTGTTTCGACGGTCAGCATCCGGTTCCTCGACAAGGACCATCAGGTCCATTGCCCGCCCGGAACAGCAGGATCGCCTTACTGAGCGCCGCCCACGGGCTCGGATCTGCGCATGCGCGAAATCCGCCGCTCCGGCAATGTCAATGGCCTTGAACGTACCGCCGATGGCCGCGCTGAATCTGTCCTACGAGCTGATGCAGGCCCAGCACAATGCGGGCAGTAGCGCCGCCGCAAGCACGGATCTGACCGCATCGACGCCAAACCGACCCAGGCCATTTTCGCCCGGGAATAGGCGGTCCCTGGCATTCTTCCGAGCGCGCCCAGCTGCGGCGGACCTTCCGCAGCCCGCCGGACGTCAAGATCAAGGGATTTTGTCGGCGCGGAGCGCCGGATGCCGCTGCCGCACGGCGGAATTGGCCGGCGACGCCCGGCGGCGGAAACAAGCCGCCCGCAACGCCCGGCGAACGGCAAGGCAAGGCTCAGATCAGGCTGGCGACCACGACGGCAAAAACACGCCGAAGACGAGCAGGCAGAACGCCGTAACGACCGCTTCGCCGCCGATTTTTCTTCGATCAGGTCCATAACATAACTTCCACGTGTGCTGTAAAGGAGTTATTGTAACAGTCCTTAAAGTGTCATTTAATAATTTTGCATTTCTTTGCTATGTTATTCAGCCCGTCAGCGGCATGACAATCCTCACTCTCGCCCACTCGCCGAAACGCTCGCCCCGCACCCTCAACCCGTACAGTTCCAGGCCTCCGAAGGTCCGGAACCCTGGGTGACAACACCATCGCGCAGGCAGGTCGATCCTGAGTAATCCAGGCTGCCCAGAGCATGCGGGCTGCCGCACCTGTGTACCAGCTCCAACCGCCGCGGCCTTCAAGGCATAGACCGCTGTAAATATCCGCTGGCTGTTGATAAAAAGCTACCATAGCGGGCCGTGCTTCTGGGAGCATCCCGCCCAGGGGTGAAATTTTCGCCACAGCCGGAACGCCTCCGCGCGCAGATGATCGGCGTCCGAGACATTGTCGGCGTCGCTGGCCAGCGCGGTCAGGCATCCACCAGCCGTGAAGCGCTCGCATGGGAGTACGCTCGCCCCCGTTCTCGCGCACACCCGGCGGATAGAGGGCGATGCGGTTCGCCAGGGTATTTCTGAGTGCTAGTCGAAGGCCGGCGTCTGTACTGCACCAGATGCGCGCCTTCCAGCTGCTCCAGGTCGGCGCGCAGCGCGGCCAGCGCATCATCGGCGGCCACCGCCCCGGACAGCGCCGGCCAGGCCGCCGTGAGAGCGTTGGCGTGCAGCAGTTCGGTATCGTCGTCGGCGATGGCGCGCACATAGTTCTCGCCCCGGCGCATCGCCGCCAGCGCCGCGCGCAACGGATCGGCTTCTCAGTTAAGCGGGCGGCGGTTGCCGTGTCACCCTTGGCGGCGCGCCATAGCTCCCAGTCGAGCAGCACCTGCAGGAAAACCGAGCTATACGCTTTCCCCGCGGCCCGCGATGACCGACGTGGTCGAGGGCATCGTTCCAGTCGCCAGTGCCGATCAACGGCAACCCGTGGCGGCCGCGCCGCGCCGTGGTGTAGTCGATGGCGCGGCGACAATGTTCGTGGAGCGCGACGCATTCCGGCACCGGGGCGTTGGAGCAAACCGATGCCGTCGGCGCCGTAGGGGGGAGCGGGTCGCCTTCCAGGAACGGCGTCTTCTGCTCGGGTGAATGCTGATATCGCCGGTCGCGGCGACGCACTGGGTGGTGATGCAGGGCGGCCACAGCTGCGGGTCGGACGCCCGCGTGGGCACTGTAGCCGGTGCCATCCGCGGGTGTCGGATGCCACTTTCAGCGCAGCACGTGTCGCCTGCGGAAACTTTGCTGGCGGGCGTGGCGCAGAATCTGGTTCTCCGCGCGAGCCCGGGATCGATCAGCAGCAACGGCAGCAATATCCTGCAACTGGATCGCGGAAGCCCTACCCCGAGCGCTGCCTGGGCCGCAGCGCCCCACAGGCGCGCATTCAACACCGGTAGGGCAGCCAGATGTTGACGAGGCGGTCGGGAAGTCCTTGCGATTGGTTTCGACGCGCAACTTGCCGAGGCGGCGGCGCTAGAACCGTCTCGGTAGCGACCAACGCCGCCTGCGCCGCGGCGGTCGCGGTAGCGCGCAGCCAGCGCGCGCGCGCTTCTTCGTGGGTCGGCGCCTCGACCGGCAGCGAAATTCACCCACAACGCGCCGCTGCCGTATGGCACTTCCACTTCACCGAACGCCGCGACCCGGCTGCCGTCAAATGACTGCGGCCGGATCGCCAGCACCTGGCACTGACAAAGCACGGCAGCAGGCTCCGCCGCCGTGCTGGCGAAACGGCTGCGCACAGTCTCCACCACCGGTTGGCCGAGACTGTTTTCGCTACAAACGCCCAACCGGGCACAAACAGATTGTCGGGATTACGGGCATAGACAACGCCTTCCGCTTCCGCTGCTGAAGTTCGAGTCGCCCCCGGCCGTCCGCGGGCAGTTCCGCCAGTACCCATTCGAAGCAGGCCACCACCTGGCAGCGGCGCGGCGCGGCGTCATGATTGGCAATGCGCAGCAGGCGCAGTTGCGCGGGCACGTCCGGGGGTACGCAGACGGTCAGGTCCAGATCGAGCTCGCCGAGCGTACTGACAAAGCGCGCCTGCCCGGGTGCGAACTCGACCCGGTGCGGGATATCGCCGCGCCGCAGCGGGGCAAAGGCAGGCCCGCCGCAGGTGTCGGTGGCGAGATCGACCACATACAGCGCCTCGCCCGGCAAGCGGTGACCGGCGTCGCTCAGCCGGAACGGGGTGAGGGCGTTTTGCTGGCTGTTGCCGGCGAACGCAGCGACATCCGGCGCTGTCCAGCACCGCGCCCCTGACCGACGGCATTCACCATGAGACGGCTATAGGGTCGCGGGCAGTGCCATCGATGCCGAGGGTCCAGCCGTCGGGACTGGAATTCGAGCTCCGGCAGGTGGCCTGGCGTCGCGCACCGTGCGGGCACGACCGAGGGCGCGCTCGAGCACCTCCGGCGGCGGCAGCGGCGTACCAAGCCACCGCGATCAGCCGCGCGGCGGCGGCGGGGCTGGCCGCTGCGTAGCCGGTGACAGCGCAACACCGGTCTGCCTGGCCGCGACCGTCACCCCAGCGTCAGTGACAGTGCGATCGAAGCTGTGGACAGCAGGCTCCGTCGTCCGGCGCCTCGCGGCGCATCCGGTGCCAGCCCGTCCGGGCACGCCAAGCTTCCGGCACCGACCGAAGCGGTTGCGGCTGCCCTCGTAACCCGCCAGCACGCCATGACCGTCGGTCGCCACCGCATGAAACGCCACTTCGCTCGCAGGCCGGCCGCGCACGTCCGTCACCAGTCGGTTGCAGGCCAACAGGCGGCTGGCGGGCGCCACAAACCGGGTGCCGACGTGCAGGGGCATTGAACGCCGGGTGGCGGGAGGCGGCTTCGGCGTCACCGAGCGTCAGCTCCTGAAAGCTGGCCAGGCGCAAGCGGCGCGGACTGTTGCCGGGGTTTTCGAAGGTGATGGTCCAGCACTCGACCGACCGTCCGGCGGCACTTCTGACGCGCGCAAAAGCGGTCAGGTCCGCCGCCGCGTCGGCGCGATAGCACAGCGCGGTGCTCGAGATCTCGGTCACCCGATGGCGCACCCCGGCACCCGGGTGGGCTGGCGGGTCAGCGACCGTAGCGGCCGGCCGGGCTCGCTGACGTAGAAGAACGCCCACGGCGACGAGGTCGTCCTCAGGGCGGCGGGTCAGATCGATTTCCGGACAACCGCGCTCCCAGGTGATCACCGGGCATGGCCACGGCCATCCTCGCCCAGACGCAGCATGTAGAGGCCATTGCCCATTAAGTGCGCTGCCGGGGCACCGCGCACCGGTGCAGGGTGCCGGCGCGGCGGGCGCGCGTCAGCACCCAGGCGCCCAGCGCGATCGCCAGCACGGCGGCGACCACATAGGCACCCACCAAATCGCGCACTGCCGGCAGCAGCGGCCCGGCGTGGCCGTGCATGCCCTCGGCACGGGTCCACACGTACTCCCACTCACCGCCCCGCGGAATATAGAACGGCACCAGCAGCGGCGCCCAGGTGGCGAAGCGGCGCAATCCCTCCGGAATCGCCTGTCCGCGCGGGCCGTGGCTCAGCGCCCGGGCGAGACGCGCATTCACGGCGTCCATGCCGACAAAGGAGAAATTGACCAGCGTCGCCACCTGCAGCCCCATATGGTCGAACCAGATCAGCACGCGCAACCAGTCGTAGGCCATCAGACCGGAGGAACAGGTCAGAGACTCCAGGCGCGGTAGGTCCGTCGGTTGTAGCAATTTGCTGCGCCGGTGGCGAGCAGGCTGCGCACGGCGCCATCCCTGGTTGTGGCCCAGGGTCGGATCCTGCGCCATGCGCAGAAAGATCGAGATGATGGGCGCCATCCACAGCCCTCAGCGCAGCACCCGCACCCGTCTGCGCGACCGACTTCGGCCAGTCCGGTGCGGCTGAAGCGTGGCGTGAGTCGCCGTGCGCCGCTGGATCAGCGCTGCCAGCAGTACCAGGTTGAGACTGAACAGGGGCGCGGCGATCGCCCACTGCACCGCCACCCCGACAGGGATTGGGCGTAGAACAGCTTGACGCCGCTGCTGACCAGACCGAGATCGGTGGCAATCATTTACTAGGCGGCCACGCGATCCAGCACCACCTGCAACTGGCCGGCGTCGAAATACCAGGCGAGCAGCCCGCCCGTGACGCCACCCATGACCGCTTGCACGAGATACACCGACACGCGCTGCGGGCGCTGCCGCAGACCGCGCACCATGGTGAGGGCATCAACCAGCAGACCGACGCCGGCATAGACCGCGGCGTCGGCGAGCGCGCTACCGGCGAAGCGCAGGCTATCGCCGCTGGCGGTGCGATCCAGACCAAACCAGAGCGGCGACCGCGAATCCCGCGACGGCACCGCGGCAGCAGATCTGCCGGTTCGCCGCAGGTAGGCCGCGTTGAGCCGGTCGGCCAGCGCCAGGGCCGCTGTCGAAGGTCCGATGAGGCTGCGGGCTGAAACAGCAGCATGCCAAGCAGCGTCCTGAACAATAACGGCTGCGCGCTGAATCCAGGCTGCGACCGCACCGCCAGCCGGCAAGCGCCGCGCCATACACGAGAACTACGAACCGTGCGCTGTAGACTGCACCTCGTCGGCGCTGCTGCGCCAATGATCGGCGGCAGCCTGCCACGTCGGCCGCCGGCTCCTGAGGGCATCCAGCAGCGCGCCGGTGATGAGAAAAGTCTGCCCCACAGGCCCGCTTTTTGCGCCAGCGCCGCTCGCCACTCCCAGCGGCCATTGCAGCCATCCGGGAGCGCGGCGGCGAGTAAATCGGCGATATGGGGCGTCAGTGCCGCCCACAGCGCACTGCTCCAGAGCAGCGCGCGCAGGCGCCAGTTATGGGTCCAGCGTTGGTCCACGGCGACACCCAAGCCCTGCACGGCGAGCTCGCCGAACAGGCCCAGCACCAGCCAGCAGCCGGGTAGCGACCGCAGCGCCGGAGACAAATCCGGACCCAGCCACCCCCCCAGGGATGCCAGCAGGTCACGCGGACGCCAGCAGAAACAGCCCGCCGAACAGGGCGTGGCGCCACCAGCAGCACCAGCGAGGTGGCTGCTGGCGCGGCTTGGTGCTGCCGCACCGGCAACAGACCGCCACCAGACCGTAGACCGCGAACGCCAGTGTGGCGCCCGGCGGCGTCAAGCGCAGCAGATCGATCCACTCCCGCGGTGTCTGCCAGAGCGGCAGTTCCGGTGTCGCGGCGAGGGCAATAGCGCCGCCACCGCCCGCATGGCGCAAGCGCCAGAACACGCCATCGGCATGCCGCCGGCGCGGCCGATCAGCAGCAGGCGGAAGCCGGTACCCGCGGCGGCCGGTGAGCGGAATGCCGGCGTGGACCGCGGCGAGGGCGCCGGCAAACAACAGCAGACCGGCGACCCAGAGCGTCAGTCGGCCGGGACGGTCAAATCGATGGTCGCCGCGGTCCTCAATCAACCTCCGGGCCGCTGGTCGGACAGGAGACCCACCACCCGACCCGCTGTCAAGGTCGGGCCGGGGCGGTTACAACGATCGGGCGTAGAGTAACACCTCGCTCCACGAGCTCCCTGTACCTCGGGCATCGGAATATCCGGAGCGCGGCTTTCAGCACCGGCGTTGTCCTGTCCCTGCGCGGAAGTCCACAGCACCGGCAACCCGGCAGCCCGAAACTTCGATCGGAAAGCCGGCAATCGTGACGCCTCCCGTAATGACTGTATCGGGCACACTTGCGCACCATTTCCCGCGCAATGAAGTAGGGGTGCTTGATGACATCCGCTACCGACAGGACTGGCGCGCAGGGTACACGCTGTTCGCCCAGTGCATCCAGAATCGCCTGGTCGCTCTGCTGCCGCGCCATCCAGGCTTCCACCAGTGTCACCAGCTCGCGGGAATGCCGGGCGACTGCGCACATCGGCAAACCGGGGATCATCGCTGAGCTGCGGTTGGCCCATCGCACGCGGCAGCCCCGGCTCATTGTAAATCCCCGGCAAGGATGGCAATCCAGCCTTCGACGCCCTTGAACACCCCATAGGGAGCCAGCGCCCTGATGATGCGCCCCGCAGCGGGATGGGTGAACCGGTTTTGGCATTGGCGCAGAGTTCCACATTGGCCTGTATGTGATAGAGCGCGTCGATCATCGAGATATCGATGTACTGGCCGCGTCCGCTGCGTTCCCGATGAAACAGCGCATAGCCCAGCGCGGCAAAGCCATGAACCCCGGCATTGACGTCGGCAATCGCCATACTGACGAACTGAGGCGGCCCGTCCGGTTCGCCGGTCATGTGTATCAGGCCGGAAAACGCCTGGGCAATGAGATCGAATCTGACCTTTGTCCGCCAGCGGCCGGTCCGCCCGAAAGCCGAGACCGAGAGCATGATGAGCTTGGGTGAATTTTGCTGAGGTGGGATATAACCGAGCTGGCGCTTGGCCATCACCCCCGGCCATAATTCCCGACCACGATGTCAACGGTCTTCACCAAACAGCAGCGCGGTGGTCTCCGGTTTGAAAATCCACGCACAGGCTCTTCTTGCCGCGATTGTGCTGAATGGCATGCACTGCGCCGGTTTTTCATCACTGGAATGGTGCGCGACGGATCGCCCCTGGTGCCTGCTCAACCTTGATGATGTCCGCCCCGAGCTCCGCCATCATGCGCGTGACCGTCGGCCCGGCAAACGTATTGGGTAAAGTCGAGCACGCGAACGCCCTCCAGCATGGGCATCGCCCGGTTGGTCTGGCTCATTTTTGACCCCGTAATTGTCGTTGAATATTGGTTTCTCAGGCCTGATGGCCAGTCTCGCCACCCCACATCGGGCTTCGGCGACCGCGCAGATGGTGTTGACCGGCGCTAGCGGTCATTCCCCCAGGACACAAAAAACTGCGCCGGATCGGGTGGCGGAGTGCGCGGGCGCTGTTCGCTGGCGGTGCCCAGATACAGAAAGCCGATGATGTGCTCGGTCTCCGCCACGCCGAGCCCGGCTTTCACCACCGGGTCGTAGGCGAAGTCGCCGGTGCGCCACATGGCGCCGACGCCCTCGGCATAGGCAGCGTTCAGCATGTTCTGCATGGCCGCACCGGCCGACAGCAGGTGCTCGACCTCGGGAATCTTGGCGTTGGCGCGGCACGCGGCGACGACGACGATGACCATGGGTGCCCGCAGCGGCCGGCCCAGCGTGCGCTCGCGCTCGCGCGGCGACAGCTCGCCCTCACGCGCCTCCCGCGCGCGCACGAACAGCTCGCCCAGGCGCTGCAAACGCTCGCCCTCGATCACCAGAAAGCGCCATGGTCGCAGCATGGCAGATCGGTGCGCGCAACGCGGCGCGCTTGATGTTGTCGAGAATGGCGCCGGCCGGCGCGGGTGCGACCAACGCCGACTGGGAAACCCGGTTGTGCAGTGCGGCAATCGCTTCCACGCTGTTTTTCCTCCCGACGCCGGTCAGTTGTGTAGCGCTACGTTATCAGCAACCGCATCAGGAACGGAGTCAGTGGTCCATCCGCGACAGCCGTACCGCCGCCCCCCCGGCCGCGCACCGGTGTCCTCGCCGTTGTACAGGATCGCCTGTCCAGCCACCAGCGTGCTGACATAGCCCTCGGCGCGCTGGATGAGGCGGGTGCCGCCAGCGGGCAGATCCCTGACCTGCTCCGGCGCCAGGCTGCACAGCCGCGCGAAGTCGATCAGGTTGATGTCGGCGCGCTGGCCCGGCAGCAATTCGCCGCGGTCGGTGATGCCGTTGTGGCGTGCGGTGTCTGGTTTGCTTGCGCACCGCCCATTCCAGCGGCAGGCGGCCGGTTTTGCGGTCGCGCACCCAGTGGGTCAGCATGAAGGTGGGCACGCCGGCATCGACGATGAAATTGCAGTGGGCGCCGCCGTCGCTGCCGCCCAGCATCGACAGCGGGCTCAACAGCATTTCACGCGTCGCATCGAGATTGCCTTCGGAAAATCCGGCCGCCGCGTAGAACAGAAAGGCGCGGCCTTCGCTTTCGAGCATCATCTCGTAGGCCAGCTCCGCCGGCGTGCGACCTTGCTGGAGCGCCAGCGCTTTGATGCTGTGCGCGGGATCGGGCTCGTAATTGGGCTGTTTGCCGAGGGCGAAGGTCAGCGGCCAGGGGTTGGCAAAAATATTGGTCCAGGCGGTGGGCGCCGGATCGCGGTCGGCCAGGATGCGCGCCTTGACGGCGGGATCGCGGAGCGCCGCCAGACGCGCGGCGGGCGGCAGCGCCCTGATCTCCTTGAAGCTCGGGAAGCGGGCAAAAGGATTTTCGCTCTCGAAACTGAACAGCATCCCTACCGGGCGGCAGGAAATCTGCGGAATCAGCGTGGCGCCAGCGGCGTTGGCCTCCTCCGCAAGACGAAAGGATTCGCGCCACAAATCGGGATCCTTGCCGATCTGTCCGGTGAGATAGGTCACCGGACAGTTGCCGGCGCGGGACAAGCGGCTCATCAGCGCCATTTCGGCGGCCTGCGCCTTGCGGTCGCCGCTCTCCACGCCCGCCGGAATGATCTCCAGCAGCCCGCGGCCATTGGCGCCCACAGCGCGCGCGATCGCCGTCAATTCGGCTTCCTTGGCGAAAGTGCCGGGGATGGGCTCGCCTTTAGGGGTCAGGTGGATCGCGGTGCGCGAGGTCGAGAACCCCAGCGCGCCGGCCGCCATCGCCTCGCGCACCACCGCCGCCATGCGGTCGATCTCCGCCGGTGTCGGGTCTTCGTCGCGCGCGCCCCGATTACCCATGACGAAGGTACGCAGCGCGCAATGGCCCAGGTAAGCACCCACATTCACGGCCCTGGGCACACGGTCGAGCGCGTCGAGGTATTCGGGAAAACTCTCCCACTGCCAGTCGATACCGGCCTTGAGCGCGCTGGCGGAGATGTCCTCCACCGACTCCATCAGGTCGATCATCCAGTCGCGGTGGTGGGCGGCGACCGGCGCGAAGCCGACCCCGCAGTTGCCCATGATCGCGGTGGTGACGCCGTGCCAGCCCGATGGCGTGAGCAGCGGATCCCACACCGCCTGGCCATCGTAATGGGTGTGGGTATCAACCCAGCCGGGGGTGACCAGCAGGCCATCGGCATTCTGCGTCTGTTTCGCGCGCGCGGTGATCTTGCCGACGGCCGTGATCTTGCCATTGTCGATGGCGATGTCGCCGGTGAAGGCCGGGGCGCCGGTGCCATCGACCACGGTGCCGCCCTTGATAATGAGATCGTGCATGGTGAATTACCTCGGTATTCAGGAATTATTGGTCGGTGCCGATTGCGCTCACACCCATTGTTTGAGCTGGATGCCGAACTGGCTGGCGGCGTTGCCGCCCAGCATGCGCGCGATGGTCGCCGGCCCGATGCCGGCGCCGGACAGCGTCGCGATGGCGTCCCAGGCGGTCGTCGCCTCCTGGCGCGGGTAGTGGGAGCCCCACACGATCTTGGCTTCGAAATCGCCCGGCAGACGCTGAATCAGGCGCTCCTCGGCGTCGAAACCGAGCATGACTTCGCCCTCCTCCCACATCTCCTCGGGGTCGGTGCGCACCGGGTATTTGTGCAGCAGCGGCGTGGTCAGCGCAGAGGCTTCCATTTTTTCCAGCACCTCCTCCATCCAGGACGCCTTGCCGTGGGCCATGACCACCTTCATGCGCGGGTAGCGCTGCATCACGGTGAAGCCGATCAGCGCGGCGCCGACGAACATGTGGTTGTCGAGCCAGGGCGAGATCACCGGCGCCAGCGGGTGGCCCAGCTCCCCCGTCGGGCTGAAGCCGAGGTTGGCGCCGTTGCCGCCGCCGGCGAAGGGCCCGCCACCGGCTTCGCGCAGCAGTGCCATCTGGCTCAGGCGGCCTTTCATTTTTTCGATGAAGGGGGCGTGGGAGGTCCACTCCGGGTTCCACAGGCCGGTCGCCGGATGCACGGCGGCGGTGATGCCGAGACGCTCGAGCGCGCCCCACAGCGGGTCGTAATAGGGATGGGTGAAGTAGCGGTTCTCGATGAACATGGGGCGAATGAAGGCACCGCGAAAACAGGGCATGGTGGCGATGCGCTCCAGCTCGGCGATCGCGAAATCCAGGTTTTGCAGGGGCACCATGGCCGCCGCGAACAGCCGCTCCGGCGCCGCCGCGCAGAAATCGGCGATCCAGTCGTTGTAGGCCCGCGCCAGCGCGCGGGCGACATCGGGGTCTTCCACCAGATGAAAACCCTCGGCAAACCAGGTCGGGTACAGCAGCGTCTGGTCGATACCCATGGCGCCCATGTCGGCGAGCCGCGCCTGGGGATCGGACGCGCCGCGCGTCGGCGCGTGGCGAATGTCGGGGTCGAGTTCGCCCACCTGCTCCCAGGTGATGCCGGGGCGCCAGATAGCGAGGCGCGGAATGTTGGGGTTCATGGTGTCGCGAAACATCCTGCCGTTGACCTTGAGGTAGGAGTTTGTCGGCCCCTCCTCCCGCCACAGCGCGGATTTGCCCAGCGCCCGGTAATCTGGATCAAGATATTTTTCCCACAGCGCGCGGGGCTCCACGACGTGGGAATCGCTGTCGAACACGGCGAAGGCTTTCTTGGGCACGGGTTTGCTGGATGTGGCCATCAGTTCGACCCTCCCACGGCGCGCTGGAAGGTATTGACCGCGACCGGTTCGGCGCGCGGCAGCACGCTGGCCTCGGCGGTCATGGCGCACTCGATCTCGTCCGCCGTCGGCCACCAGTCGGGACGCTCGATCTCGGTCACCCGCTCACGGATGAATGTCTTCGGCGCCGGGATGTTGTACATGCGTCGCGCGTTGCCGCCGAGAAATTTGGCCTGGCGTTCGGCCGACAGGCCGCAGCCGCGCATGGTTTCGAGCGCGCGCCAGACATCGTCGCCGTCGTGGTGGTAGACATCCGACGACCAGGTCAGGATGTTCTCGTAAAACTCCGGCAGCCGCGACGGCGGCGCCTCGTCGCCCTCGAAACCGGTCATGCAGTGTTCGAAAAAGGTCTCGCTGGGCAGGCGTTTCAGCGGCGGGAAGCGGCGCTCGTTGCGGTACAGCTTGTAGTATTTGTCGCACTCGTCGAGCACGAAGCTGAGCCAGGTCGAGGACGCCTCGAACACCGCGGCCTTCAGTTTCGGGAAGCGCTCGAACAGGCCGGAGAACAGCGCCGACACCACCCACACCGAGGCTTCGGCCTGGAAATTCTGCACATTGGTGAGGAAGGAGTGCGGAATGTCGGCGGAGGTCACCGTACGGTTGATCAGTTCGGAAGCCGAGTGCTGCTCGCTGTAACCCGGCGGCTTCAGTGAGCCCAGAGCCGGAAACGGATGCATGCCGTAGACCATGCCGGTCTCTTCCATGGCCCGCCACAGCGGATCGAACCTGGGTTGCAGCGGGTAGTTGCCGAGTGCATCGATCGGGCGCACCAAGCCGACGCGACAGCCCTTGGCGGCGACCCGGTAGATCTCGCGCACCGCCCCTTTCGGATCCTGCAACGGCAGCAGCGCCGCGAAAAACAGCCGCTCGGGGTCGGCCTGGCAGCCTTCCCAGGCCCATTCGTTGTAGGCCTTGCACGCGGCGGTGGCGCCGAGGCCGTTGCGCAGCCAGGGATAGGTGTCGATGTCCGAGGGAATGAACATCACCTGGTCGATGCCCTGAACATCCATGTCCTGGAGCCGCGCCTGGGATCGTAGGCGCCACGGTGATCGATATAGGCCGATGCGCCTTGGTCAACGCGGTCTCCGCACGCAGATTGCGGACGTTGAACGCGCGCTGGATGGCGTGCTTCATGCCCGGCCCGGCGACCGAGATCAGATTGATCGCAGCGGTGGTGCCGCGCCCTTCCTTCGAGCGGATACCGGCGCCGACGGTATCGTTGACGATCAACTGCTCCGATTCAGGGTCGTACCAGAGCGTGGTTTTGAGCGCGGCCAGTTCGGCGCGGGTGAGGTGTTCCTCGGCGCGCTCCCAGATTTCCATCGGCTCGGCAATGTGGGCGTCGCAGTCGAAGCTGGGAAAATCCTTGGTCATGGGGGAAACGTTTGCACAGGCATGGCAGCCTCCGGTGATTTTATGGTTATGAGTTTTCCCCAGTGTACGGCTCACCTGTGAGAAGCCAAGCCTCCTCGGTGGTCAGTGACCAAGACTCTGGTCGAGGCGGGGATCGTCGAACGGGAGCGCAGCGCTGGCTTCAGCGGCGCGTTGAACGCTGTCGGGCCGGCTGTCGATTACTGGCGGAGGGGATCCTGCCGGTAGAACGCACTCAGTTGCCGATACACCGCCGGCCAGTACTCCGCCAGCCGCTCCGGCGCTTCGAAAAAGCATTCACTCGTCACCGCGAAGAATTCACCCGCGTCCTGGAGCGCATAGGGATCGATGGGTACCTCATCGTCTCCGTCGGTGTCGGCGCGGTGTTCGAGGTCTTCCCAGGCAGCGGTAAAAGCCTGCGTCCAGGCCGCCGGGTCCATGTCCGGATGCAGGGGCGGTGCGCCGTTGGGACCGCCGTCGCTGCGCATGTCGAGCTTGTGGGCCATCTCGTGGATCACCACGTTGTAGGCGTCCCAGGCGCTCGCATTTGTGATGTCGTCCCAGGAGAGAATCACCGGCCCGTGTTCCGAGGTCTCCCCGGTCAGGGGTTCACGCTCGGTGTGGACGATGCCGTACTCGTCCTCGCGGTCGTGGGCGGGAATGAACGCCCCGGTATAGAGAATCAGGGTCACCCAGCCGTCATACCATTCCGGGCCCAGTTCCAGCACCGGCACGACCGCCATGGTGGCAATCCGCAGCTGCATGGCGTCGGTGACTTCGAGCCCGTCGGCGGCGGTGAACTCCTTGCGCAGCAGAAAGCGCAGCGCCATGTCACGCAGCCGCGTCCGCGCCTCACCCCGATAGCGGGCGGCCACCGGCCAGTCCGCGATGGCGGCCTCCCAGACTTCGACCGGAACCGCCAGGCGGTGCAGGCGGCGATTTTCGCGCCAGCGGCGCAGGCGCTCGAACATGGCGGCGCGCGGCTAGGGTCCGAGGCGCTTGGCCGCAACCCTGGCCGCGGTTGAGAAACCGCAGCCGCTCGTCCAGCCCGGAGATGGCCATGGCGCGCTGGTAAAAGTCGCCCACCCTGAGCGAGGGTTCGCCGTCCAAACGTGGGATGGCGTCCATGAGCATCTTGCACCAGCGCGCTTCGTCGCCGTGGATGTCCGCCATCAGTTGGCGCTCGGGCGCGGTGGTGCACTGCTCGCGGGATTCCCGCGCCACCCGGGTGCCGGCGCGCTCGGCTTCCAGCAACTGGTTGAGAAACGCCACCAGCTCGGCGGGTTCGACCCGGTTCATGTAGGCATCGCTGCCGGCATCGGCGGCGCAGACCGGAGAGCTCGGGGGTGCGGAATTATCGGAGGATGGCGGCATCGAAGGTGTCCTGTGCTGCAAGGGAAACTGACCCGGAGTGTAGCAAGGCTATTGCAAGCAGTGGCCGTGCTACACTCCAGACATCGCCGCTGGCTTGCCGCCGCGGCGATCACAGACAAACTCCGAGTGCCGGGGCTCTAACTCCCCACCGTCCACCTCACCGCCGTGCGTCTGCACCCCCAAGCACTGCGCCGCAGTGAGAACCGGGACAGGAATCCGGCACCGAGAACCCGAAAAGGGTTCTGAGGGATGCGCGGAAACCGTTCGTCCTCCCTCCTTGGAAAGGTGTTTGCCATGTTACAGGACAGCTTCGGGCGCGAGTTTCATTACTTGCGCCTGTCCGTCACCGACGTTTGCAACTTCCGTTGCACCTACTGCCTGCCCGATGGGTATGAAGGCAGGCCCGACCGTGCCTTTCTGAGCCTGGATGAGCTGCGCCGGGTCGTCGCCGCCTTTGCCGCCACCGGCACCACCAAGATCCGCATCACCGGCGGCGAACCATCGGTGCGCGCCGATCTGCCCGACATCATCGCGGCGGTGAAGGCGACGCCCGGCATCCGCACCGTGGCGCTCACCACCAACGGCTACAAGCTGCCCGAGCGCATCGACGCCTGGGCCGCGGCGGGGCTGGATGCGCTCAACCTCAGCATCGACAGCCTGGACCCGGCGATGTTTCACGCCATCACCGGCCACGCGCGTTTGCAGGAGTTGCTCGACGGCCTCGACCGCGCGCTGGAACTGGGCATTGCGACGGTCAAGGTGAACACCGTGCTGCTGCGCGGCTGCAACGACAACCAGATCGACCGCTTCCTCGCCTGGCTGCGGGACAAACCCCTCACGCTGCGCTTCATCGAGCTGATGCAGACTGGCGACAACGGCGAGTTTTTCCGCCGCCACCATGTAGCCGGCGAAGCTCTGCGCCGCCGCCTGCTGACCGAGGGCTGGACCCAGACCATCCGCGCGCAAGATGCCGGTCCGGCGCAGGAATTTCACCATCCGGATTACCGGGGGCGCATCGGCCTGATCATGCCCTACAGCAAGGACTTCTGCGCCACCTGCAACCGGCTGCGCATGAGCGCCATCGGCAAGCTGCATCTGTGTCTGTTTTCCGAAAACGGCATCGACCTGCGCCACCTGTTGCAGGCCGACGACCAGCGCGACGAGCTGATCGCGTTTTTGCGCGCGCGGCTGGCGGACAAGAAAGTCAGTCATTTTCTCCAGGACGGTTTCAGCGGCGGCACCCGCCACCTCGCCATGCTCGGCGGCTGAAGGAGGACATCCGATGACCAAAGTCTATGCCGAACAATTCGTGCCGCTCCGCATCGCGGTGCTCACGGTCTCCGACAGCCGCACCGAGGCCACCGACACCTCGGGCCAGTTGCTGGTGGAAAAACTCCACGCCGCCGGCCACCGGCTCGCGGAAAAATTGATTCTCCAAGACGATCTCTACCGCATCCGCGCCCAGGTCGCGGTCTGGGCCGCCTCCGACGACGTGCAGGTGGTCATCATCACCGGCGGCACCGGGTTTACCGGGAGGGATTCGACGCCCCAGGCGGTGGCGCCCTTGTTCGATGTGACGGTCGAGGGTTTCGGCGAACTGTTCCGGCAGATTTCCCACCGCGACATCGGCTCGTCCACGGTGCAGTCGCGGGCGCTGGCCGGCCTCTCCAACGGCACCCTGATCTTCTGCGTGCCCGGCTCCACCAACGCCTGCCGCACCGCCTGGGACGGCATCATCGCCGAGCAGCTCGACGCCACCCACCGCCCCTGCAACTTCGTCGCGCAGCTCAAGCAGGTGCAGGGCGCCGACTGCGGCACCCGGGAGGCGTCATCGTGAGCGGCCTCTCGCACCTCAATGCCGCCGGCGAAGCCAGCATGGTGGACGTCAGCGGCAAGGCGGTCACCACCCGCGTCGCCCGCGCCGAAGGTTTCGTCGCCATGCAGCCCGAGACGCTCGCGCTGATTCGCAGCGGCGGCCACGCCAAGGGCGATGTGCTGGCCACCGCGCGCATCGCCGGCATCATGGCAGCCAAACGCTGCGCCGAGCTGATCCCCTGTGCCATCCGCTGATGCTGTCAAGGGTGCAGGTCGAATTCGCGGTGCGGGACGACGGCGTCCGCATCCAGGCCGAATGCAAACTCGACGGCAAGACCGGCGTCGAAATGGAAGCGCTCACCGCGGTATCCGTCGCCGCCCTGACCCTGTTCGACATGTGCAAGGCGGTGGACCCGGGCATGGAGATCGGCGCCATCCGCGTGCTGTCGAAGGACGGCGGCAAGACCGGCCGCTGGGAGCGCAGCAGTGATTGAAGTGCTGTTCTTCGCCCGGCTGCGGGAAACCCTGGATCTGGCGCGGCTCGTGCTGGACCTGCCGGAACCCACCACCGTCGGCGCGCTCAAGGCGCAACTCGCCGCGCGCGGCGCGCACTGGCAGACCCAGTTTGCCGGGCGCCAGGTGCTGGCGGCGGTGAATCAGGAAATGGCGGACGACGCCACGCCGATCCGCCCCGGCGACGAAGTGGCCTTTTTCCCGCCGGCGACGGGAGGCTGAGCGTGACCGATGACGTGCGGATTTTGACGACGGCCCTCGATCCCGCCGCGCTGACCGCGGAACTGGTAGAAGACCGCGCCCACAGTCAGGGCGCACTGGTGACCTTCGTCGGCATGGTGCGGGACTTGAGCGACAACCCGGTCAGTGCCATGCAACTCGAACACTATCCCGGCATGACCGAGAAATCCCTGGCCGCCATCATCGGCCGGGCACGGGCGCGCTGGCCCCTCGGTCGCGTGCTGATCGTCCACCGCGTCGGCATGCTCCATCCCGGCGAACCCATCGTGTTCGTGGGCGTCACCGGCAGCCACCGCCGCGAAGCCTTCGCCGCCTGCGAGTTTTTGATGGACTACCTGAAAACTGAGGCGCCGTTCTGGAAAAAGGAAATCACGCCCGAAGGCGAACGCTGGGTGGAAGCCAAACAGAGCGACGGCGAAGCGGCACAACGCTGGCGAGCCGCCCAGCAACAGCAACAGTGATTTCACTCCCACCGTGAAGGCCATCGGCGCCCTGCTCGCCGGTGGACAGTCCCGCCGCATGGGCGCCGACAAGGCGCTGCTGCCGGTCGGCGCCGGCACCCTGCTCGATCACATGCTCGCCAAACTGCGCGCCCTGGATCTCGCCGAAGTGGTGGTCTGCCGCGATGCGCCCGGCTGCATCGCCGACCGGATTCCCGGCAGGGCCCACTCGGCGCGCTGCGCACTGCCTGGGCATCCATTACCCCGGTCGCGACCTGCTGATAGTGCCCGTCGATATGCCGCTGCTCGCTGCCGGCACGCTTGCGGCCCTGCTCGCCGCGAGCAACGCAGCGCAGCGGCCGCGCCATTACGCGGGTTATCGGCTGCCGCTGTGGCTGCCGCTTTCCCCCGCAGCGATCCGCGCGATCGCAACGCGGGTGACCGATCCCGCCGCCGATCGCTCGCTTGCCGCGCTGCTGCGCGAACTGGGCGCGGAAACACTGCCGCTGCACCGGCCGGAAACCGAATTTGTCACCGTCAACACGCCGACGGAGTGGGCGCTCATCGTGCAGAGGCTGATCGCGCCCTGCTGATTGCAGAAAGACGGTCACCCGGCGTTTGCGAGAATCAAAACGCGGCGCCTGACAACGCCCACTGAAAACCAAAATGGTTACTTCTTGGAACCAGCGATGCCGACGACACTAACCTTGAAGAGCATTCCTGATGAGGTGTACGAGCACTTCAAAGCGGCCGCAATTTCACACCGGCGTAGCCTGAACAGCGAAGCAATCGTATGTCTGGAGTCGGTATTGCTTCCGGACAAAGTTTCTCCAGCTGACCGACTCGCTCGGGTACAGGCGCTTCGCGCATCAATGCCGCTGCGTAGCGCGGCACTCGCTCGGCCATTATCGCGTTGATACATCTCGCTTGCTGCGTGACTCGCGACGTTTTCAGCAGTCTGTCAGGGAAGCAGCTCAGGGCGCCAACTGCCGAATCGCCGTGCGCGTTGCGCCGAGCCGGTCGGAGTCGTTGACCGGGCTCACCGCCAGCAGCGGCAGCCGCGCCCCTGCGGCGCGAAATGCCGCGAGTTGCGAGCGGCACATCTGCGGCGAACCGTAGATACAGATCTGGTTCACCATGTTTTCGCTGATGCAGGCCGCGGCGGCGCGGCGGTCGCCGGTCTTCCAGGCCGCGGTCACCGCATCCATTTCGGCCTCGAAACCGCAGCGCCGCCACTGCAAGCGGTAGTTGGGCAGACGCGCAAAAAACGCCAGGTTGTGTTTGGCCGCCGAGATCGCGGCGCCGAGATTGTTCGACATGAAGGTCGGGATGCTGAGGATGCAGTCCAGTTGCACGGGATCGCGGCCGGCCGCGCTCGCGCGTTCGCGCGCGGATTTGAGCAGCACCTTGAGGTAATCCAGCGACGGCAGGAATGGCATGAGTCCGTCGGCCACTTCGCCCGCCACCTGTGCGCTTTCCACGGTGAGCGCGGCCACCAGTACCGGCACCGGCCAGGGGCAGGGACGCGCTGCGAACAGGGGATTGCGATCTTCGCCTGCCAGGATCTGTTTCACCTTTTGGGTGTAATCGCGCAAATAATCGCGGGGATTGTTCATCTCGATCCCCTGGGCTTTCAGCAGTTGCCGGTGGCTCATGCCCAGCCCCAGCACCAGCCTTCCTTCCGACAGCTCGGCGATGGTGGCGGCCGTCATCGCGGCGAGGAAAGGATGGCGGTAATAGATGTTGGCGATGTTGGTGCCCACCTGGATGCGCTGGGTGACCGCCGCAATGGCCTGGGCGCAGGCGAGCGCATCGCCGCGCCCCTCGTTGACCAGCACGGCGGCGAAGCCGTGCTCTTCGGCGAGCTGGCCGATGGCTGCCAGTTCCCGTGGCGGCGCCTCGGTGGCGGTGGAGAGAACCAGGCCGAGTGGAGTGGTGTTCATGGGGATTCCTCTTTGGTCTGTTATGGAGTTTGTTATTGGATTCCATACCGGTGCCAGCCATGGTCGGTCGGCCGCACTCCGCCGTCAAACCTCCCCGTAGCGGGTTGCGTGGCCAAGCCAGCGCTGAATCAGTGGCGTGATCGCTTGCGGATACTCGGCCATCAGGGTCGCGGCGCCGCGCTGCACGCTGCCGAGCAGACCGGCGTCGCGCTGCAAGTCGGCGATGCGCAGATTGATGTCGCCGGTCTGACGGGTGCCCAGTACTTCGCCGGGGCCGCGCAGTTGCCGGGTCGCGCTCTGCGATCACGAAGCCGTCGTTGGTCTGGCGCAGGATGCGCAGGCGCTCGCGGGCGTGCTGCGACAGCGGAGTGCCAGTACAGCAGCACGCAGTGACTCTCGGCCCGTCCGCGTCCGACCCGACCGCAACTGGTGCAGTTGCGCGAGGCCGAGGCGCGCTCGGGATTTTCGATCACCATCAGGGTCGCGTTGGGCACATCGACGCCCACCTCGCACCGTCGTCGCCACCAGTAGATCGATTTCCTCCGGCCTTGAACGCCGTCATGGCGGCGGCTTTGCCGCCCGGCTTCATGCGGCCATGGACCAGCCCGATGCGCAAATCCGGCAGTGCCTGCGCCAGCTCGGCGGCCGCGGTCTCGGCGGCCTGGGCCTGGAGCACCTCGGAATCCTCGATCAGGGTGCAGACCCAGTAGGCCTGACGCCCCGCGCGACAGGCGCCGTGAATGCGCGCGATGACCTCGGTGCGACGGCTGTTGGCGATGGCGACGGTGTTGACGGGTTGCCGGCCCGGCGGCAGTTCGTCGATGGCGGAATAGTCGAGATCGGCGTAGCCGATCATCGCGAGGGTGCGGGGGATGGGCGTCGCGGTCATGATCAACTGGTGCGGCATGGTTCCGGCGCAGCCTTTTTCCTGCAGCGAAAGGCGTTGATGGACGCCGAAACGGTGCTGCTCGTCGATGATGGTGAGGGCGAGGCGGGCAAAGGTCACCTCGTCCGGAACAGCGCATGGGTGCCGATGGCGAGCCGGGCGCTGCCGTCGGCGATGGCGGCCAGTGCACGGCGCGCGCGCGGCCCTTGAGCCTGCCGGTCAGCCAGGCGCTGTGGATGTCGAGCGGACGCAGCCAGTGTTCGAGGGTATCGCGGTGCTGCTCGGCGAGGATCTCGGTGGGCGCCATCAGGGCTGCCTGAAAGCCGGCGCCCACCGCCTGCATCACCGCATGGGCGGCAACGGCGGTCTTGCCGGAGCCGACATCGCCTGGAGCAGGCGCAGCATGGGCACGGGCTGGGCGAGGTCGGCGGCGATCTCGCGGCACACGCGCTGCTGCGCGCCGGTCAGCGTAAAGGGCAGGCTATCGAGAAAGCGCCGTTCCAGCTCGGCGGGTGCTTTCAGCATCGGCGCGCGCTGGCTGCGCACCCGCGCGCGCAACTGTTGCAGGCTCAGGTGGTGGGCCAGCAGCTCCTCGAACGCCAGGCGCCGCTGGGCGGGGTGTTCGCCGCGCAGCAGCAGATCGAGGGGCGCGTCCGGCGGCGGTGCGTGCAGGTAGCGCACCGCGTCCGCGAGCGGCGGCAGATCCGGGCACCGCCGCCGGCAGCCAGTCGTGAAGCAGCGCGCGGTGGGGGCCATCGGTCGCGCTGGCGAGGGCGAGCGCCTGGGTCATGAGTTGCCGCAGCCGCGGCTGGGTCACGCCTTCGCCGGCGGGATAGACCGGGGTCAGCGCTTGTTCCAGCGGCGCCGGCGCGGCGCTATCGAGCACATGGTATTCGGGGTGATACAGCTCCAGACCGGCGGGGCCGAGCCGCACCTCGCCGTAGCAGCGCAGGCGCGTGCCGCGTGTCAGGGCATTGCGCTGGCTCGCGGAGAAATGGAAAAACCGCAGCGTGACGACACCCGAGCGGTCGCCCAGCTTGCAGATCAGGCTGCGCCGGCGGCCCTGGACGATATCGGCGCCCAGCACTTCGCCTTCGATCACCACTTCGACGAGCTGCCGCAACGCGGCGATGGGCGTGATGCGGGTGCGGTCGAGGTAACGGGTCGGCAGGTGGAACAACAGATCCTGAACGCCGTGGATGCCGATCCGCGCCAGCCGGTCGCGCAAGTGCGCGCTTACGCTGCGCAGGCTGGTGATGGGCAGTTGATGGGCGGGCTGGGCAGCATCGGCAGTCATGCGGCGACTTTAGCAGCCCGCACGGCGATGCATTGAAAAACTCCGGCGGCTTCCAGCCGGCTTGTTGCGAGGCGCTTGGTCCCCCTCGAGCGCAACTGATATGTCCCTGTCGCAGCTGGCCGCGTGCTCCGGGTTGGCGTCATCCCTGTCACCACCTGGCCCCTACGGCGAAAGGTGCAGGATATTTCAGAGATGATCCGGCTGGCGGCGTTACGTCTTTTTTACAAATTCGGATTTCAACTGCAGTGCGCCTATGCCGTCAATTTTGCAGTCGATGTCGTGGTCTCCTTTGACGAGTCGGATGTTTTTCTTCTTGGTGCCGACTTTGATCACCGATGACGAGCCCCTTATCTTCAGATCCTTGATCACTGTTACGGCGTCACCGTCACCGTCACTAAGCACGTTGCCGTAGACATCCCGCACGACTTCGTCGTCGTGCGGGATGTCTACGGCAATCGTACCCGGCGCCCACTCATGGGCGCACTCCTGGCAGACATACATGCTCCGGTCCTCATGGGCATATTCCGAACCACATTTTGGACATTTCGGCGAATTGCTCATGCCGTACCTTGTCTTGGATTAGCTAAAACTGGAACGGGGGCGAAAATTTTCGACAGCCTGCCAACCAGTTCAGTTACAAACCCAAGGTGACCCGCTAATTTTTCCTGCCCACGACCAGCAGGGAGCCCGCCCACCAGGATTGCTCCGACGCCAGCCCAGATCGGGACATTGACGCGTTCCTTTTCGTCGACCGACAGATGCAACGGACCCACGTCAGCCGTGTGTGTCTCTTTGGTGTAGCTAAAGCCGCCATATGCGAGCGCGAAGGCGCCCCCGATAATCAGAACGATCCCTGCAATCTTTTGCATACTCATCTTGCCTTCTCCTTGCGGCATAACCTGAATGGCGATTTGGGAGGCCTATGGTGTAGGACGACACCAATCCCAGGGCCCACAGAATCAGCAAAATAATCGCGATTGTTTCAAGCATGTTCGTGACTCCCTTTTCTGCCCGACCAAGCCAAGACGCTAGCACATTACCAAAATTCCACAGCAGAATACCAAGGATGCGGCCGGATTGTATTGGCACGCGAGCCGCGGCAAAACGGGCGGTTTCAAGTCCGAAGTGCAACAAGTTGATGATGATGTTTAAAGAAGTCGAAGGACTCTGGCATGAACAGTTCGGCGGGACACTTCCAGCCGAGGGTTTTTCGCGGTCGCGTGTTGAGCTGCCAGGCCACGGCATCGAGTTCGGCTTGAGTGAAACCGGAGAGATCCATCCCCTTGGGGAAATACTGGCGCAGCAGGCCATTGGTGTTTTCGTTGATGCCACGTTGCCAGGGGCTGTGCGGGTCGGCGAAGTAGACCATAACGCCGGTGAGTTCGGACAGCCGCGCGTGGTGCGCCATCTCGCGCCCTTGATCGTAGGTCATGGAAAGGCGTCGCTGCGCAGCGACCCGATTGAGGACGGTACTGAAGCCGGTGACGGCCGCAGCAGCGCTGGCGTTGTCCAGCCTGGCCAAGGTCACAAACAGCGTGGTTCGCTCGACCAGGGTACCGACGGCGGACGCGTTGCGCGCGCCCTTGATCAGATCGCCTTCCCAATGACCGGGGATGATGCGCGCATCAATCTCTGGTGGCCGCCGATGGATGCTGGTCATGTTGGGGATGGTACCCCTGCGATCCTCACCCCTGGCGCGTGGCCGGCGACTTTTGCGCGCTTGCCGCAGGCAGGCAATCAGCTCGGTGCGCAACGCGCCGCGCGGCATGGCGTAGAGCGCCGTGTAGATCGTCTCGTGACTGACCTGAAGGGTCGGCTCGTCCGGGTTCATGCGTCGCAGTATGCCTGCGATCTGTTCGGGCGAATGGAGCGCTCGCAGCAAGCGCTCCACATGGCTCCACAAGGGGCCGTCCCGCGCCAGGCGCGGGGGGCATCGCGCCAGCGTCGCCAAGGCATCGGCGCGCGCTGGGCCAGCGGTGCACGATAGCCGCCCGCCACCGGTGGACGCCCCCGCTTCCTGGGCACCGTGGCCGGATTGCTCCAGCCATTGCGCCGCAACTCGCGACTGATCGAACTCGGCGCGCGCTGCACGCTGCGGGCAATTGCCCGCAGCGTGCAGCCCTGCTCAAGGTGCAACTGGATCATCGCACGTTCTCCACAGCTCAGGTGTTTGTAGTTCGTTCCCATTGCAACACATTACCTCCCGGCAAGTGTTGCACTTCGTATTTGAGGCCGAGACGCCTTTCCGGCGGTGTTGCTGGCTGAAATTGCATCCTTCCATGACTTCTCCAATGATTCCTTCGCGAAATGTCCAATTATCTGGTGTGTCGGTCTTTGCCGGCACCAACAGGGATCTTACACCCACTGACACCGGCGGCTCGATTTACTTCAGTTTGCCCATCGCCTGAATCACCGAGTCAGTCTGCTCCAGCGGCAGCATATGCCCGGCCTTTTCGATCACGATCAATTCGCTGCCGGCGATGCCTTTTTTGAAGGCTTCGCCGTAGGGCAGCGGCGTCAGGCGATCGGACGCGCCCCACACCAGCAGGGTTTTCGCCTGGATGCGGTAGAGGCGTTCGCTCAGGCCGCGATCCGCAATCGGAAACAGGATCTTGCCGGCCATGCCGAGTTGGCGGGCGTTCTGCACCAGGAAGTTCTGCAGGAAGGTGAGATCGGAAAAATCCGCGCCCGCGGTCATCATTGCGGCGCCGGCCTCGACATCGTGAAACAGCACGGCGGGCAGTTCGTAGGGCACCATCGAGAAGATGTCGGGCATCGGGTATTCATCCAGCCACAGCCCGGCGGGGCACAGCAGGCACAGGCGGTCGATGTCGTGGGGTGCGATGGCCGCCATTTCCGCCGCCATCATGCCGCCCATGGAGTGACCGACGACGATGGGTTTGCGCAGTCCGAGCGCGTCCAGCACATCGTAACTGTGCAGGGTGAAATCGAGCATGGTGCGAATGCTCTCGCACTCGTCCGATGCGCCGTAACCCGGCAGCAGGGGCGCGTGTACGCGGTACTTTTGCGCGAGCGCGGTCAAAAAAGGATCTTCGGCGGTGACGCCGCCGGCGCCGTGGAGGAAGAACAGATCGGGGCCATTGCCGCCCCTCAGTACATCGACCACCGTGATGGGTTTTGAGTTTGTTCAGGCTCAGGGCAGTCATCAGCGGTTGCCTCCGATGGCGGCGTTGTAGTCGGACACGGGGCCGGGCGTGGCGCGCTTGGCCAATGGCTGGCACCAGAAGCGGGTGTCGTCGGCGTATTCGGGCCACATGTTGCGCAGTTTGGGCATGACTTTTTCGGCGAACAGCCGCGTCGAGTATTTGGTTTTTTCGAGCGGCATGTCGCCGACGACATCAGGCAGAAGATGTTGCCGACGCGCAGACCCTTGATCAGGTCTTCCATGCGCTCGCGCACGGTGTCGGGGCTGCCGGCAATGATGAAGCCGCCCTCGACCAGATCCTTCCACGACATGTGGGAGGCCTCCTCGGATGGGCGAAAACTGCGACAGCGCGCCGGACTTGATGGTCTTGATGGTGCGATAGCCCGGCGCATCAGCAAAGCCGGGGGCGATGTGCAGGCAGCGGTTGAAGAAATAATTGACGTGCTCGGGTAAAGCTCTTCCGCACTGGGCATCGGTTTCGGCGACGCAGATGGTCTGCGCAGAAGCCAGCGCGATAGGGCGGGCATCGGGTTCGTTGCGTTCGGCGAGACGGTCCCAGTAACCTGCAACAGCGCCTTGGCGCGGATGCTAGCCGGAAAAGCTCAGGTACGAATAGGAATAGACGTTGTCGAGGCAGAAGTCATAGGTCTCCACCGAGCCGCCGCCGGGAATGTGAATGGGCGGCGGGTTCTTGGTCGGCTTGGGCGGTGTTGACGTGGCGCACTTGGTGCCGGGCCGTTCCAGGCGAAGGGGTTCGGTCTCGCGCCGGGACGCGCACCAGATCGTGGGCTTCTGGTAGCGTTCGCGGGTCAGCGCCGGAGATGTCGCCATAGCGAAGTTGGTGTCCATCGAGGTGCCGACCGGAAACCCGCCACCAGCGCCCGCCGGTGATGACATCGAGCATCGCGAATTCTTCGGCGACGCGAATCGGCGGGTTGTACAGCGACAGCGAATTGCCCAGCACCACCACGGCGGCATTGAGTGCGCGGCGCGAAATGGCGGCCGCCATGATGTTGGGCGAGGGCATCAGCCCGTAGGCGTTCTGGTGGTGTTCGTTAACGCCGATGCCGTCGTAGTTGCCGCCGACGCTCCCGCGGCGGTGATCGCACGATGTTATGGATAGGCCGGACGCGTTTGTTGGTGACGCCGGTCGGACTGGAACCCGCTTGATGCAACCCTCGGGGCTGCACTGCGCGGCGGTAGTGTCGCCGGCGGGTTGCGGCCCGGTCGGTGGTGCAGGAAGGTTTCCTGGACTGCGCGCCGGACAGTGACAGTGTGACCGGCGAAAGACGAAGAAAGGCACGCCGGTGACGCCTGGTCACGGGAATAAGCCATGCGGTCGAGTACTTCCGTGCGGCCGTCCGGTCCGGCCAGCCGCTCCGCCAGGGTGTTGGCCCGCAGGCCGACCTCGCCGGCAATGACGGCGAGGGTTCCCGATTGCCGACATCCCGGCGGCGCAGAAATACGCTTTGAACCAGGCTCGACCATGGCGCGTTCCTCGCATCCCGCCGCACGGGCCCACTCGATCACGCGGTGCGCGTTCAGCGTATTGGCGCCGCGGGCGATGCGATCGAGTTGAAACTCGATGCCGACGGCTTTGCCCGCCGCGGTCAGGCGCGCGAACACGTCGATCATCAGGCGCCCGTACTTGCGCTCGATGAGCTCGCGGTAGGGGATAGCCTCGGCCGGCGCTTCCGGATGCGGCTGATAGGGAAACCAGCGAATCTCCGTTGCAGTTGCGGGCTATTGGCGAGCGCGCGTTCGGCTCAACTGTTTACCGACGTAACACCGGGGACACACCACGTCGGAAATGATGTCGATCTGCATGACTACGTTCCCTCCTGGGCTTGAAAACAAGTGTTTCGAGTTAGCAGTGCGGCGCAGCGTCGGAGCTGGCGCCGCGTTACAGGACCATGATCGCGTCCATTTCAACTGGCGGCCCCGCGGCGCGCTCACGCCGATGGCGCCGCGCGGGGTAGGGCGCCGAGAAATAACCGGCCATCACCTCGTTGGCCAGGGCGAAGTGACCGAGATCGACCGGGAAAATGTTCGGGGTTTGACGATGTCGGCGAGCGAACCGCCGGCAGCCTTGCAGACCGCGGCGAGATTGTCGAACACGCGCGCGATCTGGGCGCACTGTCGCCGTCCACCAGTTGCATGCTGACCGGGTCGAGGGGAATCTGTCCCGAAAGATACACCGTGGCGCCGGTGCGGATTGCCTGGGAGTAGGTGCCGATGGCGGCGGGCGCGCAGTCGCTGTGAATGACGGATTTTTCAGCCAAGAAGCACCTCGGGTTTCAGTTTTGACGCGCTGCACCGAGCGCACGGGTTTTCAGGGTCCGGATGCGGCGCATGATGTTGGCGAGGTGAACGCGGCGCGGCGAGCACGATGTTGACCGTGCTGGCGGCGTCGCGATCACCCACATTGATGCGCTTAATGGTGGCATCCTGCTCGGCAATCCGGCTCGCCAGCGTGGCGATGATACCGCGCTCGGACACCACCAGCTTCAGGCTCCACCGGAAATTCACCCGCCGGTGGGCGACCATTGCAGGGGCAGGGATTTTTCCGACTGTCGCGAATGCCGGTCAGGTTTTTGCAGGAGTCGCGGTGTATCACCAGCCCGTGGCCGGGACTGATGTGGCCCAGAAGTGGGGTCGCCGGGCAGCGGTAACAGCAGCGCGCGAAGCTGATGACCGGCCCTGGCTGTTGTCGATCAGAATGGGCGATCCAGATTGGGACCTTGCCGCGATCCGCCACCCTGAATCAGGATGTCAGCCACCGCGTAGGCCACGCGGCTGCCGATACCGATCTGCTGCAACACACCTCAAAAGTTTTGTCGCCGGTTTCCTTGAGCAGATGGCGGATCTGGGATTTGCGGATCTGCTCGGTAGCCGGTGCCGAAGCGGACAGCGCCCTGGTCCAGCAGGCGTTTGCTGAGCTCAACGGACTCGTCGTGCTGCTGGTTCGAGAAAATGACGGATGGCGCTGCGCGCCTTGGCGGTAACCACGAAATCGAGCCAGGTTTGATTCGGTTGCGCGCCGGTGCGGTGACGATGCTTACCCGCGGCCACTCTCCAGCGCCTGGGACAGGGGACTCCAACTGGCCGTTGATCTCGCAGCCGACGCAGGTGTCGCCGACGTGGGTGTGGACGGCGTAGGCGAAATCCACCGGCGTGGCGCCGCTCGGGAGTTCGATGATCTTGCCGTTGGGCGTGAAGACATAGACCTCGTCCAGGAACAGGTCAGCTTGACGTGTTCGATGAATTCCAGCGAAGTTGCCGGCCTCGGGCGCTACCATTCCAGCAGGCCCTTGACCCAGCGATTGGCGCGGCTCTGGGTTACCGGCGGTCGGCCCCGCCCGCGTTTGTAAAACCAGTGCGACGCGATGCCGTAGTTGGCCAGATCGTCCATTTCGCGGGTGCGGATCTGTACCTCGATGGGCACGCCGTATGCCCACCAGCACCGTGTGCAGGGACTGATAGCCATTGGCTTTGGGATCGCGATGTAGTCCGATTCGCCGGTGAGCGGGTTTGTACAGGGTCATGGACGTCACCCAGCACCCCGGTAGCAGGCGTCCACCGAATCCACCACGATGCGGAACGGCGAACACATCCATCGCACTTGAACGAGCGCTTCTTGAGCTTCATCTTCTGTTAGATGCTCCAGAGATGTTTCTCGCGACCGGTTCGCGGCCACAATACCTTCGCTCTGCGCCGGTTTTCGAGCGTTGGTTCCCGCCACCACCCCGAGGCGACGGCCGCGCGTTGCGCAACGCCTCGCGAATGCGGCAGTGGCGCGGGGGTGCAGCGCTGCGGCCCAGTTCCTCGACTTCGACCCGCATGTCGTTCATGCCCAGCCGCTGAGCGAGGGGCGAGTATCTCGGGTTTCGCGGGCGACGCGGCGCCGTTTCTCCGGCGGCAGCATACCCGGGTGCGCATGTTGTCAGCCGGTCGGCGAGCTTCACCAGCACCACGCGAATGTCGCGCGACACGGCCAGTGCCATTTTCTGGAAATTTCGGCCTGCTGTTCGGCGCGAGAAAAATTCGATTTCCCGGTGAGTTTGCTGACCCCGTCCACCGGTCGGAGACTGTTTGCCGAAGCGGCGGTTGAGCTGGGGCGGGTTACTCGGTGTCTTCAATGACGTCGGAGCAGCGGCCATGGGGCTTCGCTGTCCATGCGTATGTCGGCGAGGATGTGGGTGACGGCGAGCGGGTGCGAGATGGGGTCGCCGCTTTGCCGGAGCTGGCCTTCATGACCGGCCTTTGCATAATCGAAGGCGCGCAGCGACGCCGAACTTGCGAGGCGGGCAGGTAAGGGACAGCTGTTCGAGCGAACTGACCTCCAGCACGCCCTCCGGGTCAGTCGTCGGCCAGTATTGCAGGCCGTCCCTGAAGATCTATGGGCGGCAGCCCGTGACCCGCGAGAGGTCAAGCGAAAGGAAGTCTTCAACCTCGTCAACTTCGTCGAGAATGCTGCGGTCGACCGTGCCCGCCGCGATTTCCCGCAATGCGACCACAGTCGGCTTGTCATTTTCCCAGGGCACCAGCGGCTCTTTGCGTCGCCGGTGGTGAGCTGGCGCGCGCTCGTCGGCGATCATCACCCAGCTCAAAGCGGTTACAACAATATCGTGCAGTCTTCGACGGTAATACGGGCCATGTCCAGCCTCGATTGAGCACAGGGACATGCCCTTGGATCAACGATGAGCTTGGTCGCAAAATCTCGCTCAGGACAGCAGTAGCGACTGGAGCAGTTCGCCCGAAAGCGCCGTCCCCGGGCGGCGAGTGGCAGGGTGCTGGTTTTTACCAAATCGCCAGCAGTTCATCGAGGCGTGGTCCGAAGTGGTCGCTGACGATGAGGTAATCGGCTTCGACGTGCGGGATTTCCTCGCGCGCCTCGCGCCGCCCCGGATCACTCCGTGGGTTGATCCTTTTCTGGCGCCGGCTGGTCAGCCGGGTCATCAGGGTGTCGATGGAGGGCGGCAAAATGAACACCCGTACACAATCCGGGGAGGAGTCGGCGTTCGCCGCACCTTGCCAGTCGATTTCGAGCAATCATCGCCGGTACCATGGTTGAG
>JADJET010000024.1 GCA_016708925.1 Gammaproteobacteria bacterium | reverse complement strand
CGCTGGCGGCACTTCCCGCGTCCCGCATCTGGTCGCCTACAGCGGCCGGATGGATTCACGTGCTCTTGCACCTGCTGACGCGCCGGCGGGAGGCCGGCGCGCTGCTCGCGGTACACGTCAATCACGGGCTGTCGCGGAGGGCCAAATCACTGGAAACATTTGCCGGCGTGTTGCGACGCGCTGGGCCTGCCTGCCACACCGAGCGGGTGACGGTAACGTCAGGTTCTGTAGGGCACGGAAGCCAGCGCCGGGCCGCGCTGCTGCAGTATTCGAAAATCCGGTTGCAAGACGGCGATCTGCTGGTATTCGGCCACCACGCCGACGGTCAGGCCGGAAACCCTGTTGTACCGCTGCTGCGGGGGTGTTCCCGCGGGAATGCCGGTCGCACGATCGGCTCGGCCGCGGTCAGCTGCTGCGCCCGCTGCTCGACATCCCCGCGCGGTGCTGCGCGCTTGCCGAGCGCCAGCGCTGGACTGGGTCGAGGACGAGAGCAACGCGCACCTCGATTTTGATCGCAACTTCCTGCGTCACTGTGTATTACCCACCCTGACCGCGCCTGACCGGATGCCGTGGCGCGGCTCCAGCCGAGTCGCCGCCAAGGCGAAGCGACCGAACTGGGCCTGGATCTGGCGGCCATCGTTGAACTCAGCGGGCTCGACGAACGCCCGGAACGGGTTCGGGCGCAGTCTGAGTCTCGCCGGACTGACCGCGCTCGCGACCCACCGCCAGCGCAGTCCGCTGCGCCACTGGCTTCTGCCGGGCGTTGGCGACCGGCGAAACCCGGCGCGCGCCTCGCCAGCCTCTTTCGCGACCTGATCGGCGCGGCGCCCGATGCAGCGCCTCTGGTCCAGTCGTCGGGCGGGCGAGTGGCGGCGCTTCGCGGTCAACTGTATCTGTTGCCGGCAGGCGGCGTTAACCTCTCGCACGACCGGGGTCCGTGGCTGTGGTCGCCGGAAATGCCCCCTCTGGTGCCGGATGGCGCGCATCTCCGCGCGCGGCCCGCGCCGGGCGGGGTTGCGTGTTACCGTGTCGGGCGTTCCGCTCGGCGTGCGGTATCGACACGGCAGCAGCGCGTCCACCACTCTGGGGCGCGGCGCGTCAATACGTTGAAAGTGCTGCTGGAAGGGACTTGAACGCGGTTGCGGGATCAGGTGCCCCCTGATCGGGCGCGATGGCGAGCTGGTCGTAGGTGACCTGTTTGTCTGCCAGTCCACCGTTGCCCGGTTGGCGGCGGCTGGCTGCCAGAATGGTGTTGTCCATTGCGCTAGTTAAAAGCCTGCAGACAGCATGTTGGCTCAGAAATTGAAGCTTTGGGGGGGATACTAGGCGGGCAGAGGCGGTGCCCGGCCCATCCAGTTCGAGGACGACCGAAGCGATTCTGTGCGCGCAACACTCAGTAGCCTGCTGGCTGCGACGCTGGCGCTCGGTGCGCTGGTAGCCGGCGGTGCGGGCAACCAACCGGCCGCAGGCGCTGCAACTTCGTCGCGCGCGGTGCTGGTCATGCGCGCCGACACGGGCGAAGTGCTGGCGGCACCGCAAAAACGCCGAGGAAACCCGCCTATTGCCTCCATCAGCAAACTCGCGACCGTCATGGTGGTGCTGGATGCCAAGCGGTCCTTGACGCGCCGATCCGGATTACTAACGCGGAAGTTGATCGCCTACGCGGCGGCAGCTCGCGGCTTTGCGGTCGGCACCACCGTCTCCCTTCGGCGGGCGTCGTTCTGGCGTTGATGTCGTCGGAAAACCGCTTACTGGCGGCGGCGTTGTTGCGCAATTATCCGGGCGCAAGGCGGCCGGCGTGGCGTGATGAACCCGTAAGGCGGGGCGATCGGCATGACCCGCACTCGCGTTTTGTGGAGCGAACGGGTTGTCGGGAGACATCCGTTCCACCCCGTCCGATCTGGCACGCATGGTCAAGCGGCGAGCCGGTAATCCCGACCCATTTTCGACAATGCGCGAGTTGACGGTGAAAGTTGCGGCGGTATCCGACGCTCTACCGCCATATCGCTGGTGCGCAACGGGCTGGAACATCGACATCACCAAAACCGGTTGCCTGAGCGAGGCCGGACGCTGCGCTGGTGATGCAGACCGCCGATGCTGGCATGCCCGTGGTCGTGGTATTGATGGTTCGCGAACCTACCCCCGCGTCGGCGACGCAGGCCGCGTACGGCGCTGGCTCGAGACATCACCCCGCGCGGCTGGCCGCCGGCGCTGAAACCGGCAAGAGCGCCGCGGAAGGGTCTGCGGTAAAGAAGCTTGCGGGTTTTCGCGGACTCAACCATCGGAAATTCCCTTTGAGGCCGAGTTGCTCGGCCCGGGTCAGCGCCAGCGCCGACCCGCAAATCCATTCATCATTGCACAGGGCCCGGCACAGGTTCGGCGCATCGGCAGATTTTCTGGTCGTGTAATCGGTACCGCTCGGGAACTCCGGTTCGGTGCTGACAAATTTCAACACAGGTACATGCAGCTGTCCGGGGAACAATCGTCCGGAAGTTCTCGCGGGCCATGATCTTCGCAACTCATGGCCCGCGGGCGGCGTTCTCTCCGCGATCCTGCAATCCCTCATCCCGGCAGCATGCCCCGGTTGCTTCACGCCTTTCAGCGCGTTGCAGTTGGCAACCCAGTCGTAGCCATCCACAATCCGTTTAAGGCGGGTTTCAATCAAATGCTTCAAGCCAGGGATCCGTGAAAACATAAAACTGATCGGCCTGCATCGCTTCCAGCACAGATCTCCCACGGTGTCGGGATTGGGGCCCTGAGCAGCATTTCCCGCCGTGCGATCTTTTTCGCTGGGTGCAGCGGCGCCGCCGTATTCTTCGGGCCGATTGCGTCGGGTGGCCGATGTTGGTGGCGATGCCCGGGCACCGCACCGAGGCGCCGATATTATCGCTCGGTCATCGAAAGGTCTCCATCATACCGACCACGGCGAACTTCGTCGCGTTGTGGGGCCCGCGCCGCGCAAGGCTAACCATACCGCCATTGACGCGGTGCTGATGACGTGACCACCTTCACAGTGGGACTGGATCAGCGGCACAGGCTTGCAGTCCCTACCCACGCCCACAGATTGACATCTACCACAGTTCAGTTGCGCATGCTGCAGGTTCGCTGTAGCCGCCCACCGCCACCCGGCGTTGCTGATCAACATGCACCTTGCCGAAAGTTTCCACCGTTTTAGCGGCCCCCTGCAACGATTCCAGCTTGCTGACATCGACCTACACGCAAGCGCTTCCGAGGCCCTTGCCTTTCAGTTCGTCGACGGCCTTCTGCGCTGTCCGGTTTTCGATGTCGCCAATCGCGACCTTCATGCCCGCCGCCGCAAACGCGCGCCATGCCCAAACCCATGCCGCTGGCGCCACCGGTGATGAACTGCTTTCCCCCCACATCTTTCATGTTTTTTCTGCCTGAGGTTAACGTCGTCGCCGCAGGGCGCGTCCGTTTATTGAGTGAAGCGGGGCCTGACCCCACGATTATTGTGCGCTGCCAGCTTTGCCCAAGCGGTGGGGCGGGTCAAGTGACGAACCCGCTGCAACTATCGTTTGGGGACAGAAGTTGGGCTTTTACGGGCGGAATTTTGGGTCTTCCCCCACTGCCGCGACATGACATCGGCTGCGTTGCGCAGTGCTCACTCCCTTGCCTGTCTGGTTGACCGGCCTCGGTCGCCGTACGCCTCACCAACTTGCCGCCCCCGACGTTTTTCAACAAGCGGCTATGGAACCAGCGCGATATGCCGATCTTCGCAATGCTCAGCGCCCCGTCACGTGGCGGACGTTTTTCTAGAAAGGCCGCCACGCCTTCCTGGCGTCGGCGGACGCATTGATGACCTTTTTGGCCTTCGTCGTCAGCGCCCAGCCCAGTGCATCGTTGGCCGATGCCAGCGCATCCGTGGCTTGCAGTGATTGTTGGCCCGACACCGGGGGTTGGCGGTGATCTGTCAGCCAACGCCGGTTACGCCGGCCAGCGCGCCACCGGGTTCCACTGGTTCGTTGGCCAGCCCAAGGCCATGTCCGTCGGCGGGCGACTGGCTCGGCCCCGGCGAGCATGATCTGCTTGGCGACGTTTAGCGGCAGCACCGGCTAGCGCGAAAAATGGCGCCACTGGTGGGCACCAACCCGCGTTTGACTTCGGCCGGACCGAAACGGGCGTTGATGGCGGCGACGACGATGTCGCAAGCCGCGACGACTTCGAAACCGCCGCCAAAAGCGACACCTCGACCGCCGCGATCAGCGGCGGATTGCGCAGAGTGCAGCCGGCCACCCGTAGATACCGCCGCGTTCGGTCGGCGTTCCCGAGGTGGCGGCCATGTCGGTGCCGGCGCAGAACATGTCCGGCCCGCCGGAGATGACGCCCACCCACAGTCCCGGATCGTCTTCCAGACGGTTGAGCGCCGCGTCCAGCGCCTGCGTCATTGCGCCATCGATGGCATTTTTCCGTGCCGGGTCATGGTGATGATCAGGACATGGTCGCGCACTTCAACGCTGGTTCGCTGGTTGGTCATGTTGTTCTCCGTTCAATGATGATCTGCATTTTGGCACCAACGCGCATGGCGTGAAGCGTTGGTGCGGTTTCGGCTTATTTTGAACCGGACGAAGCCTGTTGGCTCGCGCGTACGGTCATTTATCGACGCTTCATTGCTGCTCAAAGTCCTGCCGCCACGCAACGTTTCAATGTTGCCGGATTTGCCGGGTGGTTGAAAGTTCTCTGTCTCAGTCATGCGCCCTCGAGCAGCGACTTCAGGCGGGGTGTGCTGAAGTGGCAAGGTACGAAACCGGTCAACGCCGGGAAACTAACAAAATCCCGACCCGAGGGATCGGGATTTCACCATCATGGTCTTGGGATGGTGCCGCATCAAACGACTATTGAAAGTACGGAATTGAAAGTACGGAATCAAGCGCTTTGCCGGGCTGCGAACCATGCGAACTCAATCGAAAGTCTGCCGGAACGCCCTTCGGCGTCGGACGATCAAAAGCAGGTTTATCGCTTTGATTGGTGTCCGGAAAGGCTGCTCAACCTCGTCTGCTTTCAGCCCCAGTTCGGATTCCCAAGGGTGGAATCTGGACGCGTCCGTCGTCGCGTCGACCAAAAAGCACACCCATTTACACCCATTTGGCCGGCGCGCACCGGCCGGAACCCTCTTGCGGCGGATAGCGCCATCTTTCTCCGCATCATGCGGTGAATAACTGCGCATGCGAGATCTAGCCGATAATCTCCCGCATGAATAGCGATGCAACATCTGGCGGGCCAGCGACTGGCCGACACAGCGCTTCAACTGGCAGCTCTGGCTGGACCTGGCCGGGGTCAGTCGTGCTCAGGGAGCTCCCTGATGGGCCGCACGGCCGATGTCGGCAAGGCGCTGCGCGATCAGGCCAGTCTCGCGGCGCTCACCGAGGATGTGGTCAAGCCCGTGCGAGATCGAGCGCGCGGCTCAACGTCGAATCCGTGCGCTCGTCCATCGCCCGCAGGCTGGGCGTGAACATCGCTTTGCCCACTCGCTCCGGTGGATCGGCACGTCGAAGGCGTGGTCGAGATGGTGTTCGATGCCACCGCCAGCGCCATCGCCCGTGTCGCGTGAGCGGTTGTTCGGCTGGCATGCCGCGCTGTTTTCTACCGGCTACTCAGGATCTCTCCGGGATCAATGTTGGTGCTTGGCGCGATGATGCCAACGGCCCGTTTCAGGTGGTGTCTGGTCCACATCGGCCGTCAGCGTGCATTTCGAGCACCGCCTGCTGACCGTCTGGAAGCCGAAACCGGCAGCTTCCTCGACTGGGGAATGACGCATCAGGCGAGCCACCGCTGATCAAGGCTGGCCTCGGCCATCTGTGGTTCGTAACCCTGCATCCGTTTGACGACGGCAATGGTCGTATCGCCCGGGCAATCGGTGATTTGCTGCTGGCGCGTGCCGACGGTAGTCCGCAGCGTTTCTACAGTTTGTCGGCGCAGATCCAGCGCGAACGCAAGGCGTACTACGACATCCTGGAGCGGACCCAGAAAAATTTGCCGGGAGCAAATTTTCGCGACAGCCCCGCAGGGGTCAGGCACAGGGATGTGCCTGACAACCGGTCGATGGACGTCACCGAGTGGCTCATGTGGTTCCTCGATACCCTCCATCGCGCCGTCGACCAGGCTCAGCACACGCTTGATGCCGTGCTGACCAAGGCGCGGTTCTGGCAGCACTGGGCAATCACGGCATTGGCTCGCGGGCCGAACTGAACCGCCCCGGGAATGGCGGAGGCTGTTGAGTTTAAGTCAAGCCGCCATCGCGGCCTGACTGGCGAGTTGCCGATAGTAGTTGCCTCAGCTTCGGCCGGCGGGATATATCCGATGGATTCGAGCAGTCGGTGATGATTGAACCAGGACACCCATTCCAGGGTGGCCAGCTCCACGGATTCCCGGGATTTCCAGGGGCCGCGCCGATGGATCAGCTCTGTCTTGTACAACCCGTTGATGGTTTCGGCCAGGGCGTTGTCGTAGCTGTCGCCGCGGCTGCCAACTGACGGCGCTATGGCCGCCTCGGCGGGGCGCTCGGTATAGCGGATGGAGACATACTGCGACCTCTGTCCGGTGGTGACCAGCGCATGCGAGTCCACGGGCTGACGGGCGTAGAGTGCCTGTTCCAGGGCGTCGAGGACGAAGTCGGTGGTCATGCTGGCGCTGACCCGCCAACCCACGATGCGTCGGGCGAACACGTCGATGACGAAGGCCACGTACAACCAACCCTGCCAGGTCGACACATAGGTGAAGTCCGACACCCAGAGTTGGTTGGGGCGATCGGCCTTGAACTGCCGATTGACCCGGTCCAATGGGCAGGGCGCCGACCGGTCGGGCACGGTGGTGCGAACCGTCTTGCCACGGCGCGCGCCCTGCAAGCCCAGGCGACGCATGAGTCGCTCCACGGTACAGCGCGCCACCCCAATGCCCTCGCGGTTCATCTGCTTCCAGACCTTGTCGGCCCCGTAGACGTGCAGGTTGGCCTGCCAGACACGCGCAATCTCCGGCATCAGCACCTCGTCGCGCTGGGCGCGGGCGCTGCGCAGTTGCGGATTGCGCTGCCGGGCGGCATGGCGCCGGTAGGCTGACGGGGCGACCTGCAACTCCTTGCCGATCGGCTTGACCCCGTAGGTTTCCCGGTGCTGGTCGACGTAGGCGTTTACGACTTCAGTTTGCGGTCGAGCTCCGCTTGCGCGAAAAAAGCGCTGGCCGTGCGCAGGATCTCGTTGGCACGCCGCAACGCCTTATTCTCGCGCTCCAGCTCCTTGATGCGCTAGGCCTCGGCCGTGGTCGTGCCCGGTCGCGCACCCGCATCGACTTCGGCACGTTTGACCCATTCCAGCAACGTCTGTGGCACACAGCCGATCTTCGGGGCAATCGACTCCACGGCCGCCCACAGCGATGGGTACTCCCCGCGGTGCTCCTGCACCAGCCGTACCGCGCGCTCACGGACCTCAGGTGAAAACTTGTTTGACTTGTTCATGGCTCCATTCTCTCAAGCGTTGGAGCCTCCTCGATATCCGGGGCGGTTCACATCCTGCCCGACAACCCGAAGGCGGAACTGCGTGCCACGTGGGCAACAGAGAACTCGAATGCGGTCTACGACGATTACAAGAACCGGCTGGGCAACCTGACCTTGCTGGAGAAGCCCATCAACATCGTCGCGGGCAATGACTTCTACGCGACCAAGCAGATCGAGTACGGCAAGAGCGGCAACTACCTGACCCGCAGTCTGGTGGCTCTGACGGAGGTCGGGCAGAACACATCCATTTCTCGGATCAACGCCAAGCTGGAGGCGTTTCCTGCGTGGAATGCCACGTCTATCGAGAAGCGCCACGCGCTGCTCATCGCGCTGGCGCAGGAAGTCTGGAAGACGACGCCAATTGACGTCTGATCACGGCGTGGGCGAATGCGTCTGCTCTGCCGCCCCCATCTCCCTGACCCATCCCAGCAACGCCCTCAGTTGCTCGGCGTTTTCGTGGCAGGTCTGGTAGTTGGCGGCGACGGTTCCGGCGACGGCAGAGAGCGCAATGCCTGCGGCGGCCGCATCAGCATCTCGGGCGGGTTCGGGCAGTTCACCGGCGGCGGCAGCGTCGTGCAGGCGCACAAAGCCACGGTTGATAGTGCAAGCCCGGGAGCCGCGCCAACGCTGGGGGAACGGGCAAAAAAATCCCAACCGATAAGGGTTGGGATTTTAGGTGTTGGTGGAGGCGGCGGGAATTGAACCCGCGTCCGTCAGTCCGCTACCAGTAGCTCTACATGCTTATTCGGTCTTTATGTTTAGCCCATCACAACCCGGCCGACAGGGCGCGCGATGTAGCGATTCCGGTAAGGTTTTAACGTTTCCGCCCCGGACGAGCTTCCGCGCGATCTTGTGAGAGTCGACGCCTGGAACCTGAACGCACAAGCACGGCTTCAGTCAGACGGCACCCTACTGGGTATTAAGCAGCGAGTGCGTAGTTGTCGTCGTTGGCAACTAAAGTTTGCGATTTTGGATTAACGAGATTGATCGCCCTCTCGGCATGCACCACGGGTTTTGTAACCGGCGTCGAATCCAAAGCGCCCCCAAAACTCGAAGTAGTCATGGGACCCGTTACCCGGTCCCAAAGTTCCCCGGCCGTATTGCTCGACAGGCCGGAAGCGCGCGGATTCTAGCACAGCCGGAGTCAGGTCGACCTGGCACGACCGAGGCGCGTGGTGGTTTTGGCGCCGCGTGCGATTATTTGTGGTGGAATAAACCCCCCAGCGGATTAAGTGCAGTCCACCCGGAGGAAGTCGATGAGTCAGGATCCAAGGTATGTGGTCGATCTGGATCAGGTGCGGCGCGACGACGTCGCCAGTGTCGGCGGCAGAATGCTTCGCTCGGCGAGATGCTGTCGCAGTTGTCCGCCAGCGGCAGTTGTGGTGCCGCCAGGGTTTGCCACCACGGCGGATGCGTATCGCTTGTTTCTGACCGCCAGCGGGCTCGATCGGCTGATCGGCGATGCCGTGGCCGCGGCGCGTGCGGCCGAGGTCTCGCTGGGCGCGGCGGCCGCCGATATCCGCGCGGCGTTCGAGCGCGCGCCCTGGCCGGCGGAACTGGCGGCGGCGATCACGGCGGGTTACCGGAATCTCTGCGCCCGCACCGGGATGGCGGATGTGGATGTCGCGGTGCGCTCCAGCGCCACCGCCGAGGATCTTCCCGATGCGAGCTTTGCCGGCCAGCAGGAGACCTTCCTCAATATCCGCGGCGAGGCGGCGCTGCTCGATGCTTGTCGGCGCTGCTATGCCTCGCTGTTCACCGCCCGTGCCATCAGCTACCGGGAAACCAAGGGTTTCGCGCACGACAAGGTCGCGCTCTCGGTGGGCGTACAACAGATGGTGCGCAGCGATCTCGGCGGCGCTGGAGTGATGTTCACCCTGGATACCGAGACCGGCTGCGACCGCGTGGTGGTGATCAATGCCGCCTATGGTCTCGGCGAGAACGTGGTGCAGGGCGATGTCGATCCGGACGAGTATCTGGTGTTCAAGCCGCTGCTGGCCGATGCCGCGCTGGTACCCATCATCGAGAAGCGCTGCGGCGGCAAGGCGCAGAAGATGATCTACACCACCGAGGGCGGGCGCTCCACCCTCAATGTCCATACCACCGAGGCGGAGCGGGCGGCGCTGGTGCTGACCGATACCGAGATCCTGCAACTCGCGCGCTGGGCTTGCGCGATCGAGGCGCACTACGGCACGCCCATGGATATCGAGTGGGCTCGCGACGGACGCAGCGGAGCGCTCTATATCGTGCAGGCGCGGCCGGAGACGGTGCACTCGCAGGCGACGGCGGGCACCCTGCGCACCTACGCGGTGGCGGACAAGGGCGCGGTGCTGGCGCAGGGGCTCGCCATCGGTCAGGCGGCGGTGGTGGGTCGGGTGTGCCGCATCGACGATCCCCGCGATATCGACCGCTTCGTCGACGGCGCCATTCTGGTGGCGGAGACCACCAGCCCCGACTGGGTGCCGATCATGAAGCGCGCGGCCGCCATCGTCACCAATCACGGCGGGCGCACCTCCCACGCCGCCATCGTCAGCCGCGAGCTGGGGGTGCCGGCGGTGATCGGTACCGGCTCCGGCACCCGCACGCTGGTCGATGGCGCCGAGGTCACGGTGTCCTGCGCCGAGGGCGACCGAGGCTTTGTCTACCGCGGCCGGGCCAGCATCCGCGTCGACGAGCTCGCGCTCGCGGAGCTGCCGACGACGCGCACCAAGGTCATGCTCAATCTGGCTGATCCCGGCGCCGCGCTGCGTTGGTGGCGTCTGCCGGCGGACGGGGTCGGGCTCGCCCGCATGGAGTTCGTGATCGACCACGCGATCAAGGTCCACCCCATGGCGCTGGTGCATTTCGATGAACTGACCGACGCCGCCGCCAAGGCCGAGATTGCGGCGCTTACCCAGGGCTACGCCAAACGCACGGATTATTTCGTCGACCGTCTGGCGCGCGGACTGGCCCGCATCGCCGCGGTGCAATACCCCAATCCGGTGATCGTGCGGCTCTCGGACTTCAAGACCAACGAATACGCCCATCTGCTCGGCGGTGCCCAGTTCGAGCCTCGCGAGGAGAACCCCATGCTGGGTTTTCGCGGCGCTTCACGTTACTACTCGCCGCGCTACCGCGAAGGTTTCGACCTCGAATGCCAAGCGTTGCGCCGTTTGCGCGAGGAGATGGGCTTCACCAACGTCGTGGTGATGGTGCCGTTCTGCCGCACACCGGGCGAGGCGGATCAGGTGCTCGCGGTGATGGCCGAGAACGGCCTGGTGCGGGGCGAGCGGGGACTCCAAGTCTATGTGATGTGCGAGATTCCCTCGAACGTCATCCTGGCGGCTGAATTCGCCGCGCGCTTCGACGGTTTCTCCATCGGCTCCAACGACCTGACCCAGTTGACGCTGGGTGTCGAGCGCGATTCGGAGCTGCTGGCGCCCTTGTTCAGCGAACAGGACGCGGCGGTGCAATGGATGATTCGCACCGTGATCCGGGACGCGCATGTGGCCGGCGCCAAGGTCGGTCTGTGCGGGCAGGCGCCCAGCGATCACCCGGAGTTCGCGCGCTTTCTGGTGGAATGCGGCATCGATTCGATCTCGGTGACGCCGGACAGCTTTGCCACCGTGAAACGCCATGTAGCGGCGGCGGAAGCGAAGGGGCACCAGGGAGACTCTCAATAGCCGTCTTGCCCGCGCAGGCGGGCATCCAGAAGGCTTTGAGAACTCTGGGTTCCTGCTCGCGCCTTTGCGGGGCAGGTATGGCGCGGGAACGACGATTACGCGGTTGTTCGAGGCAGCGCTAGGCCGAGTGGCGCATCATGCGTTGCTTCTGGCGCTGCCAGTCGCGGGCTTTCTCGGTCTCGCGCTTGTCGTAGTCGGCCTTGCCCTTGGCGAGCGCGATCTCGCATTTGACCCGATGCTGGCTCCAGTAGAGCGCGGTGGCCACGCAGGTATAACCTTTCTGCTGCACCGCGCCGGCGAAGCGGTCCAGCTCGCGCCGGTTCAGCAGCAGCTTGCGGGTGCGGGTCGGGTCGGTGACGAAATGCGTGGCGGCCGACGGAAGCGGTGTGATCAAGGCGCCCAGCAGAAACGCCTCGCCGTCCTTGAACAGCACATAGCTGTCCACAAGCTGGGCCTTGCCGGCGCGCAAACTTTTGACTTCCCAGCCCTCCAGAACCAGGCCCGCTTCCAGGCGATCCTCCAGACTGTAGTCATGGCGGGCGCGCTTGTTGAGGGCAATGGTCGAGGGGGCGGCGCCGGGTTTGGCGCCTTTGTTGGCTTTGCTCATGGCCGCGATTATAGGGACTTGGCCGCTGCGTGTGGCTGCCAATTTCGGCGGCAGCACGACTAACGCTAAACTGCGCCGCCCGAGCCGGGCGGTTTTTGAAGGGTGGTATGGCGGTGGAGCACGAAATTTCCGTGAAGGCGCGGCGGTGAGCGAGACCCGTATTCAGCGCAGCGCTCTTGTGCCGCGGGACGCCGCCGACATGTTTCGGCTGGTGTGCGCGGTAGAGGATTACCCCGAGTACATGGATGGCTGTGTCGGCGCCGAAGTCTACAACCGCAGTGACACCGAGATGCGCGCCCGGCTCGATCTGGGCAAGGCCGGGCTGCGTTACAGCTTTGTCACCCGTAATCTGCTGCATTTCCCGGCGCACATCGAGTTATTGCTCGAAGAAGGGCCCTTCAAACGGTTTCACGGCGACTGGCGCTTTGCGCGCCTCGGCGAGCTGGGCTGCAAGGTGAGCCTGGATTTGCGTTTTGAAATGAATCATCGCCTGCTGAGCAAGCCGGCGGAAAAATTGTTCACGCGGGTTGCCAACAATCTGGTGCAGGCCCTGGTGGAGCGCGCGGCGAAGCATCAGGCGCAAGCGGGCGCAACGGCGCCGGGCGACCCGTGAGCGACGCGAACGCCGGATTGGTCCCGGTGACGGATTTGACCGGGCTGCCGCTGCTCGAGGTGCCGGATCGGATCGAAGTCGAGGTGGCCTGCGCCCTGCCCGAGCGCCAGCACATCCTGGGGATCAGGGTACCGCGCGGCACCACGGCGCTGGCCGCGGTGACGATGTCCGGCATCGCGGTGTTGTTTCCCGAGGTATCGATCGATCCGGCGCGACTGGGAATCTTCGGGCGGTTGCTGGGCACCCGGGGTTTGCCGCCCGCGGATCGCTATCTGGTGTGTCCCGGTGATCGGGTGGAAATTTATCGGCCCCTGGTTGCCGATCCGAAAGATGCAAGACGTCGCCGGGCCGGTGGGGTGGCGTAGGCGCCGGGTAGGTTGGTCTGAACCGGCGTGGCGGATTTTTCGTTTCAGTCGCCGATGCCGTGTGCTTCAACTACGTCGCCCGAATCGGCGCCGTCCGCCGCTCTGGCCGCCTCCGGGTTGGGTTTGGCGGTCTCTGGATTGGGCTGCGCGGGTGCGCCACCGCCGGGCATGTAATCCCCGCTGATACCCACCAGTCGATCACCGTCGAACAGGATGGTCATCTGTTCGCGCAGCTCCTTGCCGGATGGCAGTTTCAGGGTATAGAGATAATCCCAGCGGTTCTGATTGAAGGTGTCGGCAATCAGCGGTGTGCCCATGACGAAACGCACCTGGGAGCGCGTCATGCCGGGCTGCAATTTGTCGACCATTTCCTGAGTAACGATATTTCCCTGCTGGATCGGGAACTTGAACACGCGGGGCAGGATGCGGAAGCCGGATTTTTCGGTCTCTGCGGATTTTTCGGTCTCTGCCGGCTTTTCGCTCGAGGATGCACAACCGGTGAGCAACGCTACGGCCAGAATCAGGGCGAGCGCGCGGGGGTGTGGCATCACGGGGTTTCCGTTACGGGGAGAGGCGGGGGATAATACTCAAACCGCCATGCCGTTAGAAGGGGCGCATCCGATGTCCGGCGAAGACCACGATACGCAATGCCGGCCTCAAGGTCACTCACCCCCGCGTGAGGATCCTGCAGCTCCTTGAGCAATCGGACCGTAAACACATGACCGCGGACGATGTGTACCGGACGCTCGCCGATGCCGGCGAAGATGTCGGGATCGCCACCGTGTACCGGGTGCTGACCCAGTTCGAGGCCGTGGGCCTGGTGGAGAAGCATGCGTTCGACGATGGCGCCGCGCGCTATGAAATCAATCGCGGCGATCATCACGATCACATGGTGTGCATGGTCAGCGGCGAGGTGACCGAGTTTCGCAGCGACGAAATCGAACGCATCCAGCGCGCGATTGCGGCCGATGCCGGCTACGAGCTGATCGGACATAGTCTGGTGCTGTGTGTCAGGCCCGCCCGCAAGAAGACCGGTTGAGCCGTTGCATTGAATAGCGCCGCCCCGGGCGGCGAATCCCTTGTTTTGCCCACGTCCAAACGCCAGGAGCCCATGTGGAAGACATCAGTTTGCAAGCGAAAATCGACGTTCTGACCGAGCAGCAGGTGCTGATTCAGGACAGTGCCGTCGCCTTCGTTGAGGGCGACGAAGAACTCAAGCGCGTACGCGCAAACCGCTTCGTGCAGCCCGGCTTCGATCGGGCCAGCTGGAGCGAGATGGCGGAAGCAGGGTGGTTGGGATTCGTGGTTCCGGAGGAATACGGCGGCGTCGGTTTGACGTTCTCGGATCTGGCGCTGGTGCTGATCCAGTTGGGCAAAGGCCTGGTCCCGGCGCCCTTTGTGGCCACCGCGGTGCTGGCCGCGCGGACCCTGGCTGGCAGCGACAATGCGCCGCTGCGCGCCGAGCGCCTGCCGCAACTGGTGGTCGGCGACTGGCTGCCGGCACTGGCCTGGCAGGAGGCGCGTGCGAGTCTTGATGTCAAGGCGCGGCGGGTGGTGTACGCCAACGGCAAACTCAGCGGCCGCAAGGTCTTTGTTCCGGACGCCGGCGGCGCCGATGCCTTTATCGTGTCAGCTGCCGTACCCGACGGTACCGCGCTCTATCTGGTGGACAAGGACGCGCCCGGCCTGAGCCTGGAATTCGAGCAGCGCGTCGATGGCGGGTTTTACGGCCATCTGAGTTTTGTCGATACCCCGGTGGGCGCGCAGGTCGCCGGACCGGAGCGCAGCGAGGCATTGCTCGCCACGGTGCTCGACGAAGGTCGCGTCGCGGCCAGCGCGGAGCTGCTCGGGGTGATGACGCGGGCGCTGGAGATCAGCGTCGATTACCTCAAGCAGCGGGTGCAGTTCGACAAACCCATCGGCAGCTTTCAGGCGCTTCCAGCACAAGACCGTCGATCTGTTCATCCTGAGCGGTTTCCCGCTCGGTGCTGTTGCAGACCACGGCGCTGTTCGGATGGCGAAGCGGATGCCACGCAGCGCGCCGTCGCCGCGAGTCAGGTCAAGGCGCGTTGCTCGGATGCCGCGCTCAGGATCGGCAAGGATGCGATCCAGCTCCACGGCGGCATCGGCTACACCGACGAATGCAATATCGGCCTCTACCTCAAGAAAGCCATGTATCTGGCTTCCTGGCTCGGCAGCGCCAGCGCCCACCGTGCGCGCTACGCCGATCTGACCTTGGGAGGTGGCGCAATGACCAACACGATGGATTACAACGCCCGGACGACGGCGACTTCCGCCATCTGGTCCACGACTGGATGGTAGCCAATTACCCGGAAGAACTGCGCTTTCCTCCCGAGCGCATGCACTGGCCCCAGTGCGGCGACTCGTATCTGAAGCTCGCCAAACAGGGCTGGCTGGCGCCCGGTTGGCCGCGGGAATACGGCGGCATGGGGCTCGATGCCAACAAGCTGCTCATTTTCATGGATGTGTGCGGAATCCCACGGCGTCGGCCGCACCCCGGATCAGGGCATGACCATGGTGGGGCCGCTGTTGATCCAGCACGGCAGCGCCGAGCAAAAAGCCCATTACCTGCCGAAGATCCTCGCCGGCGAGCACATCTGGTGCCAGGGCTATTCCGAGCCGGGGGCCGGGTCGGACCTCGCCAGCCTGCGCACGTCGGCGCTGCGCGACGGCGATCACTATGTGGTCAACGGCCACAAGCTCTGGACCACGCTGGCGATGGACGCCAACATGATCTTCATGCTGGTGCGCACGCAAAACCGGCAAGAAGCAGGAAGGCATCACCTTTCTGCTGGTGCCCCGGAAACCCCGGCATCACGGTGCGGCCGATCGTCAATCTCGGCATGCACGACGAGTTCGCCGAAGTGTTCTTCGACAATGTGCGGTGCCGGTCGCCAATGTGGTGGGCGGCGAGAACAACGGCTGGACCATCGCCAAGGCGCTGCTCGGCCATGAGCGCATCTTCATCGGCAGTCCCAAGTTCGCAACGCTCGCCATGTACCGGCTCAAGGCGCTGGCCGAGGCGGTGGGCCTGTTCGCCGACCCGAATTTCGTCGCGCGCTACACGGCGTTGAAGCTGGATGTCGAGGACCTGGGCGCCACCTACCGGCGCTTCGTGGCGGTGCTCAAGCGCGGCGGCCACATCGGCGCCGAGGTGTCCCTGCTGAAAATCTGGAACACCGAGACCCAGCAGCGCATCACCGATCTGATGCTGGATGCCGCCGGCGAGAACGCCGGTGTCTGGGGCAGCGTCGCCACGGCCGACGGTGTTGCGCGGCCGGCCGGTGAGTTCATCGGTTCACGGCCCACCACGATTTACGGCGGCAGCAACGAAGTGCAGCGCAACATTTCTCGCCAAGGCCGTGCTCGGGTTGCCCGGCTGATGGACGCGCTGCCCGCCAACGACCACGACTTCCGCCTGCAGGTGCGGGAATGGCTCGCCGCCAATTTCCCGCCCGAGCTGCGTTTTCCGACCCGGCGGCTGGATTTCCGCCAGGCCATGGCCTGGCATCGCACGCTGCCGCCAAGGGCTGGGTGGCGCCGGGCTGGCCGCAGGAATACGGCGGCATGGGCCTCCAGCGCTTACCAGCAGGTGATGTTCTCGAGGAGCTGGACCGCGCGGGGTGGTGGTGATCCCCAATTTCGGCATCACCATGCTGGGGCCGCTGCTGCTCGGTTTGGCACCGCGGAACAGAAAGCCCGCTACCTGCCGAAAATTCTCTCCGGCGAGCACCTCTGGTGTCAGGGCTATTCCGAGCCGGGCGCCAGGTCCGATCTCGCCAGCCTGCGCACCAGCGCCAGCCCGATGGCGACGACTGGGTGATCAACGGCCAGAAGATCTGGACCACCATGGCGCAGCAGGCCAACCGCATCTTTCTGCTGGTGCGCACCGACAAAAGCGTCAAAAAGCAGAACGGCATCAGTTTTCTGCTGGTGCCCATGGACAGTCCCGGCATCACGGTGCGGCCCATCGACAACATCGGCGGCTACTCGGAGTTTGCCGAGGTGTTCTTCGACAACGTGCGGGTGCCGCGCACTGCCATGGTCGGCGAGGTCAACCAGGGCTGGACCATGGCCAAGGCACTGCTCGGCGCCGAGCGCATCCTGCTGGGCAGCCCCAAGCTCGCCAAGTTTCCGTTGCAGCGTCTGGAAGCGCTCGCGCGCACTTTCGGGTTGCTCGACGAACCGGTATTCCGCGCGCGTTTCGTGCGTCTGGTGATGGAAGTCGAGGATATGGTCGCGCTCTATGTGCGGCTGCTCGAAGTGCTGCGTCGCGGCAACGCCCTGGGCGAGGAAGTGTCGGTCCTCAAGCTGGCGGTCACCGAGCTGTTCCAGCAGGTCACCGACCTGATGCTGGAGGCGGCGGGCGAATACGGCGGCACCGACGCGGTGCTCCCGCTCGCCGACGGCTCCAGCCTGAAGCCGGTGAATCCCTATTACCTGTCGCGGCCCGCCACCATCTACGGCGGCAGCAGCGAAGTGCAGCGCAATATTCTGGCCAAGGCGTTGCTGAAGTTGCCGGGCTGAAGGGCGCAGCGATGGATCTGCCTTTGCATGGCAGCTGCCTCTGCGGCGCGGTGCGCTACGAGATCAGCGCCGCACCCTATGGCCAGGCCGATTGCCACTGCCGCGCCTGCCAGCATGCGACTGGCGGCGCCTATGCCCCGGTGTTGCTGGTGCCCGCTGCCGGCTTCAGGGTGACGGGGCCTATGCGTCGCCATGTAGTGCGGGGTGCCAGCGGCAACCGGGTCGCGCGCGCTTTTTGCGAACATTGCGGCACCACCCTCTACGCCCATACCACCCGGGTCGAAACCATGCGGCCGGTGTATGCGGTGACCCTGGATCGGCCGGAGATCTTTCGCCCGGAGCTCGATTGCTGGGTCGAAGCCGCCCAGCCCTGGGTGGCGATGGACCCTGCGCTGCCGAAATTTCCGCGCGATCCTCCGGCGCGGCTGGCGGAATTCGCAAAACCCGCGGCGGATTGACCGCCAATCTACTGGGAGCCTGTCGATGGCTCAGCCGGCCGCGCCCAGGCCCGCCAGATCGCGGGCGTGGCAGGGTTTTCCGGAGTAATGCGGGCGCCGCCCAGCATGCGGGCGATCTCGTCGACGCGCGCGGGGTGGCCAGCATTTGCAGCTGGAGTGAGGTGCGATCATCGGCGGCGACCTTGCTCCCGGCGAAGTGATGGTGGGCGCAGCTCGCCACCTGGGGCAGGTGGGTGATGGCGATCACCTGTCCGCGTGCGCCGAGACGGCGCAGGAGCTGGCCGGACCACGGCGGCGGTGGCGCCGCCGATGCCGACATCCACTTCGTCGAACACCAGTACCGGGATGCGGGTCTGCGCCGCTGCCACCACCTGGATGGCGAGGCTGATGCGCGACAGTTCCCCGCCGGAAGCGACCTTCGCCAGGGGGCGCGGCGGTTGTCCGGGGTTGGTGCTGATCAGGAATTCGAGCCTCCCGCACCCAGCGGATTGGGGGCGTCGTCCCGCCTCGCCTGTAGGCCACGCCGAAGCGGGCGGCCGCCTGCCGAGCGCGGCGACCTGCGCATTGCCGCCGTCGAGAAACTGGCCGCCGTCTTCTTCCGCGCCTGCGTCAGCGCCGCCGCCGCGTTGCGATAGGCCGTCTCATGGCGCGCGAGTGCTTTGCGCAAGGCCGCCAGATCCTCGTCGTCGCCGCCCGCTTCGGCGAGTGCCACAGTCAGGCGCTGATGGAGCTCGGTCAGTGTGTCCGATTGGACGCCGTGCTTGCGCGCAAGGCGATAGTAGCTGTCGAGGCGATCATCCACGGCTTGCAGGCGCGCAGGATCGACCTCGACTCCGGTGGCGAACACTTCGATTTCCCGCAGCGCCTCGTCCACCTGGATACGGGCGGAATCGAACAGCTCGGCACAACTTGCGACCTCGGCGCCGACCGCGACCAGACTCAGCGCCAGCTGTTGCGCCCGGTAAAGGGTCGCGCGCACGTCGCTGCCGTCGTTGTCGCCGCCGCCCAGTGCCAGCAGTGCGTGACAGTCATCGAGTACCTGCCCGGCATTGGCGAGCAGCTTCTGCTCCCGTTCCAGCGCGGCCAGCTCCCCGGTAGCCGGGGTGAGGCGTCGAGTTCCGCCGCCGAAACGCCAGCAGTTGCGGCGCGCCGCCAACCTTCGCGGTCGCTCTCCCGCTGGTGCAGGCGGGCGTTCAGCTCCGCCAGGCGCGGCGGGGTTCGCCCACGGCGGCAGCAGGGGCGCCGTGATCGCCATGGTTGTCGAGCAGTTGGCCGTGGGTGTCGCGGCGCCGCAAGAGCGATTGATGCTCGTGCTGGCTGTGGTTATCGATCGGCTCACCGAGCGCCTGCAACTGCTGCATGGTGGCGGCCTGGCCGTTGATATAGCCCCGCGACCGGCGTCGCGGGTGAAGATGCGGCGCAGCAGGCACTCGTCTTCGACCGGATAACGGCTGTGGAGCCAGTCGCGGACGGCGGCGTTGCCGGTGACTTCGAAACGGGCAGCGACTTCGCAGCGTTCGGCGCCGGTACGGATGCGGTCGGTGTCGCCGCGATCGCCCAGCGCCATGCCCAGGGCATCGACCACCAGGGATTGCGGCGCCGGTCTCGCCGGTGATCGCGGTCATGCCGGTGGCGAACTCGACCTCGGAGGTTGTTCGGCGAGGCTGTAGTCGGTGACGTTGAGACTGCTGAGCACGGCGCCGCCGTACTTGGCCTGGGTGGCGGCTGTTATAACCAATCCCGCGCCGTCGGGCGCAATCGGCGTCTTGAAGCCACGGCACCGACCCAATAAAGGGGCGCTGAAGCCAGAGGGGAGGCCGCCGTGATGACCGAAGACCAGACCAGTACAGACCCGGAAAGTCCAGCCGGGGCGCGGAGATGCCGCCGACCTCGCGGCGGCGACCGAGCTGGAAGCATTGCAGCGCCGGATCGACGAATACAGCAGGCGCTGGACAGCGCCCGCGACCAGAGTTTGCGCACCGCGCGGCGGAAATGCAGAATCTGCGCCGCCGCGCCGAGCGGGACGTTTGAAACCGCCCACAAGCACGCGCTGGAAAAATTCGTCGCTGCGCTGTTGCCGGTGGTCGACAACGTCGAACGGGCGCTTCGCCGCGATCGATTCCGACAACGAAGTGGTACGGGCTGCTGGCGAGGGCGTGGAGCTGGACGCACAAGAGTCTGCTCGATGTTCCTATGTCAGCACGGCGTCCAGGCCGCACGACCCGGCGGCGTGAGGGTTTTGATCCGGCGCTGCATCAGGCGGGCGGCCAGTGGTGCCCCCATCCGGAGTTGCCGGCAAATCAGGTGGTCGAGGTATTGCGTGCTGGCTACACCCTGAACGAGCGCCTGGTGCGCCCGGCCATGGTAGGGAAAACAACAGGGCGTTCCTGATGCGGGCGGTCAGGGTTGAAATTCCCCGCCCAGCTGCATATACGACCGCGAATAGTTAACGAGTTGCCAGTCGGCAGGTGGGAGAA
>JADJET010000023.1 GCA_016708925.1 Gammaproteobacteria bacterium | reverse complement strand
GTGGTGGTCGCCCTTGACGTTGATCTGATCCGGCGCCGCGTGCAGGTCTTCGCCGAGCGCGGCGAGCATGCTGCCTGGATGCGGCGCGATGCGCGGCGCCTGGGCCACCAGCGTGATGTCGGCATTCACCAGCGCCCAGCCCTGCGCGGTGACCTGCGCCATCGCGCGGCCATAAAGATGCGGCTGTCCGCGTTGCGATACTCGGATTGCTGTCGGGAAAATGCCGGCCGATGTCGCCCAGCGCCGCCGCGCCGAACAGGGCATCGCAGAGCGCGTGAATCCTACATCGCCGTCCGAATGAGGCGATCACGCCCTGGGTGACGGAATCCGCACGCCGCCCAGCATGAGGTGGTCGCCCGGTCCGGAACCGATGCGTCGTGTAACCATTGCCAATCCGGAAACTGGTTCAGCCTCCTGCGATGCCGGCAACGGCGGCGGCGAGCGCCAGATCTTCGGGTCAGGTGATCTCGAGGTTATCGCGGCGCCCCGGCACCACGCGCGGGGAATACCCCGCCGCTGCGAGCGCCGCCGCCTGTCGGTAGAATGCGCGCCCGGATTGTTGCGCCTGCGCCAACGCGGCGACCAGCTCAGCGTAGCGACCGAGTTGCAGGCGTCAAGGCGGCTTAGAGTCCGCGCGCGGCTCGGTCCCGACCACGACGCCGTTGTCGTCCCACGCTTGAGGGTATCGCTGACCGGCGCCGCCAGCAGCGCGCCGCCGGGATGGTCGGCAACCGCGAGCAAGGCACGGATGTCGGCTGCGGTGATACAGGACGCACCACATCGTGGACCAGCACCAGATCCGTCGCCGCCGCGCCCGGCCAGGCGGCCAGACCGGCGCACCGAATCGGCGCTCGCGCGCCCCGGGCGACCAGAATGGGGGATCCGCAGCGCCCGGGAGCCGCTCGCCAATGCACATCGTCGGCCGCAATCCTGACTACCAGGCCCGCCGGCTCGATGGTCAAGCAGAACGGCTCCAGGGTGTGCTGGATCACCGGCTTGCCGGCGAGGTCGAGATACTGTTTGGGGAACCGGCCCGCCGAAGCGCCGACCACCGCCGGCGGCGGGAACGATCACCCAGGTTTTCACCGCGCGTCAGCCTTTTTTCGAGCAGCATGCAAAACACCTCACCTTCGCCGACCATGCCCAGATCATGGCGGGCGCGCTCTTCCACACCAATGCCGGCCTTGAGCAACCCGACCTCCGCGGCCAGCTTGCGGTTGCGCTCTTCAAGCTCCCGGTTGCGCTGCTCCTGAACGACCACGTTCTGCTCCAGGCGTATCCGTTCACGGATGCCGCCCTCGCCGAGCCAGAGCCGGTATTGCAGCCCCAGCAGCAAAAAGCAGTACCAGTACGCCGATCAGCTTGCGCATGGTGGCGCCGCAGCGCGCGGGAGGGGGACGGCGCGGGGCCAGAGGAGCTAGAGGCGGTCATCAGTTCCCCGCGCCCCGGTAGGGCTCGCGGTACGCCGCTGCTCATCGGCTTCGATACGCAGCAGCGGTTGTACTTGGCCACCCGGCGGATCGGCACTAACGATCCCGTCTTGATCTGACCTGCGCCGGTGGCGACCGCGAGATCGGCGATAGTGGTGTCCTCGGTCTCGCCGGAGCGATGAAATCACCGATCGATAACCCGCCGCGCGCGCCATGGCGATGGCCTCCAGCGTCTCCGTCAGGGGTGCCGATCTGGTTGGGCTTGATGAGAATGGCATTGGCGACACCGCGCTCCGATGCCCTGGCGCAGAATCGCGGTGTTGGTGACGAACAGATCGTCGCCCACCAACTGGATGCGCTGGCCCAGTTTGGCGGTGAGCAGTTGCCAGCCATCCCAGTCGGATCCGTCGAGCCCGTCCTCGATGGAGACGATGGGATAGCGGTCGCAGAGACCGGCCAGATAATCGATAAAACCGGCGGAACTGCTGGAGTTGCGTCCTTCGCCTTTCTCAGATGGTATTGGCCGTCGCGGTAGAACTCCGACGCCGCGCAATCGAGCGCGAGCAGGATGTCGCTGCCAGCCGGTAGCCGGCGGCGGCGACGACCTCCCCGATCACCGCGAGCGCTTCGGCATTGGACGCCAGATTGGGCGCGAAGCCGCCCTCGTCGCCCACCGCGGTCGCGAGACCCCGACCGTGGAGCACTTTCTTCAGAGCGTGAAAAATCTCGGCGCCGGCACGTAACGCCTCGGCAAAGGTGGGCGCGCCCACCGGCTGGCTCGGCGAATTCCTGGATATCGACGTTGTTATCCGCGTGCTCGCCGCCGTTGATGATGTTCATCAGTGGGCAGCGGCATCCGGTAGCGGGGGCACACCGCCCGCGCTTTCGGCGATGTGATGGTAGAGCGGTACGCCGCGCCCCAGCGCTGCTGCTTTGGCCGCCGCGAGCGACACGCCCAGGATCGCGTTGGCGCCCAGCGCGCCTTTGTTTTCGGTGCCGTCGGCTTCGATCATGCGACGATCGAGCTCGCCTTGCTCGGCCGCATCGGCGCCGAGCAGCAGGTACGCGCAGCGCGCCATTGACGTTGGCGACGGCGTTGAGCACGCCCTTGCCCAGATAGCGTTTGGCATCGCCGTCGCGCAGCTCCAAGTGCTTCGCGCGAGCCGGTCGATGCCCCGGACGGCGCGCAGGCGCTGCCGACCGCGCCATTGGCGAGTCATATCCACGTTCACCGTGGGGTTGCCGCGGGAGTCGAGCACCTCGTAGGCGCGAATGTCCGCAATCTTGGTCATGGTCGTTCCTGTGGTAGTGATGGTCAGTGGATGGCGAGCGGAGGCAACGCCTTGATCAGGGATCGTCCACCGCTTTGACCTGCGCCAAATTAAACCAGCACGTCCAGCGGCAGCGCGCTCGGGCCATCGCAGAGGGCGCGATCCGGATCGGGATGGGCTTCCAGAAAGAGTCCGGCGATGCCCACGGCGACCCCGGCACGAGCCAGTTCCCGCGACCTGGGCACGGCGCCCGCTGGATGCGGCACCGCCTGGTCGCGACGTTGCAGGGCGTGCGTGACATCGAAAATCATGGGTGCGCCACCGGTGACATCCCTTGGCCACCTGAAAGCCCAGCATGTCCACCACCAGATTGTCGTAGCCGAAACAGCTGCCGCGCTCGCACAGCAGCAGGCGATCGTTGCCGCACTCGCGAAACTTGCCCACCAGATGGGCGGTTTGTTCGGGGCTCATGAACTGGGGCTTCTTGATGTTGATGATCGCGCCCGTGGCCGCGAGCGCCGCCACCAGATCGGTCTGGCGCGAGAAACGCCGGCAGTTGCAGCACGTCGCAGACTTCCGCCACCGGCGCGGCCTGCGCCACCTCATGCACGTCCGTCAGCACCGGCACGCCGAAGTGCGCTTTACGTCGTCGAGAATGCGCAGCCCCGCATCCAGCCCCGGGCCGCGAAACGAATGAATCGAGGTGCGGTTGGCTTTGTCGAAGGACGCCTTGAAGACATAGGGCATGCCGAGGCGGCGCGTCACCGTGACGAAATGTTCGGCGGCGCGCAGCGCCAGCTCGCGCGATTCCAGCACATTGATGCCGCCGAACAGCACCAGGGGCCGGTCGTTGGCGATGCTGATGCCGCCCAGAGTCACCGTTCGGTTCATCGATCGGTTCCGGTGGCGGCGGCAGGCACAACGCCGGCGGCTTTCAGGCACGCCTGAATGAAGCCCGAGAACAGCGGGTGCCCGGTGCGCGGCGTGGAGGTGAATTCGGGGTGGAACTGGCAGGCGAAGAACCAGGGATGATCGGGCAACTCGATGGTCTCCACCAGGGATTCGTCGGCGGACCAGCCGCCCACCTTCATGCCGGCCGCCTGGATCACGCCGATGTACTTGTTGTTCACCTCGTAGCGGTGGCGGTGGCGCTCGACGATCACATCCTTGCCGTACGCGGCGCGCGCCCGCGACCCGGCCACCAGCCGCGCCTCCTGCGCGCCCAGACGCATCGTGCCGCCGTAGTCGAAAGCTTCGGAGCGGGTCTCGACATGACCTCCCGGTCGGTCCACTCGGTGATCAGGCCGATCACCGGATGCGGCGTGTTGCGGTCGAACCCGGTGCTGCTGGCACCCACCAAGCCGACCACATTGCGCGCGAATTCGATCACCGCCACCTGCATGCCCAGACAGATGCCGAGGTAGGAATGCGCTGCTCGCGGGCATGGCGCACCGCGCGAATCTTGCCCTCGACGCCGCGCTCGCCGAACCCGCCCGGTACCAGAATGCCGTGGCAGCCGGCAAGCGGACTCAGCGGATTGCCCCTCATCGAGCAGTTCCGGAGTCGATGTGGTGAATCACCACCCGGTCCGGTTGTGGATGCCGGCATGCCCAAGGCTTCGTTGAGCGACTTGTACGCATCCAGCAGATCCATGTATTTGCCCACCATGGCGATCACCACTTCGTGTTCGGGGTGGCGCTGGTTTCCTACCACCAGATCCCACTGCGACAGATCGATGGGCCGGTCGGGAAAGCGGAATTTCTCCACGAACTATCCAGTCCCCACTCGTACAGATGGCGGGGGATCGAATAGATGCTCTCGGCATCCATCAGCGGCACTACGGCGCGCTCCTCGACGCTGGTGAAGAGCGCGATCTTGCGCCGCGACGCGTCGTCGATCGCCACTTCCGAGCGGCACACCAGCACATCGGGTTGCAGGCCGATGGAGCGCAATTCCTTCACCGAATGCTGGTAGGCTGGTCTTGGTCTCGCCGAGCGGTGGCGATATAGGGCACCAGCGTGAGATGTATCAGCAGCGAACTGCGAACCCAGCTCCACCTTGGAGCTGGCGGATGGCTTCCAGAAACGGCTGCGACTCGATGTCGCCCACAGTGCCGCCAATCTCCACCAGCGTGATGTCCGCGCTCTCCCCGCCCGCCAGGATGCGCCGCTTGATCTGTCGGTGACATGGGGGATCACCTGCACGGTGCCGCCGAGATAGTCGCCGCGGCGCTCGCGGCGCAGGATGGTTTCGTAGATCTGCCCGGCGGTGAAATTGTTCTTGCTGGACATGCGGGCGTTGAGAAAACGCTCGTAGTGGCCCCAGATCCAGATCGGTCTCGGCGCCGTCCTCGGTGAACTGAACACCTCGCCGTGCTGGAACGACTCATCGGTGCCCGGGTCCACATTGAGGTAAGGATCGAGCTTGAGCACCTGTGACCTTGAAGCCCCTCGCCTCCAGCAGCCCCCCAGCGAGGCCGCCGCGTTCACGCCTTGCCAAGGGATGACACCACCCCCACCGGTTACGAAATGAAGCGCGTCATCGCAGACCTTTCTCATCAGGCAGAGGGTGGGCAAACCGGGTGCCGGGGGTGCGTGAAACGGCGTGGAAAGCCCGTTGCGCCCACCGGTGGACGGGGCGAAAAGCCGGTGCGAAAGGCGGGTGGCACTCAATAGTGAACGCGGACGTGAAGACCGGTGCAACCCCCGCCCAGTCATCTCCGCAACGCCGCGCTTGTCGCTCAACTTCAGTCCCGCCAGGTGGCATCGCGACAGCTTGCTGACATCTGACCAGAGGCTGGGCGGTTTCAAGTCCGAAGGCAAACAAGTTGATGATGTTTTAAGCCAGTCGAAGGACTCTGGCATGAACAAGTTCGGCGGGACACTTCCAGCCGAGGGTTTTCGCGGTCGCGTGTTGAGTTGCCGGGCCACGGCATCGAGTTCGCCTGAGTGAAACCGGAGAGAGTCCATCCTTGGGAAATACTGACGCAGCAGGCCATTGGTGTTTTCGTTGATGCCCCGTTGCCAGGGTCTGTGCGGGTCGCCAGAAGTGAGACCGTAACGCCGGTGAGTTCGGACAGCCGCGCGTGGTGCGCCATCTCCGCGCCCTTGATCGTGGGTCATGGAAAGGCGTCGCTGCGCAGCGACCCGATTGAGGTTGGTACTGAAGCGGAGACGGCGCAGCAGCGCTGGCGTTGTCCAGCCTGGCCAAGGTCACAAACAGCGTGGTTTCGCTCGACCAGGGTACCGACGGCGGACGCGTTGCGCGCCGCCCTGATCAGATCGCCTTCCCAATGGCCGGGGATGATGCGGCGCATCGATCTCTGGGGCCGCAGATGGATGCTGGTCATGTTAGGATGGTACCCCGACGATCCTCGCCCGGGCGCGTGGCCGGCGACTTGCGCGCTTGCCGCAGGCAGGCGTCAGCTCGGTACGCAACACGCCGCGCGGCATGGCGGTAGAGCGCGTGAATCGTCTCGTGACTGACCTGAAGGGTCGGCTCGTCCGGGTTCGTGCATCGCAATGTGCCTGCGACCTGTTGAGCAGATGGAGCGCTCGCAGCAAAGCGTCCCCATCGTGGCTCCCAGTGGGGCCGTCCCGCGCCAGGCGCGGGGACATCGCCAGCGTCGCCAAGGCATCGGCGCGTGCTGGGCCAGCGGGTGCATGAGGCCGCCACGCCACCGGTGGACGCCCCTGGGCACCGTGGCCGGTTGCTCCAGCCATTAGGCGCATACCAACTCGCGGCTGATCGAACTCGGCGCGCGCTGCACGCTGGGCAATTGCCCGCAGCGTCAGCCTGCTCAGTGCACTGGATCATCGCGTGTTCCTTCACAGCTCAGGTGTTTGTGTTCGTTAGCCCATTGCAACACAATTACCTCCCGGCAAGTGTTGCACTTCGTATTTGAGGCCGAGCTGTTTCCCCATCCACCGACCGACGTACGCACGGCGGTGTGCGGTGATTGTCCGGAGGCAGGACGTCCGGCGTTGCGCTGTGCCGCGCCCGCGCCATCGCTTGTCGTTGTGTTCAGCCCGCTTTCAACCCCCCGAAAACAAGCGTACTTCTTTGATAAAGACTTCCGGCCGTTCGAAAGCCTGAAATGCCCACCGCGATCCAAGTTCGTTCCAGTGAATCAGCTTGAAACGGCGCTCGGCCCAGCGCCGCGGAAGCTGCGGAAAATCTCCTTGGGGTAAATGCTGCGTCCGGTGGCAAGGTTCGACTGGATCGCGCGACAGGCTGTTGAAGCTCTCCCAATACAGCTCGCGCGGAGGACGCCGCGCTCGCCGTCACACCAGTAGAACGCTGATGTTGTCGAGCGGCTCGTCGCGGGATTGACACATTCCTCAGGATGGCCGTCGCCAGTCGGTCCAGGTCCAGTATTTTTCGAGAATCCGGAGGCGCCTGCCCCACGGGATCGACCAGCGCGTAACCCACGGTCCGATGGCCTTGGTGCTTGCTCTTTCGAATAGCCGGAATCCCAGTCCTTGGGAGTGCTGCATGCCGGCGAACGCCCTTTCCAGGGGCGTGAGGTCGTCGAAAGTGGCGGGTTCGGGCTCGCACGATCACCATGTTGAGGTGATCGCTGGCAGTGCCCAGATTCTGCATCCCGATCGCGGTGGTCACCGCGGCGCTCCAGTCACCGCCCTGGGGCCAGGTAGCGTCGTATCCCGGTCGCAGCATCAGCCCGTTCCACTCGCGCGGATCTTCTGCTCGATGTTCCAGCCGGTGGTGGTCGGTTTGCCGGAAAACCCGTAGCCTGGTAGTGCGGGGAACCTGCCATGAAGCGGTGTGCCGCATCGCCGGCGTGGGCGACCGGGTCCACCAGAGGTTCGATCACCTTGTGGAACTCGACAATGGAGCCTGGCCAGCCGTGGGTAATGAGCAGCGGCCGCGCATTTGGGGTGGGGTGAGCGCTGGTGAATGAAATGAATATCGACGCCATCGGGTTCGGTCACGAACTGGTCGTATCGGTTGAGTCACGCCTCCGCGCGCGCCAGTCGCTAACGGGTCCGCCAGTAATCGCAAACCTCCCCGCACATAGGCGAAGGCGGGATCCCCTGCGACCAGTCGTCGACAACCTCTTTCTCGGGCCAGCGCGCGCGGGCGAGGCGCTCGTGAAGATCGGTGAGCACAGCGTCGGGAACCGCGATGCGGAAAGGTCGGATGGCGGCGTTCATGGGCACCTCGGGGCGGCTCGTCGTTATTGTCGAAGATGGGATGCTATACGCGGACCATCCCGGCAGCAACGCTGCCTTGTGCTGGTGTCCGGGCAGTGTAAGATCGGGCCAAACCATCAGAAGTTTGTTGAAAAGGGTCGCGGGGCGCATAAAACGGCGGAGCGGCGGACGGCATCTCGCGGTCTGAGCCGACTCCAGTTCGTATACTGCGCCGCCTGCCGATGCAGCAACCGAAGCCTTCACTACGAAAACCCGACGAGACGCCATGGATTACCGTTGATCAGATTCGCACCGCGCTGCGCATCGCACGCATCTGCCCGCCGCCTTCGAACCCGCGCCTCAGGCCGCCGTCGCCATGATTCTGGCCAGAGCGGCGGGGATGACCCTCAAAGTCTGTTTCATCCGCCGCGCCGAACGCGCGGGCGACCCTGGTCCGGGCAAGTCGCGTTTCCGGGCGGACGCGCGGGCCGCGACGACCAATGCCCACGACGTCGCCGAGCGCGAGTCGGAGACCTGGAAATCGGGCTCAGCCTCGCCGCCGATCACCGCATCGGTCCACTTCCGATACGCGGGTGGTGCGCCCGGACATCAAAACAGCCTCACGCTGTCGCCCTTCGTCTACTACATCGGCACCGGCAGCGCGATCCTGGACCGCGCTGGCCACGCCGTAAGTAGGCGGTGTGTTCTGGTACTCGCCTTGCGCCACCTGTTCGCCGCCAGCGCCGCCACCGAGCTCGACTATCCCATCGGTGGCGTTGCCACGACCTTTCCGGGCATTCAGTTCCGCGACCAGGTGATCTGGGGCCTGACCCTGAGCGTGCTCAACAGCTTCGCCGACATCGTCCGCCCGCACCTGACCGCCGCCACCACCCGCCATGAGTCTGCTGCCCTGCATCGAGATCGAACCGCACAAGTCCGTGCGCCCCGCCGACGCCGCCGTCATCTGGCTGCACGGCCTGGGTGCCGACGGCCACGATTTCGCACCCATCGTGCCCGAGCTCAAACTGCCGGAGAGCCTCGCGGTGCGCTTTGTATTTCCCCACGCGCCGACGCTTCCCGTCACCATCAACGGCGGGATGCGGATGCCGGCCTGGTACGACATTCTGGCTCTCGATATCGACCGTCAGATCGACAACAGCCAATTGCTGGCTTCCGCCGCAGCCGTTGCGGCCTTGATCGAACGGAGTCGCGCGGCGTGGATACCCGGCGCATCGTGCCTCGGGTTTTTCCCAGGGCGGTGCGGTGGCGCTGCAAACCGCCCTCGCCTATCCCGAGCCGCTGGCGGGTTTGCTGGCGATGTCGACGTATTTCGCGACCCACGACACGATCGTCCCCCATGCGGCCAACAGGGGTCTCCCGATCCTGGTGCTGCACGGCAGCCACGACCCTATGGTGCCGGAGCTGATGGGCCAGCGCACCGTAGTCGCGCTGCGCGCGTTGGGTTACGCCCCCGCTTACCATAGCTATCCCATGGCCCACGAAGTCTGCGCGCGGGAGATCGCCGATATTTCGACCTGGCTGCAACTGCGCTGGAGCAACCCATGACCGCCCACAAAACCCCGCCAAAAATCACGGCCTGTCTGGTGAGCACCGGCGAAGAAGTTCTCCGCGACGAGATTTTCGATTCCAACAATCATTTTCTAGCCACTGCGCTCGGCGAGCGTGGCTTGCCGTGCAGTTGATGATGACGGCGGGCGACCGCCGCGAAGATCCTCGCCTTCGTGATGCGCACCGCGCTCGAACGCGCCGACTATCTGTTCATCAGTGGGTGGCCTCGGGCCGACCGACGACGATCTCACCACCGAAGTGGCCGCCAAGTCGCGGGGTCGGCACCTTCTTTCACGAACCGAGCTGGCAGGCCATCGTCGCGCTGTTTCAAAAATACCATCTGGAAGCGACCGCGAACAATCGCAAGCAGGCCATGTTCCCGATCGGGGCGACCGTGCTGCCCAACCTTAACGGCACCGCACCCGGTTTCAGTTGCAGCTTCGCGCGCAACGGCGTGCGCAAGACCATCGTCGCCCTGCCCGGCCCGCCGCGCGAACTGCAACCGATGTTGCTCGCCCACCTCGATCAGGTCGCCGCTGCAAATTCGTCCGAAGAAAACCTGTTCATCCGTTTTCTCGGCGCCGGCGAATCGCATTTATCGGAACTGCTAGAACCCTGGTCGAAACGCTGGGGGCCGGTGAGTTTCGCCAGGATTTCCCGAAATCGAAGTCAAGCTGTACCAGCCACCGGCGGACAAGGCGCAAGCCCTGTGCGCTTTCGCTGCCGAACACACGGGCGACTATCTGGTGGACTTTTCGCGGAGTCCATCATCCAGCTGTTCGCCCGCTTCATGCGCGAGCGCGGACTCACGCTGGCGCTCGCCGAATCCTGCACCAGCGCCTGCCGCAGAAGTCATCACCGATGCCCCCGGCGCGTCCGCCTGCTTCGTCGGCGCGGGTGGTGTCCCTGCGCCAACGCGGTGGAAGAAGCTGCTCGGCGTCCGGGCGAACGACCTCCGCGATGCATGGTGCGGTGTCGGAAAGCGTCGCGCCAGATGGCCACGGGTGCGCGCGCCCGCTTGCAAGCTGACCTCGGTCTCAGCTTAGCCGGTGTCGCCGGCCCGGATGGCAGCAGCGACGCGGAAACGTCGGCACCGTCTGGATGGCGAAAGCCGATGCCAGCAGCGCCAGGCACAACGCCTGAATCTGCTGCAAGGCCGCGAGCGCGTGCGTCAGGCCGCCGTCTCCCACGGCCTGCGCTGGCTGATGGAAGACTGGCTCGCCGAGCGCCGCCGGCAGCGGCTTGCAACCCGGGGAGGCTGACGCAACCATGTCCACCGACGACGCCATCCAGCGCGCCAATTTCGCCTTTTACCAGGCTTTTCTGGACCGGGATCTCGCCGCCATGGATCGTGTGTGGGCGCTGCGCTTGCCGGTTCTGTGCATTCACCCGGGCGCGGCACCCCTCGCCATCCGCGAACAGGTACTCGCCAGCTGGCACGACATTCTCACCAATCCGCGCTCACCCATGCTCGAACATCAGGTTGAAAGCATTCTGCATTTCGGCGATGTCGCGCTACTCACCTGCTACGAATGGAACAAGGCGCAACCGGACGCGGTGCTGCTGGCAAGCCAATGGCTTCGCGCTTGAAAACGGTGTCTACAAGATGATTCTTCACCATGCCGGCCCGGTGCACCATTCCGCGGTACCCGGTCCGACGCCACCGAAACCACGCATTCACTGACGACCGGAGCAAACTGCGCAAAATTGCCAGCGCCGAAAATTTCCACAACAAAACACAATAAAGGAGAACAACATGAAAATCGGTTTACAGGGCGTCTTTGCCGGCCAGTCCGCCACCGCGGCGCACATGATGAAGACCGCCCGACTGGTGGAGGACGCGGGCTTCCATTCGTTCTGGGTGCCCGAACATGTACTGCTGTTCGAAAGCTACGCATCGCCCTACCCCTACGCCGACAACGGCAAGGTACCGCTCGACCCGCACCATGTGCCGCTGGAGCCCTTCACCGCGCTGGCGTTTCTCGCGGGACATACCAGCCGAATTCGCCTCGCCACCGGCATCACCATCCTGCCGCAGCGCAATCCGGTCTATTTCGCCAAGCAGGCGGCGGACGTGGATGTGATCTCCGACGGACGCCTCGACCTCGGTATCGGTGTCGGCTGGCTCGCCGAGGAATTCGCCGCGCTCAACGTACCCTTCGAGCGCCGCGGCGCGCGTACCGCCGACTACATCAAAGTTTTGCAGACGCTGTGGTGCGACGAAACCTCCCGCTACAGCGGCGAGTTCTACAACCTGCCGCCCTGCGTGCAAGGCCCCAAGCCGGTACAGAAACCCTATCCCCCGCTGTGGTTCGGCGGTGAGAGCAAAGCCGCGCTGACCCGGGTCGCGCGCTTCGGCCAAGGCTGGTACGGCGTCAAACTGCTGCCGGAGGATGTGCCTGCGCATCTCAAACAACTCAGCGAATTGCTCAATGTGGAAGGACGCACGCTGCAGGATATCCAGATCGCGGTATCGCCCTACGGCGCACCCTGCGACCTCGACATGCTGAAGCGCTATCGCGACGCGGGCGTCGATCAGGTCATCCTGTTTGCACTGACGGCGGACCCCGAGCCGCTGTACCGCGAGATCCACCGGATGGCGGAACAGATCGTGATTCCCGACGCGGCAGTCTGAGGCCGTGCGAATGCCACCCTGACTTCACTCAACCGAGGAACTGGAGATGGACGTAGGCATATCAATCGTGTTCCAGAATCCAGGACGCGCACAAAGCGATTTCGAGGTGTACCAGAACGACCTGAAGCTCGCCAACCTGGCCGAACCCCTGGGCTTCGACGCCGTCTGGGGCATCGAACACCACTTCACCGACTACACCATGATGCCCGACGTGATGCAGTTCCTGGCCTACATGGCCGGGCGCACCGAGCGCGTCAAGCTGGGCTCGATGGCGGTGATCCTGCCCTGGCACCGCGACCCCATCCGCGTCGCCGAACAGATCAGCGTCGTCGATAACATATCGAAAGGCCGGGTGATCCTGGGCATGGGTCGGGGCCTCGGCCGGGTCGAGTTCGACGGCTTTGGCGTGGCCATGGACGAGGCGCGACCGCGCTTTATTGAAGCCGCCAAACTGATTCTCGACGGCCTCGAAAAAGGCTATTGCGAAATGGATGGCACAGTCATCAAACAGGAACGCCGCGACATTCGTCCCGCGCCCTACAAGTCTTTCGTCGGCCGCCGCTACGGCGCCGCGGTATCGCCGGAATCCCTGTCGATCATGGCTGAACTGGGGTTGGGCTTGCTGATCATTCCGCAGAAACCCTGGAGCACCGTCGCCCAGGAATTGACAACGTATCGACAGGAATATTTCGCCCATCACCGCGAGCAGGCGCCGCCGCCCTTTGTCGCCAGCTTCGTCTACTGCGATGAAAACGCCGACCGCGCCGAGGCAATGGCCAATCGCCACCTCGGCGGCTACTGGCACTCCATGGTCGAGCATTACGAAATGGACGGCAGCCACTTCCGGAACATCAAGGGCTACGAGTGGTACGCCAATGCCTCCGCCCACATCAACAACGACGGCGCCGCGGCCGCGCGCCAGTTCTTCGTCGATCTGCACGTCTGGGGCACACCCGGAGCAGTGTTACCAGAAGCTGCTGAACATCCGCGATTATGTCGGCAACGACAAATTCAACGGCATGTTCTCCTACGGCGGCCTGCCCCCCGCGGCGGCGGAAGCCAGCATGCGGCTGTTCGCGAAGGAGGTGATGCCGCAGTTGCAGAAGTTGCCGGCACCGGTGATTGCCGCCGCAAAGTCGGCCTGAACCACCACACCACCAACGCCCGACGTAAATGCCCGGCGTTGGTCGGGCTCGTACAATCGCCAGCCGGCGTCGCTTGGATTCGTCCTTTGCGGCGGCTAAAAATGGGAGAATTACGGCGATAGCCAAGGGCGCCAAGAATCTTTAGCCCAGCTGGAACCGACACAAGGATAGATGGAGCTGGGTATGCCAAAAGACAGAGCCCCACCGGCAGCGAGCTGTTCATCGTCGACAACAGCGACGAGGACTGGAAAGCCGCCCGCTACCTGCGCGACTGGTGCCAGCTTTCCAGCGCCATCGCCATCGCCACCGGCTACTTCGAGATCGGCGCGCTGCTGGCGCTGGGGACGAGTGACAGAAGGTCGCCGGCAAGCTCGATGACAGCATCGAGGTTGGAGAGAGGTTGACCATCATCGATAGCGTCGCGGCGCAAACGGTGGCAGCGAGGGTGAAGCCATGGACAGCGTAGCGCCGCGCGTCGGTATCGAAATCGTAGCCGACCCCGACTACTCGGCTATGCCTCCATTCAGAACTCGGTACCGGTCGTCCGCTCCCTGCGCCTTGACGAATCACGCCACGCAGCCGCTTGAGAACCTGCCAGGTACTCATCACCTGCAACCCGGGATTCGCACAAGGCATCAGCTTCGCTTCGACCGGCTGGCGCCGGGCGAGAGCCGCCGCATTTCCCCGGTCGACCTGCACCCGGAGCACACCTACCTGGCCGAGCTGCAGGAGTCGGTGACCGCATCAGTGAATATCTCCGTACTCGCGGAGACGGAGGAGATCGCGTATGCATCCCAGCCCATCGAGGTGCTGGCCTACGATCAGTGGGCCGGCACGCGGGCACTGCCGGAGTTACTGGCAGCGTTTTGCATGCCCAATAACCCCTGCTGCGCACGCAACACAGCGACTTATCGATGAACGGCTATCAGTCCAAGAGCCGGGACATCGTGTGGAAGCAGGTCTCAGCCATCTACAGCACGCTCGCAGCTGAAAACCTTCAATACGCTGAGCCGCCCGCGTCCTTCGGCACCGACGGGCAGAAGATTCGCACGCCCGAGCGCATCCTCGAAGGACGCGTGGCCACATGCCTGGACCTGGCGATGCTGTTTGCCTCCTGCCTGGAACAGGCCGGGCTGCGTCCGGTGGTGTTGATCAAGGAAGGTCACGCCTGGGCGGGTGTCTGGCTACATGCGGCCTGCTTTGCGGACCCGCTTACGGACGATGTGCAAGCCGTCAGAAAACGTGTGGATAGCGGCGAGTTTCTGGTCTTCGAGACCACCGGCATCGCCCAGCACCACAGTCACCGGCCGTCGCTGCGCATTGCGATGGAGCAAGGGCATGCGCATCTGCGTGATGAAAGCAGCTTCCGGTACGCGGTGGACGTTCATCGGGCGCGCGAGGTACAGATTCGGCCACTTCCCTCCCGCACGGGGCCACTGAAGCGCGCACCCGCAGAGCCCACGGATGAACCGACGCCCATAGAGCCGACGCCCCAACTGCCGCCGCTGGACCCGGAGCTGCTGACGCCGCTGGACCTGCCCACTGAACAGACGTCGGAAGGGCGGCTCCTGGAAGTCCAGGCTGCTGGACCTGACGCTCAGAAACCGTCTGCTGAACTTCAAGCCGACCAAGTCAACGTTGCAGTTCATTGCGCCGGAGCTTGCGCGGCAAGGGGATGCCCCGCATGATGGCGCCGACTTCCGGATTCGGCCATTGCCCGGAATCATGACAGGCAGCGATCCGCGTATGGCACAGGTGCATGCCGACCGTGGCGGACGAACGCCACTGGACGACATGGCCATGGAGGCACTTGGCAACAAGGAGCTTCTGGCCCGTGTACAGCAGAACGAACTCGACGGCAATCTGCTGGCGATCCACGCCGCGGCCCGGACCGGGCTGGAGGAAGGTGGCGCCAACACGCTGTACCTGGCCATCGGGTTTCTGCGCTGGACCGAGGCGGAAAAAGCCGAAGCTGTGCACCTGGCGCCCATCCTGCTGGTTCCCGTGACACTGGCGCGGCAATCGGTGCGCGGTGGCTTTCGCCTGCGGCGCCACGACGACGAGGCCATCGTCAACCCAACCCCTGCTGCAACTCCTCAAAACAAGCTTCGAACTGCGCGTTGCCGGGCTGGACGTGATCCCGACCGACGACAAGGGTATTGATGTCGTCAGGTAATTCCAGGCATTCCGGCTGGCAGTGCGCGACATTCGAAATGGGAGGTGATCGAGGACGCGTACCTCGGCATCTTCTCGTTCACCAAGTACCTGATGTGGAAAGACCTCCAGGACCGGACCGAACAACTGAAGACCAATCGCGTGGTCAGGCACCTGATCGACCATCCGGGAGAAGCCTTCGCCGGTGACGGGCATAGCCTGGACCTGGAGCGGCTGGATGATGTCTACCGGCCGCAGGACATCCTGACCCCGCTGCTGTCCGATTCCTCCCAACTGAAGGCCACCTGTGCAGTCGATGCCGGACGCGACCTGGTGCTGGAGGGGCCACCGGGGACCGGCAAGAGCCAGACCATCACCAACCTCATCGCCCACAGCCTGGCCAAGGGCAAGACCGTCCTGTTCGTCTCGGAGAAGATGGCGGCGCTGGAGGTGGTGCATCGACGCCTCGACAGCATCGGTCTGGGGCCGTTTTGCCTGGAGCTGCACTCGGCCAAGGCAAAAAAAACCGAAGTCGTGCAGCAACTGGGCAAGTCTCTTGAAGCAGGTGGACAGCGCACCGCCGAGGACTGGGTCCGCGAGGCCGAGCGCCTCGCGCAACTGCGCCAGGAACTCAACGGCCTCGTCGATGCCTTGCATCAGCAGCACCGCCAATGGGTTGACAGCCTTCGAGGCCATCGGCACCTGCATCGAGCACGCCGGCGAGACACCGGCGCCCATGCCCTGGGCCGACCCGCTGACGCACAGCCGGGACGACCTCGACAAGCTGCGTGAAACCATCCGTCGGATGGCGGCGCTGGCCGGCGCTGTGGGTAGCCTGAGCGATCATGCGCTGCGCCACATCGGACAGACCGAGTGGTCCCCTTCCTGGCAGGACGAACTCCTGGACCTCGCCACGGCCTTGGACCAAACCATCGGCGTGCTGCGCGAGAAGGCAAAGGCCCTGGGTGATGTCATCGGTCAATCGACAACGGGGCTCAGCCTGGAGGCTTACTCCGCGCTCGATCAACTTGCCGACGTCCTGCTCACGGCGCCAAGGGTTCCGGCGGGTCTGGCCAGACAGGCGCATGATCCTGGCGCCAGAACACGGGTGGCGGCCCTGGCCAGGCATGGCTTGGCGCGCCACGAGCACTGGCAGCGGGTCGGGGATGGATGGGCGCCGCAACTGGCCAAGCTCAATGCAACCGAGCTACAGGCCGCCTGGTCGCTGGCAAGCAACAGCTGGTGGCCGAAGTCGGCCCTGGCAAAGCGCGCCCTGACGGGTCGTCTGGCGACGTTTCGCAGCGACGGCAAGCGACCGACGGACCCGCAAGTCCACGCCATGCTCGGTCCACTAGCCGAGGTAAACGATGAGGACAACGTCCTGCGCTCCCTGCAGGCCGACGCAGAGACGCTGCTGGGGAGCGCCTATCAGGGACTCGACACGAATTGGTCGAGCCTGGACAGTCACGAAAAATGGGCCAAGAAGTTCGCCGACGTGGTCACTCTGGCGGCGTCCGGTGGGCCAGAGGCCGCGGAAAAGCTGCGCGCATCGCTGCAACCGCTGGTTGCCGAAAACCGGGCGCTTCTTTCGCCGAGCGGCCCTGCGGGGCGCGCGCTCCTGGAGTACCGCGATGCCTGGCGGCAGTTGCGTCAGAAGCTCGATGCCATCAATCAATTGGCGAAGCCGGTGGAACCCCTGCAGGGACCACCCCGCGCAGACGGTGCTCTGGAACGGATTCAGTCGGCACTTGTCGGGTGGAAGTCCGCGGCCCGGATGCTTCAGCCGTGGTGCCTGTGGCGGAAGGTACGCGACCAGGCAATCGCCCAAGGCCTCCAGGGAGTGGTATCGAGCCTGGAAAGTGGTGCGCGATCAGCTTGAACAAGGTCGAATCGCAGTTCGAGTTCAGCTACAGAAGCTGGTGGCTCAAGAAGACCATCGACAAAGATCCCATCCTGCGGGGGTTCTCCAGCGCCGATCACGAGCGAAAAATCCGGGAGTTCAGAACGGCCGACGAGAGCTTTCAGAAGCTGACCGAGCGCTATATCGCGGCGACCCTGTCCGGACGCATCCCATCGCCTGCGGCGGCCATCGTTGGCGCCACAGGCGAGATGGGACGCCTGCGCCGGGAACTGCAGCTGCAGCGTGGGCATATGCCGGTGCGCCAGCTCATCAAGGAGTTGCCCAGCCTGCTGCCCAAGCTCAAGCCCTGTTTGCTGATGTCGCCCCTGTCGGTGGCGCAGTATCTGGACGCAGGCTACCCGTTCGATCTGGTGGTGTTCGACGAGGCCTCGCAGATTCCGGTGTGGGATGCCGTAGGCGCGATCGCGCGGGGCAAGCAGCTGGTCGTTGTCGGCGACCCCAAGCAGCTCCCGCCGACAAACTTTTTCAACAAATCCACCGGTGCGGACGGTGACGGCGCAGACGACGGACAGGTTGAGGATCTGGAGAGCATCCTGGACGAATGCCTAGGCGCCCGCATGAATCAGCTCGGCCTGCGGTGGCACTACCGCAGCCGGCACGAAAGCCTGATTACCTTCAGCAACGTTCGCTACTACGATTCGAGGCTGGTGACCTTTCCGTCGCCGGTCACAGACGATATGGCGGTTCGCTTCGAACGCGTGCAAGGGGTGTATGACCGTGGCGGCTCACGCACCAACCGGGCCGAGGCCGAGGCTATCGTCGCCGGCATCGAGACTCACTATCTCGCGCCCGGCAAGCACGCGCTTTCGCTTGGCGTGGTCACGTTCAATCAGCCGCAGCAGGCACTGATCGAGACCCTGCTGGATGCCCGCCGGAGAAGCAATCAAAGGCTCGACGAGGCCATTGCTGCAAGGTCGCAGGACCCCTTGTTCGTGAAGAACCTGGAAAACGTCCAGGGCGACGAGCGGGACATCATTTTCTTCTCGACCACCTATGGCCCGGACCCGGCCGGGAAGATGACGATGAACTTCGGCCCGCTCAATGGCGAAGGCGGCCATCGCCGGCTGAACGTGGCGATCTCGCGCGCCCGCGAAGGCGTCGTTATCTACAGCAGCCTGCTGCCCGAGCAGATTGACCTGGCGCGGGTGCGGCATCAGGTGTGCGCGACCTGAAGCATTACCTGGAATTTTGCCCTGAAAGCCCGCGCGCCCTGGTCACCGAACAGGCGCGCCGTCCGGCACGGAGCCGGACCGCCCTTTCGAGCTTGCCGTGCTACGGGTGCTGCGCGACAGGAACTGGACGGTGCACCCGCAGGTCGGCTGCTCCGGCTATCGCATCGACATCGGGGTGGTCGACCCAAAGGCCCCGGGGCGTTACCTCGTTGGCATCGAATGCGACGGCCGCAGCTACCATTCAGGGGCGACGGCGCGCGACCGCGAACGACTCCGCCGGCGTTGCTCGAAGGGCTCCGCTGGCGTATCAACGTATCTGGTCAATCGACTGGTGGATGGATCCAAGCCGCGGATCGAAATAACCGACCTATTAAGTCTGTGCTGCGAGGTGAAGCGGCGGCGGCCGCTGCCGCGCATGGAAGCCGTGGAACCGGAGGATTCAAATACCGGTGTGGATGCATCCGAGCCTGATGACGCGAATGCCCAGGAACGTCGCATTGCAACCGGGCCGCAGATGCAACCCGATGTGGAGCCAAGGGCCTATCCGGTCTACCAGCCGGTGGAATTGCCCCCAGGCAACCTGGCCAAATTTTACGAATCCACCAGCAACCGGGCTCTCGCGGAACACTTGCGCCTCGTCATTGATGCAGAGGGGCCGATATCAGAGACCGTGCTGTTTCGCCGCATCGCGCGCGCCTGGGGACTTGAAAGAACTGGCGCCCGGATTGTGGAACGTCTGCGGCGCCTCGCTTCGCAGACGGCAACCCGTACAACAGATGGCGATGTCACCTTCTACTGGCCAGAGAATGCCGATCCGTCGTCCTGGCAAAGCTTTCGCGTCGCCAGCGATGTGGAGACATCAAAGCGCACCATCCACGAAGTTTGTATCGAGGAAATATCAACCTTGGTGATGCATGTTTTGCATCATGGCGGCGGTGCGCCGCGACAGGACATTGCACGCTCAGTCTGCCGTCTAATTGGTATGGCGAGGATGCCGGCTGAAGCTGAGTTACGGGTGAGTGTTGCGATCGACCATCTCATCATGCTCGGCAAGGCGGTGGAAGAAAGCGAATACGTTCGTGAATCAAGATGATTTTTAGCCGTACTGTTACGCGAACGAGCAGGAGGCGACGGAGTAAGAGGCGGGAGGTATAGGAGCCTCCAGCCGAGCCTGGGGGTTCACACGGCCTGAAGCCGCATTTTGCCTCCGCACCCTGGATGCAGTGTAGCAAAGTGCTTTCGGAATGCCATGTCTGGAGGCGCGCGCGAATTTTTTGGGCGCTATTCCGGCCTTCTCGGAACTGGCGCCCCGTCACCATCCGGGTGGCAGCGGTCAGTGGTCTTGGATAGATGTGCGGTATCCCAAGTGAGTTCCCATAACCACACAAATAGCGGGGAGGCATCACCCTGGAGTCGGCGTTCTTTATCTACCCTCTGCCGGTTCGCTGGAAGAAAAGCTCAAGGGCTTCGCCGGCAAGCGCAACGACCTTTACCAGGAGTTGCTGCACGATTTGACCGTGCAAGGGCAGTACCTCGATGAGCACGGTTACTACGGAGGTCGGTTTTACCGGTGATCTTACCCATCCACGACGGACACTCTGACAAGCGAATAGACTACGCGACAGAGGTGGACCATGGCAAAGCAAATGCAGCAGACCAAACGACCCGCCGGCGTCACTCGCCGGAGTACCGGGGCGGAGGCGCTGGGCTGCGGATCGGGTCAGCGTGACCGACGCGGCGAAGCAGCTCGGGTTACATGAATCCCAGATCTACAGCTGGCGGGCGCGAGCGCGCCTGCAGCAGGGACCGCGGCGAGGCGGGCGCAAATGGCGGTCGAGAACGCCCGCCTCCAAGCGCCAGCTGGCCGGGAGACCGAGGAGCTCGCGATCCTAAAAAAAGGCGGCGGCGTGCCGCGAAGCACCAAAGTGAAGTACGCCTTTGAGCTGGCATCGCGCGGAATTTGCGGTGAAGCGGATGGCGCGCGTCTTTGCCGTGTCGCGCAGCGGTTTTACGCCTGGTGCCGGCGCCAGCAGCAACCCCGCGACCGGACGCGCGTCCGTCAGGCGCTCGATCAGCGCGTGGCGCGGCCTTTCTCGCCCGCAAAGGGCGTTACGGGCGCCACGTCCGGCGGCGGACCTGGTGGACACGGGGCACGCCCGCCAACCGCAAGACGGTGGCCGCGAGTCTTAACCGGCAGGGT
>JADJET010000022.1 GCA_016708925.1 Gammaproteobacteria bacterium | reverse complement strand
GACCTGATCGGCGATGTCGCCATCGCGGCGCTGCTGGTCTGCTTCACCGCGGTCGCCACGAACATCGAGACCGGGCGCGAAGTCTGGCTCACCCGCGGACCGCTCCTGGAGGCGATCCGCGCCTCCATCGCAATTCCGGTGCTGTTTCCGCCTTACCGCCTCAACGGCGGCTTGCTGGTGGACGGCGGCATCCTCAATCCGGTGCCCATCGCGCCCACCCTCGGTGACGACACCGATCTCACCATCGCCATCAATGTCAGCGGCCAGGTGCAGCTCGCTGCGGACGCGCCGGAAATTCCACCGGACAGCGCCGACAGCGAGAGCGGCTATCTGCGCCGTGCCGTGAACAATTTGCGCAAGCGCAGCGCCGTGCCGGTGAGCTGGCAGATGCTGGATATCGCCACCCAGGCGTTCGACGCCATGCAGAGCACCATCGCGCGCCAGAAGATGGCGGCCTATCCGCCCGATATCCTGGTGGAGATTCCCCGCAACCTGTGCCGAATCCACGAATTCCACCGCGCCGCCGAACTGATCGAGGTGGGCTACCGCATGGCTGCCGAGATCATTCCGCGGGAGCTGGACCGGGCCGGCCCGCGGCGCCAGGCGCCATTGGGTCCCAGCCATCCCGGCTGACAAGCCAGAAAACCGGTTCGCTTCCGGTCAATGACTCATTCTCTCAACGGACTGCTTCTCTCAACGGACTGCCGCGCTCGGGCTCGGCCAGGTTTGCCTCGCTGCGGTGGACAGCGGTCTGGTAGTACGACATATAAACAAGGGGACGTCATGCCCGCAAAGGCGGGCATCCAGTTTTTGCGCGGGAATGACGATGGCCAGTAATGTGTCGAAACTTACGTGCCATGGCCCTAGTTCGCTGCCCCAACCACTCCACACGCCAGACGTGCGCCACCCCCGCCCAGCGGCGCTGGCAGATCGGCATGATTGTCGCCACCGGCGTGGATCACCAGGGCGCGGCCCTGGATGTCGGCGAATCTGGTCAGGCGCGGCGCGAGCACGGGCTGGGTCGCCGTGCCATCCGCCGCCACGAACAGCGGCGGCAGATCGCCGAGGTGACCGTCGCCCCAGGGCGCACCGTGATGGCCCGTGGTGGCGGGATCATGATGGCCGCCCGCCGCGCCGGCGGGCACGATTGCGCCGTCTTTCTCGGCCGGCCCGCAGGCGGGGTTCTGGTGCACGTGAAAACCGTGCAGTCCAGGGATCAGTCCGCTCAGTTTCGGGGTGAACACCAGGCCGTAGCTTGATTCAGTGACGGTCACCACACCGAGCGCGGCACCGGTGCCCTTTGCATCCACGGTATTCATCGGCACCGATAGCTCGGCGGCCTGGGCGCAGCCGACACCGAACAGGGCCAACAACAAAAGTCGAGTTTTCATCGAGACCTCCTTGGACACAACAGGGAAAAGGGTTTGTTCATGCACTGCGCAGGAACTATGCGTGCCGGCTCGGCAGTGTAGGTGGCGAGGGCGATCAACGCACCAGACGCCGCCGGACGGCAGCCGTCGCGACCAGCAGTCCCACCGCGCCGTAGGCGACAATCACCAAGAGATGCAGCAGCGGCGCGTGGAGGGAGCCACCGGTGAGCAACGGGCGCACCAGATCGACCACATGGGCGAGCGGGAGCAGGTAGGCGAGATCCTGCAGCAGTTCGGGAAACTGTTCGCGCGGGAAAAATACGCCGCCGGTGAGCAGCATGGGCGTCAGCACCAGCGTGAAGTAATAGAGGAAAAAATCGTAGGATCGCGACCGGGCCGTCACCACCATGGCGCAGGCGGCAAACGTGAATCCTGCGATGGCCAACACCGGCAGCGCCAGCAGCGCGCGCAGGTCGGCGACCAGACCGAGCAGCGCGGCGACGATGAGGATGGCGGTGGCATTCATCAGTCCTTTGGTCGCCGCCCAGAGAATCTCGCCGAGCACGATGTCGTCCACGGTAAGGGGCGCATTCAGCATGGCGCCCCAGGTCTGCTGGCCCGCCATGCGGGTGTAGGCGGAATACATGGCCTCAAAGCTGGCGGTGAAGAGGGTGCTGGAACAGATGATTCCGGAGGCCAGGAACGCCATGTATGGCAGTTGACCGAGATCGCCCACCAGTTGCCCGAAACCGTAGCCGAATGCCATCAGATACAGCAGCGGCTCGCCGAAGTTGCCGAGCGCGGAGGGCAGCAGAATTTTGCGCCAGACGCGAAAGTTGCGGCGCCACACCGCGAAGCTGCGCACACCGGGACTGGGGATCAGCGGGCTGGACATGGCATCAGTCCCGCAGATCGTGGCCGGTCAATTTCAGGAAGACATCTTCCAGATTGGCCGGCCGGTGCAGGTAGCGCTGGTCGCTGGCATCGAGCCGCTCCAGCAGGGCGCGCGGTTTCGCGGTGTAGAGCAGCGTGAGATCCCCGACCCGGTGAATGCGAACCCCGGTATCCGGCGCCGCGTCGGCGCCCCAGGTGTCGGCGCCGGCACCGGTCAGCTCCAGCACATGGGGCTCGATGTGCTCGGCGATCAGCGCCCGGGGGGTGCCGCTCGCCACGATGCGGCCGGCATCCAGAATCGCCAGGCGATCGCACAGGCGTTCCGCCTCCTCCATGTAATGCGTGGTCAGGATCAGCGTGGTGCCGGCATCGCGCAGCTCCCGCAAACGCTGCCAGATATGGTGCCGGGCCTGGGGGTCGAGTCCGGTGGTGGGCTCGTCGAGCACCACCAGGCGGGGGCGATTGATCAGCGCCCGCGCCAGGGTCAGCCGGCGCTTCATGCCGCCGGAAAGCTCCGGAATCGCCACGTTTTCGCGGCCTTCGAGATGTGCGAAGGCGATCAGATCGGCGATGCGCTGCTCGATGTGCGGGCCGCGCAGTCCGAAGTAACTGGCGTAGGTGACGAGGTTCTCCCGCGCCGTGAAGTCGGGATCGAGGCTGTCGAACTGGGGCACCACCCCGATCTGCTCGCGCGCGACGCGCGCCCGTTCGGGAATCGGCTCGCCCAGCACCTGAATCGTCCCGCTGTCCGGCGGCGTCAGGCCCAGCAGCATGCGCAGGGTCGTGGTTTTGCCGGCGCCGTTCGGGCCCAGCAGGCCGAAGCACTCACCCTCCTGGACGACGAGGTCCAGACTATCGACCACGCTACGGTCCGCATAACGCTTGCAGAGGCCCCGCATGGCAACGAGGGGAGCGGTAGCCAGCGGTTGCTCTAACTGCATGGGGTTGATACTGCCGGAGGTCGGGTATTGCCTGGGGATGGCTCATGGTACCCGCGGCGCGGCGGATCGTCATCCGCCGGCGTGGTGTTACACGACAAACGGGGCACGGCGCCACGTCGATCCGTCGGTGCGCTGAGCCTGCACTCTGGCAACGCCGCAGGATCCGGCTGGTCCGTTTACCAGCGCTCCCAGACCGGGCGGCAGCCGTCCGGCACGGCGGACTGGCTTCCGAGTTCGGCCCAGTGCTGACCGGGCTGATGGAAATCCGAACCGCTGGACGCACTCAGCCCGCTCTGCTCGCACAGGGTCGCCAGGGCGCGGGTTTCGGGACCGGCCTGCCGGCCGGAGACCACTTCGATGGCCTCGCCGCCCGCCGCGCGAAAGTCCGCGATCAGTTCGCGCAGCCGCGTGCGGGTGAGCTGGTATTTCTCCGGATGGGCGATCACCGCGGTGCCGCCGGCAGCGCGAATCCAGTCAATGATTTGCGCCAATGATGCCCATTCGTCCTTTACATCGCCGATGCGGCCGCTGCCCAGATATTTGCGAAAGGCTTCGTCGACCGTGCGCACGGCGCCGGATTCCACCAGCATCTCGGCAATGTGGGGACGCCCGATGCTGATGCGGCTGGCGAGTGCTTCCACACGATCGGTCAGATTGCCGAGCCCCTGCTTCGCCAGCCGCGTCGCAATGATGCCGGCGCGCGTGCGCCGCGCGGCCTGCTGGACCGCGACGGCTTCGTGGATGGCATCGCGGTCGCGGCCGATATTGAGCCCGACCACGTGAATCGTCTGCTGGCGCCATTTGGCGGACAGCTCGATCCCGGCCACCAGGCGCAAGGACCCGAAGCTGGCATCGCCAAGGCTGTCAAAACCCGCCGTGGTGTCGTGATCCGTGATCGCGAGCAGATCGACTCCGCTGGCGCGCGCGCGCTCCACCAGTTCAAGCGGTGTCAGCTTGCCGTCGGACGCGGTGGAATGGGTGTGAAGATCGACCTGCATGACGACGCCGGATGCGAGCACTTGCGTTGATTATAGGTGAATGCGCCGCCGCCCCCCGTGCGGGGTGCGCCCGGCGTTTGCCGGGGGGACGAGTTCGACCTTGATGTCGATATGGTAGCTACGGGCGGACTCGAACCGCCGACCCCAGCATTATGAGTGCTGTGCTCTAACCAGCTGAGCTACGTAGCCTTGGAAGGGGGCGCGATTTTCCCGGCTTCGGTTTTGAGTGTCAACTAGACCGGTCGTTTACGTTGACAGCAAGTAAAACGGTCCGCCTTTGAGGGCGATGCCGCGCGCGGAGACGTTGGGTATGCGGTTTCACGATCTTCCTCCGATGATTCCGAAACCCACCCTTTCAGGCTTATCTTCCATTGGACAGAGCTTCCTCTGGGCGGAAGCGAGCACTTTGTGTATCCTGCCCCGAGCATTCGATCCATACTCCTTCGTGTTCTCAATCCGCTGCTCTCGATGCTAGCCGTCGTCCATGCGCCAGTGATTATAGTGAACCGGCATCGGCAATCCATCAAAGATCGCGTGGACGTCGCATACGACTACGAAGTGAACCGGAAGGCTGAGATCGCGATCATGGCGCTGAATGCACAACTGGATGGACTGCGCAGCGAGCAGTTTGCGCTGCGCACCGAGTTGTTGGCCGCCTCGTGCATTCCTCGCTGATTCGGCGATGCGTTGCACGTATCCGGGCGGTAAACACTGATGCGGCGCCTTGGATTACCGTCATCCTGCTGGTTGGATTGTCAGGATGCGCTACCTACCGTCCCGCGCCGTTGCCATCCGTTGACGTGTTGCTGCGAGACAAGCCCATGGTGTCGATGCAGCTGTCACCCGAGCACCCATTACTGCCCGCACGCGCAATCGACCTTGCCGCCCCGCTCACCGATCTGGACGCAGCCCGCCTTGCCCTCATTGCCAGCCCGGACTTGAATGCGATTCGTGCACAGGCAGGCGTTTCGCAGGCGCAACTCTACGCGGCCGGGCTGGTGCCCGATCCACAACTGTCGCTATCGGTCGATCGTCCGGACGCTGCCGGGCTAGACAATGCCATGGCCGCCGGACTGACCTTCGATCTCGCCTCGCTGTTCACCCATGCCGACCGGGTCGCCGGTGCGCGCAACAACGTGGCCAAGGTGCGCCTGGATGTCGCGTGGTCCGAGTGGCTGGCACTGAACCAGGTCAGGACGTTGGTGCGCCGCATTCTCGCCTTGGAACGGCAAGTGGCCGTGGCCGGCCAGGCCGAGGCTGCTGCTGCCGAGCTCTACGAGTTGGCCGAGCGCAACATGACCCTCGGCGATGCGCGCCTGGACGATGTCACCGTGTACCAGATCGGTTACCTGGACGCGCAGGACCGGCTGCTGGCGCTCAAGCGACAACTGACGGCGGCCCGTCAGGAACTCAACGCCGTCATCGGGATCCCGCCTCACATGGCGCTGGCCTTGTCCAGCGCCAGCCAGCTGCATTCGCTGGAAGCGCTCGACGTCAATGCACTGGTGTCGGAAGCGGCGCACGGACGGCTCGACATCCGCGCGCTGCAGGCGGGTTATGCGGCGCAGGAACGCGGCGTCCGCGTGGCCACGAGGAATGCTCTTCCGCTGCCACAGTTGAGCTTTAACCGGACACGCGACACCAGCGCGATCTGGACCGGGGGAGTCGGCATTGGCGCGGCGCTGCCGTTGTGGAACCGCAACCGCGGCGAGATCTCGATGGCGACGGCCACGCGTGCGCAGCTCACGGCCGAGTATGCGGCCCGGATCCACCGCGCGCGCGCTGATATCTTTGCGCAGGTCGAAGATCTGCGTGCCATCGACGCCGAGCGCCGCGCCTTGGCCGGGGAAATTCCGAGGCTCGAAGAGTCTGCCCGGGTCATTGCACAAGCCACCCGGGAGAGCAGCCTGCCATTGGTGACCTATGAGACGGTGCGCGCCGCCCTGCTGGCCAAGCAACTCAGCCTGCTGGCACTGGAACAGGCGCAAAGCGAGGGCGAGGTTGTGCTTGAGACCTCCATTGGAAAACTGCTCTGGGAGACGCCATGAGGCGCCAACGCTGGCTGATCCTGCATCCGACCCTGCCGCTGACGCTGCTGTTGGCGGTGGCTGTATTCGCGGCCTGCAAGCCGAAGGGCGCCGATGCCCCCGTGCCCGAACCGGCGGCGCTGGTGAGAATCGAGATTGCCGCCACGCGCCCGATGCGCCGGATACTGGAGGTGTACGGCACCGCGGATTATGCGCCGCAGTCGCAACGCATCGTCGACACCACAGCCGAAGTAGTCGTCGAACAGGTGCTGGTGGCGCCCGGGCAGGCGGTGAAACCAGGGCAACCGTTGCTGCGGGTCCGCAGCACGGCCAACTCCACGCTTGAACTGCAGCGCGCACGCAATGATCGCGACGCCGCCGATCAGGAGCTGCGCCGCGTCCAGCGGATGTTCGCGCAGCGGCTGGCGACCAATGCGGACATCACCGCGGCCAGGCAAGGCGCGGCCAATGCCGACGCCAACTGGCAGAGTGTCTCGTCGCGGATCGGCGGGACCGGCACCAAGACCATCACCGCGGATCGTGCGATCAACGTCGCCTCGGTCGACGTGTCCCGCGGCGACATAGTGGCCTCCGACACACCGTTGCTGCATCTGGCAAGCAGTGATGCGCTCAGTGTGCGTTTGGGCATCGAACCGGCCGACCTCAGGCAGGTTCGACCAGGCCAGTCGGTCACGGTGCGTCCGGTCTATGACCCCGCCACCAGCATTACCGGCACCATTTCGGAAGTCGTGCGCCAGGTCGACACCCAGACGCGGTTGACCCAGGCCATCGTCAAGCTGCCGGCGACCGACCAGCTGTTGCCGGGATCGACGGTGCGTGGCCAGATCGAGGTGCAGCGTCGGGATGCGGTATTGAGCGTCCCCCGGGGAGCGGTCCTGCGTGAGGGCGATCTGGCCTACCTGTATGTAGCGAATGGCCAGCGTGCCACGCGGGTCGAGATCAAGGTGGGAGAGGACGATGGCAATCGCATTGAGGTGCTGTCGGGATTGAAGGCCGGCGATCGTGTGGTGGTGGAAGGCAATTACGAACTGCAGGACGGGATGGCGATCACGCTGACTGCGGCAACGGTCACGCCGTGATGGCGACGTGGCTGGCGAATCATCGGCGCTCTGTGCTGATGGCGTTCGTGCTGCTGGCCTTGGGCGGCAGCCTGAGCATCCCGTTGCTGCCGGTGGGGCTATTTCCCCTGGTCGACTTTCCCCGGATCGTGGTGAGCCTGGAAGCGGGAGACCGCCCCGTCGACCGCATGGTAGTGGAGGTCATCCGCCCCCTTGAGCAAGCACTGCGGTCGGTGCCGGACGTCACCACGATCCGCTCCACCAGTAGCCGCGGCTCGGCCGAAATCTCGCTGTCGTTCGCCTGGGGCAGTGACATGGTGGTGGCGCTGCTGCAGGCGGAGTCGGTGGTCAGCCGCGCCTTGGGCCAGTTGCCGGCCGGCACCAACTTCAGCATCCGTCGGATGGACCCCACCGTGTTTCCGGTGCTGGGACTGAGCATGACTTCGAGCTCGCGGTCGCTGAGCGAACTGCGCGATCTGGCGACCTATCAGGTGAGCCCGGAATTGTCGGCTGTCGCCGGCGTGGCGCAGGTCGAGGTGCTGGGCGGCCAGCAAGCCGAGTATCAGGTGCTCCTGGATCCGGTACGGCTGCAGGCGCTGGATCTGGCCCCGTCCGATATCGCGCAGGCGCTGGCTTCCAGTAACGTCGTGACCGCGGTCGGACGCCTTGAGGATCGCTACCGGCTGTACCTGGCGCTGTCGGACACCCGCTTGCGCAATGTGCAGGACATCGAGCGCACGGTTCTTCGCAGTGGCGCCCGCGGCATTGTCGAACTCGAGGATGTCGGTGAAGTGCGGCTGGGGGTGGCGCCGCAATGGGCGCGCGTCAACGCCGACGGCAAGGATGCAGTGCTGGTCAACATCAAGCAGCAGCGTGGCGCGAGCACGGTCTCGATCGTGCGTGAGGCGCGTCAACGGCTGAAGATACTGGAAGCGTCGCTGCCGGCCGGTGTCCGGATCACGCCGTACTACGATCAGTCCGAGTTAATCGTCGCCGCTGCGAGCAGCGTCCGCGACGCAATCCTGATCGGTGCCGCTCTGGCTGGTGTCATTCTGCTGCTGTTCCTGCGCAACAGGCGCATCACCCTGATCGTTAGCCTGGTGCTGCCGACCGTGCTGCTGATCACCTGCGCGCTGCTCCATGCGATGGGACAGAGCTTCAACATCATGACTCTGGGCGGCATGGCCGCGGCCGTCGGCCTGGTGGTGGACGATGCGGTGGTAATGGTGGAGCACATGGCGCGGCGGCTGGTCGAGCACGAGCGTGACGACGGAAAAGCGCCGCCGATTCTGTCGTATGCCGCGGAGATGATTCGCCCGCTGGCGGGCTCGTCGGCAGCCACCATCGCGGTATTCGTCCCGCTGATGTTCCTCGGCGGTGTGGCCGGCGGGTTCTTCAGCCCGCTGGCGTTGACCATGGCCGCCACCCTGAGCATCTCGTTTCTGGTGGCGCTGCTGGCCGTCCCGTTACTGGCCAAGGTTTGGCTCAGGGCCAGCGATGCCGAGGCGCTGGAACGCAGCGGCCCCTGGCTGCGAAAGGCTCAGGATTTCAGTACGAACCAGCTCGATCACACCCTGAAGCATCCAATCCGCTTGGTGCTACCGCTGCTGGTGGTCGTGCTGGCGGGCGGGTTTGCCTATTTCAAGCTCGGTAGCGGCTTCATGCCGCGCATGGACGAGGGCGGCTTCATCTTCGATTACTGGGCCCCCCCCGGCACCTCGCTGACCGAGACCGACCGGATGCTGCGCCAGGTGGAGGGCATCGTGCGCAGCCTGCCGGAGGTGGAAAGCTATTCCCGGCGCACCGGCCTGCAACTCGGCGGCGGCCTGACCGAGGCCAACGAAGGTGACATGTTCATCAAGCTCAAGCCGCAGCCGCGGCGGCCTATCGACCAGGTCATGAGCGATCTTCGGCAACGGGTCGAATCGGGAGTACCTGGGTTGCGCGTGGAAACCCTGCAGCTCATGGAGGATCTGATCGGCGACCTGATCTCCAACCCGCAGCCGATCGAGGTCAAGCTGTTCGGGCCCGATGATAAGGTATTGCGCAAATACGCGACCCAGGTTGCCGCGGCCATCGGCAAGCTCCCGGGCGTGGTCGAGGTGTTCGATGGCACCACCATCGCCGGCGACGCCATCGAGGTGCGGGTCGACCGTGTGCGGTCTTCGCTGGAAGGGCTGGCTCCCGATGCCGTGACCGCGCAGGTCGGGGCCTTGCTCGCCGGTACCCTGAGCAGCGAGATCCAGGCCGGCGAGAAGATGATCGGAATCCGGGTATGGACGCCTGATGATCTGCGCGCCAGAGTGGAGCAGATGTCGGCCTTCAAGTTACGTGCGCCCGGAGGGCAGTACGTGCCCCTGTCACGGGTGGCGGAGATCAGCATCGTCAGCGGCCAGGCGCAGCAGGACCGCGAAAACCTGCGCGAGACGGTGGCGGTGACGGCCCGGCTGGAAGGGCTGGATCTGGGCTCGGCGATGCAGGACGTGCAACGAACCGTGGCCGCCATGCAGTTGCCGGCCGGGTATTCGGTCGCCTATGGCGGCCTGTATCAGGAGCAACGGCAGTCGTTTCGCGAGCTGATGCTGGTGTTCATCGCCGCATTGCTGATCATGGCCACGCTGTTGATGTTTCTGTACGAGCGCGCGGCGATCGTGATCGCCATTCTCAGCACCGTGCTGCTGACGCTGCCGGGTGTGTTCCTGGGGTTGTGGATCACTGGCACCGAGCTGGATCTGTCCTCGATGATGGGACTGACGATGGTGATCGGTATCGTGACCGAGGTGGCAATCTTCTATTTCGCGGAACTCGATACCGGCAAGGAGATCAGCGCCGGCGAATTGATGCATGCCGCGAGAATGCGCTTGCGCCCGATCCTGATGACCTCGTCTATCGCAATCCTCGCCTTGATGCCGCTGGCTCTGGGACTGGGCGCCGGCTCGGAGATGCAGCGTCCGCTGGCCATTACCATCATTTCCGGGCTGGTGGTCGCCGTGCCCCTGGTGCTGTTGGGGATGCCCTCACTGTTCCTGTTCTACGACCGACTTCCCGGGCGCTGGCGTCGCCGGGCCTCAACCTGACGACGCTATTGGTTCAGTAATCTTCTTGAGTGTATGCCGTGGCAGGCCACGATCAACACGGTGATGGGGCGCTGGTAAATGGAGCGTGACCATGAAGAACTCAAACGGGCGTTGGGTCGCGACCGCTTCGAGGGCCGCAACTGGACGGACTTTCATCATCACGCGAGTCTCTGCATCGCCGCCCACGGTCTTCTGATGCTGGAGCGGCTTTCTGGCAAAAAACACCGCTCGACGCAAACAACCTCCCCAGTCCACCGGCTTCAGCCCATATGGGGCTGGAGCCCATGCAGCGTCATGAGCCTGCGCCGATCGCGAGCTGTCGTCTCCGTCTGGCGCGCGCCATCACCGGAACACCGACGCAGTGTCCAGATTGTGGCACGCGAATCATGAAGTATTTTTACCACAGGAGTACTACATCGGACCGGTCGTTTATTGCGAGTAACAAGGGATATGTCCGGCTTGGTAAGCCAGGCAACGGCCGCGGATGCGGCAGCTCCGGAACACTCGACGCGGGCGCAATGTCGGTGACATGGATGTGTTCCAGAATAAGGCCGTACGGCGCAGGGATGGAACGGTAATTGCCCTGTGATGATGTCCGTCACGCTCCAGGAGAACCTCTGTCATGAGCATTACCATCGAGAAGAACGTCGCCATCCCGATGCGCGATGGCGTGGTGCTGCGCGCCGACATTTACCGCCCGGCGGGGGAACATCCTTGTCCGGTGCTGTTGCAGCGCACGCCTTACAACAAGGAATTCCTGCCATTGGTGGGCATGACCCTGGACCCGATTCGCGCGGCGGCGGCCGGTTATGCGGTGATGATTCAGGACGTGCGGGCGCGCTGGGCGTCCGGCGGCGGCGTCTTTTTCCCCTACCTCAACGAGGCCGCGGATGGCGCCGATACGCTCGACTGGATCGCCGCGCAGCCCTTTTGCGACGGCGGCATCGGCGCCTATGGGCTGTCCTACATGGGTGGCACCACCTGGCTGTGCGCGGCGTCCGGTCACCCGGCGCTGAAGGCGATTTCGCCCACCACCGCGCCCAACGATTTCTGGCGCAATCACTTCTGGCGCGACGGCGTGCTCCAGCTGTCCACCCTGGTGATGTGGGCGCTGCGGGTGATCGGACCCGCCGCGCTGGTGCGGCGCGGGCTCGATCTGCCGACCCTGGGCGCACGCCTGGTGGAGCTGGTGGAGGCCCTGGATCACTTTGGCGACTGTGTGCGCGCGCGGCCGCTCGATCGCCTGCTGGCGGCCCATCCCGAAGACGCGGAGTTCGTTCCCTTTCTGTTCGAGGTGTTGCGCCACTCCCGGCCGGACGCCTGGACGGAATCGCTGCTGTTCAGCGACCGCCACGATCAGGTGCGGGCCCCAGCCCTGATCATCGCGGGCTGGCATGACATGCTGCTCGGTGGCGATTTGAGCCATTACGCCGGCATGCGGGCGCGCGCCGGTTCAGCCGAAGCCCGCGAGCAGACCCGCCTGGTGGTCGGTCCCTGGTCGCACGCCATGTTCCTCAACTATGTGGGCCAGCTCGATTTCGGTTTTCGCAGCAGCGGCTACCTGCTCGATCTGCGCGAAGACCTCACCCAGATGCAGTTGCGCTGGTTCAACCGCTGGCTGAAAGGCGACGCGACGAGCTTCGCCACGGACGCGCCGGTGCGGGTGTTTGTGCAGGGCGCCAATCGCTGGCGCGACGAAGCGGTCTGGCCGCCGGCACGGGCACGCCTCACACCCTGGTATCTGCGCGCGGGCGCCGCGCTCTGCACGCAGGCACCGCGCGCGGATGAGCCCTCCGACAGCTACGTCTACGACCCGGAAGATCCCTGTCCGACCTGTGGCGGCACCCTGCTGATGCCGCCCCAGTACAGTCCCGGGCCGGTGGATCAGGCGCCGATCCTGGGGCGCCGGGACGTGCTGGTCTACACATCCGCGCCGCTGGCGGAGGATCTGGAAATCTGCGGACCCGTCACCCTGGATCTGTTTGCGAGCACCAGCGCGGTGGATACCGACTGGATGGCCAAACTCTGTGATGTGCACCCGGACGGGCGCACCTTCAATGTCTGCGATGGCGTGGTGCGGGCGTCCTACCAGGTGCACACGAAGGGCACGGCCGGCGCGCCCGACACGCCGATCCGCCGGGAGCTCGACCTGTGGGCGACCGCCATGGTGTTTCGCGCGGGCCATCGTCTGCGGGTGATCGTCACCTCCAGCGATTTTCCCCGCTACGATCGCAATCCCAACACCGGCGCGAGCTCGTTCACCGCCACGGACAGCGCGCCGGCGCTGCAAACCGTGTTTCACACCAGCGACCTGCCTTCGTGCATCAACCTGCCGGTCGTCAACGGGTAGTCGTCACCCATCGTTGCCGACGCGTTGCGCCAGCCGCTCGGCGACGGCACGCAGCGCGTGCGGATGAAAGATCAGCCCGATGTGCGTCGACGCGTTGATCTCGGTGTTGGCTGCGGGGTCTTCTTCGGCGCAACTCGCCCAGTCCACCACGCCGTCGTTGCGCGAATAGATGGCGAACTGGGGCGTGGGTTTGAGCTCCGGTTGCAACATGTGGCGCACGAAGTCGCACATGCAGTAGCCGGTGCCACAGGAAGCATGCAGATTGCGACCGACCAGCTTGCCCTGGCCGGCGAGCAGGTATTCCCACACTCCGGTCACCGCCGGATGAGCACGGACGTGGTCGCGAAACGGCGACCCCAGGGTAATCACCCGATCGATGAGCTCCGGCACATGCTGCAGGACGGACTTGGCGAGCATGCCGCCCAGGCTGTGCCCGATCAGCACGACGCCTTGCCCGGTTTTGCGGTGAATCACCTTGACCTTGTGCGCGAGGCGCAGCGCGGTCTTGTTGGGACAGTCGGTATTCCAGGCGATATCGGCGTGGTAGGGCCGGTAGCCAATGCGCCGCAGCCAGCGCCGCAACGGCATCATCATGAGGTCGTTGGCGAGAAATCCCGGAATGACCAGGACGGGCTCACCGTGGCCGTGCGGCACCCCGCGCCCCTGATACAGCGGACTGCACAGCAGCCGGCCGAGCTCCGTCGGCCAGAGGGCTTCACGCCACAGCGGCGTCTTGACAGCTTCAACGCCCGGATCGTGCTGAAAAGGATCGGCGTCGTCCGCCATGACATCGATCAGGGTGTCGATATCGGCGGCCGGATTTGCGTAATTTGGGTCCATGGGTCAGCCCACTGACTGCGGGGCGAGTCGTAGTCCGCGCCGAGCGTCAGGCCCCGCGCGGACTACCGACATTCAGGCCATGGCTTCGCGGGCGGCGGTGGCCGCTTTCTTGAAGCCGGCGAACGCCTTGCTGACCGACTCCGTGAGGGGGTTGGCGGCCGACAGCGCTTTACCGGCCTCAATGGCGGCGGTGGTTGCCTCCTTGCTGCCGTCGTACAGCTCGCGCGCGATCTTGCGGGTAGCGTCCCCGCTCTGCGTTTGCTCGGACAGCAGCGCCTTGAACAAATCCATGGTCCGGCTTTGCGATTTGGTCAGGGATTCGACGACGGCAGTGAAGTTGCCCTTGTAATCCCTGGGGGACAGAGCCAGCGTACACGCCAGGCCGGTGAGGTCTTCCTGGCTTTCTGCAAAGGTTGCTGCCAGCACGTTGTTGACGCGGATGCCGCGCTTACGCGCGCTTTCCATCGCTTCCCACATCACGGACTGGTTCGCGGTAAGGGCGTCGAGAAAGCGCTGCATTTCCGGGTTGGCTGGTTTCGATTTTGCTTTGCTGTCCGTGGATTTGGCACCTGTGGCCTTGGTAGCAGTGGCGGTATCGCTCATGGCATTCTCCCGTAAGAATAAAACCGCTTCAGTGGTGAGCGGATCAACCGACAGGCTCCGCTCGTGTTGCAGTTATATGCAAAATGCATTTAAATGTCAATGTGAATTTAGCGTGGCGAGATCATCATGGCAACAGACTCCGAACATAAGCGCCCCGGCGCAGGCGACGGGCCGCGGCTTCCCGGGGAAATGCTGACCGCCCATTTGCTGGCGATGCTCAAGGACTGGTCGGGCTACGGCTACGAGCTTGCCCAGCGCCTGGAAGAAGCCGGATTCGGGCGCTACAACACGGGATCGCTGTACCGCATGTTGCGGCAGATGGAGAGCCTCGGGCTGATTTCGTCGCTGTGGGACACGTCCGCGGGCGGCCCGGCGCGGCGCATGTACAGTCTCACCGTTGCTGGCAAACTCTTTCTCGACAACTGGATGTCGCTGCTCGACTTCCACCGCAGGACGCTGGATGCCTTTATCGGCCCCGCGGACCGACCACCCGGGCGCACGCCCCGCGGCGACGAAGCGCCTGCACGCCCAACCGCCGCGCGCCGCCCACGAACCAGCAAGCCCAAACCAGGAGATAAGCCATGAGTGACAAACGCGAAGACCGCCTGCTGGAACCCATGCGGATGTGGCGGGAGTGGTATCAGAAGTCGGAAAAACAATGGAGCGAAATGCTGACAGACGCCATGGCGGACGAGAAATTCGGCAAGACGTTCGGGCACCTGTTTCAGGAATGGCTGCACGCCCAGCACATGCTTTCGGAAATGATCGGCCAGCAACTGGCGGCCTTCAACATGCCGTCACGCGGCGACATCCTGGATGTTCGCGACCGCCTCGGCGAAGTCGAGGATGGACTGGCCGGCCTGACCGCCGAGATCACCCAGTTGCGCCGCGCCCTGACCAGCAAAACCGTGGTCGATGCAGCGGGCGAGCGCCCCGCCGCCAAGCGCACCCGCAAACCGCCCTCGGCTGGCGAAGCCACGCCTCCGGGTAGTGGCCCGAAGCACTGACAGTGCCGCGCAAATATTACCGCACTCGCTTTGGCACAAAAGTTGTGAATCAAAGTTGTAATTGTGTAGTTGCAACGTGCAAACAAACGACCGCTGTCAACGAAGTGCAAAGGTCGTCAGGTAAAACGCATCGCAGCACCGCGACCTGATCGCGGATCGCAAGCACACGGCGAACAACGCCGGGAGATGGAATTATGCCGGGTACCGACGGAATCAGCGCCCAGCAGGCCAGGATTCGCGAAGCGCTGGAGCGCGTGTTGTCGCGCAATATCGCCGGCCTCAAGACGCTCGAAGACATCACGATGGACTTCGGGTCCACGCCCAAGGACATCATTCACTCCCGGGGCACCACCAAGCTCTACCATTACACGCCGATCTGTGACGAGATTTACCGGGTGCCGATTGTGCTGGTGATGTCGCTGGTCAGTCGTTACTACATCATGGATCTGGCGCCGGGACAGAGCCTGGTCGAGTACCTGGTCGATCAGGGTTTCGATGTCTACCTGATTGACTGGGGCATCCCGCGCCCGGAGCATCGCCACCTCAATCTTGACCACTATGTGGGCGAAGTGCTGCCCGAGTGTCTCGAAAAGGTGCGCGAAGACAGCGGTGAGGAAGAAGTGAGCCTGGTTGGCTATTGCCTCGGCGGCGTGCTCGCCATGATGCACACGGCGCTGGCGCGGCCCGGACAGGTGCGGGCACTGGCGTGCTTCACCACGCCGGTGGATACCAACGGCATGACGCTGTACAAGGCCTGGGCGGAAAGCGAGAACTTTGATATCGACGCCCTGGTCGATCAGCTCGGCAACGTGCCCGCGCAAATGGTCGATGCCGTGATCCAGGCGCTGCGCCCGTTGCAGAAGACAGCGAGTCGCATGGGCATGCTGGACCATGTGGAGGACGACCAGTTCGTCGAGGCGCACTACCGGTTCGAGCGCTGGTCGGCAGATCAGATCCCCATGGCCGGCGCCATGGCCAAACAGCTGTTCAAGGACTTCATGCGCGACAACAAGTTTCTCAAGAGCCAGATGGAGGTCAAGGGGCAGCGCGTCGATCTGCGGAGCATCCGGGTGCCTTTCCTGCATATCGCGGCGCAACATGACCACATCGTTCCGGCGGGCGCGTCCAAGGGCATTCTCGATCTGGTTTCGAGCGCCGACAAAAAAGAGATCATATTGAAGGGCGGACATGTGAGCCTGATCGCAGGCGGCAACGCCGTTTACCGGCTCTGGCCGCAATTGTCCGGCTGGCTGTCAGAACGCTGCATCTGAGGAGATTGTTGTGGATACCTACCCGAAAACTGTCCGGTTGCGCGCCACCACTGCCCTGTTGCGCCCGCTGGCGCACGGCGATGCGGAAGAAGTACTGGTGTTCGCCCGCTCCTTGCCGGCGCATGACCTGATGTTTCTGCGCCGGGACATCACCAAACCCGAGACCGTGGCGCACTGGCTGGACGAGATCGATCAGGGCCTGGCGCTGGTGGTGATCGCCGAGATCGACGGCCGCATGGCCGGGTACGGCATGCTGAGCCTGAACGACCTGGACTGGAGCCGGCATCTGGCCGAGCTGCGTGTGCTGGTGCATCCGGATTTCCGCGAGACCGGCCTGGGCCGCGCCATGATCCGCGAAGTGTTTGCGCTGGCGGTGAATCGCGGCGTCGAAAAAGTCATCGCCCGCATGACTCTGGATCAGACCTCTGCCCGCTCGCTGTTTCAGGAGCTGGGCTTCCGGCCCGAGGCGCTCCACGAAAACGAAGTGAAGGATCGCGCGGGCAAGCTCCACGATGTGTTGCGCATGGCGGTGGATGTGCAGGCCCTGCTGGCGCGGCGCGACAGCTACGGGCTGGGCTGAGAGCTGCTGGAAGCACGGTCCCGCGCGCGATAGGCGCCCCAGTCCGGCTCGTGTAAAATCCGCGCTCGCTGTTGTCAGCCGAGCCCTCTCCATGTTTGCAAAAAACCTGTCCCTCGAGCATTTTGACCCCGAACTCGCCGCGGCAATTGCCGCCGAGGCGCGCCGCCAGGAAGATCACATTGAGCTCATCGCCTCGGAGAACTACGCCAGTCCGCTGGTGATGCAGGTGCAGGGCAGCGTGCTTACCAACAAGTACGCCGAAGGCTATCCGGGCAAGCGTTACTACGGCGGTTGTGAATTTGTGGATCGTGCCGAAGCACTGGCGATCGCGCGGGTCCGGGAGCTGTTTGGCGCCGACTATGCCAATGTGCAACCGCACTCGGGATCCCAGGCCAACGCGGCGGTCTATCAGGCGTTGTGCCAGCCGGGTGATACCATCCTCGGCATGAGCCTGGCCGACGGTGGCCACCTCACTCATGGCGCCAAGCCGAATTTTTCCGGCAAAGCCTACAACGCCGTGCAGTACGGCCTGAATCCCGCCACCGGCGAAGTCGACTACGACCAGGTCGAAGCGCTGGCGCGCGCGCACAAACCCAAAATGATCGTCGCCGGATTTTCCGCCTATTCGCGGGTGATGGACTGGCAGCGGTTTCGCGCCATCGCCGATCAGGTCGGCGCCTGGCTGATGGTGGACATGGCCCATGTGGCCGGGCTGGTCGCCGCCGGCTGCTATCCCAGTCCGGTGGCCATCGCGGATGTGGTGACATCCACCACCCACAAGACCCTGCGCGGCCCCCGCGGCGGTCTCATCCTCGCGCGCGCCAATCCGGACGTCGAGAAGAAGCTGGATTCGGCCGTGTTCCCGGGCCAGCAGGGCGGCCCGCTGATGCACGTCATCGCGGCCAAGGCGGTGTGCTTCAAGGAGGCGATGAGCGACGCGTTCGAAACCTACCAGCGCCAGGTGGTCACGAATGCCCGCGCCATGGCCGCGACCTTTATCGAGCGGGGCATCCGCATCGTATCCGGCGGCACCGACAACCACCTGATGCTGGTCGACCTGATCGGCAAGAACTACACCGGCAAGGACGCGGATGCCGCTCTCGGCGAAGCCCACATCACGGTCAACAAGAATGCGGTGCCGGGCGACCCTCGCTCGCCCTTCGTCACCAGCGGCTTGCGGGTGGGTACGCCGGCGATCACCACCCGGGGCTTCCGCGAGGCGGAGAGCATCGAATTGACCCACTGGATCTGCGACATTCTGGCCGGCCTGGAAAGCGGCGCCGCGGAACCCGTGATCGCCAGCACGCGCGCCAAGGTGCAGGCGATCTGCAATCGCTTCCCGGTCTATGGTTGACGGGCAGCGGTTGCGCAGGGGCGGCGCCGCGCGGAGGCCGTGCTAGACTAGACCGCTCCCCGGTCGCGCCGCTTCCTTTCGATGCACTGTCCCTTCTGTGGCGCCGATGACACCCGCGTGGTCGATTCCCGGCTGGTGGCCGGCGGTGACCAGATCCGTCGCCGCCGCGAGTGCGCCACCTGCCGGGAGCGCTTCACCACCTTCGAGGTGGCGGAGCTGCTGATGCCGCGGGTGATCAAGCGCGACGACTCCCGCGAACCCTTCGACGAGAACAAACTGCGCGCCGGCCTGCAGCGCTCCCTGGAGAAGCGGCCCGTCGGCGTCGAGGCCGTGGAGGCGGCGATCAGCGCCATCAAGCGCGAACTGCAAAGCGCCGGCGAGCGGGAAGTGCCGTCGCGCGTCATCGGCGAAAAAGTGATGGCGCAGTTGCGCGGGCTCGACGATGTCGCCTTCGTGCGGTTTGCATCGGTCTATCGTCGTTTTCAGGACCTGAGCGAGTTCCGCGCCGAGCTGGATCGCCTGGAGCGCGAGAGCGCCCCACCCGGAGCCGGCGCCGATGACTGAGCGCAGCGACGCCGTCTTCATGGCGCGCGCCCTGGGTCTGGCGCGGCGCGGCTGGTACAGCACGCGGCCGAATCCTCGCGTGGGTTGCGTCATCGTCCGCGACGGCGCCGTGGTCGGCGAGGGCTGGCATCAGCGCGCGGGCGGTGATCATGCCGAGGTGGCGGCGCTGACGGCAGCCGGCGACCGCGCGCGCGGCGCGACCGCGTATGTGTCGCTGGAGCCCTGCAATCACCAGGGCCGGACCCCGCCCTGCACCCGGGCGCTGAGCGCCGCCGGCATCGCTCGGGTGGTTTATGGTGCGCGCGATCCGCACCGGATAGCTTCCGGCGGCGTGGCGGCATTGCTGGATGCAGGCTTGGCGGTGGACGGGCCGGTGCTGGAAGCCGAGTGCCGCGCGCTCAATCCCGGATTTTTTGCCAATTGCGCGCGCGGCCGGCCCCGGGTCACGCTCAAGATCGCCGCCAGCCTTGACGGTCGCACCGCCATGGCGAGCGGCGAGAGCCGCTGGATTACCGGAGCGGCGGCGCGGCGCGATGTCCAGCGCCTGCGGGCGGCGAGCGGCGCCATCGTCACCGGCATCGGCACGGTGCTCGCCGACGATCCCGCGCTGACCGTGCGCGAAGGGGAGCTCGAATTGCCCGAGGGCTGTGCCGGACCGGTGGACCAGCCGTTGCGGGTGGTGGTGGACAGCCACCTCCGCACGCGGGACGACCTGCGTATCCTGCGCGAGCCCGGCGCGGTGCTGATCGCGACGGCGGGTGCATCCCGGGAGGTTCCCGGCGCGCAGCTGATCGCGCTGCCCGACGCCGACAGACGGGTGGACCTCGACGCCCTGTTGCGGCATCTGGGCAGCCGGCAGTGCCACGACGTGCTGGTCGAGGCCGGCGCCCGGCTGGCAGGAGCGTTCCTGAACGCCGGTCTGGTGGATGAACTGGTGTTGTATGTGGCGCCCAAGCTGCTCGGCAGCTCAGGCTGGCCGCTGGCGACGCTGCCGTTCACGCGCCTGGCGGAAGCGATTGATCTGACCGTGACCGACGTGCGGGCGGTGGGTGACGACTGGCGTTTTACCGCGCAGCCCAGGAGGAAAAACTGAATGTTTACCGGGATCATTGAAGCCTTGGGCAGCATTGCCGGCACCGAGCGGCAGGGCGGCGATGTGCGCCTGCTCGTCAAGGCCGCCGGGCTGGACCTCGGCGCCGTCCGCCTGGGCGACAGCATCGCCGTCAACGGGGTGTGCCTGACGGTGGTGGCGCTGCGGAGCGACAGTTTCGCGGCCGATGTGTCGGTGGAGACCCTCGACCACACCACGGCAGGGCAGTGGGTCGCGGGCACGCCAGTCAATCTGGAGCAGGCGCTGACGCCCGCCAAGCGCATGGGCGGACACATCGTGTCGGGCCATGTGGACGGTGTCGGCGAGGTGCTGGCGCGCCACAGCGACGCGCGCTCGGAGCGGTTTCGCCTGCGCGCGCCGGCCGGGCTGGCGCGCTATATTGCCCACAAGGGTTCCATCACCATTGACGGCACCAGCCTCACGGTCAATGTCGTGGACGGCGACGAATTCGAGATCAATATCGTGCCGCACACGCTGACCCACACCATTATCGGGACCTACCAGCCCGGCACCCGGGTGAATCTCGAAGTGGATGTGATTGCCCGCTATCTCGAGCGCCTGCTGTGGGGTGCCGGCGACGGCGGCTCCGGCGCGCTCCCGAATGACCGTTTGAACAGGGGTTGAATCAAGATGTCGCTGCACACGATCGACGAATTGGTGGAAGACATCCGTCAGGGCAAGATGGTGATCCTGATGGACGACGAAGATCGCGAAAACGAAGGCGATCTGGTGATCGCGGCGGAAAAGATCACGGCCGCCGACATCAACTTCATGGCCACCCACGCGCGCGGCCTGATCTGTCTGACCCTGACCGAGCAGCGCTGCCGGCAGCTCGCCCTGCCCCTGATGGTGGATGCCAACAAGGCCAGTCACGGCACCAACTTCACGGTGTCCATCGAGGCCGCTGAAGGCGTTACCACCGGCATTTCCGCGGCCGACCGCGCCCGCACGGTGCAGGTGGCGGTGGCCAACAACGCGAGCCCCGACGACATCGTGCAGCCCGGGCACATCTTTCCCCTCAAGGCCCAGCCCGGCGGCGTGCTGAGTCGCGCCGGTCACACCGAAGCCGGCTGCGATCTGGCGCGCCTCGCCGGCTGCGAGCCCGCCGCGGTGATCGTCGAGATCATGAACGACGACGGCACCATGGCCCGGCGCCCGGATCTCGAGACCTTTGCGCAGAAGCACGGGCTCAAGATCGGCACCATCGCCGACCTCATTCACTACCGCATGCTCAACGAGAAGACCATCGAGCATCTGCGGGCGCGCACCATCCAGACCGCCTATGGCGAGTTCTGCCTGCACACCTACATGGACACGGCGCGCAAGAAACTCCATTTCGCGCTGGTGAAAGGCGAGATCGAGCGCGCGGTGCCGGTGCCGGTGCGCGTCCACCTGCCCAGTTGTACGCGCGATATTTTCGCCATCGAGCGTCCCGGGCAGTTCCCCAGCTGGACCATCGCCAAGGCCATGCAGAAGGTCCAGGAGGAGGGGCGCGGAATCATCGTGGTGATCCAGCAGGAAGAGACCGCGGCGCAGGTGGAAGAAGAGCTTGAGTCCCTGTTCGAGAGCCGCGCGCGCCCGATCAAGGCGTCGGAAACCGTGTATCTCCAGATCGGTGCGGGGTCGCAGATCCTGCGCGACCTGGGCGCCCAGAAAATCCGGGTGATGAGCGCGCCGTTCCGGTTCAACGCCATTTCCGGATTCGATCTGGAAGTGGTCGATTATGTCGAATGTCCCTGATCCCGAGGAATTGAGCCATGAGTGAATCCAGACCCGTCGAGGGCAACTTCACGCCGGACGGCGCCCGTTTTGCCATCGTGGTGGCGCGCTGGAATGGCGGGATCACCGAGAGTCTGCTGCGCGGCGCGCAGCGCGGGCTGCAACGCCATCAGGTGCCGGATGCGGATGTCCAGGTCTACCGGGTGCCCGGCGCTTTCGAGCTGCCGCTGGCGGCGCGCAAACTGGCCGAGACCGGCCGCTTCGACGCCATCATCGCACTGGGCGCCGTGATTCGCGGTGGCACCCCCCATTTCGAATACGTCTGCGCGGAAACCACCCGCGGCATCGGCGAGGTTGCGCTGACGACGGGCATCCCCGTGGCGTTCGGCCTGCTCACCACCGACGACGAGGCGCAGGCCCGCGCCCGCTCCGGCGATGATTCGGGCAACAAGGGTGAAGAGGCGGCGCTGACCGCGCTGGAGATGATTTCCCTGTTCCGGCAACTGTGAAGCAAGCCGTGGCCGCACTGCCGTCGAACCGCAAAAAAGCCCGCCACCTGCTGGTGCAGGCGCTCTACCAGTGGCAGTTGGCGGGCGCCGACCTCCATGTCATCGAGGCACAGTTCTTCGCCGACAACGACATGCGCAAGGTGGATGTCGAGTTTTTCCGCGAGCTCCTCCACGGCATTGCCGCCACGGTCGATGAGCTCGACGCCTGTTACGGGAAATATCTGGACCGGACGCTCGATGAACTCGATCCGGTCTCGCGGGCACTGCTGCGACTCGGCACCTATGAGCTGCTGCATCGCATCGACGTGCCCTATCGGGTCGCCATCAACGAGGGCATCAACCTCGCCAAAGCGTTCGGTCCCACCGATGCCCACAAGTACGTCAACAGCATCCTCGACAAGGTGGCGGCGAGCAGCCGCCAGCTCGAGATTGCCGCGCGCGCGCGCTGACAGCCCGTCCCATGCCGCTCGATGAGTTCAGCCTGATCGAGACCTTCTTCCGCCGACCCACAGCGCCCGCTGCCGGCGTGCTGGCCGGGATCGGCGACGACTGCGCGCTGCTCGATGGCGGCGCGGCGGGAGTGCTGGCGGTGACCACGGACACGCTGGTGGCCGACATTCATTTCCCGGCCCGGGCGTCGGCATTTGATATCGGCCAGCGTGCCCTGCGCGTGAATCTCAGCGACCTGGCGGCGATGGCTGCCGTGCCGCGCTGGTTTTTGCTCGCGCTCACGCTGCCCGCCGCCGACGAAGACTGGTTGCGCGCGTTCAGCGCCGGACTCTTCGCGGTGGCCGATGCGCACGGCTGCGCGCTGGTGGGCGGCGATACCACGCGCGGACCGCTCGCGGTGACCATCACCGCCCTGGGCGCGGTGCCGGCGAACGTCGCGCTGCGGCGCTCCGGAGCCAGCGCGGGCGATCAGGTGTTCGTCACCGGCGCGCTCGGCGGGGCGGCGGCCGCATTGGCGGACATGACGCAGACTGGCGCGTGCAGCGCTGCCGACACCACCCTGAACGCGCGCTACTGGTACCCGGAGCCCCGGCTGCGGGAAGGCGTGGCGCTGCGCGGTATCGCCTCGGCGGCGATCGACATCTCCGATGGCCTGGTCGCCGACCTCGGCCACGTGGCGCGTGCCAGCGGTGTCGCCGCCGAGCTTGAACTGGAGAAATTGCCACTCTGTGGGGCCGCGCTGGCCCGTTTTGGCAGCGATCAGACACGGGATTGGGCGCTGGGCGGCGGCGATGATTACGAACTCTGCTTCACGGTGCCAACCTCGCGGCTCGCCGCTTTGGAAACCGCCGTCCGCGCCGGACGCCTGCGGGCGCTGCCCGTCGGGCGCCTGGTGTCCGGCACCGGCGTCCACGCCCGGGACGGCGCGGGGCGAAGCCTCGCGTTGACCCGCACCGGATATCGCCACTTTTGAAGCCGGCCGCGCCCCTGCCGTCGTTTTCCCGGTTGCTGCGCGAACCGGTGCTGCTGCTGGCCTTCGGGTTTGGCAGCGGGCTGGCCCCGCGCGCACCCGGCACGGCGGGTTCGCTCGTCGCCCTCGCGCTCGCCGCCGGATTCACCGGCTTGCCGTTCACGCTGCCCGCGGCGGCGCTGTGGTTGTTGCTCGGGACGGTGGTCGCCGCCGGCATTGCCATCTGTGGCAGCGCGGCGCGGCGAATGGACGCCCCGGATCATCCCGGCATCGTCTGGGACGAGTTTGCGGGGCTCTGGCTGACCCTGGCGTTGGCGCCCGCGGGGTTCGGCTGGTGGATCGCGGGCTTTGTGCTGTTCCGGATTTTCGATATCGTGAAACCCTGGCCGATCGCCTGGTTCGATCGGCGCTGGAAGGGTGGCTTGGGGATCATGGTGGACGATCTGCTGGCGGGGTTGTTTGCCGGCTTGATGTTGCGCGTGGCGGGAGCGGTGTCGTGAGGCGATGGCTCACGGGCCTGTGCCTGCTGGTCGCCAGCGCGGTCGTCGTGGCGGCGCCCGCGGTGCGCGCCATCGCCCTGTTCAAGGACCGTGCGATGCTCGAGATCAACGGCGTGCAGCGGCTGTTGAAGGCCGGCGAAACCACACCCGAGGGCGTGAAGCTGATCGCCAGCGACAGCAAAGGTGCCGTGCTCGAAATCGGCGGCAAACGCGTCCCGCTGGGATTGTCGCAACACATCGCGGCCAATTTCGCGGCGGCTGAATTTGCCGAAGTGCGGATTCCACGCGGTGAGCAAGGCCATCATTTCGTGGGTGGCAGCATCAACGGGCATAGCGTGCGCTTCATGGTCGACACGGGCGCCACTACCATTGCCATGAGCAGCGTGGACGCCGAGCGCCTGGGTTTGCCGTGGCGGTCCGGGCGCCGGGGCGCCGCCAGTACCGCGAGCGGCGTCGCCGAGGCCCGTGCGCTGACCCTGGCGACGGTCAGCATCGGCCCGATCACCCTCCATGAAATCCCCGCCACCGTGGTGACCGGCGCTTATCCCATGTCGATTCTGCTCGGCAACAGTTTTCTGGCCAAGGTCGAGATGACCGAAGAAGGCGGCGTCATGGTGCTGCGCCAGAAATACTGATCCGCGCCTGCCATTGCGGTAATCCGGTGCAACCAATCCAGTCCAACCAATCCAGCCCAATCGAGATTCCGTCATGACCAAGCTTGCCAGACGCATCATCCCTTGCCTCGACGTGGATGCCGGGCGCGTGGTCAAGGGCGTGCGCTTCGTCGATATCCGCGATGCGGGCGATCCGGTGGAAGTGGCGCGACGCTACGACGAGGCCGGCGCTGACGAGATCACGTTTCTCGATATCACCGCGAGCCATGAAGGTCGCGACACCACGCTCCATACGGTCGCCCGCATGGCGGCAGCCGTGTTCATTCCGCTGACCGTGGGCGGCGGAGTCCGCTCTCTGGATGACATCAAGGCTCTGCTGCGGGCGGGCGCCGACAAGGTGGGCATCAACTCGGCGGCGGTGAATGACCCTGAATTCGTGCGGCTGGCGGCGGCGCGCTTCGGCAGCCAGTGCATCGTGGTCGCCATCGATGCCAAACGGGTCAGCACGCCGGGCGAAGCGCCGCGCTGGGAGGTCTTCACCCATGGCGGGCGCCGGGGGACCGGTCTCGATGCTGTGGCCTGGGCGCGGCGCGTGGCGGCGCTCGGTGCGGGCGAAATCCTGCTGACCAGCATGGACCGGGATGGCACCCGCGATGGCTTCGATCTGGAGTTGACGCGCGCGGTCAGCGACGCCGTGGGCGTGCCGGTGATTGCGTCCGGGGGCGTGGGCAATCTGCAGCATCTGGTGGATGGTGTCCAGAAAGGCGGCGCTGACGCGGTGTTGGCCGCGAGCATTTTTCACTTCGGGGAATACAGCGTCGCCGAGGCCAAGGCTTTCATGGCGGCGCAGGGCGTCCAGGTGCGCTGAAACGCACGGGCGACAACGCCCGTGCAGTGCGCGCGATCAGTGCGCCGTATGCAGCCCGGCGGGAGCCGTCGCTTGCTGCGGCCGGCCTTTGAACACATTGATCACATGCGGCGGCGCACTTTTGATGAACATCAGAAAATCCGCCACGGCGGCTTCGGCTTTCTCGGGCGCCGGAAACGGTCCCAAGGTCACCTTTTCACGGGTGCTGAAGTACCAGCCGCCGAAACCCTGGAACAGCCGGTCGTGGCGGGAGGTGATTACCTCAGTCACGGTTTTCTCGCCAGCGCGCGGCAGGCAGGACACCTGTGGGGTCAGAACCTCTGTCATAACCATTGCCATAACCTGTGTGTGCGTGCCGCGTACATACCTGCGTGTTGCTGCTGCACGGGTTGGTCTCGGGAGTCCTCGCCGCCGTCTCCTCGCGAAGGTGTATTGCAAAAGCCTTCATCCAATAAAGACATTCGCTTAAGAAAGGGGCCTTCGCCAAATACGTCTGTCGATCCGCGCGTCGCGCGGCAGATCGACGGCTGACGACGACCGCTCTCCATGCGACTCCCTCTTTTTACAGCAATCCAGCGCGGTGTTGCAAGCTCATTGGTCCGCCAGCGGGTCCGCCGGTCGACTGAACAGCGCCAGCGCCTTGAGCAGGTTGACGGCTTCGTGGAGTTGGTTGTCGACGGGCTTTCCGGATTCAGCATCATGCTTCGGAGACGGCTGCTTCTTTCCGCTTTCCAGGTGCCCGCCAAGATTTGATTCCTTGATCACGAAGCCGGGTTCGAGTTCGTGTACCTCGGCGCGGCGGACCTCCACATCGGGCTGGATCCCGTCGGCCTGAATGGAGTTGCCGCTGGGCGTGAAGTAGCGTGCCGTGGTCAGTTTGATCGCGCGCCCGTCCTGCAGCGGCAGCACGGTTTGCACGGAACCCTTGCCAAAGCTCCTGGTGCCGACGATCAGGGCACGGCGATGATCCTTGAGCGCGCCGGCGACGATCTCCGCCGCCGACGCGGTGCCTTCGTTGATCAGCACCGTGAGCGGAATCCCCTCCAGGGCGTCGCCGGGCGTCGCCATGGCCCGGGTGTTGGAGGACGCGATGCGGCCCTCGGTGTAAACGATCAGGCCATTGTCGAGCAGCGCATCGGCCACGTCGATCGATGCGGGGAGAAGCCCGCCCGGGTTGTTACGCAAGTCAATCACCATACCCTTGAGCGCGGGTTCCTGTTTGCGCAGTTCGGCTATGGCGCGGGTGAGTTCGGCGCCGGTCTGTTCCTGGAACTGGGCGATGCGCAGATACGCGAATCCCGGTTCCAGCACCTCCTTGCGGATGCTCTTGATCGCGATCAGGTCGCGCGTGATTGAAAGCACCAGGGGTTCGGTCGCCCCTTCCCGTCCTAGCGTGAGTTTGATGGTGCTGCCCTTGTCACCGCGCATCAGGGAGATCGCCTCCTCCAGGCTCATGCCCTGGGTGGAGCGATCGTCGAGTTGCAGGATCAGATCCCCTGGCTGCAACCCGGCGCGCGCGGCGGGTGTGTCGTCGATAGGCGAGACAACGCTCACATAACCGCGATCGAGCCCCAGCTCGACGCCGATGCCGCCGAACTCACCGGTGGTGTGTTCTTTCAATTCGGTATAGGACTCGGCTTCGAGAAAGGCGGAGTGGGGATCAAGCTGGCCGAGCAGCCCGGTCACCGCTTTCTGCAGCAGCACCCGATCATCGATTTCTTCGACGTAAGCGTTGCGCACCTGATCGAACACCTGCGCGAAAAGCTGTAGTTCATCGAGCGGCAGCCGGGGTGCGATATCGCCGGATTCAGCGGCGAAAGCGCCGGCGCAGGCACCCAACAGACAGGGGATCAGTTGGCGCAATTTCATGGTGTCGGGGTCCTCGGTACGCAAAAGCGGCAAGCCGCGCGGCAATCATAACAGCGTCATGCCTGGTCGCCGCGAGGTCACAGCCAGCGGCCCGGGCCGCTCGTTAACTCCGCTTGCGGAGCCAGACGGCCGGGTCCAGGGTTTTGCCGCCCTGCCGGATCTCGAAATAGAGCGCGCCGCGCTCAAGGCCGCCACTGGCGCCGGTGCGTGCGATGACCTCACCACCCTGCACCCGCGCGCCGGTGGCCTTGAGCAGGGCCTGATTGTGCGAATAAAGACTGAGATAGCCGCCGCCGTGATCGACGATGATGAGCTGACCGTGGCCGCGCAGATAGTCCGCGAACGCCACCGTGCCGGCGTGGATGGCGTGGACTTCGCTGCCCTCCTGGACTTCGATCATCCAGCCGGTCCAGGGTAATGCGCTGGCGCGACTGGCCCCGAAGCGATTGAGCGGTTTGCCATTCACCGGCCACGGCAGTTTCCCCGCCTGCTTTGCGAAGAGGCCGTTGCCTGCCGGGCTGGCAGAGCGTGCGAGTTGATCGAGCACGTCACGCAAACGCTGTTCTTCGGTCTTGAGCTGCCGTAGTCGCGCACGCCCGTCCGTCAGATCGCGGGCGAGCGCCACCATGGCGTCGCGGCGTGCGGTTTGTTGCCCTTGCTGCTGACGCAGGGCATCGCCCAGCGCGGTACGGTCGGCTTCCAGCAACGACTGGCGCGCCGCGATGGCGGCGGTGGTGGTGTCCAGTTCCTGAAGGGTGGTCTGGTAGCCGGTCAGCTGCCCGGCGCGCGCGGTAATGAAGCGCCCGTAATAGGCCATCATGCGGCGGGCCTGCTGGGGATCCTCCATGTTGAGCAGCACTTTCAGGGGTTCGCTGCGGCCGAGCCGGTAGGCCACGGCGGCGTCGGCGGCAAGTCGTCGCGACTGTTGCGTCGCTGTTGCCTTGAGCGCTACCCGCGCCTTTTCCAGGGTGTCCAGTTCCGCCTCGGCGGCAGCCACGCGCCGGGCGAGGTGGGTGTGACGCTCGTGCAGTTCGGCAAGACGGGTCTCGGCTTGCTGGAGTTGACTCTCCAGCGCGGCGCGCTGGGCGTCGGTCTGTTGAACGCGTTGCTCGTGAGCCCCGATCTCGCCGCGCAGTTTCTGCAATTTGCCGGCCTCATCCCCGGCACCGGCACCGGTGGCGAAGCTGGCAAGGCACCAGGCAAGCGCAATGCGGTTCACCCCCGCGCTCGCGCGCTCCGGGGTTCGCCGGAATCAGCGGCCAGGAGCGAGTGGCCGGTCATTTCCGCCGGTAGCGGAAGATCCATCAGCGTCAGCAGGGTCGGCGCGACATCGGCCAGGGTGCCGCCCGCGGCCAGCCCGATGTTCCGGGGGCCGACGTAGACCAAGGGCACCGGCAGCGTGGTATGGGAGGTAAGCGGTTGACCGTTTTCCTCCATCTGCTCCAGGTTGCCGTGATCGGCAGTGATCAGGCATTGGCCCTCGACCGGTTCGAGCGCGGCGACAATGCGCCCGATGCAGATATCGAGCGCCTCCGCCGCTTGCACGGCGGCGGCAAAGATCCCCGTGTGGCCAACCATGTCACCGTTGGCGAAATTGCACACGATCAGGTCGAAATGCCGCCCGGCGATGGCCTCAACGAGTCGGTCGGTGATCTCGAATGCGCTCATCTCGGGCTTGAGGTCATAGGTCGCCACTTGGGGCGACGGAATCAGGATGCGCTCCTCGCCCGGATAGCAGGCTTCGCGGCCGCCGCTGAAAAAGAAGGTCACATGGGCGTATTTCTCGGTCTCGGCAATGCGGAGCTGGGTTTTGCCCAGGTTCGCCAGATATTCGCCGAGGGAATTGGTGAGCACTGTCGGCGGAAAAGCACAGTGCACCGGCAGGTTCGCTTCGTATTCCGTGGTGGTCACGAAATCGCTCAGCTTTGGCCACTGCTTGCGCGCAAACCCGGCGAACGCCGGTTCGACCAGTGCCTGCGTGAGTTGCCGCGCGCGGTCGGGACGGAAGTTCATGAAGATCACCGCATCGCCGGAGCGAATCGGAGCATCCGCTTCACCGGGGCCTTGCACCAGCGTGGGCTGCACGAACTCGTCGTTTTCGTCGCGCGCGTAGGCGGCGCGCAGTGCGCTGAGCGGATCGGCTTCCCGAAACGGTGCCGTCGCTGCGGTCAGCATGTCGTAGGCGCGCGCGGTGCGATCCCAGCGGTGATCCCGGTCCATGGCGTAGTAGCGGCCGCAGATCGACGCGATGCGTCCGCAGCCGAGCGCCGCAAACATCGCCTGGGTGCGTCGCAGGGACGCTTCGGCACTGCGTGGCGGTGTATCCCGGCCGTCCAGGAAAGCGTGCAAATACACGCGCCGTGCTCCCCGTTTTGCCGCCAGCGCAACGGCAGCCCGGAGGTGTTCTTCATGGCTGTGGACGCCGCCCGAGGACAGCAGCCCAAGGATATGTACCGCGCCTCCGGCCGCGATCGCGCGATCGATTGCCGCGAGATAGATTGGGTTGGCGTCAAATTCGCCGCTGGCGAGCGCGGCATTGATGCGGGTGAGGTTCTGGTAGAGCACCCGGCCTGCCCCCAGCGTCATGTGGCCGACTTCCGAGTTGCCCATCTGGCCGTCGGGCAAACCCACATCCAGGCCGGAGCCCGAAATGAGGGTGTGGGGACATTGTGCCCAGAGTCTGTTCCAGACCGGGATTCGCGCCGCGTGAAGGGCATTGTGGGCGCTGGTTTCGCTGTGTCCCCAGCCGTCCAGGATCAGCAAAACGGTGGGGCGTTTGCCATTTTCCATCTGCGGGATACTGCCCTGTAGGGAGTTACGGAAAAGGACGCCATGGTACTGGCTCGGGGTGGGAAAAACTATTTGGCCCGGTCGCACTGACGGCAACAGCGGGGCGGGAAGCGCCTGTGTATACTACGCCGCCGGTCTGATGGCGGCGGTGTAACGAGGTTGCAGGTGGCGGATTTCCTGGTTTTTGTCAGCGCGCAGTGGCTGCTGGTCAGCCTGTTTCTGGCGCTGGTTTACCTGTTCGTGGTGCTTGAACACTTCAAGGCCGGCAAGCAGTTGTCGGTGCATGATGTCACGCGCCTGCTCAATGACGGCGAGGCGCTCCTGGTCGATATTCGCGATGCGAAAGAGTACCAGTCCGGGCATATCAACCAGGCGATCAACATCCCCCTTGCGCAGCTCGATGCCCGCATGGCTGAGCTCGAATCCGCGCGCGATCGCAGCGTGATTCTGGTCGACAAACTCGGACAGCAGGCGGCCGGTGCCGGACGCACCTTGCGCCGTGCCGGGTTCAAGGTGCAGCGCTTGCGCGGCGGCATGGCCGAATGGCGGGGCCAGAGCCTGCCAGTGGTGTCCTGATGCCTTCCGTAGTGCTCTACGGCACCCGTTTCTGCCCCTACTGCGTCGGGGCGCGCCTGTTTCTGCGTCAGCGCGGCGTGGCATTCGAGGATATCGCGGTCGACGGCAACACCGCCCTGCGCCGCGAGGTGGAAGCGCGCAGCGGACGTGATACCGTGCCCCAAATCTGGATCGATGATTATCACGTCGGCGGCTTTACCGATCTGCTCGCCCTTGAGCGCGAGGGCGTGCTCGACGAGCTGCTGAGCCCGTCCGATGCCGTTGCACGCAACACTTCTGGAGAACCCAACGCATGACTTCTGACAGCAACACCACAACCGGCAACTCCATCGGGGATCATGGCCCCCAGATGGCCATTCAGCGGATCTACGTCAAAGACCTGTCGTTTGAAACCCCGGCCGGCCCGGATGTGCTCGCGCGCGAAGGACAGGCGCAGGCGGCGCAGGAGATGGGCATCGGCGTGCGGCGGCTGGAACAGGATCGCTACGAAGTGATGCTGACGCTGACGGTTACCCTGAAGGACGGCGCGCAGACGCTGTATCTGGTCGAAATCCATCAGGCGGGCGTATTCATGATCTCCGGTCTGGGAGAAGCAGAACTGACCCAGGTGCTGAACGTCCACTGTCCGACGGTGCTCTTCCCCTACGCGCGCGAGGCGGTGGACAGCACCGTGATGCGCGGCGGCTTTCCGCCACTGCTGTTGCCCCCGGTAAATTTCGACGGGCTGTATCGCCAGGCCGCCGCCCAGCGCGCAGCCAGCGGAACCGCCGCGTAGCGCCACTCTTCCGAAGGGCCTGACAGACCCCTGCGATCCCTGTCAGGCCTCGCTGTCACGGTCATCCGCAATTCCCAGTTCCTGTATTTTCCGGGTCAGCGTGTTGCGGCCCCAGCCCAGCAGTTCGGCGGCATCGCGCTTGCGGCCCGCGGTGTACTCGAGCGCGGTCTCGATGGCGGCGCGCTCAAACGCGGGAGTGGCCGTGCCCAGAATGTCATGCGCCCCGCTGGCCAGCTGGCTGCTGATCCAGCGCCGCAACGACTGCTCCCAGTCGCCTGCCGCGCGGGGACTGGGCGTGTCGATGGCGAGCAGCTCGGGCGGGAGGTCGGATTTGAGCACCTCGCGCCCCGCTGCCATTACCGTCAGCCAGCGGCAGGTGTTCTCCAGTTGCCGCACGTTACCCGGCCAAGGCAGGCCGCACAGGTACGCGCAAGCGTCCTGCGAGAGTATTTTGGGCTCGACGTTGAGCTCTTCGGCGGATTTCTTGAAGAAGTGCTGCATGAGTTGGGGAAGATCTTCGCGGCGATCCGACAGCCGTGGCAGATGGATACGAATGACATTCAGGCGATGGAACAGGTCTTCGCGAAACCGGTGTTCGCCCACCAGGATTTCGAGATTCTGGTGGGTCGCGGCGATGATCCGGACATCGACCTTGACCGGGGTGTGGCCGCCGACGCGGTAGAACTCCCGGTCCGCGAGCACGCGCAGCAGGCGGGTTTGTGCTTCCGGCGGCATATCACCGATTTCATCCAGAAAAAGTGTGCCGCCGTCCGCCTGTTCGAAGCGCCCGACGCGACGCTGGGCCGCGCCGGTGAAGGCGCCCTTTTCATGCCCGAACAACTCGGACTCGATCAAGTCGTGGGGAATTGCCGCCATGTTCAGTGCGATAAACGGCTGACCCTGACGCGGGCTGTGGCGATGGAGCGCCCGCGCGACCAGTTCCTTGCCGGTGCCTGACTCGCCGTTGATCAGCACCGTGATGTTTGAATGGGAGAGCCGGCCGATGGCGCGGAACACCTCCTGCATCGCCGGGGCTTCGCCGATGATTTCCTTGGAGACTTCGACCTCCATCGGCTTTGCGGCGATGCTCTTCTCCCGCGCATATTCGATCGCGCGTCGGGTCACCGATACCAGCTCGTCGATATTGAACGGTTTGGGAAGATATTCGAACGCGCCGCCCTGATACGCGGCCACGGCGCTGTCGAGATCGGAGTGGGCGGTGGTGATGATCACCGGCATGGCGGGATTTTCCCGGCGCAGCCGCTCCAGCAGTTCCAGGCCGTTGATGCCGGGCATGCGAATGTCGCTGATCACGGTGTCGGGCAGGCCGCGATCCAGGCGCTTGAGAACGCTTTGGGCGTCCTCGAAGCACTCGACTGTCATGTCGGCCTTTTCGAGAGCGCGCTCCATCACCCAGCGGATGGATTTGTCGTCGTCAACGATCCAGATGGTCGGCTTCATGCAGAGGTCCGCGCGTTGATTGGATGGGCAGGTAAATCGAGAACCGGGTATGGCCCGGTGCGCTGTCGCATTCAATGAGACCGCGATGCAGTTGAATGGCGGATTGCGCGATGGGCAGGCCCAGACCAGTGCCGTTGGGGCGCCCGCTGACCATCGGATAGAAGATCCGATCGCTGATCTCCTCGGGCACGCCCGTACCATTGTCGATGACATCAAGCCGGCAGACGATACGGTGCTGATGTCCGCCGATGGTGAAATGATTGACCACGCGGGTGCGCAGGATCACGCAGGCGCTGCCATCGACAATGCGTCCCGCCGCCTCGACAGCCTGCATGGCATTGCGCACCAGGTTCAGCGTCGCCTGTATCAGCTTGCCGCGATCGGCATTGATGTCCGGAATGCTGGGATCGTATTCGCGCTGGATGCGCAGTTGCCCGCTGGTCTCCGCTTCGACCAGCGCAGCCGCCCGCTCGGTGATTTCGTGGATATTGATGGCCGCGAGCTGTGCCGGCTGCGAGGGGCCTAGCAGGCGATCCACCAACTGCCGCAGCCGTTCAGTTTCGGCGATGATGATATCGGTGTATTCCCGCAGGTCGTCGCGCGCCAGTTCCTGGGCCAGCAGCTGGGAGGCGCCCAGGATGCCGCCCAGCGGATTCTTGATCTCGTGCGCCAGGCCGCGGATCAGGTTGCGCGAGGTGTCGTTCGTGGACAGCAGAGCGCGCTCGCGACCGATCCGCAGGCTGCGGTCCATGGGCTGCATTTCGACCAGCAGCAGCGCTTCCGCTTTGCGTTGAATCGGCGACACCGTGTAATCCACGGTGATTTCGCGCCCATCGACCAGCATCAGCTTGACCGTACGCTCGGTATAGGGCTGCTGCTGGTCCAGTGCTTGCCGCAGCAGGGCGCGTCGGGGCGCGGGCTCGGCAAAGCAGCTGACGAACTGCGCGCCGCGCAGCCGGCTGGCGCTCACTTCGAGCAAGGTTTCGGCTGCTGTATTCAGGTACTGAACGTGCAGGTCCGCGTCCAGAACCACAATCGCCGTTTTCAGATTGTCCAGCAGCAGCGCTTCGGCTGCCGGAACGGGAATGCTTTGGCTTGTCGACATCTGGCCACCTCGGGTAGCCTCTGGAACAGCAAGTATCGGGCCACTCCTATGGCAGCCTGTCGAGGCTCCGCCGTTTGGTGCTCGATCGCGGGTAGTCCGCCAGGGTCAAATGCACTGGCGTGGTGCGGCAAACGGCTTTGCTGACAAATCAGTGTGGTGCAACAACTGGACGCTTGAATTTCACAGTGGGGCGTTTGACGTGGATTACCACGCTGTTGCTCTGCGCCACTTGGGTGCCCTTGGCATCGACGATGGCGGCGTGAATCGCGCGGCTGCCCCGATACAGCTCGTCCAACGTGATGGCAGTAGCGGCCGCCGCCGGCCCCTGGGGCTTGCCGTCGAGATAAAACTGGACCATGTGGCCGGGCTGCAACGCGGGCTCCAGTTGTAACTGGACGACGACACTGAGCTGTCCCGGCGGAATCGTGCTGTCGTTGGCGGGGCTTGCGATCTCGATGCGCGTGTAGGGGTTTGTCGCCGCGTCCGGTGCGGGCACCGGGACTTTGCGCGCATCCATGGCCGGCTGGGTGTTCACTTCCTTGAGGGTGACCGGCTCAGCGGTGCCATCTTTGGGCGGTGTGTCGGTGTAGGAAACCTTGCCCTGCGCGTCGATGACACGATAGATAGTCGGGTCCGCGGGGTCGGCCAGGGTTGCGCAGGACAACAGGACACAACAGATCGCCGCCGCCTGCCGCAGGACCCCGGTGTCGCGGAGTTGGTGCCCATCCACAAGGACTTGCGTGCGCTGAAGGGTCATGGTCCTGCACTCCGATGCGTGGACTGAATGAGGCCGAGGCCGATTATAGCCCGAAAAAAAAGCCCGGCTGGCCAGCCGGGCTTTTTTGGCAAGCCGACGATACCACCCTGCAGGCGGTATCGTCGCAGTGGCTGAACTGCCTCAGACGCTGTAGTACATGTCGAACTCCACCGGATGGGTGGTCATGCGCAAACGGTCCACTTCGATCTGCTTGAGTTCGATGTAGGCGTCGATCATGTCGTCATCCATGACACCACCGACGGTCAGGAACGCGCGGTCCGCATCCAGCGCGGCCAGGGCCTGCTCCAGCGAGCCGCACACGGTGGGAATCGCCTTGGCTTCTTCGGGAGGCAGGTCGTACAGATCCTTGTCGGCAGCGTCGCCGGGATGGATCTTGTTCTTGATCCCGTCGAGGCCAGCCATCAGCAGGGCAGTGAATGCCAGGTAAGGGTTGGCCGCCGGGTCCGGGAAGCGCACTTCGATGCGCCGCGCCTTGGGATTGGCGATGAACGGGATGCGGATGGAAGCGGAGCGGTTACGCGCCGAGTAGGCCAGCATCACCGGTGCTTCATAGCCGGGCACCAGGCGCTTGTACGAGTTGGTGGCCGGGTTGCTGAACGCATTGATCGCGCGCGCGTGCTTGATGACGCCGCCGATGTAGAACAGCGCGGTTTCGGACAGACCCGCATACACGTCGCCGGTGAAGATGTTCTTGCCGTCCTTCGACAGGGACTGGTGGCAGTGCATCCCGGAGCCGTTGTCGCCGACCAGCGGCTTGGGCATGAAGGTTGCGGTTTTGCCGTAGGTGTGGGCGACATTGTGGACGCAGTACTTCAGAATCTGGACTTCATCGGCTTTTTTGGTCAGGGTGTTCGGTCCGACGCCGATCTCGCACTGGCCGGCAGTGGCGACTTCGTGGTGATGCACTTCCACTACCAAGCCCATGCTGGTCATGGCATCGCACATGGCGGCGCGCAGGTCGTGCAGGGTATCCACCGGCGGGACCGGGAAATAACCGCCCTTGACGCCCGGGCGGTGGCCGCGGTTGCCGGTGGGGAAGTCGTGCTCCGACGCCCAGGCGGCCTCTTCGGAGGCGATCTTGTAAAAGGCGCCGCTCATGCTGGCACCCCACTTCACCTCGTCGAAAACGAAAAATTCGGGTTCGGGTCCGAACAAAACCGTATCCGCAATGCCGGTCGAGCGCATGTATTCCTGTGCGCGGTCGGCGATGGAGCGCGGGTCGCGGTTGTAGCCCAGCATCGTGAGCGGTTCGACGATGTTGCAGCGAATGATGACGGTCGCATCATCGGTGAACGGATCCAGGACAGCGCTGTCGTCGTCGGGCATCAGCACCATGTCGGACTCGTTGATGCCTTTCCAGCCGCCGATGGACGAGCCATCAAACATCTTGCCGTCTATGAAGAAGCTGTCGTTGACCTCGGTGGAGGGGAGGGAAACGTGGTGCTCCTTGCCCTTGGTATCGGTGAACCGCAGATCGATCCAGCGCGCTTCACTTTCTTTGATCAACTCCAACGTCTTTGACATTCTGCTCCTCCAAGGGGATCCTTTCTGATGGTCATGTCCGCGTCGGAGGTCTGTGCCGACGGGGCAAAGTACGCACGATTCAGCAAAACATGTGCCATTTGGCACCATCGCTGCGCGCCGTTCGGCGGGCAGCCGGCATCGAGAACGTCGGGACAGCCGCCAGCAGGGCGCGGCAGGCGCCAACTATAGCAGTGAAGGTGTCGGCGCGGAATCCGCGCGGAGAGCAATGTGCTGCTCTATATTGGTGCTGACGATCTGTGTAATGCGCCATTGCAGTGCGCACGTCGGCAGCGCGGCGAATCCCTCGGGGAACCGCTGACGTAACCTCCTATACTGGCTGCTTTCCAAACCACGGTAGCCCATCCAGCGATGCGTTTCGTCGTCAAACTGTCCCCCGAGATCATCATCAAGAGCGCGCCGGTGCGCCGGCGCCTGATTCGGCAGCTGCGGCGCAATCTGCGGACCTTGATCGCGCCTGTCGTGCCCGGCACGACCATCACGGGCGACTGGGATCGGCTGGAACTCAGCGGCGCCGGCCCGGCGCCTGCGGCTGCCGACCGGATTGCCGACCTGTTGGCGCGAACGCCGGGCATCTCAAGCTTTGCCCGGGTGGCGCTGTACCCGCTCGGAGATTTCGACGACATGGCGGAGCACGCCTGGCGCTGTTACGGTGCGTCCCTGGCGGGGCGGCGGTTCGTGGTGCGTGTCAAGCGTACGGGACGTCATGCGTTCACATCGCCCCAGGTCGAGCGGGAGGTAGGCGGCAGACTCCTGGCACGGGCGGAAGGCGCTTCCGTGTCGCTCGATAACCCGGAAATTACCGTCCGCCTCGAAATCGTCGCGGATCAGCTCTATGTCGTCGAGTCGCGTCAGCCCGGGATCGGCGGGTTTCCCCTGGGCGAGCAGCCCCCGGTGCTGGCGCTCATGTCTGGGGGCTTCGATTCGACGGTCGCCAGCTACATGCTGTTGCGACGCGGTCTGCGCACCCACTTCTGCTTCTTCAATCTTGGCGGTCGCGCCCACGCGCTCGGCGTCAAGGAGGTCGCGCACTTCCTATGGGAAAAGTACAGCGCCAGTCACAGCGTCAAGTTCATCAGCGTGCCCTTCGAGGGCGTGGTGGCCGAGATCCTGACCCGGGTGGACGACTCGCAAATGGGCGTAGTGCTCAAGCGCATGATGTTGCGCGCGGCCACAGCAGTTGCGCGTGCCTGGGGGGTCGATGCCCTGGTCACCGGCGAGAGCATCGCCCAGGTGTCCAGCCAGACGCTGCCCAATCTGGCGGTGATCGATGCGGTCACCGACATGCTGGTGCTGCGCCCGCTGATCGCGATGGACAAGCAGGACATCATCGGGATTGCTCGCGCCATCGGCACCGAGCCCTTCGCGGCCAGCATGCCGGAATACTGCGGGGTGATCTCGGTGAAGCCGACCACCCATGCCCGTCGCGAGCGCGTCGAGCGCGCTGAGGCCGCGTTCGATTTCGCCATCCTGGAACGGGCCATCGCCGCGCGTACGGAAGAAGACATCGAATCGGTGATGGACGGCGCCGTCGGCCAGATAGCGGTGGAGACCTTTCAGGCGCCGCAGCCGGGCGTCACCATTCTCGATGTTCGCCACCCGGATCAGTGTGCCGACCGCCCGCTGCGCGCAGGCAGCGTCCCGGTCGAGGCAGTGCCCTTTTACCGGCTGCAGCAGTTCTTTGCGCAGGTCTCGCCGGAGAAGCCGTATCTGCTGTATTGCGACAAGGGGGTCATGAGTCGTCTGCATGCCGAGCTGCTGGTCGAGCGCGGCTTTACCCGCGTCGCGGTCTACCGGCCCTGAGGCCATTCGTCGAGGTCATTCTCCGGTAAGGCGCACGCGCGTATAATGCGCGCCCCTTTTCCCGGTATACCGCCATGTCGGTCAGCAAGTTGCGCAACATTGCCATCGTCGCCCATGTCGATCATGGCAAGACCACGCTGGTCGATCGACTGCTCCAGCAGTCCGGGACTCTGGATCGCAAGAGTCAGGGCGCCGAACGCCTGATGGATTCCAACGATCAGGAGCGCGAGCGCGGCATCACCATTCTCGCCAAAAACACGGCCATCCAGTGGCGCGACTACCGCATCAACATTGTCGATACCCCGGGCCACGCCGATTTTGGCGGCGAGGTGGAGCGGGTGCTGTCAATGGTCGACTCCGTGCTGCTGCTGGTGGATGCCGTCGACGGCCCCATGCCGCAGACTCGGTTTGTGACCGCCAAGGCATTCGCCAAAGGCCTCAAACCCATTCTGGTAGTGAACAAGATCGACCGCCCGGGTGCCCGCCCGGACTGGGTGGTGGACCAGGTGTTCGATTTGTTTCACCGCCTCGGCGCCACCGAAGAGCAGCTCGATTTCCCGGTGATTTATGCGTCCGCGCTCACCGGGGTCGCCGGCTTGGACTACAACCACCTGGCGCCCGACATGACGCCCCTGTTCGAAATGATCACCGAGCGCGTGCCGGCCCCGGTCGTGGATGTGGCCGGGCCGTTCCAGATGCAGATTTCCGCGCTCGACTACGACAGTTACGTCGGGGTCATCGGCATCGGACGCATCGCCCGCGGTGTGCTGGTGCCGGGACAGTCCGTGATCGTCGCCACGGCGGAAGGTGGCCAGCGCCGCGCCCGCATCCTCGAGGTGAAGGGTTACCTGGGGTTGGCGCGCGTGGACACTGACCGCGCCACCGCCGGCGACATCGTCTGCATCACCGGGATCGAGGGGCTCGGGATTTCCGACACCCTGTGCGATCCGGCCTGCGTGGAATCACTGCCCCCTCTGGACGTGGACGAGCCCACCGTCAGCATGACGTTTCAAGTCAACGACTCGCCTTTCGCTGGCCTGGATGGCAAGTACGTCACCTCGCGCAACATCGGCGAACGCCTGGAGCAGGAGCTGATTCACAACGTCGCCTTGCGCGTGGAGCCCGGCGATACCCCGGATCGCTTTCGGGTGTCGGGACGCGGCGAGCTGCACCTTGCGGTGTTGATCGAGACCATGCGCCGCGAAGGCTACGAGCTCGGCGTTTCCCGGCCGGTAGTGATTCAGAAGGAAGTCGACGGCGAAATCCTCGAGCCTTTCGAGATTGTGGTCGCCGATGTCGAGGAGACCCACCAAGGCGCCGTGATGGAGGAGATGGGGCGCCGCAAGGGCGACCTGCTCGACATGGTCCTCGACGGTCATGGCCGCGTCCGGCTCGAGTACCGGGTGCCGTCGCGGGGCATGATCGGGTTCCGCAACGAGTTTCTCACCCTGACCTCGGGCAGCGGCATCCTCACCAGCATCTTCGACCGCTATGACCGGATCAAGCCCGGCGTGGCGGGAGTACGGCAGAACGGGGTGCTGGTCTCCATGACTCGCGGCAAGGCCCTCGCGTATGCGCTGTACAACCTGCAAGAGCGTGGCCGTTTGTTTATGGGACACGGCGAGGATGTCTATGAAGGCCAGTTGATCGGTATTCACTCGCGCGGCAACGATTTGCCGGTGAATCCCACCAAAGGCAAGCAGCTCACCAACATCCGTGCTGCCGGCACCGATGAAGCCTTGGTGCTGACGCCGCCGATCCGGTTCACGCTGGAACAGGCGCTGGAATTCATCGCCGAGGACGAGCTGGTCGAGGTGACGCCGCACCATATCCGCCTGCGCAAAAAGCTGTTGCGGGAGCAGGACCGCAAGCGCGGCAAGACCGCTTCCTGACCGCCGACGCGCCACTGGTCGGGACTTCACCACCACCGGTCGGCAAAGATTGCCGACCTGCCGGTCGAGGTTTATGGTTTTGTGATCTGGGTACTGGACAGCCATCATGGATGAAAGAAACGGCAACGACCGGCGCGATTTTTACTTCGATGCGCAACTGGGTCTGTGGCGTTCAACGGGTTTGATCACCTGGGGGCTGGCGCTGTTCGGGATCTTCAGTCTGGTGATGGGCCTGCTGGATTTCTTCCGCGATGATCTGCTGCTCGCCGGCGTGCTCTTCACTTGCTCCGCAGTCTCCTTCGCGGGTCTGGTGGTGGCCCAGGTGGTGGGTTATCACACGGGCGCCAAGTGGTATTTCATCGTGCCAATCCTGGGACTGTTCTTCATGCTCGTGCTGCACGGGGGTGTCGAACAGACCGGCCTGTACTGGTGCCTCGCCTTTACACCCGGACTGCTCTACCTGCTGGGTTATTTCTGGGGCGCGGTGCTGTGGGTGCTGATGGTCGGCGTGCTGGCGCTGATCTTTGTTACTGACGTCTCGCCTTTCCCGGGTGGACACTACAGCGCGGTGATGGAAGGCCGCTTTCTGCTGGCGTTCATCGGTCTTGGGCTTTACAGCCTGGGTCAGGATTACGCGCTCACCCGTGCCGGGCAGTATCCCGGTCAGCCCTGACGCCTCCTCCCGTTACCTCTGACTTGCTCGCCTCCGCACCAACTGTGGCGTGCATCGGCGCCGTGGTTTATCTGAGCGCGGCCTGGCGGCTTCGCCACGAGCTGAACGCCGGTTGAGGCCCGACACTGCGGGTTGGTGCTGGCGAGCGCGCGGGGAGATTCCGGTTGCCTTTCACAGGGGCTTCCCTTAGGTTAACCGCTCTCCTGGAAAGAGCGTATTCTCGCGCATGCGGCAGTTTTATCCGGCCATCCGTCCCTATGCCAGTCATCGTGTCGATGTCGCTGGCGGGCATGCACTCTACGTTGAGGAATGCGGAATCCCGGAGGGGATTCCGGTGCTGTTCGTCCACGGTGGCCCCGGCGCGGGGTGCAGCGAACAGGACCGCCGGTTTTTCGATCCGGAAAAGTACCGCATCATTCTGTTCGATCAGCGCGGTGCCGGTCGCTCGCGACCCCACGCGGATCTGAATGACAACACCACCGCGCATTTGCTGGCCGACATGGAAACGCTGCGCGAAAAGCTCGGCGTCGAGCGCTGGTTGCTGTTCGGCGGTTCCTGGGGCTCGACTCTCAGTCTGCTCTACGCGGAAGCTTACCCGGAGCGGGTTCTGGGTTTGGTGCTGCGCGGTATTTTCCTGTGCCGCAAGACGGACATCGACTGGTTTTATCAATACGGTGCGAGCTGCATCTTTCCGGACTACTGGCAGGATTTCATCGGCCAGATTCCGCCTGAAGAGCGTCACGATCTGCTGCGCGCCTACCATCGGCGCCTCACCGGCGATAACGACATCACCCGCATGGCGGCCGCCAAGGCCTGGGCGTTGTGGGAAGCGCGCTGCGCCACCCATGAACCCAACGGCCATGTCGTGGCGCGCTTCGGTAGCCCCCAGGTCGCGCTCGCCATGGCACGTATCGAGGCGCACTACTTCGTCAACGACGCTTTCATCGCCGAAAACCAGATCTGCCGCGACCTGCACCGTCTGGCGGGCATTCCCACCGTGATCGTGCACGGCCGCTACGATGTGGTCTGTCCGGTGGACCAGGCATTCACGCTGCAGCAAGCCCTGCCCCACGCGGAACTGGACATCATCCGCGACGCCGGGCACGCCTCCAGCGAACCCGGCACTCTGGATGCACTGATCCGCGCCACCGACCGCTTCGCGGGCGAGCTGGCCGGAAAGTTCTAACATGCGCGGCCTGCTGCAACGGGTGCGTCGCGCGGCCGTTGTGGCCGGCGGCGCCGAGGTGGGAGCCATCCAGCAGGGAGTGCTGTTACTTGTCGGCATCGCCCCCGCGGATACCGTCGCGAGCGCCGATACCCTGCTGGACCGGGTACTGCGCTACCGCCTGTTTCCCGACGCCCAGGGCCGCATGAACCTCAGCCTCGCCGACATCGGCGGCGGTCTGTTGATCGTCTCTCAGTTCACCTTGATGGCCGACACCCGCAAAGGTTTGCGACCGAGCTTCACGCCCGCCGCGCCGCCGGAGCTGGCCGAACGACTCTACAACCACTTCGTCGCGCGGGCGCAGGAGCGGCATGCGCCCGTCGCCTGCGGTGTGTTCGGCGCGGACATGCAGGTGGCGCTCGTCAACGACGGTCCGGTGACTTTGTTGCTGGAGGTGTAACGCCTACCGCCTGTTAACCCTATCCGCACGGCTTGGCGGCTGCCCCCAACCCTTCTCGCGCCCCGAAGCTCTTCATCCGGCGCGGGAGACAACGAATCAGGTGAGCGCACTCAGCCCGGCAAACTGCATCACCAGCCATTTGGCGCCGCCGCTGCGAAAATTGACCTGGACCCGCGCCTGCGGACCGAGCCCTTCGAAACCCAGCACCACGCCTTCGCCGAATTTTTTGTGCGCGACCCGCTGCCCCAGCACGAAGCCGGTGCCGTTGTCGGCGAGCTTGGCGGTACCGGTGGACGGCCGGGTGGCGTAGCTCACGGGCCGTGCCGCGAAGCTGACCGGCCGGGTGATGGTGGCGCGCAACCGCACTTCCTCGAGCAGCGCCGCCGGAATATCGCGCAGAAACCGCGACGGCGTATTGAACTGTTCGCGACCGTGAAGATTGCGCGTCTCGGCCCAGGTCAGATACAACTTCGTCATGGCGCGGGTGATGCCCACGTAGCACAGCCGGCGCTCTTCCTCGAGGCGCCCGGGTTCGTCGAGAGACATCTTGTGGGGAAACAGGTTTTCTTCCACGCCGGCCATGAACACCAGCGGAAATTCGAGTCCCTTGGCGGAATGGAGCGTCATCAATTGCACGGCGGCGGTATCGCCCTCGGCCTGGGCATCGCCCGCGTCGAGCGCGGCGGCGTCGAGAAACTGTGGCAACAAAGGTTGGTCCGGCGCTTCCGGCACAAAGGCCCGGCAGGCACTGATCAGCTCGTCGAGGTTTTCGGCGCGCGCGGCACCGCGTTCGCCGGTTTCGCGGCGGTGGAATTCCAGCAATCCGGTGCGCGCGAGCATACGATCAGCCAGCTCCGCCAAGTCGAAGCGATCGACGTCGGCGCGCAATTCTTCGATCAGCGCGGTGAAACCCCGCACCGCGCCGGCGGCGCGTGCCGGCAGATCGCCGACACCATTGCGCAGCACCTGCCAAAGCGAAATGCCGCCCGCGCGGGCGACCTCGCGCAGTTGCGCGACGGTGCGCTCGCCGATGCCGCGGGTCGGCGTATTGAGCACCCGCTCCACCGCCGCGTCGTCGTCGGGATTGACCAGCAGGCGCAGGTAGGCGAGCGCATTGCGAATTTCGAGGCGCTCATAGAAGCGGTGACCACCGTGAATCCGGTAGGGAATCGCGGCGCGCAGCAGCGCCTCTTCGAGCACCCGCGATTGGGCGTTGGAGCGGTAGAGCATGGCGACTTCGTCGCAGCTGCCGCCGGCGGCGAGCCAGACCTGGATGCGTTCGGCGATGAAGCGCGCTTCATCCTGTTCGTTGTACGCGGCGTAGACGGAAATGAGCTCACCGCGGTCGCCGCTGGTCCAGAGTTCCTTGCCCATGCGCCCGGCGTTGTGGGCGATAACGGCGTTGGCGGCGTCCAGAATCGTGGCGGTGGAACGGTAGTTCTGCTCCAGTCGCACCGTACTCGCGCCGGCAAAGTGGCGGCTGAAATCGCGGATGTTTTCGATCCGCGCGCCGCGCCAGCCGTAGATGGACTGGTCGTCGTCGCCGACCACCGTCACCCGACTCGACGCGCCGGCCAGCAGACGCAGCCAGGCATACTGAATGGCGTTGGTGTCCTGAAATTCGTCCACCAGCAAATGACCGAAGCGCTGCTGGTAGTGGGCGAGCAGTTCCGGATGCCGCAGCCAGAGTTCGTGCGCGCGCAGCAACAGCTCGCCGAAATCCACCACGCCGCCGCGGGCGCAGGCGGCCTCGTAGTCGCGGTAGACACCCAGCATGGTGGCGACGAAAGGGTCGCTGGTCTCCTGAATGTGCTGGGGCCGCAAGCCCTCATCTTTCTGGGCATTGATGTACCACTGCGCCTGGCGCGGCGGCCAACGCTCGGTGTCGAGCCCGCGCGCGGCATAGACCCGCTTGATCAGCCGCAACTGGTCGTCGCCGTCGAGGATCTGGAAATTCTCCGCGAGCCCCGCATCGCGCCAGTGGGTCTTCAGCAGACGGTGGGCCAAACCGTGGAAAGTGCCGACCCACATGCCTTGGGCGGCCATGCCGAGGAGATCGGCCAGGCGTTCGCGCATCTCCCGCGCTGCCTTGTTGGTGAAGGTGACGGCGAGGATGCCCTGGGGCGAAACCCCCGCGCCGCGCACCAGCCAAGCGATGCGGTGCACCAGCACCCGGGTCTTGCCGCTACCGGCGCCGGCCAGCACGATCAGGTGGCCGGCATCGTGGGCAACCGCCGCGCGCTGGGCGTCGTTGAGGGGGTCGAGAATGGGGGACAGGTTCATGGCGGGATTCTAACAAACGCCACCCCCGATTAATGGTTTTGGTGGCGCCGCGACGCGCAACGAGGGCCAATCTGCGCCGCTGCGGCCCGCTGGTGCTGGCCGGGAATAAACTACAATCGCGCCGGTGCGCGACGGAGTAACCGGTGAAGCCCGCCGAATTGACACGAACCATCAACGCCGCACTGCCCACCCTGCGCAAGGCCGAGCGCAAAGTGGCCGACTATGTGCTGACCGATCCGGAGCAGGTGGTGCGCATGCGCATCGTCGATCTGGCGCGCCACGCGGGGGTCAGCGAGCCGACGGTGGTGCGCTTTTGCCGCGCCGTCGGCTGCGGCGGCTTTCAGGACTTCAAGCTCGCCCTGGCCCAGCAACTGGCCGCGAGCCCCGGCCTCGGCCAGATCGCCGTCACCGATACCGATTCGGTGCGCGAGTACACCGACAAGGTATTCGATACCACGGTGGACAATCTGCTCAAGGTCCGCGACAGCCTGGACCCGCAAATGCTCGATCGCGCCATCCGCGCGCTGTGCGCGGCGCGACGGGTGGAGTTCTACGGCTTCGGCGCCTCGGCTCCCGTCGCCTTCGACGCCCAGCACCGGTTTTTCCGCCTGCGCCTGGCCACCGCCGCCTATTCCGATCCCCATCTGCAGAACATGTCGGCCACGTCGCTGGAGCCGGGCGATGTCGTGGTTGCGTTCTCGCAGTCCGGCCGCACCCGGGCGCTGCTCGACTCGATCAAACAGGTGAAAAAACGTGGCGCCATCGTGATCGGCCTCGCGCCCGGCCGCACGCCGGTGGCCACCGCCGCCACCATCCCCATTGCCATCGACGTCAAGGAAGATTTCCAGCTCTACACGCCGCTGTCATCGCGCATTGCCCATCTGGTGGTGATCGACGTGCTGGCCATCGGCGTCGCGCAGCGCAAAGGCCCGGAGCTCGAAGACCATCTGGTGCGCATTCAGGAGGGATTGCGCAGCCTGCGCACCGGTTGAAGCCCGCGCTTGTTTGTCCCGCTGTGCTGTCTTAGGCTCGGAAGCCGCCGCCCCGCATCCACCGACCGAAGGAATCCCCGATGATCAGCAAGCAACTCACCGCCAAACTGCACGTCGCCGGTCAGATCACGGCAGACGACGTGAAGCAGGCCGCCGCCGAAGGCTTCACGGCCATCATCAACAACCGCCCCGACGGCGAGGACTCCGGGCAACCGCCGGCGGCCGAGATCGCGGCTGCCGCCAGGGCCGCCGGTCTCATCTATGTCCATCAACCGGTGGTCGGCACCAACATCACCGACGCCGATGTCGGCACCTTTGCGCGTCTGATTGCGGAAACACCCGGCAAGATCCTCGCCCACTGCCGCACCGGCACCCGCTGCACCATGCTCTGGATGCTGTCCCAGGCCGGCACCCAGTCAGCGGATGAGTTGCTCGCCACGGCGCGGGCCGCGGGTTACGATCTGGAGCCGCTGCGCGCCCGGCTGGGGCGTTGAGCGGCGGAAACCGGGCCAACGCTGGTTCACTTCACAGACACCGCCCCAAATACTTCTCCCCAGGAAGCGAGATAACAACCTATGAGCATCGTGCAAGAGTTCAAGGAATTCGCCGTCAAGGGCAACGCCGTCGATATGGCGGTCGGCATCATCATCGGTGCCGCCTTTGGCAAGATCGTGTCGTCCGTGGTTGCGGATGTGGTGATGCCGCCCATCGGCCTGCTGCTGGGTGGGATGGACTTCTCTGCCCTGGCACTCACGCTCAGAGCCGCCACCGCGGAGGCACCGGCAGTGGTCATCAGTTACGGCAGGTTCGTTCAGACGGCGGTGGATTTCGTCATTGTGGCGTTTGCCATTTTCATGTTGGTGAAAGGCATCAACACCCTCAAGAAAAAAGAAGCGGCAGCACCCGCCGTCCCGGCAGAGCCCTCGCCCGAACAGATCCTGCTCACGGAAATACGGGACCTGCTGAAACAGCCGCGCTAAATCGCCGGGCTTGCCATTCCGCGGCGCGGGCGCCGACTACCGCCGCCGCGGCTGCAATGCCATGAGACCCTGGAGAAACTCCGGCGCGCGCGCAAACAACAGCGCCGTCATGCCGGCATTGAGCAGCGCCAACGCCAGGAAAAACCGCGGGATACCCAGTTCCCCCAAGCCCAGCAGCAGGACACCCAGAACGCTCGCCGCGACCATGAACAGCGCATTCAGGATGTTGTTGAAGGCGATGACCCGGGCGCGTCGGTCCGGCTCCGTATGCGCCTGAACATAGGCATAGAGCGGCACCACATAGAGGCCGCCGGACAAACCGAGCAACAGGATATCGGTCAACACGCGCAATATGGGCAGGTGCTCCGCCAGCGCCAGCGGGCCCAATGGCTGCCTCTCGGTCGCGACCGTCGCGGCAGCGCAGGATAAATCCCCGCCAAAGAGGCTCAGGCCGATGGCGCCCAGGGCCACCAGACCGACCCTGATCCGCGCGTCACTCAGCCATGCACAGAGCCAACCACCCGCCGCGACACCCACCACGAACGCGGACAACAGCAGCGCGATCACCGGCGGCGTGCCACCGAGCACCGAGATCGCGAAATGGGGCATCTGGGTGAGGTAACTGGCGCCCAGTGCCCAGAACCAGGAAATACCGATGATGGCCATAAAAACGGTCCGCCGCGGCACGGTCTGTCGGTAAAGCGCGAGCCATTCCCGCAGCGGATTCCAGTCCAGCCGCAACTCCGGCGCCGCCGCCGGCGCGGCCGGAATCTTGCGACTGGCGAACCAGCCCAACAGCGCAACCAGCACGACCGCGACGCCGATACCCGCCGCCGGATCGGGACGTCCCGCCAGCAGGGTGCCACCGATGGTCCCCAGCAGAATGGCGACAAAAGTGCCCATGCCCACCTGGGCGTTCCCCGCCACCAATTCCCGGGCATGGAGATGCTGGGGAATGATCGCGTACTTGAGCGGCCCGAAGAACGCCGAGTGCGTGCCCATCGCGAACAGCAGCGCCAACAGCGGCCCCCACGCCTGCATCTGAAAGGCGAGCGCGGCCAAGACCATGATCATTATCTCTGCCAGCTTGATCCAGCGGATCATCCGTGCCTTCTCGTATTTGTCGGCGAGCTGGCCGGCGAGCGGCGAAAACAGAAAGAACGGCAGGACGAACAATCCCGCGGCCAGATTGACCAGCGTATCCACCCGCTCGCCCGCAACGGTGCCGCTGACCAGCAGCACCAGCAGCGCGTTCTTGAACAGGTTGTCGTTGAAAGCTCCGCCGAACTGGGTCAGAAAAAACGGCAGAAAGCGGCGTTGCCGCAGCAGGGCGAACTGACTGCGGCGCGGGTGATCAGGGGCATTCCCGGCGTCCGTTGGCGCGGGCGGCAGACTCATCCAGGCCGCCCATTCCGCCCGGCGCGCGCCGGGCGTGCCGCCACCGCGCTCGCTAGTCCAGCTTCGCCATCAACGACGTTGCGACGACCGACATCATTCATCGCTGTACCGCGGTGCCCGTTTCTCCAGAAATGCCGCCGCGCCTTCCTCCAGAAAGGGGCCGAGGCACATCACCTGACCGCGATCCTCCAGGGCGATCACGGCTTCCAGGCTGCCGGCGTCCTGGGACAGGTTGAGGCCCTCCTTGGTCAGACGCAGCCCCAGCGGCGACATGGCCGTCATCTCGGCGGCGAGCGTCAGCCCCGCGTCCTCCAGCGCATCCGCGGCCATCACGTCCGACACCAGGCCGATCCGCAACGCGCGCTCGGCGTTGACGAAGCGCCCGGTCATCATCATCTCGGCCGCATTGGTGGCACCCACCGCGCGGGGCAGGAAATAGCTGATGCCGACGTCGCAGCCGGTGAGGCCGATTTTCGCCATCGCCACATTGAAGCGCGCGTTCTCGGCGGCATAGCGCACATCGGCGGCCAGCGTGAAGGCGATGCCGGCGCCGGTGGCCGCCCCCTGCACCAGAGCGATGATGGGTTGCGGGCAACGCCGCATGCGCAGGATGATTTCCGCCACCCGGCGCTGACCGCGCGCCCCCGCCGCGACGCTGGTGGTGAAGTCGCCGGCTTCGTTCAGGTCGAGACCGGCACAGAAGTGCTTGCCGGCGCCACGCAATACCACCACCCGCACGGCGTGATTGAAATAGAGTCCGCCGAAGTAATCGAGCAGCTCGTCCATCATCGCCCGATTGAGCGCATTGAACTGTGCCGGTCTATTCAGTGTCAGCCAATCGACGCCGTCGTGATGTTCGACGCTGAGGGTTTCATAGGATGGCTGCGCTTTGGTCATGACTTGTTCCCGGATGCCGTGGTCGTGCCGGGAGAATATCAGGATTGGGAGACGCCTCAACCACCGCCGAGTGGACCGTTCGGGTGGGTCGGCGCAGTTACAATGGCAAACCCCAGGAGGTTGTCCATGCGGCATTTGCTCGCTCTGATCCCCATCGTGTCCGCTCTGACGGCGTCCCTGTGCGGTCTGGCGATGCCCGCGACCGCGGCGGACTCGACTCCCTGGACCCTCAATGCGTATTTTGAGAACGATCTCTTCAACGAGACGGACCAGAATTACACCAACGGCGTCCGCCTGTCCTGGATTTCGCCGGACACCGCGTCCTTCCAGAATGATCCCGCGTTCCCGGCTTGGCTGCGCGCCGCCAACCGCCAGCTCCGCCTGCTGCACAGCAACGACCCGGCAACCGAGCACAATCTGGTGGTGAGCCTCGGCCAATTGATGTTTACGCCGGAGAATACCGCCGCGACGACGCTGGTTCCCGATCAACGCCCCTACGCCGGCTACCTTTATGGCGGTATCGCCTATCACACCCGCAGCGACCAGCGTCTGGATGTGATGGAGCTGAATCTCGGTATCGTGGGCCCGTCGGCGCGCGCCCATGAATCCCAGGATTTCATCCACGATCTGCGCGGATTCCAAAAATACAACGGCTGGGACAACCAGTTGCGCGACGAGCCCACCGTACAACTGCTCTACGAACAAAAGCACAGACTGCTCCACGCCACTTGGCGCGGCGGTTTCGGCCACGACTTCATCGGCCACCGGGGTGTCAGCCTGGGCAACGTCGCCACACACCTGAATTTTGGCGGTGAGTACCGCATCGGATGGGAGCTGCCGGACGATTTCGGCACCTCCGCGGTGCGCGCCGGAGGGGACAACAGCGCCCCGGGCCGAGACGGACCGCGCCGGCGCCAATCGTCATCCTGGGTTTACGGTCTGCATGCCTTCGTCGCCCTCGACGCCCGCCTGGTGGCGCGGGACATCTTTCTTGACGGCAACACGATCAAGGATAGCCATAGCGTGGACCGGAAAGCCGGCGTCGCCGACCTCGCCGCCGGCATCAGCTTTCTCACCGGACGCTGGAAAATCTCCTACGCGAGAGTCCTCCGGACCCGCGAGTTCGACGGCCAGCCCCACCCCCATCGCTATGGCTCCATCAGTCTGTCTTACAGTCTGTGACCGCAACATCCGCCAAGATCGACCCCCGGCCGCGCTGGCAGGCGCACGCGCCGCTGACGATTCCCTTGCCTTGGCGCCCCTGGCTGCTGGATCAGGGTTCGCTCACCGCCCGCCTGGTGGCGGCGAGCGGTGGCAATTTTCGCGTGGAAGTGCTGGCACAGGCGCTGCGCCAGCCCTCGCGGGAGGAGCGCACCGCGCTCGGCCTGCCGGAACGCCAGGTAGCACTGGTGCGCGAAGTATTGCTGCGCGGGCACGGCGAGCCCTGGGTCTACGCCCGCAGCGTGGTGCCGCTCGCGGTGCTGCGCGGACGCTACGGGTTTTTGCGCCGCTTGGGCACCAAGCCCCTGGGCGCACTGCTGTTTCGCGATGCCGGCATCCGCCGGGGCGCTATCGCGGTGACGCAACGCAGGCCACCACGATTCCTGCTGACGGCTGCGGACGAACCGTTGTCTTGGGTACGCCGCTCTCTGTTTTTCGTCGATCAACAGCCCTTGCTGGTGGCGGAAATGTTTTTGCCCGGCTTCAGGCCCTAAACTGTCGCCACACCCGCCCTGGATTTGCCATGCCGACCGCTTTTCAGCGCCTGCCCGATTTTGCACGCCTGATGCGGCTCGACCGCCCCATCGGTACCCTGCTCCTGCTGTGGCCGACCCTGTGGTCGCTGTGGTTTGCCGCCGGCGGCATGCCCGACCTGGAGGTGCTGACGATCTTTGTGCTGGGCGTGGCGCTGATGCGCGCAGCCGGCTGCGTGATCAACGACTACGCGGATCGCCATATCGACGGCGCGGTCACCCGCACCCGGGACCGGCCGCTGGCGACCGGCCGGGTGACGCCGCGCGAGGCACTCTGGCTGTTTGTGGGTCTCTGTCTGATCGCCTTTCTGCTGGTGCTGCTCACCAATCGGCTGACGGTATTGCTGTCTCTGGGCGGCGCGGCGCTCGCGGCCCTGTATCCCTTCGCCAAGCGGCACACCCATCTGCCCCAGTTCGTGCTGGGCGCCGCCTGGGCCTGGAGCATCCCCATGGCCTTTGCCGCCCAGACCGGAACCGTGCCGACCGCCGCTTGGTCGCTCTATGCCGGCGTGGTGCTCTGGACCGTGGCTTTCGATACCTACTACGCCATGGTGGATCGCGATGACGATCGCAAACTGGGGGTGAAATCCACCGCGATTCTGTTTGGCACGGACGACCTGCTCATCATCGGCACGCTCCAGGTGCTGGCGCTGTTGGCCTTCGCGCTTACCGGCAGCAGTTTTGGTCGCGGCCTCTGGTATTACCTCGGACTGGGTGCGATGGCACTGTGGTTTTTTCACCAGCACCGGCTGGCCCGCCAACGCGACCGCGACGGGTGTTTTCGTGCCTTTCTCGGCAACAACCGGGCCGGCGCGACGCTCTTTCTGTTCATGGTGCTCGATTACCATTGGCCGCTACACCTGGGTTGACGACGGCGATTGGCGCATCTGGCTGTCATAATGCTGACATGAGGCCGTCATCCAATGAGCTGCGAAAATTGCGAGGAGCAAAAGCGCCATGGCTGACGCCAGGATTCTGGTAGTAGATGACGAACCCGCCATTCGCGACATGATCGCGGTGGCACTGGAAGTGGCAGGCTTCGAATGTCTGCACGCCGAAAACGCCCGCGCCGCCCACGCGCTGATCATCGACAAGCAGCCGGATCTGGTCCTGCTCGACTGGATGCTGCCGGAAACCAGCGGGCTGGAATTGCTGCGCCGCCTGCGCCGCGACGAGTTGACCGCGAATTTGCTGGTGATCCTGCTCACGGCCAAGACGGAAGAGGACAATCAGGTTCAGGGGCTCGATGCCGGCGCCGACGATTACATCGCCAAGCCGTTTTCACCGCGTGCGCTCATTGCCCGGATTCGCGCCCTGCTGCGCCGCCGCGAGCAGGGTGCCAGCGAGACACCCATCGAGGTGCAGGGCCTGGTCTACGATCCGGTGAGCCATCATGTGACCCGCGCCGGCGTGCCGGTTGCCATGGGGCCGACGGAATACCGGCTGCTGGGATTTTTCCTCACTCACCAGGACCGGGTCTACTCCCGCGACCAGATTCTCAGCCACGTCTGGGGCGGCAACGTGTACATGGATGAGCGCACCGTCGATGTCCATATCCGCCGCCTGCGCAAGGCGCTCGGCAGCCATGACCGCTTCATCCAGACCGTGCGCGGCGCCGGCTACCGGTTTTCCGAGAAACTGGTTGTCAGCTAGTGTTCACTCCGGGCCTGCGCAGTGAACTGCAACGCATCGCCCTGTTGGCGGTGCTGCTGGTCGCCGCCGGCTATTTCAACGGCTATTCGCTGTTGACCCTGATTGCCGGTGGCAGTCTCTACATGCTCTGGACCCTGCACCGGATCCACCGTCTCAATCGCTGGCTGGCACTGGGTGGTCGCGACTTCCCGCCGCCCGCGTCCGGCGTCTGGGGCGAAGTCTCCGACCACCTTTACCGGCTGCGCCAGCGCAACACCCGCCATCGTCAGGATCACCTCAACCTGCTCGCCCGGATACGGCGAATCACCGACGCCCTGGACGAAGGCATCGTGATTCTCGACGCCGACCGCGCCCTGGAATGGTGGAACCCGGCGGCGGCAAAACTGCTGAGCCTGCAGCGCGGCGACGAAGGTGCGCCCATCATCAACCTGGTGCGGGCACCCGCCTTCGTGGCCTTTATCCGCGCGGGTCTCTTCACCGAGCCGGTGGAACTGGAAGCACCCAGCGATCCAAACCTGGTGTTGCAGTTCAGTGCCAACCACTTCGGCAACAACGAAGTGGCGCTGGTGGTGCAGGATATTTCCCGCCTCCGCCACCTCGAACAGATGCGCAAAGAATTTGTGGCCAATATTTCCCATGAGCTGCGCACGCCGCTGACGGTCCTCACCGGTTATCTGGAAACCCTGGGCGACAGCGACGCCGAGGTCCCGGCAAGCTGGCGGCAAGCACTCGGGCAGATGAGCGAGCAGACCCGACGCCTGACGCTGCTCACCGAGGATCTGGTGACCCTGTCGCAACTGGAGTCGACCGCCCTGCCCGCGCGCACCGAACCCGTGCCGCTCAAACCCCTGCTCGGTGGTATCGTCGAGAACGCGCGTGCGCTCGGCGGCAGCGCGCATCACCTCGAGCTGGACTGCCCCGACGCTCTGATCGCCCAGGGCGCGGCGCGCGAGCTGCACAGCGCCTTCGCCAACCTGGTCTACAACGCGGTCAAGCACAATCCGCAGGGCTGCACGATCCGGGTGCGCGCGGGCAGCGACAACGGCCGTGTGTGGGTCGAGGTGACCGACAACGGCGTCGGCATCGATGCCCGCCATCTACCTCGCCTGACCGAGCGCTTCTACCGCGTCGAGGGCAGCCGCGCCAGCGCTTCCGGCGGCACCGGTCTCGGTCTCGCCATCGTCAAGCACTCGCTGCTGCGCAACGGCGGGCATCTGGAAATCCGCAGCACCCCCGGCAAGGGCAGCACCTTTCGCTGCGCGTTTGAACCCGTACCCACACGGTGCTAGAGCCGGTGTCCGATTACCCCTTTCTGAAGCCCGAATTTCTGTCCGCGCTGGAGGACAGCGGCAGCGCCACGGCTGCCACCGGCTGGGAACCGCGCCACCTCAGCAGTGTGGATGGCGCCCTGTTCATGCCGCTGTATGTAAAGACCCACTCCTACGGAGAGTACGTTTTTGACTGGGCCTGGGCCAATGCCTACCACCGCAGTGGCCTGGCCTACTACCCCAAGCTGGTGACCGCGATTCCCTTTTCGCCCATCACCGGCCCGCGCCTGCGGCTCGCCGCCGGCGCCGATAGCGAGCGGACGGCCACGGCCCTGCTGGCGGCGGTGGCCGAAGCCGCGGAAGCGACCGGCGCCAGCAGTTGGCATCTGTTGTTTCCCGATACGGCCACTCGCGAGATCTTGCGCGGGCACGGCCTGCTGGAACGCAGCGGCGTGCAGTTTCACTGGCACAACCAGGGTTACGAAAACTTCGAGCACTTCCTCGCGGGACTGGCCTCGCGCAAGCGCAAGATGATGCGCCGCGAGCGCAGCACCGTTGTGGACCAGGGCCTGACCGTCGCCATGCTCGAAGGTCCCGCCATCGATGCCGACCTATGGTCGTTCTTCCACGGTCTGTATCAAAACACCTACGCCAAGCGCAGCGGCAATGGCGGCTACCTGACGCCGGACTTCTTTCGCCGCATCGGGGCAACCCTGGCGCATCAGATTGCCATGGCGGTCGCTTACGATGCCGGCAAACCGGTGGCCGCCGCCCTGTATTTTCATGATGGGGAGACGCTCTACGGCCGCTACTGGGGCTGCGTCCGGGAATACGAGTGCCTGCATTTCGAGCTCTGTTGCTACCAGGGCATCGACTACGCGATCCGGCGCGGTCTCACGAAATTCGACGCCGGCGCCCAGGGCGAGCACAAGATTGCCCGCGGTTTCGCGCCCGTCGAAACCTGGTCGCTGCATTGGATTCGCCATCGCGGCTTCGCAACCGCCATTGCCGACTTTCTGGAGCGGGAGCGCGGACATAATCAGGAGTACATGGCCGCCGCCCGGGCGCAGCTGCCCTATCGCCAGGACAGTCAGCGGGAGAGTTGAGGCGCCTCAGGCGTTGCGCCGCCAGACCAGCAAGCGGTTGTTGGCCGGCATCGCGTTGTCCTCCCACAGTGCGAGTCCCGCGCCCGCTGCGAGCTCTGCCACCGCCTCGAAATCACGAATGCCCTGGTGCGGAGCGCGGGCCTTCAGCCACTGGTCGAAACGGGCGTTGCTTGCCGATGTGTACGCACCCCCGTAGTTGAAAGGTCCATAGACGGCGAGGACACCGCCCGAGGCCAGCACGCCGGGCAAGCCGGCAAAGAACGCCTGCACGGCGCTCCAGGGCATGATGTGCAAGGTGTTGGCGGTGAACAGGCCATCGACCGGCGCCACGCCCCAATGTGGCGCGCGGACGTCGAGTGCGATCGGCCGCAGCAGATTGGGCGCGGGTTCGGCTTCCCGCCACTGTTCAATCCCCGGAAGGTTTTCCGGGACATCGCTCGGTTGCCAGCGCAGCTGCGGCAGGCGGGGCGCGAAGTGGACGGCGTGCTGACCGGTGCCACTGCCGATTTCGAGCACGCTCCGACACGGGGCAAACACCCGTTGCAGCACCGCAAGAATGGGCGCCTTGTTGTTCTCGCAGGCCTGCGAAAAGGGCTTCTCCACGCTGCTCAACCTCGTTTCCGGCCGCACACCGGCATTCCCCGCAGCGAATTTGCCGCTACCATTGCAGTCCTGTGCCCACGACGGAACCCCGGTGGCGACGCGCGGGTCATTATAGCCAGCCACCATCGGCTGCCAGCCCAGGAGTACCTTCTTGACGCCCGCCAGACTCGCACTGCTTGTCACTCTGTCGCTCGGCATCGGCGCCTGCGCCACCAATCCGGTCACCGGCCGCGAGGAACTTTCACTGGTCTCGGGCAGAGAGGAAATCGCCATCGGCGAACAGCAGTATGGTCCAGCACAGCAAGCCCAGGGTGGACCCTACTACCTCGATCCCAAGCTCCAGGATTATGTGCGCTCGGTGGGCAACCGGCTCGCCGCCGGCAGCGACCGGAAACTGCCCTATGAGTTCGTGGTGCTGAACAACCCGGTGCCCAACGCCTGGGCGCTGCCGGGCGGCAAGATCGCGGTGAACAGCGGATTGCTGCTGCAACTTCACGACGAGGCCGAGCTGGCCGCCGTAGTCGGCCACGAAATCGTCCACGCCGCCGCGCGTCACAGTGCCAGCCAGATGAGCAAGGGCTCGCTGATCAATCTGGGCGCGGAACTGCTCGGCGTCGCGGGACAGCAAGCGGGGCTCGGCAATTTGGGCGGGCAGGCCGCACAACTGGGTGCCGGTGCCTGGATGGCACATTACAGCCGCGGCGCGGAGCTTGAAGCCGACGCTTACGGCATGGATTACATGGTGCGCGCCGGCTACGACCCGCAAGCCGCCGTCGCGGTGCAGGAAACCTTCGTGAAACTGGCCGCGGGTGGCAACTCGGATTTCATCAGCGGCCTGTTCGCCAGCCATCCGCCGTCGCAGGAGCGGGTCAACGCCAATCTGCGCCGCGCCCAGAACTTCCCCCCGGACGGCACCCGCAACGCGGAGGCCTACCAGCGTGCCACCGCGCAGTTGCGCAAGGATGCTCCCGCTTACGAAGCCGAGAAGAACGCGTTGGCGGCCCTGAACCGCAAGGATGCCTCTGGCGCCATTCAAGCGCTGGATCAGGCCATCGCCATCCAGCCCGGCGAAGGCCGCTTCTGGGAGTCGCGTGGTCACGCCCGGGCGATGCTGAAACAATGGTCAGACGCCGACGCCGATTTCACCACCGCAATCAGCCGCAATCCCGGTTACTACCGCCACCATTTGGCGCGCGGAGCGCTGAGATTCGAGCGCAAACAGTACCCGGAGGCGCAGCGCGATCTGGAAGAAAGCCGCCGGCTACTGCCGACGCCGCTCGCCAGCCTGTATCTGGGGGAAATCGCGGAGGCGAACGGTGCCACCCGCCAGGCCGACAGCTACTATCGGGAAGCGGCAGCCGACAATGGCGCCGTCGGCCAGCGGGCGCGGGGGCACCTGGGCGCGGTCCGCTGACAGGCCGTATCCACTCAGTCCTGTGCGTCGGGATGAATGTGACGAATGTCCTTGCCTTCCACCAGAAACACGATGTGTTCGCAGATGTTTTTGGCGTGATCGCCGATACGTTCCAGCGCGCGCAGTGCCCAGAGCACGTTCATGACCCGGGAGATGCTGCGGGGATCTTCCATCATGTAGGTGACCAGCTCCCGCACCGCCGAGCGGTAATCGAGATCGATCTGCTTGTCCTTGGCCATGGTCTCGCGCGCGGCCCGGGCGTCGAAGCGGCTGAAAGCGTCCAGACAGTCGCGCAAGGTTTCACGCACACCGTTGGCGATATGGCGTGCCTCGACGTAGCCGCGTGGTGACAGCCCTTCCTCGCTGAGCCCGATCGCCATTTTGGCGATGCGCTGGGCTTCGTCGCCGATGCGCTCGAGGTCGCGCACCGAGCGGCTCACCGCCAGGATCATCCGCAGATCGGTCGCGGCGGGCTGACGGCGGGCAATGGTGGTAGTGCAGGCATCATCGATGATGAGCTCCATCTCATCGATTTTTTTCTCGGCCTCGAGTACCTGCATCGCGAGCTCGCTGTCCGCGTTCTCCAGCGCCATCATGGCGTCGTGAAGCTGTTTCTCCACCATGCCGCCCATCGCCAGGGTCTGGCTTTTGAGATGCTCCAGATCGGCGTTGAACTGGCGCGAGATGTGCTGGTCGAGCGACACTTTTTCCATAACGACCTCCTCAGCCGAAACGTCCAGTGATGTAGGCCTCGGTTAATTCATGCTGCGGCGAGGTGAACACCATCTGCGTATCGTTCACTTCGATCAGCTTGCCGAGATGAAAGTAAGCGGTGCGATGCGAGACCCGGGCCGCCTGCTGCATCGAGTGCGTGACGATGGCGATGGTGTAATTTTCCGCCAGCTCCGCGATCAACTCTTCGACCCGCGCGGTGGCGATGGGATCCAGCGCGGAACAGGGTTCGTCCATCAGGATCACCTCCGGATTGATGGCGATCGCGCGGGCAATGCACAGCCGCTGCTGTTGACCGCCGGACAGGCCGGTGCCGGGCTGGACGAGACGATCCTTTACCTCTTCCCACAGGCCCGCCTTGCGCAGGCTGGACTCGACGATTTCATCGAGCTCGATGCGACGGCTGGCGAGCCCGTGCAGTTTTGGGCCATAGGCGACGTTATCGTAGATGCTTTTCGGAAAGGGATTGGGCTTCTGAAACACCATGCCCACCCGTGCCCGCAGCGCCACCGGATCCATTTTCGGCGCATAGATGTCCTCGTCATCGAGCAGAAACTCCCCGGTGACGCGACAACCGACCACCGTGTCGTTCATGCGGTTCAGGGCACGCAGAAAGGTGGACTTGCCGCAGCCCGAGGGACCGATCATGGCGATGACCTGATTGCGGCCGATATCCAGCCCGACGTCGAAGATTGCCTGTTTCTCCCCGTAGTAGACATTCACGTTGCGGGTCCGCACCTTGGGCGCGTCGACAAAAGGCGTGCCCACGGTGCGCTGTGTCAGCAACTCGGCCAGTTCGGTGATACGGCCCGGCGCGTCGGTCATCACGGCTCCAGGAACTGGATCAAACACTGCGGTCGTCATCTTGCCACCTCCTTCACCAGCGCCGTTCGAGGCGCTTGCGCAATACTACAGCCAGGGCATTCATCAGCGTGAGAAACGCCAGCAGCACCATGATGGCTCCGGAGGTTTTCTCGACGAAGGCCCGCTCCGGACTATCCGCCCACAGGAAAATCTGTACCGGCAGCACGGTGGCCGATTCGGTAAAGCCGCCTGGGACATCCACGATAAAGGCCACCATGCCGATCATCAGCAAGGGCGCGGTTTCGCCGAGCGCATGGGCCATGCCGAGGATGGCGCCCGTCAACATGCCCGGCATCGCCAGCGGCAGCACATGGCTCAGCACCACCTGCATTTTCGAGGCACCCACCGCAAGTGCCGCCTCGCGGATGGAAGGCGGCACCGACTTGATGGCGGCGCGACTGGAGATGATCACGGTCGGCAGCGTCACCAGGGCGAGCACCACCCCGCCCAACACGGGCGCGGAACGCGGCATCTGGAAAAAATTGATGAACACCGCAAGCCCCAGCAGACCGAAGATGACGGACGGAACCGCCGCTAGGTTGTTGATGTTGACTTCAATGAAGTCGGTCCAGCGGTTTTTCGGTGCGAACTCCTCGAGATAGATCGCCGCGGCAACCCCGATCGGAAACGCCAGCAACAGGGTGATGGCAAGCGTCAGCAAGGTTCCCTTGGCGGCCCCGCCGATTCCGGCCTCCTCGGGTTCGCGGGAATCCCCGCGGGTGAAAAAGTTGGCATTGAACCTGAGCGCGACTTCGCCCTGCTCGGCCAGGCTCGCGACCCAGGCGATCTGTCGCTCGCTGACCCGGCCGGTGAACTCGTTGCTGCCGCCACGGCTCTTGAACCAGGTGTCGACATCGTCGTCGGCGAGCAGCCAGAGCGTCTCGCTGGTTCCCAGCAAGGCGGGCCTGGCGCGCAGTCGCGCCAGCAATTCGTAGCCGGCGCCGTCGCTGACCAGCGCGTTCAACTCGCGCGCTTCCGCGCGCCCCGACACCTCGCCGAAGCGCGCGCGCAGCGCCTGGCGGACCAGTGCCTGATAGTCGCCGCGCATCAGGGTTTCGGGATCGGTTGCATCGCCGATGCCGAGCAGTTCGGGGTCGTAATGGATCGGCAATTGCACATAGGTCTGCCGGAAGGCGCCGTGGCCCTTGCCGATGATGTCCGTGAGGAGGAGCAGCACTGCGAGCAGTCCGAAACAGACCGCCAGAAGGCCGTACAGCCGGAACCGCCGCTCCGCGCGGTAGCGGCGTTTGAGACTGGCGCGAATGATTTCCGCCGTGGAAGCCTTGTGCTCAGTCATAGAGCTCCCGATATTTTTTCACGATGTACAGTGCGATTACATTGAGCAGCAGGGTCGTGACGAACAGCATCAACCCAAGCGCGAAGGCCGCCAGTGTCTTGGGACTGTCAAATTCCTGGTCTCCCACCAGCAGGGTCACGATCTGCACCGTGATGGTGGTCACCGTATCCAGGGGGTTGAGGGTGAGGCGCGCGGCCAGGCCGGCCGCCATCACCACGATCATGGTTTCACCGATAGCGCGCGAAGCGGCGAGTAGAACCCCGCCGACAATCCCCGGCAGGGCGGCGGGGACAATCACCTTCTTCACCGTTTCGGAGCGGGTCGCACCCAGCGCCAGCGAGCCGTCGCGCAGACTGTTGGGTACCGCCGTGATGATGTCGTCGGTGAGCGATGACACAAAGGGGATGATCATGACGCCCATCACCAGGCCGGCGGCCAGCGCGCTTTCCGACGACACCGACAGCCCCAGAGTTGCGCCCAGTTCGCGAATGAAGGGTGCGACCGTGAGTGCAGCAAAAAAGCCGTAAACCACGGTCGGCACCCCTGCGAGAATCTCCAGCGCCGGCTTGGCGACATTGCGCATCCGGGCGCTGGCGTATTCCGCCAGGTAGATCGCGGACATCAGACCCACCGGCACCGCCACCAGCAGGGCAATGGCGGAGATCAACAGGGTGCCGACGAACAGGGGCACGGCACCAAAGGCGCCGGAACCGCCTACCTGCCCCTCGCGGATCGCCATCTGCGGGCTCCATTCGAGGCCGAACAAAAAGTCGGTAAGCGGCACCGCCTGAAAAAACCGGAGCGCTTCGAACAGCACCGACAGCAGGATCCCCAGGGTGGTGAAGATCGCGATGCTGGCGCAGGCCAGCAGGGCCCAGCGAAAGACCTTCTCTACTTCCTGGCGCGCGCAACTGCGGTGACATCCGCCGCACACCCCAGAGCAAACCGCTGACCGCGACGCCCAGGGTGATGACCGCAACCAGCAGTTGGCCGCTGCCGCGCAGCGTGTTGTAGCGTTCTGCCGCTGCCACCACCGCAGCCGGCTGCTCGGCGACCGGCAATGCACCGCTCGCCACATTGACGACGGTGCTCAGCAAGAGGCTGCGCTCCGCGGGTCCGGCTGGCACCGCGTTGGCCGGCAGCCCCGCCAGCACCAGAGACTGCACCACAGGGTCGTCGAACATCAGCCAGAGACAAAGAACGACGAGTGCCGGAAGCCCGCACCAGACCGCACCGCGCAATCCGTAGTAGAGCGGCAGTGAATGCAGGTGGCGAATACCACCCAGCGGTTTGGCGAGCGCCAGCGAACGACTGTGCGCCAAGTAGTAGGCGACCGCGCTCAGTAATGCCAAGCTGATGACCAGATTGACCGGGGACATCTTGTCTGCACCTACCTCTGTTGCACCCGAAAAAAGCGGCCCGGCGTGAGCCGGGCCCTGTGCGCCAATACTGGCGGCTTACTTCAGACCCGCCCCACTCATTGTCGCCTGGCTGGCCACATTGGCGGCCACTTGTTTACGCATCGGAGCCGGCATCGGGATCATGCCCTTGTCGGCCAGATAGCCGTCGGTACCCCAGGCCTTTTCGCTGGTGAGCTCTGCCAAGAAGCCTTCGATGTTCGGCACCACGCCGATATGGGCTTTCTTGGCGTAGACAAAGATCGGTCGCGACACCGGGTAGGATTTGTCGGCGATCGTCTCGAAGGTCGGCGCCACGCCATTGATGATCGAACCCTGCACCTTGTCGCTGTTCTGCTCCAGGAAGCTGAAGCCGAAAATACCCACCGCCTTGTGGTTGGCATCCAGCTTCTGCACGATCAGGTTGTCGTTTTCACCGGCTTCGATAAAGTGGCCGTCTTCCCGTAGCGTGTGGCACATGGCCTGGAATTCCTTTTCATCGGCGTCCTTGACCGCCTTGATCCAGGCAAAGGATTTACAGCCCGCTTCCATCGCCAATTCGACGAAAGCATCGCGGGTGCCGGATGTGGGCGGCGGGCCCAATACCTCGATCTTGGTATCGGGCAGTGAGGCATTCACCTGCTTCCAGGTCTTGTAGGGGTTGGGAACGAGCGTCGGGCCTTCGGCCGCAGGAACATTCTTGGCCAGTGCCAGGTAAATGTCTTTGGTGGTGAGTTTCATCGCCGGTGCTTTTTTCGAGTTGGCGAGCACGATACCGTCAAAGCCGATCTGGATTTCGATAATGTCCTTCACGCCGTTGGCCTGGCACTGCTCAAACTCGGACTTCTTGATCTGCCGGGAAGCGCCGGTCAGATCCGGGTGCCCGGTGCCGACGCCGCCGCAAAAGAGTTTCATGCCGCCGCCGGTACCAGTGGACTCCACCTTGGGCGTGGCGGCGCCGCTGGCCTTGGCGAAGCGTTCGGCCACCACGGTGGAAAACGGATAGACGGTGGAGGAGCCAACGATGCTGATGGTGTCCCGCGACTGCGCGAATGCACTGGTACCGACCAACGCCAACGCGGCACCAATGCCCAAACCGCAAATACTGTTTCTGAGAGTAGCTTTCACAACTTTCTCCTGTGAGAGGGATTTCGCTGCGCCAGCCTAGACGCGGAGGATGACCAGACTATGAACGAAATATGACAATGGTGTGTCAGCGTCATGTTTCGTCCGCGCGCTAGCCGCCCGCGTGGCTCTCAACCCTCCTTCCGGCAGGCGGTGCTTTCAGGGCTCCGCAACCCCAGCCAGAAAACGCGGTGCTTGCGCTTCCCCGGGCTCCCTCCGATGGGAAAACCATTGAAAAGGTTCGCGCCTTGGCTCACGCCGTCTGGCTTGGCATGCAAAGCTGGGTCCAGTGCAGCCCCCGCAGGGCCCGAGGTGGTTTTGGGGGCCCCCGCCCGCGTCCCGCCCACCGAGACACGTTTGCCCCGTCAACGTCCGGCCCCGGACCGTCCCGCCCAGTGGTCGGCTGCTCGGGTGAACGGCGTCGCGGCCCAGATGCTCCCCGCCGTTGGCGGTCTTGCCCGTGGCTTCTCCCGCCTGTTGGAGTTTCGCAGAGCGACCACCGAAGCTAACATCCGGATTGTCGCGCCCTCGTCACCCTCCGGGGGTGCCGATATAATCGCCGGCTCTTGAACCAGGGGGCGGCGCTGTGGCGATGCCTGATCTCGCGACTTTTCAGGGTCTGATCCTCGCGCTCCAGGATTTCTGGGCGCGCCAGGGCTGTGTCATTTTGCAGCCGCTGGACATGGAGGTCGGCGCCGGCACTTTCCATCCCGCCACGTTCTTGCGCGCCATCGGGCCGGAAACCTGGAACAGCGCCTATGTGCAACCCTGCCGACGCCCGGCCGACGGCCGTTACGGCGAGAACCCCAACCGGCTTCAGCACTATTACCAGTTTCAGGTCGTGCTGAAGCCTTCGCCCGCAAACATTCAGGAGCTGTATCTGGCGTCCCTGCGCGAACTCGGCTTCGACGCCGCCGTTCACGACATCCGCTTTGTCGAGGACAACTGGGAATCGCCGACGCTGGGCGCCTGGGGCCTGGGCTGGGAGATCTGGCTGAACGGCATGGAAGTGACCCAGTTCACCTACTTCCAGCAGGTGGGCGGCCTGGAATGCTATCCGGTGACCGGCGAGATCACCTACGGCCTCGAGCGCTTAGCCATGTACCTGCAGGGCGTCGACAGCATTTTCGACCTGGTGTGGGCCCGCGCCCCCGACGGCCGCGTCGTCACCTATGGCGACGTGTTTCACCAGAACGAGGTCGAGATGTCGCGGTTCAATTTCGAGGAGGCCGATGTGGCATTCCTGGCCCGCTCTTTCGACCATAGCGAGGGCGAGAGCGCACGCCTGGTCGCCGCCGGTCTGCCACTGCCCGCCTACGAGATGGTGATGAAAGCCTCTCACGCGTTCAATCTGCTGGATGCGCGTCACGCCATCTCGGTAACCGAACGCCAGCGCTACATCTTGCGGGTCCGGACGCTGGCCCGGGCGGTGGCCCAGGCTTATTTCGATGCCCGCCTGGCGCTGGGCTTCCCGCTCGCGCCCCCGGCACTCGCGGACGAAGTCCGGCAACTGGCTTGCGGTGGCCGTTCGTGAGCCGTTCCCTGCTGATCGAGGTAGGCACCGAGGAATTGCCGCCCAAGGCACTGCGTTCGCTGATGGAGGCGCTGGTGGCGGGAATCCAGTCCGGCCTTGCCGGCGTCCAGCTCGAACACGGCGCGGTGCAGGGGTTCGCGACTCCGCGCCGGCTCGCCGTGCGGGTGGCCGGACTTGTCGAGCGCCAACCGGATATCCGCATCGAGAAGCTGGGCCCGGCGGTCAGCGCCGCCTTTACTACCGACGGCACGCCGACCCCGGCCGCCCAGGGATTCGCGCGCAGTTGTGGCCTGACCGACGCGACCGAGTTGCTGCACGTCGAGACGGATAAAGGTCCGCGGCTCTGCTTCCGGGAAACGCGACCCGGCGTGGCTACCCGCGAGCTGATTCCCGAATTGGTCCAGGCGGCGCTCGGTGCGCTGCCGATTCCCCGCCGCATGCGCTGGGGCGCCAGCCGGGTGGAATTCGTGCGTCCTGTGCACTGGATTGTGCTGCTGTTCGGCGACGCGCCCATCCCCGCCGACATTCTCGGCGTCCGTGCCGGCAACAGGACGCGCGGACACCGGGTTCACGCGCCTGGCCAGCTAGTGCTTACTTCGCCCGAGAGCTACGAAGCTCAGCTGCGTGACGCCTACGTCGTCGCCGACTTCAGCGCCCGTCGGGACCTCATCGTGGCTGGCGTCACCGCGCTGGCGACGCGCGCCGGTGGTACCGCGGTACTCGATCCGGGGTTGCTTGACGAAGTGACGGCGCTCAACGAGTGGCCGGTTCCGCTGCTGGGCCGTTTCGAAGCGCACTTTCTCGCGGTGCCGCGCGAGGCGCTGGTCAGTTCCATGCAAGAGCACCAGAAGTATTTCCCGGTGATCGCCGCCGACGGCGCCCTGCTGCCGGTGTTCATTACCGTTGCCAATATCGAAAGTGGCCAGCCGGAGTTGGTGGTGGCCGGCAACGAACGCGTCATCCGACCCCGCTTCGCCGATGCCGCCTTCTTCTACCAGACCGATCTCAAAACCACCTTGGCGGCACGGCGCGAGCGCCTCCGCACCATCGTCTACCAAGACCGCCTGGGCACCCTCTACGACAAGACCGAACGTCTTGCGCAACTGTGCGGGTTCCTGGCGCCCCAGGTCGGGGCCGACAGCCGCCACACCATACGCAGCGCCGAGCTGGCCAAATCGGACCTGGTCAGCGCCATGGTGCAGGAGTTCGGCGAGCTGCAGGGCACCATGGGGCGCTACTACGCACGGCATGATGGTGAAGCCACCGAAGTCGCCGAGGCGCTGTTCGAGCACTACCTGCCGCGCCACGCCAGCGACGTGCTGCCGGCGACACCGGTGGGCATCGTGCTCGCGTTGGCCGACCGCCTCGATACCCTGACCGGCATCTTCGGCGCGGGCCTGGAACCGACTGGCTCCCGCGACCCCTTCGGACTGCGCCGCGCCAGCATCGCGATCTTGCGCATCTTCATCGAGTGCGAGCTTGATCTGGATCTGAAACCGCTGCTGATAGCGGCGGCGCGCGGTCATCAACAACTCGGCGAGCCCGAGGTGCTGGCAAACCGCGTGCTGGTCTACGTCATGGGCAGACTGCGCGCCTTCAGCGAGGAACAGGGCATCTCCACCGAGGCCTTTCTTGCCGTATCCGACCTTGGCATCGCCAGACCGCTGGATCTCTGGCGTCGCATGGTGGCGGTGGAAGCTTTTGCCAAGCTGCCGGAGGCCGCCAGTCTGGTCGCCACCGACAAGCGCATCGCCAACCTGCAACAGCAGCAAACCCTGGATGGCGGCAGTGTGGACCCGGCGCTGTTTGAGGCGGAAGCCGAGCATGCGCTCTGGGAGCGCCTGGGTGCGGTCGATCTTCGGCTGCAGGATCTGGTTTCCCGCGGTGACTACAGCGCGGCACTGGACGTCCTCCGGCAATTGCGGGATCCGGTCGATCGGTTTTTCAAGGACGTCATGATCATGGCCGACGATGCCGCCCTGCGCCGCAATCGCCTGCAGTTGCTGGCCGCGCTGCGCGCGCGGTTTGTCGCCATCGCCGACCTCTCCCAGCTCGCCGCGCGGACCGGAGCCCAATGACCCCCTGGGTGATCCTGGACCGGGATGGCGTGATCAATGCGGACTCCGACCTCTTCATCAAGAATCTGGACGAATGGCGACCGCTGCCCGGCAGCATCGACGCCATCGCGCGCCTGTGCCACGCGGGCTTCCAGGTGGCGGTTGCTACCAATCAATCCGGCGTGGGGCGCGGCCTGATCGCGCCGGAGGCCGTCGCCGCCATCCACCGCGAGCTGGAGCGTTTGGTGGTCGCCGCCGGAGGCCGGATCGCCGGTATCTTTTTTTGTCCTCACATGCCAGAGGATGGCTGCGACTGCCGCAAGCCACGGCCCGGTCTTTTGCACAGCATCGCCACACAATTTGCCATCGAATTGGCGGGGATCCCCGCCATTGGCGACAGCCTGCGCGACCTGGAGGCGGCACTCGCGGCAGGCTGCCAGCCGATCCTGGTGCGCACTGGCAACGGGGTGAAGACAGAGTGTGCGCTCGCTTCGCATCCGGATGCCCGGCTGCATCGCGTCCTCGTACTGGACGATCTCGCCGCCGCCGCGGATTTCCTGCTCACGGGGCAATCATCATGACCCTGTGGCTGGCACTGCGTTCACTGGCGTTTTACTGCGGCTACATCGTCATCGTCGGGTTCTTTTCGTCCCTTGCGTTCACGGTCGGAATGCTGTTGCCACAAGCACCGCGGCAAACCCTGGCGACCACCGCCAACGCCCTGGTAGTGCTCTGGCTGCGCCTTTGCTGCGGCGTGAAGCTGCGGGTCGAAGGGCGGGAAAACATCCCTCAGCGACCCTTTGTTGCGCTGAGCAAGCACCAGTCCAGCTGGGAGACCTATTACCTGCAGCGCCTGTTGCGGCCGGTGAGCACGGTGCTGAAGCGGGAGCTGCTGAAGATCCCCTTCTTCGGCTGGGGCCTCGCGGTGGTGGCACCCATCGCCATCGACCGCGGCAATCCCCGGGAGGCGCTGCGCCAAGTGATGCAGCAAGGCCGCGAACGCCTCGGCGCCGGAATGAACGTGTTGCTCTATCCCGAAGGCACCCGCATCGACGTGGGCGCGAGCGCACCGAAATTCAACCGCAGCGGCGCGGCGCTGGCCATTGCCGCCGGGGTTCCCGTACTGCCGGTCTGCCACAACGCCGGAGGCTGCTGGCCAGCCCACAGATTCATCAAATATCCGGGGACTATCACCCTGGTGTTCGGCAAACCCATCGACACCACGGGACGCGATGCGAAATCCATCACAAATGACGTGGCGGAGTGGATGGAAAAGACCCTTGCTGGGTTGACTCGTTAACTTCCGTCAACACCTAATGCTACGATTCGATCGAGATTTTCCAACTAAGAAGGGGCGCGGCCATGGCGGATACCACCTACAAAGGTCCCGAGCGACGTCGCGGACCACGCCGGAAAAAAACTGACCGGCGCGAGGAAGTGCGCTTTGAGCCGGATCTGGAAGGCCGCCGCAAGAATCGCGGCCGGCGCAAGGAAGATCAGCTTTTTGGGGGAGGAGACTGAACGCTATCAGCCCGGAGCGGCGTTGCGGTCTTTCGACAGCAGGTCGCTCTCCAGCTTCTGGCCAACTCGGTTAGATGTCCAGGTTGGCCACCGACAGGGCGTTCGCCTCGATGAACGCACGGCGGGGCTCAACGACATCGCCCATCAGGGTGCTGAACATTTGATCGGCCGCGATGGCATCTTCGATGGTCACCTTCAGTAACCGCCGGGTCTCGGGATTCATGGTGGTGTCCCACAGTTGCTCCGGATTCATCTCCCCCAGACCCTTGTAGCGCTGCACGGTATAGCCGCGCCGGGCCTCCACCATCAACCAGGCCAGCGCGGCTTCAAAGTTGGCCACCGGGGCCTTCCGCTCCCCGCGAGCCACATAGGCACCGGGCTCCAGGAGTCCCTTGAACAGATGCCCCCGCATCGTCAACGCGCGATATTCCGCCGAGTCGAGAAAGTCCGGTGTGACCAGAAACCTGGTGCCAACACCATGGGTTACCAGGTCACAACAGGGCAGAAACAGGGGCCGCTCGGGATCGCGGAACACACTCATCCGATAGCCGGCGGAGGCCCCGCCGCCGGCAATATCGTCGGCCAAAGCCGTAACCCAGGCATCCACTTCCTCCTGACGGCCAAGCTGCGCCACGTTGAGCACCGGAGCTTCCGCCATGCGCAACAGCAGCTCGCGCGGGTAAGCGCGCGACATGCGCTCTACCACTGCCATCAAACGCCGGTGGTCGTTCACCAGAGCGTCCAGGGCTTCGGCCCGCAACCCGGGGGCATCTGCGCTCAGATGCAGGCTGGCATCGCTGATGGCGGTATTGGTGAGGAATTCCTCCAGCGCCGCGTCGTCCTTAAGATATTGATCCTGCTTGCCTTTCGCGATCTTGTAGAGCGGCGGCTGGGCAATGTACAGGTGGCCGCGCTCGACCAGTTCGCGCATCTGGCGGAAGAAAAAAGTCAACAACAGGGTGCGGATATGAGAACCATCCACATCGGCGTCGGTCATGATGACAATGGTGTGGTAGCGCAGCTTGTCAGGGTTGAATTCAGCGGTTCCAATGCTGCAACCGAGCGCGATGATCAGGGTGCCTACTTCGGCACTGGACAGCATTTTGTCAAAGCGCGCCTTTTCAACGTTGAGGATTTTGCCTTTCAGCGGCAGGATCGCCTGGGTACGACGATCGCGGCCCTGCTTGGCAGAACCGCCGGCGGAGTCGCCCTCGACCAAGAACAGCTCCGAACGGCCCGGATCCTTCTCCTGGCAGTCGGCGAGCTTGCCGGGAAGGCCCGCCAGATCCAGAGCGCCTTTGCGCCGGGTCATTTCGCGGGCCCGTCGCGCGGCTTCCCGGGCTCGCGCGGCGTCGACGACCTTGCCGACGATATGCTTGGCTTCTCCGGGGTTTTCCAGCAGATAGTCCCCGAACGCGCGCGCCATTTCCTGTTCCACGGCGACCTTTACTTCCGAGCTGACCAGCTTTTCCTTGGTCTGGGACGAAAACTTCGGATCCGGGACCTTGACGGAAATGATGGCGGTGAGGCCCTCACGGGCGTCGTCCCCGGACGGAGATATCTTGGTGCGCGCCAGCACCCCCTCGCGCTCCATGTAGTTGTTCAGCGTGCGGGTGAGCGCTGCACGGAAACCGGCGAGGTGGGTGCCACCGTCCCGCTGGGGAATATTGTTGGTGTAGGTGAGGATGTTTTCCTGGTAACCGTCGTTCCACTGCAGCGCGACTTCCACGCCGGTACCGTCATCGCGCTGGGTATTGAAGTGCACGACGCGGTTGAGCGGCGTCCGATTCTGGTTCAGGTATTCGACAAAGGCTCGCAGGCCGCCATCATATTGATAAATATCCTGTTTTCCACTCCGCTGATCGGAAAGCGCGATACGGACACCGGAGTTCAGAAACGACAGTTCACGCAGTCGATTCGCCAGTATGTCGTAATGAAACTTGATGCTGGTAAAGGTCTCGGACGACGGCCAAAAACGCACTTCGCTTCCTGAGCCAACGCAATCTCCGACCACCGCCAGAGGCGCTTCAGGAACGCCGTGACGATAAATCTGCTCGTGAACCTTGTGGTCGCGGCGGATGGTGAGGTGCAATTTCTCAGACAGTGCGTTGACTACCGATACCCCCACGCCATGCAGGCCGCCGGAGACTTTGTAGGTATTGTCGTCGAACTTGCCGCCGGCGTGGAGCACCGTCATGATCACTTCAGCCGCCGATACACCTTCCTCATGCTGATCGACGGGGATCCCGCGGCCGTTGTCCGTCACCGTGACAGATTCATCGGCGTGAATGGTTACGGAAACTTCGGTGCAGTAACCGGCCAGCGCCTCATCGATCGCGTTGTCGACCAACTCGAACACCATGTGGTGCAAACCCGTGCCATCATCGGTATCGCCGATGTACATCCCCGGCCGTTTCCGTACCGCATCGAGTCCTTTGAGAACCTTGATGGATGACGAGTCGTAAACACCTGCGTCTGTGTCTCTGGCCTGGGTCGGTAAGGTTGTCACAGTGACTCTCGGTAAGGTGGTGAATCTGGGGAGCTTCGGTCGGCAAGCCGACCTTGTTCCACGTGAAACAATTTCAGTTCTGCTGGACTATCCGCCCATGCGGCAAGCAAGAGGCTGGCGTCTGTCCCGGTAACAAAGGCCTGTCCGGTGCTCGACACCAATCTGGCTACCCGTCGCCGATGCTCTGGATCAAGCTCCGCCGGCAGATCGTCCAGCAAACTGACGCAAGCGTTGCCACACCGCTCTTGATAATGGATGCCCTGAGCCATCAGCATCGCAATCACCAGCATCTTGGTCTGGCCGCGGGAAAGTGCTTCGGCGGCCACACGCCGATCCAGCCGGACACGAAGATCCGCGCGGTGCGGGCCAACCTGGGTGCTGCCCTGCATTATATCCTTTTCACGATGGGCCTCTAAGGCCTCCGTCAAGGATCGCTCGGCATCCCAGCCCGGATGGAACCCCAACCGAAGCTCGCCCAGATCAGGCGTTATTTCCGACAGGACGCGCTCTATGATCGGTTGAATTTCCAGTGCGTAGTCCCGCCGATACCGGGTTACCGCTTCTCCGGCCGCCGCCAGACGTTCGTCCCACAGCGTCAATTGCTGACGATCGATTCGTGACTGCCGCAACAGCGTATTGCGTTGCTGGTGGGCGCGCTGATGCTGTCGCCATAGCTCCCGCGAGGCGGGCACGGTGTGGAAGACGCCCCAATCAAGGTAGCGCCGACGACCCTGGGGTGACCCCTCGAGCAAGGCAAAGCTGTCGCTGTTGATGAGGACCAGGGGCAGGATGTCCGCCAATGCCGACGCGGCCGTCACGGTGGTCCCGTCTACTTTGAAATGAAATCCGCCGCCTGTTTCACGTGAAACACCCAACCGTCGTTGCGTCTGGTTACCCCTCCCATCCGTGACGTCGATCAATCCAAAAACCGTGCAATGATCAGCACTGTAGGCAACAACTGCGTTGATTGATCGGGCACGGAACGAACGTCCCCGACCAAGCAGACAAATGGCTTCCAGAATGCTGGTCTTGCCCGCACCGTTTGGCCCGGCGAGAAGATTGATCCCGGCGCAGGGGGTTATTGCTTGTGGAACAAGGTTGCGTATCCCCTGTAATCTCAAGCCGCTGATCGGCACAGGAGGGCGCTCCCAGGCGTGAAGGCGCCTAAAGCCGCATCGGCATGATCACATAGGCAGAATCGCTGTCGTCGGGGTTGGTGAGCAGCACGCTGCTATTGGCGTCTGCCAGACAAAATCGCACCCGCGACCCGGGCAGGGCGTTCAAGACGTCCAATAAATAGCTGACGTTGAACCCCACTTCGAGCTGATCTCCTTCGTAGTCCACCGAAACCTCCTCCTCGGCGCGCTCTTGCTCGGGGTTGTTGGCAACGGCGGTTAAAGTGCCTTGGGTGAGCCCCAGTCGTACGCCCCGGTATTTCTCGTTCGACAAAATCGCCGCGCGATAAAACGCCTGGCGCAGCGCCTCGCGATCACCTTCCACTATCTGGCTGCCGTTGCGGGGCAGCACTCGCTCGTAGTCGGGATAGGCGCCATCCACCAGCTTCGTGGTTAAACGGTAGTCCGCTCCCTCCACCCGCACATGGTTGGTGCCGATGACAACATGCGCGTCGGCTTCGTCGCCCAGCAACCGGGTCAGTTCCTGGACACCCTTGCGCGGCAAAATGGCCTGAATCCGCTCTGCAGACGTTACGTCGACGCTTTCATCCGCGAGCGCCAACCGGTGCCCGTCGGTGGCCACCACGCGCAGGCGTCCGGTGGTAATCTCCCACAGCATACCGTTGAGGTAGTAACGGACATCCTGCTGCGCCATGGCAAAGGCGGTCTGATCCAGCAATCGCTTGAGCCTGTCCTGACTGATCAGAAACTGAATACGGCCGGGTTCCCGATCAACCGCGGGGAAATCGTCCGCCGGCAGTGTTGCCAGAGTGAACCGGCTGCGCCCGCTCTGGATCCGGACGCGGTTCTCGGAATCCGTCGACACCGTAATGGCTGCGCCGTCCGGTAGCGAACGGCAAATATCTAGCAGTTTGCGCGCCGGGACCGTAATTTGGCCAACTTCGGCCACCCCGTCCAAGGGCAGCGTGCCCCGGATTTCCACCTCGAGGTCAGTACCCGTGATACACAGCTCCCCCGGCTCAAGACTCAACAAAACATTGGCCAGTACAGGAAGTGTCTGGCGCCGCTCCACCACCCCGGCGGCTAGTTGCAAGGGTTTGAGCAGGGATTCTCGAACAACGGTAAATTTCATCGACTTCCCTTCAAAAGGATTCGCTGGGGTTACGGGAAATCACGCCGGCCTATCATCTGGTCAGGTCTTGAGCGCGCGAGTAAGGATTTTAATGTCTTCGGCGATATCGTGGGAGGTTTCTTGCAATGCTTTTATGGTGCGGCAGGCATGTAACACCGTGGTGTGATCCCGCCCTCCGAACGCCTCGCCGATCTCCGGCAGGCTGCGCGTCGTCAACTGCTTCGCAAGGTACATGGCCACCTGCCGCGGGCGTGCTACGGAGCGGCTGCGACGCTTGGACAGCAGATCAGAGAGTTTGAGTTTGTAATAGTCCGCGACCGTCCGTTGGATATTCTCGGCGGTGACCAGCTTGTCCTGGAGCGCCAGCAAATCCTTCAGCGTCTCCCGAACAAACTCCACGTTAATGGTCCGTCCGGTGAAGTGTGCGCTGGCTATCACCCGCTTCAACGCGCCTTCCAGTTCGCGCACGTTGGCCTGGATGCGCTGCGCCATAAAAAAGGCCACATCGGACGGCAGCGCCACGCCAGCCTGCTCCGCCTTGCGCAGAAGAATGGCGACTCGCGTCTCCAGCTCGGGAGGCTCAACCGCCACCGTCAAGCCCCAGCCAAACCGCGACTTCAGCCGCTCTTCAACGCCGTCTATTTCCTTGGGGTAACGGTCGCTCGTCAAAATCATTTGTCGACCACCCTCCAGCAGCGCATTGAAGGTATGAAAAAATTCCTCCTGGGAGCGGTCCTTGCGGGCAAAAAACTGGATGTCGTCAATCAGGAGAGCATCGACGGAACGATAGTAGCGCTTGAATTCGTTGATGGCGTTCAGTTGCAACGCCTTGACCATGTCGGCGACAAAGCGCTCGGAATGCAGGTAGACCACCCGCGCGCCCGGGTTGGCGGCGATCAACTGGTTGCCGACCGCATGCATCAAATGCGTTTTACCCAGTCCCACCCCTCCGTAAATAAACAGCGGGTTGTAGGATCCGCCGGGGTTCTGCGCCACTTGACGTGCTGCGGCGAGCGCAAGTTGGTTGGACTTACCCTCGACGAAGGTCCCAAACAGGAAGTTGTCATTCAGGTGGTTTTCAACGTGGTAGCCCGCCTGGGGCTGATGCTGCCCCTGGTCGGAATAACGCGGATTGCGCAGCGTAGCGACACTTGGCGGCTTCGGCGCTACCTGATGGGCAAGCGTCCGCGCGGTGTCCTCCTCGAAGGCAGCGCCTGCCGTGTCGGTATCGCTTACAGCGTGGCTTTCCCGCTGGAACCCCGGAGCGGTCTCGCGAAGGCTGTTCGAGGCGGTTACCTCCATGGCAACTGATTGGTTTCCATCGATTTTTCGGTAAATTTCCTGGATTCTGTCGAGAAACTTGTCCGCCACCCAATCCTGAACGAAGCGATTGGGCGCCAACAGCCGCACAGCACTCTCCGACATCACATCAAAGCGCAGCGGTTGGATCCAGGTCTCAAATTGCTGCGGTGACAACTCGTCGCGCAGACAGCCAAGGCATCGTTGCCAGATTGCTTCGCCCAAAATCCGTGCCCCCCTGCTTGCGTTGCCCTCAGTCGCGGCCAACTGCGGCGGCAGTGTAGCCGCTCACGGGCTACTTATCCACACGGCTGGGGAAAGTAAATTAGTTGAAATGCGAATTTTGTTATTTATTTTCAACTGGTTACAAATAATCCCGGGAACCGATCATCCACAGGACAGGTGGAGAAAAGTGAGTGTTTTTCAGCCAGATCTGTGGATAACCTGTTATTAACACGTCGATAGCCCGTGTCTTTCCTGTAGAGTTCCAGCGTATGACCACCAAGGCTGAACGCGACTTCATTTCTATCGGATAATCATCCCGCGCATTATCCCGATGATCCTGGGCGAGCTAACTCCACTCTCTTATTTCCCGATGCAAAAGGTACTAAAAATCTCTCCCAGCAAGTCTTCCGTGGTGAAAACTCCTGAAATGGCGCCAAGTTCCCGTTGTGCTTGCCGCAACTCTTCCGCGAGCAGTTCCGGCCCCTGCCGCTGGGCATTCAACTTCGCCCGCGCAATGTGCGCGGCCGCCGCGTCCAGCGCCGATAGGTGCCGTCGCCGCCCCGAAAACTCGGCCGCGGACCCCCCGTTGCCCTTGGCCCGAGCGATCAAATGTTCCCGCAAGGCATCCAGCCCGGCACCCGTTGCGGCGGACACCACCTGGATGGACACGGGGCCACTGCGCTCCCCGGCAGAAAGGCCGGACAAGTCGGCTTTGTTGAGTACCAGGGTCAAACGCCCCTCTTGCGCACAGACCGCGAACTCCTGTGTTATCAATTCGCGGGCTTCTTTCCCCCGTTCCCGCTGGGAATCCACCACCAGCAGCACACAATCCGCCCGCTTGATCTCCACCCGGGCACGACGCATGCCCTCCGCCTCGATCAGATCATCACTGTCGCGCAGGCCAGCGGTGTCGACGATATGAATGGGGACGCCCCCCAGTTGGATCGTTTCCCGCAGCACATCCCGGGTAGTTCCAGCCACCTCGGTGACAATGGCCGTTTCCTGACCGGATAGCGCATTGAGCAATCGCGACTTGCCCGCGTTGGGAGGACCGGCTATGGCAACGCGAATACCTTCCCGCAAGACGACGCCCTGCCGTACCGAAGCATGCAAAGCCTCAAACGCAGCGAGCAGTGAATCAAGTCGGGCTATCAAGGGTCCGGTGTTTTCCGCCTCGCCTACGTCCTCGTCGGGGAAATCCAGCACGGATTCCACCTGGACCCGCAGACTGACGAGGGCGTCGGTGAGCGACTGAACCCGTTTCGAAAACTCGCCCTGAAGCGAGCGCATGGCGCCGCGCGCGGCCGCTTCGGTGTCCGCTGCGATCAAGTCCGCAACCGCCTCGGCCTGCACCAGATCGAGTTTGCCGTTGAGAAAAGCGCGTTCGCTGAACTCTCCCGGCCGGGCAAGTCTTGCGCCCAGGGCCATCACCCGGCGCACAAGCATGTCCATCACCACCGGGCCACCGTGACCCTGGAGCTCGACAACATCTTCGCCTGTGAACGAGGCGGGTGCGCGGAAATAAAGTGCAATGCCTTCGTCGATGGCGCTGCCGTCCTGTTCCAGAAATCGGCAATGCACCGCCCGACGGGGTTCGATCGGGCGATCACACAGCGCTGGCAGCAAGGCATCAAGGGCGACACCAGAAATCCGGACCACGCCCACACCCCCGCGACCGGGCGCGGTCGCTACCGCGACGATGGTGTCCGCGTCGGCCGCCAGCGGGTTCGGCATCACATCACTCAGCAATGATCCGCCGCGTAATTACCCATTGCTGGGCGATGGACAACACGCTGTTGACGGTCCAGTAGAGCACCAGCCCGGCAGGGAAAAAGACAAAGAAAAACGAAAATATCACGGGCATTACTTTCATCACCTTGGCCTGGGTCGGATCCGGCGGTGCCGGCTGCAGGGTTTGCAGCACAAACATGCTTATGCCGTTAAGGACCGGGAGCACATAAAGAGGATCCCGAACCGACAGGTCGGCAATCCAGAGAATCCAGGGGGCATGCCGCAACTCGACGCTTTCACTGAGCACCCAGTAGAGCGCAATAAACACCGGCATCTGTATCAACATGGGCAGACAACCACCCATGGGATTTACTTTTTCACGCTTGTATAGCGCCATCACTTCCTGCGACAACTGCTGTCGATCGGAGCCATGACGCTCACGCAAACTCTGCATTTCCGGTTGCAGTTTGCGCATCCGCGCCATCGAGCGATAGCTTGCGGCCGACAAGGGAAAAAACACCAGTTTCAGCAGTATCGTGACGACTACAATCGCCCAGCCCCAGTTTCCAAGCACGTTGTGTAGTAGCTCAAGTACGGCAAACAGGGGCTTTGCAATCCACCAGAGCCAACCGTAGTCGATGGTCAAATCCAGGTACGGCGCGATCTCCCCCAAGTGTTCCTGATTTTTCGGGCCAACGTAAAACCCAGCGCCGAAACTACCCTTTTTCCCTGGGTCCACAAGGTGTTCAGGTCCTACAAACCCAAACACATAGAGGTCATCCCCTCCCAGACGGCGCAGTTTGTACTGGTTATTCTCATTCGAGGCCGGAATCCACGCGCTTACAAAATAGTGCTGCACCATGCCAACCCAGCCACCGGTGCGCTCGGTGTCGAAAGTCTTTTTGTCGAGCGTATCAAAACTGACTTTCTTGTAGTTCTCGTCAGTTGTGGACAGCGCTGCCCCGAGATAGGGGTTCATGCCAAAGGCGCTGCTCTGCACTGGATTAAAGCGATCGCGCTGAATCTGACCGAACAGGCGCCCGCTCCAGGGCGCATTGCCGCGATTGTCGATGTGATAGACGACATCGATCAAATAACTTCCCTGCCGCAAAACAAACTCTTTGGTAATGAATACATCGCCCTGGCGATACGAGAGCGGGACATGCAGCTCTGCCGACCCATCAAGCGCATAGTCCGTATGGTCTGCCACAAACTGAGGCCTTTCCTCGGTGCGATCCGTTCCATTGGTGCCAATGAGACCACTCTGGGCCACGTAAATCTGGTCTCGAGTGCGATTCAACATCAAAAACGGCGGGGAATCGTCGCTCAACTCCGCCGGGTGCTTCGGTAGCGTCGCGCGCACGATATCCCCACCCCGGGTATCTATCACCAGATCGAGCACGTCCGTCTTCACGTGAATCAGCCGTTCGCTGGAATCGGTTTTCGTCGAGTTCATCGCCGCACCACTGTTGTCGGCCACCGACGGTACGACAGCAGCCGCTGGAGGAGGACTCTCGGGTACATAAACCGCTTCATTTGTCGCGGCGATCGGTTTGGGCAGCCGCGCTTCGCTGAATTCATTCCAGCGCACGAACAACACGGCAAACACGGCAATAATGGCTGCCAACAACACATTGCGCTGCCAATCCACGGTCAGGACTCCACATCAGTGGTACAGGTCGGATGGCGCACCGGATCGTAACCGCCCGGGTGCCACGGGTGGCATCTGCCTATCCGGCAGGTGCCCATCCAGAGTCCGCGCCACAGACCATGCCGTTGGAGTGCCTCCACGGCGTAGGCCGAGCAGGTTGGATGAAATCGACAATGGGCCCCTAGCACCGGGCTGAGCAGCCATTGGTAGCAGCGGATGAACGCGATCAGGGCTCGGGTGGGCACGGTGGAGCTTCTCCTTTGAGCGCGGCAGCCAAGTCCCGCCACGCCTCACAAAGCAGCCGAGTTTGCCGACCCGGCGCCAGATCGTCTATGCCGCGCCGGGGCAAAAACAGAATATCGACAGCACCGAGGAGATGCTGGTGTTGACGAAAAGTCTCGCGAGCCACCCGCTTGATCCGGTTGCGTCGGGTGGCAAGACGGATGTTCTTGCGCGCGACCACCATTCCCAGGCGGGGACCAACACCCTGATTGTGTCGGAAAAGTACCGTAATAACGGCGGGAGATGCGCTTCTCGGTACCGGAGAAAACAGCCTGAAAATCAGCCGCGGTCAACAATCGTCGCGCCCGAGTAAACGATGCGGAGGGCGCGACGCCGATGGTCACAGGCTGCTCAGGCAGTCAGGCGCTTGCGCCCCTTGGCCCGGCGACGCTTGAGCACCAGTCGGCCCTTGGCAGTGGCCATGCGAGCCCTGAACCCATGGGTCCGTTTGCGCTTGATATTGCTGGGTTGGAAAGTACGCTTCATGGTCCTTCTGGCTCCGGTCGCTGCCGCAGCGACTCGATGTGCTTCGCGGCGGGGCGTGGATTCTAAAGAAATCGGCTCTACCGTTCAATGCCATGATTTGCCGCCTGTCTACACCGGGTCAAAAATGTTGTTGCCGGCGCATCCCCAGTCGATTCGAAATATCCTGTTTAGGCCACCAGAAGCTGGGGATAACCTGTGGTTGGCTTCCCAGAATGAGCACGGACGCATTTGATGGCAGGAAGACCATTAATTTGTTAACAATCGACCCCCAGCTTGCTGGTCCACCCGACGCGGTTCGATACAGGGGTTTGATTGTGGAAAAAGATATTACTATCAATAAGATAAATTCGTTATTCGGGTTTCTAGGCAACGTAGTAACTACAAGAACTATTTAACTATCCATATTTGGAAAGAAAACCAATACTCTCTATCAATCGGAGAAAATTGCGACGCAATCTCTTAACGCCCAGCGGGAGACTGGCTTTATAATCCTCAGTCATCCCCGATTTTTCAGCGACCATGCGCTTTCCGGCGGTATTTGATGTCATCGTCATCGGTGGCGGGCATGCTGGCACCGAAGCCAGCTTGGCGGCCGCGCGGATGGGGTGTGCCACCCTGCTGATCACCCACAATGTCGAGACCCTGGGCCAGATGTCCTGCAATCCGGCGATCGGCGGTATCGGCAAGAGTCACCTGGTCCGGGAGATTGACGCGCTGGGCGGCGCCATGGCGCGCGCCACCGATGCCGGCGGTATCCAGTTCCGGGTCCTCAATGCGCGCAAAGGTCCCGCCGTGCGGGCAACCCGGGCGCAAGCCGACCGGGTGCGCTACAAAGCGGCAATCCGCCAAGTGCTGGAAAACCAACCCAATCTCAACCTGTTCCAGCAGGCGGTGGATGACCTGCTCGTTGACGGAGAGCGGGTTGTCGGAGTGGTTACGGCGACCGGTATCGAGTTCCGGGCACGGGCCGTGGTGCTGGCGGCCGGGACTTTTCTCGGCGGACGGATCCATGTCGGCATGCAGAATCATGCGGGAGGGCGCGCAGGTGACCCCCCGTCCCTCCGCTTGGCGGATCGTCTGCGCGAGCTGCCGTTCCGGGTGGATCGTCTGAAGACGGGTACGCCACCGCGGATCGACGCCCGCTCCATCAATTTTGAAGGGCTTGCCGAGCAGTGGGGCGACCAACCCGAACCGGTGATGTCCTATCTCGGCTCGGTGGCGGAGCACCCGCGTCAGGTGTGCTGCTGGGTTACTCACACCAATGCCGGCACCCACGACATCATCCGCAGCGGCCTGGATCGCTCACCCATGTACGCGGGTGTGATCGAAGGGATTGGCCCGCGCTATTGTCCGTCGATCGAAGACAAGGTGGTGCGGTTTGCCGACAAGAACAACCATCAGATTTTTATCGAACCGGAAGGTCTGGAAACTCACGAGGTCTATCCGAACGGCATTTCCACCAGCCTGCCGTTCGATGTTCAACTGGAGTTGGTGCGGTCGATCAGGGGCTTCGAGCAGGCCCACATCACGCGCCCGGGATACGCCATCGAATACGATTTCTTTGAACCCAGGCATCTGCGCCCGACCCTGGAAACCAGGGAACTCCGAGGGTTGTTTTTCGCGGGACAGATCAACGGCACCACAGGTTACGAGGAAGCCGCGGCCCAGGGGTTGCTGGCGGGCATCAACGCCGCGTGCCAGGTGCAGGAGCGGGATTCCTGGACGCCGCGGCGCGATCAGGCCTACATCGGCGTGATGGTGGATGATCTCATCACCCATGGCACCCGCGAGCCCTACCGAATGTTTACCAGTCGCGCGGAGTACCGGCTGTTGTTGCGCGAGGACAATGCCGACCTGCGGCTCACCGAAGTCGGCCGTGAACTGGGCCTGGTGGATGACGCGCGCTGGGCCGTTTTTGCCGCGCGGCGCGAAGCCATCGAACGCGAACAGCGGCGGCTCGCCAGCACCTGGGTGCACCCCGGGTCTCCCGAAGCCGATGCGTTGGCGCCGCGACTCGAAAAACCACTGAGCAGAGATGTCAGCCTGCTCGATCTGTTGCGCCGTCCGGAGCTCGATTACGCCGCGTTGGCTGCCATCAACTGCGGCGGTGCCGACGCCGCCATCGGTCTTCAGGTCGAGGTCGAAGCCAAATACGAAGGGTACATCGCCCGCCAACGCGACGAGATCGAGCGCATGCACCGCCAGGAGGCGACGGCGATCCCACCCGATTTTGATTATGCGACGGTAACCGGGCTGTCCAACGAGGTGCGGCAAAAACTCGGGGCAGCCTGCCCCGAAACCCTGGGCAGGGCGGCGCGTGTCCCGGGTGTTACCCCGGCCGCTGTTTCCCTGTTGCTAATTCACCTGAAAAAGCGCTCGCTCCAGCGCGAACGCATGGCCTGATGTGAGAACCGACAACACGGATTTGGCTGGACTGTTGTCCTCCGGATTGTCGGCGTTGGGCCTCGAAACCCCGTCCCCTCGCGAGCAGAAGCTGTTGGATTACCTGGCGCTGATGCGCCGCTGGAATCGGGTGTACAACCTCACGGCGGTGAAGGATCCCGAGACCATGGTCGATCGCCATCTGCTCGACAGTCTGGCGGTAGCGCCTTACCTGAGGGGTGAACGCTTTCTGGACGTGGGTAGCGGTGCGGGACTTCCCGGAATCCCCTTGGCGATCTGGTTTCCCGAGCGCCGGTTCGTCCTGCTCGACAGCAACGGGCGCAAGACCCGATTTCTGGTGCAGGCAAGAATCGAACTCGGGCTCGCCAATGTCGAGGTCATTCAGGCGCGCGTCCAGGATGTGCAAATCACGGGTGGGTATGACGGCATCCTGAGTCGGGCTTTTTCTTCGCTGGCGGATTTGGTGACCGCGGCGGGTCGCCTGTTGACCCCGGACGGCACCATTTACGCGTTCAAGGGGATGCGACCGGAAGCCGAGTTGTGTGCGCTGCCGAAACCCTATAGGGTCCGCGCTCTGCGGCCATTGGCCATTCCCGGCGCGAACGCCGATCGCCATCTGGTAGAACTCACGGCGCATACGGGCATCTCCTGACTTGACCCACATTTACGCGATAGCCAATCAAAAAGGCGGCGTCGGCAAGACGACCACCAGCGTAAACCTGGCGGCGGCACTGGGGCGGTTGCGGCAACGGGTTCTGCTGGTGGATTTCGATCCACAGGGCAATGCCACCATGGGTAGTGGTGTCGACAAAACCGCGCTGGAGTGCTCGATCTACGAGGGAGTTACCGGAAGGGCCGCTCTGCATCGGATCCTGACGCCCTGCCCGGAAGCGGGTTACGACCTGCTGCCGGCCAATGGCGATCTGACCGCCGCGGAAGTCGAGCTGCTGAACATCAGTGGACGCGAGCGCCAATTGCAATTGTTGTTGCGCACGGCGGACCCCTACGATTTCGTCATCATCGACTGCCCACCGTCGCTCAATATGCTCACGGTCAACGCCCTGGTGGCGGCGGACAGTGTGATCATCCCGATGCAGTGTGAGTACTACGCCCTCGAAGGCTTGACAGCTCTGGTGGATACCATCGCCCGGGTAAGCCGGGCGGCAAACCCCCGGCTTCGGGTAGAGGGCATCCTGCGCACCATGTACGATGCCCGCAACAGCCTCACCAACGAGGTATCCGATCAGTTGCATCACTTTTTCGGCGACCGGGTGTACCAAACCGTGATTCCCCGCAATGTACGTTTGGCCGAAGCACCGAGCCATGGCAAGCCGGTGCTGCAATACGATCGCTATTCGCGCGGCGCCGTCGCCTATCTGGGGTTAGCGGACGAGATCCTGCGGCGCCGAGGCGCATCGTCATGAGCGGAGGCCGCAAAGGGCTCGGGCGTGGCCTCGAGGCGTTGCTCGGCGCGGGTGCCAAGGATGTCGGTGCCGTTACCGGCGCAACCACCGCACTGGAAACCGAATACCGAACCCTGCCGGTCGACCGCCTCCGGCGCGGGCGCTACCAGCCGCGCCGGGATATGGACCCGGAAGCGCTGGAACAACTGGCTGAATCGATCCGCCATCAAGGTCTGATGCAGCCACTGGTGGTGCGTCGCCTGGAAGGCGAAGAATACGAGATCATCGCCGGCGAACGCCGCTGGCGGGCGGCGCAAATGGCGGGCCTCCATGAAGTCCCGGTGCTGCTGAAAGTTGTTGACGACGAGACCACGCTCGCGCTCGCGCTTATCGAAAACATTCAGCGCGAAGACCTCAATGCGATGGAAGAAGCCATCGCATTGGTCCGGCTACAGGACGAGTTCGGCCTCAATCAGCAACAGGTAGCCTTTGTCGTCGGCAAGTCACGCGTTGCGGTGGCGAATCTGATGCGCCTGGTCAAGCTGGTACCGGAAGTACAGGAGTTGCTGGCACGCGGCGATCTGGAAATGGGTCACGCCCGGGCGTTGCTCCCGCTGCCGTCAAGCGATCAGCTGGTTGCAGCGCGCCGGGTGGTTGCCGCCGGGCTGACCGTGCGTCAGACCGAGGCCTTGGCGCGCAAATGGCAGCAGGCGCCAGAACCTGCCACCGAACCGCCAAGGCGGGATGCCGATATCGCGCGTCTTGAAGAAGATCTGTCGAACCGGCTGGGGGCGCCCGTCACGGTGCAGCATAGGAGCAGTGGCGGTGGTCGCCTCGTGATTCACTACCCGAGTCTCGACATCCTGGAAGGTATCCTCGAGCGCATTCGGTGAGGGCAGGTATTTCCCAAGCACCTGCGTCAGCCATTTACCATGAATATAGAGGCGGTTTTTGCCTTGCCTAGCTTCTTGCCCCTGTCTACAATGCGCGGCGCTTCCAGGGTATGGGGCCACAGTCCTGACTCTGGAATAGGGGCCGACAAACCGGCAGGACCGCCGTGTTCAGAGTGCGGTCGGTGACGGACCTGCAGCCGGGGACCGCGAAGGTTTTGTTGATTCGGGTCATCCGGCGGCAATTGGCCGTCGTCGCGACAGGTTCCCTGGTTGCGCTATGGCTGAATCCGGCCTCGGCGCTGATCGCCTTGATGGGCGGAGTGATCGCGCTGATGGCTGGCCTGGTATTTGGGCTGATCAGTCTGATACTTGTTCGCGGCCGATCAGCCGGCGCGGTGGTGGTGGCTTTTTATTTGGGTGAAGTGGGAAAATTTGCCACGGTCGTAGCGGGTTTTCTGTTGGTGTTCCGCTATTTTGCGTCCGAACTCACCAGCCTGAACGCATTGCTGTTTTTGGGTGTTTTTGCAGCCACACTAGCCGTGCAATGGACGGTTCCGGCGGCGAACAGCGCTAAACATTAGTAACCGCGGCTCCGCAATGGGCCAGATTCCATTGCACCGCTCCGATCTGCTGGGAAGACTGACTTATGGCATCAGAAAGCGGCGCGAACTCCTCGGGGGAGTATATCGCCCACCACCTGACCAACCTGACTTTCGGGCAACACACGGATGGAACCTGGGGTATCGCCCGTAGCGGTGAAGAAATCGCCCGGATGGGGTTCTGGTCCATCAATCTCGATTCCATCGGCTTCTCCGTGGTTCTCGGGGCCGTTTTTATGGCGCTGTCCTGGGCAGTTGCCCGGAGGGTGACCACGGGTGTCCCTGGGCGTCGCCAGAATCTCATAGAAATCACGGTCGAATTCGTCAACAACAATATCAAGAGTATGTTCAGCCACGAGAGCAAGATGATCGGGCCGCTCGCTCTGACCATCTTCGTCTGGGTGCTGCTGATGAACACCATGGATTTGGTGCCGGTGGATTTTATTCCCGCGCTGGCCCAAATGGCGGGTGTTCCCTATCTCAAAGTGGTTCCCTCCACGGACGTCAACGTCACCATGGGGCTCGCGCTCAGCGTATTTGCCCTGGTGCTTTTTTACAGCGTCAAACAAAAGGGCCTGGGTGGCTTCGCGGCCGAGTTGTCGTTTCATCCTTTCGGGAAGCTCGGTTTGCCGGTTAACTTGATCCTCGAGTCTGTCACCTTGCTTGCCAAACCGCTTTCCCTGGGATTGCGGTTGTTCGGCAACCTCTATGCCGGCGAAATGATTTTCATCTTGATCGCGCTGTTACCCTGGTGGGGACAGTGGGCGCTCTCCGTGCCCTGGGCGATTTTCCACATCCTGATTATTTTTCTGCAGGCCTTCATTTTCATGGTGCTGACAATTGTTTATCTTTCAGCGGCCTTTGCAGTGGAAGAGCATTAACCAATACAACCACCAACCCACGTTCAACCGCACTAAATGGAGCAAAAATGGAAAACGCACTGATATATCTGGCCGGCGCACTGGTGATGGGTCTTGGCGCGGTAGGTGCCGCCATCGGCGTGGCCCTTCTGGGCGGCAAGTTTCTTGAGGGCGCGGCCCGTCAGCCCGAACTGATCCCCCTGCTGCGGACCCAGTTTTTTGTTGTCATGGGTCTTGTGGATGCGGTTCCGATGATCGGCGTCGGCATTGGTCTCTTCCTGTTGTTCGCCGTCGCCGGGCAGTGATTGCGGCTCTAAAGGACGATCGAGGATGTCGATGTGAATATCAATCTGACCATCATTGGGCAGGTAATTTCGTTTGCCATCTTCGTGTGGTTTTGCGCGAAGTACGTCTGGCCGCCGATCACGAACGCCATGGAAGAGCGTGAAAAAAAGATCGCCGATGGTCTGGCTGCCGCCGATCGCGCAGTGCGTGATCTGGAGCTGGCGCAGGACAAGGCGACGGATCAATTGCGCCAGGCCAAACAGGAAGCGGCAGGAATTATCGAGCTGGCGCGCAAACAGGCTGGTGTCGTCATCGAAGAGGCGAAGCAAAAAGCGCGCGAAGAAGGCGAACGTCTGCTGGTGGCAGCAGAAGCTGAAATCGAGCGCGAGTTCAATCGTGCCAAGGAAGAGCTGCGTGGCAAAGTCGCACAGCTCGCTATTGCCGGCGCGGAACAAATTCTTCAGCGTTCGGTTGGGGAGGCGGCCAACAGCGAGTTGGTGGACAGCCTCGCAGCACGGCTGTAGGCGGCAACCATGGCTGAACTCAGCACCCTCGCCCGGCCTTACGCCAACGCGGCATTTGAACATGCTGTTGCCGGAGGCGCTCTCGAATCCTGGTCCCCAGCTCTCGCAATGCTTGCGGCGCTGGCCGGAGACGAAAAGATCGCCGTGCTGTTGCATTCTCCGACCTACACGGGGCCAGAGCGCGCGGCGGTGTTGCTGAGATTGTGCGACGGCGTTCTCGACAGGGGCATGCAGAATTTTTTGCAGGTAATGGCCGACAACAATCGACTCTTGCTGCTGCCGGCCGTACATGAACAATTCCAGGCGCTCAAGGCGAATCTGGAGCGCACCATCGATGTGGATGTCGTCACGGCGGCGCCACTGAGCGAGGCCTTGCGCGCACGACTGGCGGCGGCACTCGGGCAGCGGTTGGGTCGCGAAGTCCGCGTAGAGGTCTCTATCGACCCGACCCTGTTGGGTGGTGCGGTGATCCGGGCCGGTGACACGGTCATCGACGGATCCCTGCGCGGACGCCTCAACAAACTCGCCGATGCATTACTTTCCTAGGAATCGAGGAATCACGACATGCAGCAATTGAATCCGTCTGAAATCAGCGAACTGATCAGGCAGAGGATTGAACGCCTCGATGTGGCCGCTGAAGCCCAGGACGAGGGAACGATCGTCTCGGTATCCGACGGCATCGTGCGCATCCACGGCTTGCGCAGCGTGATGTACGGGGAAATGATCGCGTTTGACGGCGGTCTGTACGGGATGGCGCTCAACCTCGAGCGCGATTCGGTCGGCGCCGTGATTCTCGGCGACTATCTGGGTCTGGCGGAAGGCCAGAAGGCGCGCTGCACCGGGCGTATTCTGGAAGTGCCCATCGGCCCCGAGCTGGAAGGCCGGGTGGTGGATGCGCTGGGCAATCCCATTGATGGCCGCGGCCCCATCGCCGCGAAATTGACGGATGCGCTGGAAAAAGTCGCCCCCGGGGTTATCGAGCGGCAATCGGTCGACCAGCCGGTGCAAACCGGACTCAAAGCCATCGACGCCATGGTCCCGGTCGGCCGCGGACAGCGTGAACTGATTATCGGCGACCGTCAGATCGGCAAGACCGCGATTGCCATCGACGCGATCATCAATCAGAAAAATACCGGCATCAAATGTGTCTATGTTGCGATCGGTCAGAAATCCTCGACCGTTGCCAACGTCGTGCGCAAGCTCGAAGAACACGGCGCCATGGCCCACACCATCGTCGTGGCCGCCACCGCATCCGATCCGGCATCCATGCAGTTTCTCGCGCCTTACGCGGGCTGCACCATGGGCGAGTACTACCGCGACCGCGGCCAGGATGCCCTGATCATCTATGACGATTTGACCAAGCAGGCCTGGGCCTATCGCCAGATTTCCCTGCTGCTGCGGCGTCCGCCCGGCCGCGAAGCCTACCCTGGTGACGTGTTCTATCTGCACTCCCGGTTGCTGGAACGATCCGCGCGCGTCAACGCCGATTATGTCGAGAAGTTCACCAAGGGTGAAGTGAAAGGCCGCACCGGTTCGCTGACCGCGCTGCCGATCATCGAAACCCAGGCTGGCGACGTTTCGGCTTTCGTGCCGACCAACGTGATTTCGATCACGGACGGCCAGATTTTTGTCGAGACCGACCTGTTCAACTCCGGTATTCGTCCGGCCATGAACGCGGGGTTGTCGGTGTCCCGGGTGGGCGGCTCCGCGCAGACCAAGATCATCAAGAAACTGGGTGGCGGGATTCGGCTTGCGCTGGCGCAGTACCGCGAACTGGCCGCGTTCTCACAGTTTGCGTCCGATCTCGATGAAGCGACTCGGTCGCAGCTCGAGCACGGCCAGCGGGTTACGGAACTGATGAAGCAGGCGCAGTACTCGCCGATGAGCGTGGCCGAGATGGGGATCGTCCTTTACGCCGCGAATCAGGGCTATCTGAAGACCGTCGAGGTGAGCAAGGTCGGCGCCTTCGAAGCGGCGCTGCTGTCCTATATGAAAGCGGAGCACGCGGCGTTGATCGAGCGCGTCGATGCCAAGGGCGACTGGAACGACGAAATCGAGGGCGCTTTCAAGGCGGCACTCGATAAATTCGTCGCCACCCAAACCTGGTAAACACCTAGAGCGCCGGGAAGCTGACTGCGATGGCCGTTGGAAAAGAAGTCAAGACCAAGATCACCAGCGTCAAGAGTACGCAAAAGATCACCAGCGCCATGGAGATGGTCGCGGCCAGCAAAATGCGCCGCGCCCAGGACCAGATGGCGCTCGGCCGGCCTTATGCGGAACGTATTCGCGGCGTGGTGGGACACATCGCCAACGCGTCGCCGGAGTACCGCCACCAGTACATGACGGTGCGCGAGGTCAAGCGCGTCGGTTTCATCCTGATTTCCACCGACCGGGGCCTCTGTGGCGGTTTGAACATCAATCTTTTCAAGACCGCCCTGAAAGCGATGGCGGAATGGAACCGCCAGGGCGTCGGCATCGATGTCTGCACTATCGGCGCAAAGGCGAGCGCGTTTTTCGGTAGTCACGGCGGCAACGTCGTCGCCAGCGTGCGCGACCTCGGCGACAAGCCGTTGGTACAGACGCTGGTCGGCAGTGTCAAGGTGATGCTCGACAGCTACGAGGAAAAACGCATTGATCGCTTGTTTCTTGCCAGCAACAAGTTTGTCAATACGATGACCCAAAAGCCGGTGGCGGAGCAGTTGTTGCCGCTTGATCCGGTCAGCGACGACAAGCTGAAGCACCACTGGGATTATCTGTATGAACCCGACGCCAAAGAGCTGCTCGACGGACTGCTGGCGCGGTACATGGAATCCCAGGTGTACCAGAGCGTGGTTGAGAACAAGGCCTGCGAGCAGGCTGCGCGGATGGTGGCGATGAAGAATGCCACCGAAAACGCCTCCACCCTGATCGACGAGCTGGAGCTGCTTTACAACAAGGCACGGCAGGCGGCGATCACCCAGGAACTGTCAGAGATCGTCAGCGGCGCAGCCGCCGTCTGATCAGGCTTGGCACCAGCAACGTATATTTCGTATTGCGAGAGGATAGCAAATGAGTAGCGGACGTATCGTGCAGATCATCGGTGCTGTCATCGACGTGGAATTCCCGCGCGACAGCGTTCCGAATGTCTATGATGCGCTGCTGGTGGACGCGCGGGGTCTTACTCTCGAAGTCCAGCAGCAACTCGGCGACGGCGTGGTGCGAACCATTGCCATGGGTTCCTCCGAGGGCGTCAGTCGCGGCCTCAACGTCAGCAACACGGGCAGCCCGATCGCCGTGCCCGTCGGGCAGGGCACCCTGGGCCGTATCATGGACGTGCTCGGCAACCCCATCGACGAAGCCGGTCCGATTCAGCACGAAGCGCGGATGCCGATCCACCGCGCCGCGCCGTCCTACGCCGAGCAGTCGTCCGCCGTGGAGCTGCTCGAAACCGGCATCAAGGTAATCGACCTCATCATGCCGATCTCCAAGGGCGGCAAGGTCGGCCTGTTCGGTGGCGCCGGGGTGGGCAAGACCGTGACGCTCATGGAGCTGATCCGCAACATCGCCATGGAGCACTCCGGATTTTCGGTGTTCGCCGGTGTCGGCGAGCGCACCCGGGAAGGTAACGATTTCTACCACGAAATGAAGGAATCGAACGTACTCGACAAGGTGGCGCTGGTGTATGGGCAGATGAACGAGCCGCCCGGCAACCGCCTGCGCGTCGCCCTGACCGGCCTCACCATGGCGGAATACTTCCGCGACGAAGGCCGCGACGTCCTTATGTTCGTCGACAACATCTACCGCTACACGTTGGCTGGTACTGAAGTATCGGCACTGCTCGGCCGCATGCCGTCGGCGGTGGGTTATCAGCCGACTCTGGCCGCCGAGATGGGTGTGTTGCAGGAGCGCATCACCTCGACGCAAACCGGCTCCATCACCTCCTTCCAAGCGGTGTATGTGCCCGCGGACGACCTCACCGACCCCTCGCCCGCCACCACCTTCGCGCACCTGGATGCGACTTTGGTGTTGTCACGGCAGATCGCGGAGCTAGGGATTTACCCGGCGGTGGATCCGCTCGATTCCACTTCGCGGTTGCTGGATCCCCTGGTGATCGGCAAGGATCACTACGACGTGGCGCGCGGTGTGCAGTCGGTGTTGCAGCGCTACAAAGAGTTGCGCGACATCATCGCCATCCTCGGCATGGACGAACTGTCCGAGGAGGACAAGCTGGTGGTGGATCGGGCGCGGAAAATCCAGCGCTTCCTGTCGCAGCCCTTCTTCGTCGCCGAAGTTTTCACGGGCAGTCCAGGCAAATATGTGCCGTTGAAAGAAACGGTTGCCAGCTTCAAAGGCATTCTCAATGGCGATTACGACCACTTGCCCGAACAGGCTTTCTACATGGTCGGCTCCATCGAAGAAGCTGTCGAGAAAGCGAAAACTCTTTAATCACTGCGGGCGGGGCGCGAACCAGCGATGGCCATGATGTTTCACTGCGACATAGTGACCGCCGAAAAATCTATGTTTTCGGGCCCGGTGGAAATGCTGGTACTGACCGGCACGCTGGGCGAATTGGGCGTGGCCTATGGCCACGCGCCCCTGCTGACCGGCATCAAGCCGGGGCCGGTGCGTGTCGTACGTCAGGGTGGGCAGGAAGAGATTTATTTCCTTTCCAGCGGTTTTCTTGAAGTCCAGCCCCATCTGGTGACCATCCTTGCCGACGCCGGCGATCGTGCCGGTGACCTCGACGAGGCGGCGGCGCTGGAGGCCAAGCGCCAGGCCGAGCAGGAATTGCAAAATCGCGGGGCCGAGATGGAATATTCGGCGGCACTCTCCCGCTTGGGCGAGGCCGCTGCACGTCTGCGCACCATCGAGGAGTTGCGCCGCCGCGCCCGCCACGCGGGCTGATCCGCAGGCTTCACTGCGCGTGTAGCAAGCGGTTCCGGCGCTTCACTTTGCCTCGCCCCTGACGCCGTCGGCGTCTTGTGGCCCGCTGTTATACTGGGCCCGGTAGCGAACTCCACAGGGTCATCGTGCAGACACAGATCATCGTGCTCGCCGCAGGCAAGGGGACCCGGATGCACTCCGCCCTGCCCAAGGTCCTTCACCTCCTCGCCGGCAAGCCCCTGCTCGCCCATGTCCTCGATACAGCCCAAAGGCTCCCTGGTCAGCGCACCTGGGTTGTTGCCGGCGTGGACCTGACGCTGGTGCAGCAGGCTTGCGTCGGCTATCCGGTTTCCTGGGTAGCGCAGCGCGAACCGCTGGGCACCGCGCATGCGGTGAGCCAGGCACTGCCCGAACTGGATGACACCGGGACCGCGCTGATTCTCTACGGTGATGTACCGCTGCTCGAACCGGCCACACTCACCGCCATGGTGGCATCTGCCGCCCTGGGCGCGCTGGCGTTGTTGACGGCGCACACGGAACATCCCACCGGCTACGGTCGTATCCTGCGTGATGGCAGCGGCGCGGTGATCGGAATCGTCGAAGAAAAAGACGCGACCCCTGAGCAGCGTGCCCGCACCGAAATCAACACCGGAATCATCGCCGTGCCGGTACAAAAACTGCGGGCCTGGCTGGCTCGGGTCGGCAACGCAAACGCGCAGGGCGAATACTATCTGACGGATATCGTCGCCCTTGCCGCGGCGGAAGGCGCGATGATTCAGACCTTCCATCCTCACAGTCTGGCGGAGATCGAAGGCGTCAACGACCGCGCCCAGCTCGCCCGCCTGGAGCGCCACTACCAGAAGTCCCACGCAGAGCGCCTGCTGGCCGCCGGCGCGACGCTCGCCGATCCAGCGCGCTTCGACTGCCGTGGCGAGCTGCGCGTCGGGCGCGACGTGTTCATCGACATCAACTGCGTATTCGAGGGCCGCGTGATGCTGGGCGATGACGTCCGCATCGGCCCCAACTGCGTGATTCGCGATGCGCAAATCGGTCGCGGTGCGGTGATAAAGGCCAATACTCTGATCGAAGGGCCGGTCGTCGTCGCCGCCGGCGCCCAGGTCGGCCCCTTCGCCAGGTTGCGGGAGGGAACGCACATCGGCGAACAGGCGCGGATCGGTAACTTCGTCGAAACCAAGCAGGCGGAGTTCGGGCGCGGCAGCAAAGCCAACCACCTCGCCTATGTCGGCGACGCCTGGCTGGGTGAGGACGTGAACGTGGGCGCGGGCACCATCACCTGTAACTACGACGGTGTCGCCAAGCATCGCACCAACATCGGCGCTGGCGCCTTCATCGGTTCCAATAGCGCCTTGGTGGCCCCGGTGACGGTCGGCCCCGGCGCCACCATCGGTGCTGGCTCCACCATCACTGTCGACGTCCCCGCGGAGCACCTCGGTGTCGGTCGTGGCAAGCAGCGCAACATTCCCGGTTGGCAGCGGCCCTCCAAAAAGGATGAGCACTGATGTGCGGCATCGTTGCCGCCGCCGGCCAGCGCAATGTGGCGGCCATTCTGCTCGAGGGTCTCAAGCGGCTGGAGTATCGCGGCTACGATTCGGTGGGCATGGCAATCGTCGCCGACGGCGCCCTGCACTGCCGCAAGCATGCCGGCAAAGTCGCGCTGCTAGCGGACGATCTGGCACGCCTCCCCTTCCCGGGCCACCTCGGCATCGCTCACACCCGCTGGGCGACGCATGGCAAGCCGAACGAAGTAAACGCTCACCCCCACCGCTCGGGTCCGATTGCGCTGGTCCACAACGGAATCATCGAGAACTTCCGCGCCCTGCGCGCGGAGCTCGAGGCCTTGGGCTATGAGTTCCAGTCGGACACCGATACCGAAGCGGTCGCCCACCTGATGCACCACCTGCTGAAGCAGGGTCTGGATCTCGCCGGTGCTCTGGATGCCGCAGTGACAAGACTGGAAGGCGCCTACGCGCTGGCGGTGGTCTCGGCGACCGAGCCCGGCACCCTGGTGGGTGCGCGCAGCGGCAGTCCACTGGTCCTGGGGGTCGGCATCGAAGAGCACTTTCTCGCCTCCGATCCTCTGGCGCTGCGCCAGGTCACCGACCGATTCGTGTACCTGGAGGACGGCGACCGGGTCACCTTGACGGCAGCGGGCTATCAGGTGCGCGACTGCAACGGCGCGGTGGTGGCGCGCGGCGTTCACACCTTGTCCGACGCGGTCGACCACGCCGACAAAGGCGGTTTCCGCCACTTCATGCTCAAGGAGATCCACGAACAGCCGGCGGTGCTGGCCGCCACCCTGGAAGGCCGCATCAGTGCGCACCGGGTCCTGCCCGAGATATTCGGCGCAACCGCAGCCGACCGCTTTGCAGTGGTGGAAAATCTGCATCTGGTGGCCTGCGGCACCAGCTATCACGCCGGACTGGTGGCGCGTTACTGGTTGGAGGAGTGGGCCGGCATCCCCTGCCAGGTCGAAGTTGCCAGCGAATATCGCTATCGCAAGGTCGTGGTGCCGAAAAATACCCTGTTCGTCGCCATCTCCCAATCCGGGGAGACCGCCGATACCCTGGCGGCGTTGAAGGCGACACGCGAGGCGGGCTATCTCGACAGCCTCGCCATCTGCAACGTGGCCAACAGCTCGCTGGCGCGGGAGACCGGCCTCGCCCTGCTGACCCGCGCCGGTCCCGAGATCGGCGTGGCGTCCACCAAGGCGTTCACCACTCAGCTGGTGGCGCTGCAACTGCTGTGCATCGTCATCGCCCGGGCGCGCGGCAAGCTGTCCGTGGAGCGGGAAGCCGAACTGGTCGCCGCCTTGCACGCCCTGCCCGAACTGAGCCGACGGGTACTGGCGCTTGACGCCGCAATCGAAGCCACGTTCGAGTGCTTTGCCGACAAGCACCACGCGCTGTTCCTCGGCCGCGGTGTCCAGTATCCCATCGCCCTTGAGGGGGCGTTGAAGCTCAAGGAAATCTCCTACATCCACGCCGAGGCCTACCCGGCCGGGGAGCTCAAGCACGGCCCTTTGGCGCTGGTCGATGCGGATATGCCGGTGGTTGCGGTTGCGCCCAACAACGAGCTGCTCGAAAAGCTCAAGTCCAACCTGCATGAAGTGCAGGCGCGCGGCGGCGCGCTGTTCGTGTTCGCTGATCGCGACGCCGGGTTTCGCGATCAGCCCGGAGTGACGGTGGTCAGTTTGCCCCACGTCCCCAAGAGCCTCGAACCCATCGTCTACACCCTGCCCTTACAGCTGCTCGCCTATCACGTCGCAGTGTTGAAAGGCACCGACGTGGATCAGCCGCGCAACCTTGCCAAGTCGGTTACCGTCGAATAACGCCGGACCGGTCCTGCATCAGACCCGGCGCGGCGCGTCAAAACAGCGTGTCGAGGGCGCCGACCCGGCTCATTCGGCCTGTACGGCAACCAGGGATTCTTCCGCGGCGATCCAGTCCGCTTCCAGTTGCTCCGCGCGCTGGCGCAACGTGCCCTGGCGCTGGAGCAACGCGCTGAGCTGGTCCCGAGCGTCGGCGCCATAGAGCGCCGGCTCCGCCAGTTCCCGTTCCAGCCCCGCGAGCTCAGTGCCGACCCGATCCAATTCCGCAGCAAGACGGGAGGCGCGTGCTTGCAGCGGACGCAATTCCGCGCGTCGCGCCGCGTCGCGCCGACGCTGATCGCGCCGATCCCCGACGTCGATCGTGGTGTTTTGTGCAGCCGGACGCGCCGCGTTCCGGGCACGGCGTTCGAGCCAGCGGCGGTAGTCCGTGAGGTCGCCATCGAAAACGGTCACCGCGCCGTCGCTCACCAGCCAGTAGGTGTCCACGGTGGTGGCGAGCAGATGGCGATCGTGGGACACCACCACCAGGGCGCCGGCATAGTCCTGTAATGCCAGCGTCAGCGCCGCGCGCATTTCCAGATCGAGGTGGTTGGTGGGTTCGTCGAGCAGCAGCAGATTGGGCGCCTGCCAGACCAGCAGGGCGAGCACCAGGCGGGCCTTTTCACCACCCGACAGCGGCGCCACCGGGCTGTTTGCCAGATCGCCGGCAAACCCGAAACCGCCGAGGAAATCGCGCCGCCGCTGCTCGGTGGCGACGGGACTCAGTCGGGCGAGGTGTTCGAGAGGGCTGGCGCCGGGATCGAGTTGCTCCAGTTGGTGCTGGGCGAAATAGCCGATGCGGAGATTGGCGCTGGTTTCGAGCGCGCCGGTCAGCGGCCGCAGTTCGCCCGCCAGCGCCCGCACCAGGGTCGACTTGCCCGCGCCATTGGGACCCAGCAGGCCGATGCGATCGCCCGGTGAGAGTTGCAGTCCGATGCCGTCGAGAATCGGCGGATCGCCATACCCCAGACGCGCTTCGGTCAGCGCCAGCAGCGGATTGCCGGCGCGCGGCGGTTCCTTGAAGCTGAAGCGGAAGGGATTGTCGACCTGGGCGGGCGCCACCAGCGTCATTCGTTCCAGCGCCTTGATCCGGCTTTGCGCGGCGCGCGCCTTGGTCGCCTGTGCGCGGAAGCGGTCGACGAAGCGCTGCATATGGGCCACGGCGCGCTGTTGCTGTTCGTAGGTCGCCTGCTGTCCCGCCAGACGCGCCGCGCGCTGGCGTTCGAAATCGCTGTAGCCACCCCGGTACTGGTTCAGTTGCCGGTGTTCAATGTGGAGTACTTCGTTCACCACGGCGTCGAGGAAATCGCGGTCGTGGGAGATCAGCAACAGGGTGCCGCGATAGGCCTTCAGCCAGTCTTCCAGCCACAGCACCGCTTCGAGGTCGAGGTGATTGGTGGGTTCATCGAGCAGCAAGAGGTCGGACGGACACATCAACGCCCGCGCGAGGCCGAGGCGCACGCGCCAGCCGCCGGAAAACGCGGCGGCCGGTCGTTGCTGGTCGGAGGTGCGAAAGCCGAGGCCGGACAGCAGCGTCGCCGCGCGGGCGTGGGCGGTGTAGCCGTCCACCTGTTGATAGTGAGCATGGGCGCGACCGATGGCGGTGCCGTCGCCATCGGCGTCGGCACGCAGGACTTCGCGCTCGGCGTCCCGAAATCCCGGATCTCCGTCGAGTACCAGGTCGAGCGCGGAGCGCTCCAGGTCGCCGAGATCCTGCGCCATATGGGCGATGATCCACTGTTTCGGGATCGCCGCCTCGCCGGTCTCGGACGAAAGTTCGCCACGCAACAAGGCCAGCAGCGAACTTTTGCCGCTGCCATTGGCGCCGATCAGACCGACGCGATGGCCCGGGTAGAGTGTCGCCGAGGCGTTCTCCAGCAGCGGCTCGACATGCCGGCGCAAGGTAATGCCGGTGAGTTGGATCACGGTTTATGGGTTCCGGGGTGGTGCTTGAGTGGCGGGTTGTTCAACGTCTGGCGTGGAGAATGGGGCTGACTACCGCTGCGACCCGATCCGGCGAACAATTCAGGTATAGCGACTCGTTGAGCCAGCGCCGATCCGGGTAGTACGAAAACAGGAACTGGCCATCCTTGAGGTTCTCCACCACCTTGTTGATGATATTGGGGCGGACCGCGGGACAGCCGTAACTGCGGCCGATGCCGCCCTTGAGCTGGATCCAGATCGGATCGACGTACTCGGCGGAGTGAATCACGATTTTGCGTTTGCGCGCGAGGTCGTTGATGCCGGGCTCGAGCCCGTCCATGCGCAGCGAATAGCCGAAATTGCCGTAGTAGGTTTCGGCGGTGCGGAACAGCCCCAGGCTCGATTGACGACTGCCCATGTCGTTGGAGAACCGCGTCGCCATTTCATCGCCCGATCCGCGGCCATGGGCGACGTGATCCTCGATCAGCAGCTTGCGCCGCTCCAGGTCGAAGACCCAGAACCGCTGTTTGGTAGACGGCAGCGAAAAATCGATTACCGCAAGTCGGCGTGCCGGGCTTACCCCGCCCGCTACCGCGCAGTTCATCGCCGTGACCGCTTTGGTCAGCACCTGACGGTTCAGCGCCGGAGCGCTGCGCGCCAGAGCCTGGGTCAGGGATTCGCTGTACGGGCCCGCCCACGCCGGTGGCAGTAGCGCGAACACCAGGGCGGTCAGAATCAGGCGCGATACGGCGGCCATGGGTGAGCGTCTCCTTTCGTCGCGCCGGGGAATCGATGGGCGCCGCGCAAGCGCACGCTGATTCTGCACCACAAGGCGGTCTCGATGCACGCCGTGATGGTTGAAGCCTGGCGGTGCCGGGACATTTGGTGCCGGAAAGAGGATTTGAACCTCCGACCAACGCATTACGAATGCGCTGCTCTACCGAGCTGAGCTATTCCGGCGGGAGCGGGAGTCTACTTGGCGGTCGCTGCGCTGTCACTCCCGTGGTGCTTGGCGCGAGCGGCACGTTCGATGGCAAGCAAGTGGTCGACGACGGCGAGCATGGCCGCGTGGCCGCCGGCCAGGCTGGCGGAGACACGGTACTTGCCTTCGACCACGATCTCCGGCGTGCCGGTGACCTTGTAGCCGCGCTGGCGGGCGTCGGCCTGGCCCACGGCACTGCCGACGCCGAAGGAGTTGAACGTCTTGCTGAAGGCATCACCATCCACGCCGTGAGCCGTGAAGATTTTTTTGATGTCGTCTTCCGTGGCCAGTTTATCGCGGCTTATGTTCATGGCATCAAACAATGCCGGGTGAAGGGCGTCCAGAACATTGAGCGCTTTGGCGGTGTAGTACGCGCGCGCGTGCAATTCCATGGTGGGATGCCAGATGGCCGGGCTGCGCGACAACACCACATCGGCGGGTAACGTCTTGCTCCATTTTTCCAGCTGGGGCTCGAACGTGTAACAGTGACCGCAACCGTACCAGAACACCTCGGTGACTTCGATCTTGCTGGCATCACCGGTGCGCACCGGTGTCTCCAGCAGCACATAGTGCTTGCCGGCGACGTAGTCGGTTGCGTGCGCCAAGGTCGTGGTGAGCACCAGAACGGTTGTCGCGAGCGCTTTCAGAGCCAGGATTTTCAGCGATGGACCCACTGGAGGTACCTCCCTCATGGTGTTGGGCGGGGGTTGCCTGCCGGCCGCACCGCCCATTCGACACCGCATACCCGCCACCGTTGCGGGCGCGGCGATCTTATTTCAGGCCGGCGATAAAGTTTGCGACGGCCTGGATTTCCTGGTCGGTCATATGAGAGGCGACTCCGCGCATGATGGCGTTTTCATCGTTGCCGCGGGCCCCGGGCCAGGCAGCGTCGTGCGCGCCGTCGCGGAAAGCACGCAGTTGTTTCGCAAGATACTCGGCATGTTGTCCGCCCAGTGCCGGATAACCGGCCGGGGCGTTGCCATTGCCCACCGGCGAATGACAGCCGGTACAGGCCGGTACGCCGGTATCGAGGTTGCCGGCGCGATAGACCGTGGCACCCAGGGTCATCGCCTTGGCGTCATCCTTTGCGCCGGCCCACTGGCGCGGCTGGGCGTCAAAATAGGCAGCGATATCGGCGAGATCCTGCGCGCTCGACGTATTCAGCAACCCGGTCATTTCCGGGACGGTGCGCTGACCGGACTGGATGTCGCGCAGTTGCTTGAGCAGATATTTCTCTCCCAGCCCGGCGAGATGGGGGAAGTTCGGGGCCGCACTCGCCCCGTTGACGCCATGGCAACCGGCACACGTGGCAGTTTTGCTTTTGCCGGCATTGGCGTCGCCGGCGGCCAGGGTTGTCGGCGCCAGCGCGATGGCCATCGCACCGGCCAGGCACAGAAGTATCGCTTTCATCATATGCTGCTCGCTCGATTTGGCTAGAATGGGCGCCCGTCCGCGCGGGTCGGCGCGACGGGGGCGGAGTATATACCAATCGTCTGCCGAGCCTGATGCGATGAGCCGTGCGCGGCGGGATAACTGCCAGGGGCAGGTGTCGATAGGTCTTCTCTGGGCGTGTGCATTGCAGCAGATCTCGACATTCGAAGGATACGCCGACATTTGCCCAGGATCCGAATCATGTCCAAAGACTCCGGCCAACGTGACGACCAAGCTCCGGTGACGGCGCCCGACGCCGCCGGCAATCACGTCCCGCCAGGGCCGCGCAAGATCGACTTCCAGCGCGCCGTATTTCTTAAAAGTGCACCTACCTTGGCGGATTGCCCGCCGGATCAGGGCGTCGAAGTGGCTTTCGCGGGCCGCTCCAACGCGGGCAAATCAAGCGCGCTCAACGCGCTGACGCGCCAGGGCAAGCTGGCGCGCACCAGCAAGACACCGGGGCGTACCCGGCTGATGAACTTTTTTGCGCTGGCGCCGGGGCAGCGCTTGGTCGATCTGCCCGGTTACGGCTACGCCAAAGTGCCCAAGGCGATGAAGGCGGAGTGGGACCAGCACCTCGCCCACTACCTGCGCGCGCGCTCCTCGCTGCGCGGGCTGGTGCTGTTGATGGACATCCGTCACCCGCTGCAAACTTTTGATCAACACATGCTGGCGTGGGCCGCGGAGGCGGCGCTGCCGGTACATGTACTCCTCACCAAGGCGGACAAACTCAATCGCGGCCCTGCCCAGGCGACGTTGCTGGGGGTGCGGCGCGAGGTTGCCCGGGTGGGCCTCACGGAGGTCACCGCGCAGACATTTTCCGCGCAGACCGGACATGGATTGCCGGCGCTCGAGGCACGCTTGTCGGATTGGCTGGCGGATAGCACGGACCAGCCTTAGCAGACCGCGAAAACCTGCTGCGGCAGCCATCTGCGCTGTTGCGCGGTGCTCGCCGCGCGAGTTGACAAGTGTCGGTACGCTGCGCGTGTACCTGGCATCGGCTCTTCAGCACGACGTTTTTCAAGTTGGTCAGGCCGTTGGCGAGCAGGTACGCTGGCGCATCGCGAAATTTTCCTGACGCAGTTTTACCAGGATTGCCGACGCGCGCTCCGCATCCCCCACCCGTACCAGCGCGTGCAGTATGCGTGCAAGCTTTTCGAGCTCACCCAAGCGATAAACCGCGACGATGCCGGCCAGTTGATGGCAAGCTTCGCGGGCGCCGCCGAGATCGGCGTCGGCCAGGAACTCATGGGTGCGGGACACCAGATGTTCGATTTCGTCGAAATAGGGCTCTTTGGGCATGCTGTCGCCACTGCCGAACCACTCGGCGGCGGGTGCGCCCGTGCGCCCCGACAGTTGAAGCAAACTCTCCAGCAGTTGGCGTTCGTCGTAGGGCTTGCCCAGAACACGCGCTACCCGCACCCGGCCGAGCTCGCGCCCTTCGTCGAGCAGTTGGTCAGCGGTAAGCACCACGACCGGCGTTGCCGCATTAAGCATTCCCGGCTGCTGGATTTGCAGCAACGCGCCAATGCCGGTGATCTCGGGCATGTGAATGTCCATGAGAATGACGTCGAATTTCTGTTCCCCGCAGGCGGCAATGGCTCCGCGCCCGTCCGGAGTCGCCCGATAAGTGCAGCCCGTGCGTTCCAGCAAGGTAGTGAGCAGCAGGCGGCTAAAGTCATTGTCCTCCGCCACCAACACCTGAATGCCGCTCAGGTCCGCGTGCCCGGGTGAGCGCACGACGGTATCGGTCAGCGCGGCCACAAAGTCCCGGATACCGGCAGGTTTGCCAAGCCAGTGAACGTTGGGGTGCTTATCGATGAGATCCCTGGGGATGACTTCGTGCAGGGTGCGCAGGGGCAGTTGCACGATGATCGGGCAGCGCAGCTCGTCAAGGACGTGACGCAGGGACATCAGCTGGCGTTCCGGTGGTTCGCCAAGTGACCAGTTGATCACCAGCGCGGCAGGGGCGGTGTCGGCCATGGCGTCGATCAGGTCATCGAAGGTGGCCAGCACGCGCGCATCGTCGAACAGGCGCTGCAACAGGGACCGGGCGCTGTTGCGTCCGCGCGCGTCGGTGTCATAGATAAGCACCTGGCCGGCGTGTTGCGGCGGCGTTGCGGCGGACTGCCACTGCAACGGCAAACTGACCCTGAAGTCGCTGCCGGCGTCCGGATTGCTGCGCAGCTCAATGGTCCCGCCCAGCAACTCCACATGGCGGTGCGCGATGGCAAGGCCGAGCCCGGTGCCCCCGAAGCGGCGGGCGATGCCGGTATCTGCCTGCACGAAGGCCGCGAAAATCTGCTGTTGCTGGTCGGGCTCGATGCCGATCCCGGTGTCGCTCACGGTGATGGAGAAATGGCCCGCCGGATCCAGGCCGCAGAGCACCAGTACATGGCCGTGGGGCGTGAATTTCACCGCGTTGCCCACCAGGTTGGCGAGAATCTGTCGCAACCACCTGGCGTGGCCGAAAGCGCGTGCGGGGACGGCAGGGTGGATGTCCAGATAGACTTCGACGCCCTTGGCGTGCGCCGCCGGCGCCAGCAGGCGGACGCAATCCTCGATGCATTCCAGTACATCAAAAGGTTCGGCACGGCTGCTTTCGGCGCCAACTTGAAGTTTGGTGAACTCGAGAATGTCGTCGATCATCGCCAGCAGCGACACGGATGCCTGGTCGATGATGTGGCAATAATTGCGGTCAGCGGCGTTCTGCAGATCGCGCTCCAGCAGGCGCACGAAGCCCTGGATCGATGTCAGCGGGGTGCGCAGTTCGTGGCTCATCCGCGCCAGGAAGTCGGTTTTGGCACGATTGGCCGTTTCCGCGCGTTCGCCGGCAATTTCCAGCTCCTGATTCTTGGTCCGCAGCTCGTCGAGCGTCCGAGAAAGGTCCCGGGTGGCCTGCGCAACCTGCTGCTTGAGATCGAGCTGACTGCGTTCAACCGCATCGGCAAGATGGTTTATACCGGCCGCCAGGTGCGCGAGTTCATCGCGCGTGGTGGTTTGCGCGCGTGCGGCGAGATTTCCTTGCCGCAGCCGTATCACGGTGTTGGTGAGGTCGCGAATGGGGGTGACGACGGAGCGCGACAACACCAACGCCATCAGCAGCGCGGTGCCCAGCACGCCGGCGCCGATGCCGATGCTGCTGACCACTGTCTCGTGCTGGGCTCGGCGCGCCTCCGTGAGATCCATGGCGATCACCACCCAGCCCAGCGGAGCGCGGGGCGGCCCGGCAGCGGTGGCCGGATAGTCGTCCACCTCCATGGGCACCGCATAGACGCCGCGCTCCAGGATCAGCACGTCACGCATTTCACGGACCGCCATGCCCAGGGGTTGCGTCAGATCCAGGTTCGGGCCAGATGCCGGAAAATCAGCGCTGGCAACCATGACCTGGCGCTGCCGGTCGAGGAAGGTGACGCCGCGAATCCCCGGGACCGCGGCGATGGTGTCCGCCATGCTTGTGAGCAGGGCGAGATTGCTCGAATAAAGGGCGAAATCCACCGTTTTGGATAAATAGTCGATCATGTGCGCGCCGGATTCTTCAACCTTGCGCAGGATGTCGCCGTGTCGGCCGTGGATGCTGTAGCCGGTCAGCAGCGCAGTGATCAGGAGCAGCGGCAGCGAACCGATCGCCAGCAAGCGCAGTTGCAGATTCCGGCGAATGTCGAATGCAGCGAACTTCATGGTTGCTCCTGCAGCGCGGCGGCGTACCGGTTCTGCAGCGCGGCGGTGGCGGGCAGGACAATGCCCAGGGCTTCCGCCACGGTGGCGTTCGTGGCCAGCGTGTAATAGCGCGGCGGCAGCAGGCCGGGCGGAAACGGTCCGTGCGCCAGCCGTTCGGCGACGAGCTCGGCCCCCTGCTGGCCGATATTTTCCGGGGTCGAGTACACCGATGCCAGAGCGCCGGCATCGGTGTAGGCGCGGGAAAAACCGATGACCGGAATCTTGGCACGAAAGCTCAATTGCAGCAGCCATCGGGCTACCGCGCGATTGAAATCGGCACTATCGGGCAACGTCACCGTGATCTGGCTCGCGCTGATCAGCGGCCATAGCGTGGCGATCGGATTGTCGCCCGGCGCCAGAATGCCGATGCGCGGCTCAAAGCCAAGCGCGATCGCCCCGCCAGAGAGTTCGGCGCCGTGCTGGCTTGAATGGGGCCCCAGCACCGCGGACAGGGTGTGCGCCTCTGGCACCAGCAGGCGGGCCAGGGTCAGCAGCCGCTGCGGCGGCTGGTCGAGCGCGACCGCGGTGTTGTTGCCGAGCCCCGGGTCGCGCAGGCTTTGTTCGCGCCAGAAATCGCTGGTGATGAACAGATGCAGCGCGGCCCGGTCCGGGTAGCGCGCGCGCAGTTCGGTCAACGCCGGTGACCCGATGCTGACGAGGATATCTTCGGCGGGCCAGTCGTTTGCCACGCTGTGGATGCTGACGGCAACGCCGGGCGCCAGCCGTCCGAGGTGGTGCCGGAAGCTGTCCGCGGCCGCGCGGTAATACGGTGTTTCGTTCGCAAGCAGCAGGCGGACGTCGGCGTCGGCGAGGGATGGCGCGCCGCAGCACACCCACACCCACGCCCACGGGAACGACCACACCAGGTATGGTTGACGGCGCGGCCCTCCCCTGCTGTCTGACCCCTTCACTAACCGCACTCCCTGCCCCGGGCCTTCGCCCGCGTGTTCCGGTCTTGGCTGCTCGCCACTGGTCAGTCGGGAAAGTCCAGACGCGCGCGCAGATACACCGCAGTTTCGAAGACGTTTGCCCGATTGAATTCAGAATAATCCGGCCCGAGATTCTGTGCCACCAATTGCAGGTCGCCTTTGCTCGAACCCGCCTTGAAATGCCACGTGGCCTGGGCATCGACTCGGGTAAATCCGCTGATGGGGTTACCGTTCCGCCAATCCACGGCGCTTTGCGAGTAAACGAAAATGCCGAAATCAAGCGCATCCGACCAGCGATGGTTGACCAGTAGACCACCGGAATGGCGTGGAGTGCCGCCGTCGAAGTTCCTGATCTGTAGAGCTGGGTCGAAGCGAGCCACGCGTCGGCTATTGAGATCCTGGTTGGCATAGTGAAGGCGAAACCAAGTGCGCGACGAGAGGTGGTAGACCGCTTGCGCCTCGGCGCCGGCGGCATTCCAGCGGGCCACGTTGTCGCGCACCAGACGTTCGCTGTCGAAAAAAGGCGGCAGGGCCGCGATGCTTTCGCGATAGTCATCCAGTCCGTCGCGGACCTCTTCGCGAAACAGCTTGATATCGAAGTCGATCTCCTGCTCGGGAAAGTGGGCCAGATAGGCCAGCTCCAGGTTGTTGATGCGTTCGGCGCCGAGGTTTGCCACCACCCGACGCTGGTCTTCGGTGATCACGTCGCCCAGGCGGAAAACCTGGCGTTCCTCAGCTTCCGTGATCGAAGGCGCGCGCTGTCCGCGCGCGTTGCTCAGGCGCAGGGTATGGTTCGGATGGATGAGGTAGTTGAATGAGACGCGCGGCGATACCAGCGTACCGATCCGGGTTTTTTCTAGCATCACCCCGGTGGAGATGGCGAGGTCCGTGGTCGGCAGCCATTCGCTCTGGGCAAACAGGCGCGGGCGTTGCTCGTCGTGCGTCGCGCCATCGTCAAATAAAAACCGGCTGTCGACGCCATCCCAGCGCGTCCCCACACCCCACACGCCAGTCAACGCGTCGGATAACCGTATCCGCTGCACGGCTTCGAGGTCGTAACGCTCCGATACGATGGTGTGAAAACCCTGCACCGAGTGCTGGTCTGGAATACCCAGCAGCAGCGGTACAACAACGGGGCTCACCCCGAGCAACGCGGAAACCGGGCCCAGATCGCGTACGCCATAAGTACGCAAATAGTTGTGATACAGGGTCAACTCGAAATCGCTGGTGTCGGACAGTTGATGCTCCCAGGCAACGCGCTGGTGCTGACTGTAGTAACGCACCGGCAGATATTCGTCCGGCCGATCGGCATCCCCGAACACGGTGTCCTGGCGGCTGAAGCCGCCATCGAAACTGAGCGTATCGGCGAGGTTCGGGGTGTAGGTGGAGCGCAGCCCGAGGTTCCAGGTTTCGGCGCCGTCGTCGGGACCGGCAGCGTTAAAGTTTGGAAAGCCGTTGTTGTGGTCGAAGCCCAGGGACACGCGATAATTGAAACTCCCGGTCTGCTCGCTGTGCCGTACCCCCACCTGCTGGGTGCCGCGATCGCCCGCGGTCGCGCGGACACGGGTGCCCCGGTCCTGCACCGCCGACCGGGTGATGATGTTGACCGCGCCGGTGAAAGCGTTGGAGCCGTGCGCCGCCGCACTGGGACCGCGCACGATCTCGATACGGTCGATGTCGTCGAGGTCGACACCCAGGGCGCCCCAGACCACAGTGGACTGGATCGGGTCGTACACCGAGCGACCGTCCACCATGACCTCGAGATGGTTGGGCAGCTCCCGGCCCTGGCCGTGGTAGTCGATGCCGAAGCGATTGGCATTGGGGGCATATGCTTGAAAGCCGGGCGCCAGGCGGAACACATCGACCCAGTTCATGGCGCCCGCGGCCCGCAACATGTCGGCGGTGATCACGGTGACACTCGCGGGCGCGTGGGCGGCGGTTTGCGGGAAGCGGCTCACCACGGTCTGGAGCGGAATCTCGCCCAGCAGATCTGTTTCGTTGAGCGCGCCGGACTGGGCGCGCGCGGCACCGACCGGCATCGCGACCAACCCGATGGTGGTGAAGATCATTCCGCAGCAGAGCCGGGGTGTGCGTTTATTGTTCTTCAGCATGAAGCCATTCCTGTCGCTGATGGCGGTAGCGGCCGCGGAGCATTGTACCGGCGGAGTATGGCGTTGCCAGCCGCGGTGGAGGTTTGCCGCGCCAGCGTTGCTGCCGGGTTTGGCTGACAGCCCTGGCGTCGGCGTGTACCATTCCGGTCGCTCCACCGCGTCCGGTCTGCGTGGTCGTGACGACGCCCCGCTGCGCCGGCGCGAGCGGGGTTCATGCGGTCGTGACCGGGATGTCGTTGCATCACCGGGATCGGTGCCCAAGTGCCTACCGCCCACCATCGCCAGCGCCAGACCATCGCGCAGCAGTAGGCTCTTGAGGTGCCCATGAGTGAAATCTACTTTGTCCGCCACGGTCAGGCCTCGCTGGGCGAGCGCAACTACGACCAGCTGTCGCCGCTCGGTTGGGAACAGGCACGCTGGCTGGGCGAGCACTACCGTGCCCGCGAACTTGATTTCGACCGCGTCATCGTGGGCGACATGCAGCGTCACAAGGAGACGCTGCAGGGCATCGGCGCGGGCATGGGGCGCACCTTCGAGCCGGTCGTTGACCGGCGCCTGAACGAGTTCACCTTTCGCCCGGTGATGCGCCTGTACTGTCAGCGCTATCGGCCGGAGGTTCCCGAACCGACCACGGCCGCGGAATTTTTTGGCATCCTGCGCGAAGTGATGGCGGCCTGGATCGCCGGCGATCTGGATGCCGAACTGGCCGCGCAGAGCGAGCGCACCGAGACCTGGCGGGAATTCAATGCACGCGTGGTGGCGGGCGTCGAGGCGGCGCGCGCAGGAAAGCACGGCGAGCGCGTATTGATCGTCTCCTCCGGCGGACCCAAGTCGCTGGCCGTCAAGCATGTCATGGGCCTGTCCGACGCCGCCGCCATCGAACTGATGATGCAAATTCGCAACACGTCCACCACCCGCTTTTTGAGCGACGGCGAGCGCCTGTCGCTGCACGCCTTCAATGCGCTCGCCCACATGGAGCGACCCGATCGCGAGCACGCGATCACCATGGTTTGACTGGCCATTCAATCACCACCCAATTACTGCCACGAGGACAGACACGCCGATGAACTTCGACTATTCAGACAAGGCCCGGGAGCTGCAACTGCGCTTGCAGCACTTCATGGACGCGGAAATCTATCCGGTGGAACACGCCTATCAGGAGTATTTCAAGACCGCGGCCAATCCCTGGGCCAGCCCGCCGCTGATGGTGGCGCTGAAGGCCAAGGCGAAAAAGGCCGGGCTCTGGAACCTGTTCCTGCCGGCCCATCACCATGAAGACGGTCTGACCAATCTCGACTACGCACCCCTGGCCGAGATCATGGGCCGGGTGCTGTGGGCGCCCGAGGTGTTCAACTGCAATGCGCCCGACACCGGCAACATGGAAGTCTTCATCAAGTACGCCACCGAGGAACAGAAAGCGCGCTGGCTCGAGCCCCTGCTCGCCGGCGAGATCCGCTCGGCCTTCGCCATGACCGAACCCGATGTAGCCTCGTCGGATGCGACCAATGTGCAGTGCTCCATCGTGCGCGACGGCGACGACTATGTGATCAACGGCCGCAAGTGGTTCATTACCGGGATCCTGCACGAGAACTGCAAGATCATGATCGTGATGGGCAAGACCGATCCGGACAACCCCAACCGCCATGTGCAGCAGTCGCAGGTGTTGGTGCCCCGCGACACCCCCGGCGTGACCGTCACGCGCGCGCTCACCACGCTGGGCTATGCGGACCCGCCCCTGGGTCATGGCGAAGTGCTGTTCGAGAACGTGCGGGTGCCGGTGGCCAATCTGCTCTTGGGCGAAGGCCGCGGTTTCGAGATCGCCCAGGGCCGCCTCGGCCCCGGCCGCATCCACCACTGCATGCGGCTGATCGGCTGCGCGCAGCGGGCGCTGGAACTGATGTGCCAGCGGGTCGAACGGCGCAGCACCTTCGGCCGCAAGCTGAGCGAACACCAGTCGGTGCGCGAGGACATCGCCCAGTCGTTCTGCGACATCGAGCAGGCGCGTCTCCTCACCTTGCGCGCGGCCGAGAAAATCGACCGCGAAGGTACCAAGGAGGCCCGCGACCTGATTGCCGCCATCAAGATCGTGACCCCGGCGATGGCGCAGCGGGTGATCGACCGCGCCATCCAGGTTCACGGCGCCGGTGGCCTCACCGACGATTATTTCCTCGCCGAGGCGTTTACCTACGCGCGCCAGATCCGCTTCGCCGACGGCCCGGATCAGGTGCACATGATGCAGTTGGGCCGCTCGCTGGTTAAGCAGTACGCCTGACACAGACAGATAGACACGAGATCAAGACACCATGAGCCAAGCGATCGATCAACTGCCCGAAGACCGGCTCGGCGCCTACCTGGCCGCCCACGTCGCGGATTTCGGCAAGCTCCAGCGCGCCGAAAAGTTCGAGGGCGGCCAGTCCAACCCGACCTTCCTGCTGACCACCGACCGGGCGCGCTACGTGCTGCGCCGCAAGCCGCCGGGCAACGTGCTGCCCTCCGCCCACGCCGTGGACCGCGAGTACCGGGTGATGAAAGCGCTCGCCGACACCCCGGTGCCGGTGCCCCGCATGCGGGTGCTGTGCGAGGACGACAGCGTCATCGGCAGCATGTTTTTTGTCATGGATTACCTCGACGGCACGGTCTACTGGGACGCGCCCCTGGCGGCGATCGCCAAGGCCGACCGCACTCTCATGTACGACCGCATGAACGCCATCCTGGCGCACCTGCACCAGGTCGATGTCGCGGCGGTGGGGCTGGCCGACTTCGGCAAGCCGGGCAACTATTTCGAGCGTCAGCTCGGGCGTTGGACCAAACAGTACCGGGCCGCGGAGACGGAGACCATCCCCGCCATGGAGCAACTGATGGCGTGGCTGCCGGGGCGCATGCCGGCGGACGACGGCCGCGTCGCGCTGATTCACGGCGACTACCGGCTCGACAACATGATCTTCGCCAAGGACCGTCCCGAAGTGCTCGCGGTGCTGGACTGGGAACTGTCCACTCTGGGCCATCCGTTTTCGGACATCGCCTACCAGTGCATGCAGCTGCGGATTCCGGCCGACCCCAACCTCGGTAACCTGGGTGGTCTCGGCGGTCTCGACCGCCACGCCCTCGGCATTCCCACCGAGGCGGAGTATGTGGCGCGCTACTGCGCGCACATGGGGCTCGCGGAGATTCCGGACTGGTCGTTTTATCTCGCGTTCAGTTTTTTCCGCTTCGCCGCCATTCTGCAGGGCATCATGAAGCGCTATCAGGACGGTACCGCGTCCAGCACCCAGGCGCTTACCTACGGGCAGATGACGCGGCCGATGGCGGAAATGGCCATCGAGTTCCTGCGCGAACAGGGCGAGTTGTAACCAAAAAATCAGGGGGCACTGCGATGAAAGCACTGGTCTGCGAGGCCTACGGGCCGGTCGAAAATCTGGTCTATCGGGACATGCCGGACCCGGTGCCGGGCGCGGGTGAAATCCGGGTGGCGATCGAGGCCATCGGCGTCAATTTCCCCGACGGCCTGCTGGTGGAAGGCAAGTACCAGGCGAAACCCCAGGTTCCCTTCATGCCGGGCGGCGAATTCGCCGGGCAGGTGGCGGCGCTCGGCCCGGGCGCGAGCGGTTTCGCGGTGGGCGACCGGGTGCTGGGCTGGAATGTCGGGCGCGGCGCCTACGCCGAGCAGATCGCGGTGCCGGCCGGGGAGCTGTTTCCATTGCCGGCGTCGATGTCCATGGATCAGGGCGCGGCGCTCCTGTGCGCCACCGCGACGGCACACCATGCTTTGCGTCAGCGCGGTCGGTTGCAGGCGGGCGAGATCCTGGTGGTACTGGGTGCCGCCGGCGGCACCGGCATCGCCGCCGTGCAGATCGGCAAGGCCATCGGCGCGCGCGTGATCGCGGTCTGCTCCAGCGACGAAAAGATCGCCTTCGCCAAAGCCCAGGGTGCGGATGAAGGCATCAACTACAGTCGCGAGGATCTGAATCAGGCGATCAAGAGGCTGACCGACGGACGCGGCGCCGATGTGGTCTACGATGCCGTGGGCGGCGATGCCTTCGACGCCTGCTCCCGCGCCATGGCCTGGGACGGGCGCCTGCTGATCGTGGGCTTTGCCTCCGGGCGCATCCCGACCCTGCCGGTCAACCTGACGCTGGTGAAAGGCTACTCGGTGATCGGCGTGTTCTGGGGCGCCTTTACCCAGCGCGAGCCGGCGGCCTACGCCGCCAACATGCGCGAGCTGTTCGCCTGGTTCGAGCAGGGCAAGGTGGTACCGGTGATCGACCGCGTGTTCAAGCTTGCCGACGGCGTCAAGGCGATCCAGTACGTCACCGGGCGCGGCGCGCGCGGCAAAGTGGTGATCCGGCCCTGAGCGCCGGTCGAGGAGAAAAAACATGAAGGCACTGGTGTGCGAGGCCTACGGGCCGGTCGAGAATCTGGTCTATCGGGACCTGCCGGACCCGGTGCCGGGTGCGGGCGAAATCCTGGTGGCGGTGCGCGCAATCGGGGTCAATTTCCCCGACGGCCTGCTGGTGGAAGGGAAGTATCAGGCCCGGCCGGCATGTCCCTTTGCGCCTGGCTCCGAAGTCAGCGGCGACGTGATCGCGCTGGGTGCGGGAGTGAATGATTTTCAGGTGGGCGACCGGGTGCTCAGCCTCACCACCCGCTTCGGCGCCTATGCCGAGAAAATCGCTCTGCCCGCGGCGGCTGCCAGCAAGCTGCCGCCCTTTATGAACTACGACCAGGGCGCCGCCCTGCTCGGCGCCACCGGCACCGCCCACCACGCGTTGCGTCAGCGCGGTCGCCTGCAAGCGGGCGAGACATTGGTGGTGCTGGGTGCGGCCGGCGGTACCGGCTGCGCCGCGGTGCAGATCGGCAAGGCCATCGGCGCGCGCGTGATCGCGGTCTGTTCCAGCGACGAGAAAATCGCCTTTGCCAAAGCCCAGGGCGCCGATGCAGGCATCAATTACAGTCGCGAGGATCTGAATCAGGCGATCAAGAGGCTGACCGACGGGCGCGGCGCCGATGTGGTCTACGATGCCGTGGGCGGCGATGCCTTCGATGCCTGCTCCCGCGCCATGGCCTGGGACGGACGCCTGCTGATCGTGGGCTTTGCCTCGGGGCGCATTCCGACCCTGCCGGTCAACCTGACGCTGGTGAAAGGCTACTCGGTGATCGGTGTTTCTGGGGCGCTTTCACCGAGAAGGAACCCGCGGCGCACGCGGCCAACATGCGCGAGCTGTTCGGCTGGATCGAGACCGGCCAGGTGAAGCCAGTGATCGACGCGGTGTTTCCGCTGCAGGACGGCATCGCCGCGATCAAGAAGGTGACCGGCCGCAACGTCATGGGCAAGGTCATCGTAAAACCCTGAGGACAAGACATGGACTCCAAATGCTTCGATCTCAGCGGCCGGGTGGCGCTGGTGACCGGCGCCTCCAGCGGTTTCGGGGAGCACTTCACCCGCGTGCTGGCCGCTGCCGGAGCCCGGGTGGTGGCTGGTGCGCGCCGCGAGGATCGCCTGCACCGGCTGGTGGATGACATCGCCGCCGCCGGGGGCGCGGCGCTCGCGGTCGCCATGGATGTCACCGACGCCGCCAGCGTCGCGGCCGCCTTCGCGGCCGCGGAGGCGAAATTCGGCACCGTGGATCTGCTGGTCAACAACGCCGGGGTGGCGGCGCCCGGGACCCTGCACAAGACCGCGGAAGCCGACTGGGACTGGGTGGTGGACACCAATCTCAAGGGTGCCTGGCTGGTCGCGGCGGAAGCGGCGCGACGCATGCTGGCCGCCCGGCGCGGCGGTGCCATCGTCAATATCGCCTCGGTGCTGGGCATGGCCACCAGCCGCGGCCACGGCGTCTATTCGGCGACCAAGGCGGGCGTGATCCAGCTCACCAAACACATGGCGCTGGAGCTCGCGGGCAAGAACATCCGCGTCAATGCCATCTGCCCCGGCTACTTCAAGACCGAGATGAACGACGAATACTTCGACAGCGCGGCCGGCCAGGCTTACATCGCCGCCACGCCGGGCGGACGTCTGGGCCGCATGGAGGAGATGGACGGACCGCTGCTGCTGCTCGCCAGCGACGCCGGCTCCTTCATCAACGGCGCCCTGCTGCCGGTGGACGGCGGCCATCTGGTGATGTCCATCTGAGGAGAACAAATGAGCACCAAACTCTTTGATCTGAGCGGGCGCATCGCGCTGATTGCCGGCGCGAGTCGCGGCATCGGCGCAGCCATCGCCAGGCTACTGGCCGAACAGGGCGCCCACGTCATCGTCACCAGCCGCAAACTCGACGGCTGCCAGCTGGTGGTGGACGAGATCCGCGCCGCCGGCCACAGTGCCGAGGCCATGGCCTGTCATATCGGCGAGATGGAGCAGATCGAGGCCGCCTTTGCCCTGGTGCGCGCCACCCACGGCCGCCTCGACATCCTGGTCAACAACGCCGCCGCCAATCCTTATTTCGGCCATGTGGTGGACACTGACCTGCCCGCCTTCCAGAAAACCCTGGACGTGAACATCCGCGGCTACTTTTACATGTCGGCGGGCGCAATAAAGCTGATGCGTGAAGGGGGTGGCGGCGCCATCGTCAATGTGGGCTCGGTCAACGGCATCACCCCGGGACCCTTGCAGGGCATCTATTCGATTTCGAAGGCGGCGATCATCAGCATGACCAAGACCTTCGCCAAGGAGTGCGCGGGCGAGAACATCCGCGTCAATGCGCTCCTGCCCGGTCTCACCAAGACCAAATTCGCCGGCGCCCTGTTCACCAACGAAGACGTGCACCGCGAGATCATGGCCGGCATCCCCATGGGCCGCCACGCGGAGCCCGGGGAAATGGCCGGCGCCGTGCTCTACCTGGCGTCGGACGCGGCCAGCTATACCACGGGTATCTGCCTGACCGTCGATGGCGGCCTGACAATTTGATGTCCTGAAAGTTCCACGTGTGTGAGTTTGGTTTGCCTAAAGCTGGTCTCCAATTTCTCCCGTCACTCCCCCCCTCGTCTCCTCCCCCGAACGACTGACAACACCCGGAGGCGGCGCCATGCGAACCCACTACAATTTCGACAATCAGGTGGTGCTGATCACGGGCGCGGGCTCCGGCTTCGGCAAGCTGGCCGCCGAGCAGTTCGCGGCGGCCGGCGCGCGCCTGGCGCTGTGCGACCTCAACGAAAAAGCCGTCGGCACCCTGGCCCGGCAACTGGAAGCCGGCGGCGCCCAGGTGATGGCGATGGCCTGCGATGTCGGCATGCCCGCGCAGGTGGCGGATTTTTTCGCCGCCGTCGACAACAGCTTCGACCGCCTCGACGTGGCGATCAACAATGCCGGCGTCTCCCACGCCAAGGTGCGGCTGCATGAGACCGACCTCGCCATGTGGGACCGCGTCATCGACACCAACCTCAAGGGGGTCTATCTGTGCATGCAGCAGGAGCTCGCCCGTATGGTCACCCGCAACAGCGGCGCCATCCTCAACGTGAGTTCGGCGGCGGGCATCATGGGAGCGCCCTTCATCAGCCTCTACAGCGCCAGCAAGCACGGCGTGATCGGGCTGACCAAATCGGCGGCCCTGGAATACGGGCGCAAGGGGATTCGGGTCAATGCCCTGTGCCCGGCCTTCGCCCTGACGCCCATGGTCGAGGCCAGCCTGAACGCCGCCGGCGGCAAGAGCCGCGAAAATCTCGAAGCGGGCAACCCCATGCGGCGCCTGGGCGAGATGGACGAAGTGGTGCAGGCGATGCTGTGGGCCTGCTGCGACGACAACAGTTTCATGAACGGCGCCGTCATTCCCATCGACGGCGGGCTGTCCGCAACCTGACGACACCATGAGCATCGACTTCGAGCGCCGGGAATACCGCTACGGCAACCTGACCCGGGCGGCGCTCCGGGATTCGCCCTTCGAGCAGTTTCAGTTGTGGCTCGACGAAGCCGTCGCCTCCCCCATCGTGGACCCCACCGCGATGACGGTCGCCACGCTCGACGCCGCGGGGCGGCCCTGGCAGCGGGCCGTGCTGCTCAAGGGTTTCGATGCCCGGGGCTTCGTGTTCTACACCAATCTGGGCAGCCACAAGGCGGCGCGGATTGCCGCCAGCGCCGAGGTCAGCCTGCATTTTCCCTGGTTTCAGCTCGACCGCCAGGTCGGCGTCGCCGGTACCGCGAGCCCGGTTTCGCGGGCGGAAGTAAACGACTACTTCGCCACGCGGCCCCGGGACAGCCAGCTTGCCGCCTGGGCTTCCCGGCAGAGTACCGAACTCGCTTCGCGCGCAGAGCTGGAAGCGGCGTTTGCAAAATGCGAAGCGCGCTTTGCCGGAGGCGATGTACCGGCGCCGGAGTTCTGGGGTGGTTTCCGGGTCGCGCCCCGCGTCTTTGAATTCTGGCAAGGCGGCGAAATGCGCCTGCACGACCGCTTCCGCTATCTGCCCGGCCCCACGCCGGGCAGTTGGCGGATAGTGCGCCTGGCACCCTGATCCGACGATCCGATCCGACGAGGCAGCAATGACGCGCATTCACCTGATCCGCCACGGCGAGACTGCCTGGAACGCCGAAGGCCGCATCCAGGGGCATGCCGACAACGCACTCAATGAGTTGGGGCGGAGTCAGGCGCTGGGCCTGCGTCAAGCCCTCGCCCATCTCGCGCCGGTGCGGGTCTACGCCAGCACCAGCCTGCGCGCGCGGGAAACCGCCGAGCTGGCATTTGGCCACCTGGGGGTGGAGTTCGTCCCGGTGGAGAGCCTGCGAGAAATCTATCTGGCGGACTGGGAGGGTTTTCTCTACAAGGAGATCGAGCAGACGCATCCCGAGGACGTTCATGCGTTTCGGCACGAGCCTCATCGTTTCAACTACCCGGGCGCGGAAACCTTCGCCCAGTTGCAGGCGCGGGGGCTGCTGGCACTGGAGGAAATCATCGCCCGGGAGCGCGGCGGCGATGTGGTGGTGGTCAGTCACGGCGCCATGATTCGCACCCTGCTCAGCCACTATCTCGACCGTCCCCTGAGCCGCCTCTGGGAGCCGCCGCGCATGCACAACTGCGCCCACAGCATCCTCGAAGTGCGGCCCGATGGCCCACCCCGGGTGGTGCAGTACGCCGATCTCACCCAGGGCTTTGGCGCCGGCGAATGAACTCTCGTTCCGGCGCGTGCGGGCGAGGCAATTTCGGCGCCCGGACCGAAAGACCTGTGCTACCCTCGCGCCCCTGTTGAACAGCAGCCACGGGAGAATCCGGTGACCGGTCAGGAGATATTGGAGTTCTGGCTCCAGGCAGTGAATGATGGCGATGTCGATACCCTGGTGGATCTTTATGCGGACGGCGCCACCCTCTTTCCGACGTTTTCTCCCCATGCCCTGGCCGATGCAGCGGCGATCCGGAGCTATTTCGAAGCCCTGGCATCGCGTCCCGCGCTTGCGGTCAGCCTCTATCGTTCGCGCCTGTATCAGCACGAGCTTCCGGGCGGATTGGTGGTGCTGGCGGGCGTTTACGCCTTCAAGTTCGAAGTGGATGACGACCTGCTGACGTTCCCGTCGCGGTTTACCCTGGTGCTTGATCCTGGCGCGGAGCGTCCCATCCGGCATCATCATTCGGCTCAGGTGCCGCGTACGCTCAATTAGCCCGACGCTACCAGCCACTGCGTTGATTCAGAACAGCCGAATGAACAAAACCGTATTGACGGCAGAGCTGAGGATAACGACTATCGGGCCATGGCCGGAGGCGCGGGGGCGCCATTCCCCTTACAAACTAATTCAGACAAACTGATTCAGACAACAGGAGCGTAATGATGGGTATCAATGAGAGTGGCAATATTTTGCACAATGTGGCGACGGGCCAGCGCAAACCCCGGGTGATCGTGATAGGGACCGGGCTGTCCGGGATCTGCATGGGTGTGCGGCTGATGTCCGCCGGCTACGACGACTTGGTGCTCCTGGAGCAGGCCGATCGCTGCGGCGGCACCTGGCACTACAACCAGTATCCCGGTCTGCGCTGCGACGTGCCCTCGCACTATTATCAGTACAGTTTCGAGCCCAGCGCCGAGTGGAGCCAGCGGTTCTGCGGCGGTGCGGAGATCCGGGAATACTTCGAGGGGGTGGCGCGCAAATACCATGTCTTCGAACGCATCCGCTTCAACACCCAGGTAAAGCACGCGGAGTGGACCGGCAGCGAGTGGGTCGTGGACCTGGAGCAGGGCGGCAGCAGCGAGCAGCTTCGTTGCGACATCCTGATCAGTTCCTGCGGCATCCTGGTGCGGCCCAAGTATCCCGATATTCCCGGCCTCGACACCTTCGCCGGCAAAACCATCCACACCGCCCGCTGGGATCACAGCGTGGATCTGACCGGCAAGCGCGCTGCCATCATTGGCTGCGGCTCCACCGGCGTGCAGATGGTCGAGCCCTTGTCCAAGGTGTGCAGCAAGGTAATTTCCTTCCAGCGCACGCCCCAGTGGGTGTTGCCGATCCCCAACCGCAAGTATCCCGAACTCGGCAAACGTCTGGCGCGTCGGTTTCCCATCATTTCCAAGACGTACTACGTCACCTTCCGCTTCGCCATGGAACAGATGATGGGCCGCGGCATCATCAGGGATGGCTGGTCACGCAAAATGGTGGGCAAGATCTGCAAGTGGAATCTGGAGTCCGTCAAGGATGAGGTGCTGCGCGCCAAGCTGACACCCAACTACACCGCCATGTGCAAACGCCTGGTGATGTCCTCCGACTACTATCCGGCGTTGCAGAAGCCCAACGTCGAGCTGGTCACCGAGACCATCGATCACGTCGAGCCACGCGGGATCGTCACCAAGGATGGCAAGCTCCATGAGCTCGACGTCATCGCGCTCGCCACCGGCTATCACGCCAACGAATACATGCTCCCCATGACCATGACGGGGGAAAACGGTGTCACCCTGGACGATGTGTGGAAAGATGGTCCGCGCGGCTATCGCACGGTGGCGCTGCCGGATTTCCCCAACTTCTTCATGGTGATGGGCCCCCACAGCCCGGTGGGCAACTTTTCGCTCACCTCCATTGCGGAGACCCAGTCCACTTACATCATGCGGTTTGTGAACCTTTGGGCGGAACGCAAATTCGAAACCGTCCGTCCGCGCGAGGATGCCACCGAGCGCTTCAATGCCGAGATGCTGGCGAACATGAAGTCCACGGTGTGGACCACGGGCTGCAAAAGCTGGTATCTGGACGAGAAAGGCGTACCGGGTTCCTGGCCCTGGACCGCCACCAAGTTCCGCAACGATTTGCAGGACCCAAGGTTGCAGGAATACGAGATAGCCTGAGCGCCGCAGCGGCTCCGGGGTCGTCCCGGGGCCGCCGTCCGCACGCGATTGACAATGGACGTCACGGCGATAATGATCGCCCGTGAGACCAGATTTCACTGGTTCACCCTCAACCGGTCCACCTCGGAGATACCGACATGCAAAGGACTGCCCAAGCCGGGTTTTCCCCCCTTAGCGCCATCGCCGCCATGGTGTTTTCATCAATGGTTGCCATCGGTGGCTGCAACGCCACCACGCCGACGCTGGGCGGCGGCAGCAACACCGCCACGGGTGCCGCCGCGGGCGGCAGCAGCCAGGGCGCGAACCCGCAACTCGAGCATTGCGACAGTACCCTGGGCACCATGGCGGTCGATGAAGACCGGACCGCGACCTGGTATTACCGCCTGAGCACGGAATACAAACTCGATTCCACGGTGCCCGTGCTGCGCGCCATGATTCAGCAATCGAACTGTTTCGTGGTGGTTGAGCGTGGCGCGGCGCTGAACAACATGATGCGCGAGCGCGAAATGGCCGAATCCGGCGAAATGCGCCAGGGCAGCAAAATGGGCAAGGGCCAGATGGTCGCCGCCGACTACACCATGAGCCCGACCATCAATTTCAGCGAGAAGGGCACCGGCGCCATGGGCGGTCTGCTGGGCGGCGCGCTCGGCGGCGTTGCCGGCGTGGTGGCCGGCGGGCTCAAGGCGAACGAAGCGTCCACTACCCTGCTGCTGATCGATAACCGCTCGGGCGTGCAGTTGTCGGCCGCGCAGGGCAGCGCCAAGAACTACGATATCTCCGGTTTTGGCGGCGGCTTTTTCGGCGGCGTTGCCGGCCTCGGGGGTTACACCAACACGCCCCAAGGCAAGATCATCACGGCGTCCTTCATGGACTCGTTCAACCAGATGGTGCGCGCGCTGCGCAACTACAAGGCGCAGAGTGTCGAGGGCGGCCTGGGTACCGGCGGTACCCTGAAAGTGAATTAGCCCGTGCTGGCGGCGTACCCGTGGGGTGCGTCACTTGCCAAAAAGGCCGGCACACGCCGGCCTTTTTGGTGTTACTCCTCCACTCCGGCAATCAGCGGATTGAAGATGGTGTAGAGAAACACTTTGGCGGGCAGGTCGCCCAGGTGTTTCTGGATCAGCGGCTTGACCTCGCGCCAGTCGAGATCGCCGACGCCGGTGCCGATTTTCGGCAGGGCCAGACTTCGGAAATTTTCGCGCAGCGCCAACTCCCGCAGTTGCGCCAGCGCCTGATCCACCCATTCGACGCTGGCTTTGCCGTGATGGTCGTCCGCGGCGGCGCGGACAAACAGGCTCACCACCTGCGGGCCGGCGCCGCTGCGCCACGACCACAGGCTGCCGGGTTGGGGCGGGGTCGCGGAGCGGAAATGCGCGAAATCCTCGACGATTCCCGGGTATTTCTGGCTGACCGCCAGTGCCACGCCCTGGGAAAAGTCCTCGTCCGGCGCGATGCCCTGTACGATGGCGTCGGCTTTGCTGAACGCGATATTGCCGACCAAAGCTTCTTTGATCATGGGATCGTCCTCACACAGGTGTTCGAAGTCGTGATCCCAGTATGAGCGGCGGTTGAATACGCACCATGATGCAAGTCATGGGTTTGATTTTTGTGGACCCCGCGTATTTCATGGCGCGGATTTTCAATGCGTCGAGGGCCTGAAGGGTGACTGCTTCGGCACACAGTATCCGCCTCATCCTGTCCTGCCCGGACCGGGTCGGGATCGTTGCGGCAATCAGTTCGTTTTTCGCGGCGGAAGGTGGCCTGATCACCGAAGCCAACCACTATCGCGATCCGGAGTCGGAATGGTTCTTCGCCCGGCAGGTGATCGCAGCGGCCTCGTTGCCCTACGGCATCGACGAGCTGCGCCGCCGCTTTGCGCCGGTGGCGGCGGAATACGCGCTGAACTGGCAGGCCGTCGCCACGGACACGCCCAAGCGTGTGGTCGTCATGGTCAGCCGGCAGGCGCATTGCCTCGCCGATCTGCTGTATCGCTGGCGCAGCGGCGAATGCCCTGCGAAATCGCCGCCGTGGTTTCCAATCACGACGATCTGCGCGGTTATGTGGAGTGGCACGGTATTCCTTACCACCACCTGCCGGTGGAAGCGGGCGCCCGCGCCGCGCATTTCGACGCCATCGCGGAGGTGTTCGCGGACCTGAACCCCGACGTGGTGGTACTGGCGCGCTACATGCAAATTCTGCCGGGCCATCTGTGCCAAAACTATGCCGGCCGGCTGATCAACATCCATCACAGTTTTCTGCCGGCTTTCGCGGGGGCGCGGCCCTATCACCAGGCCGCCGAGCGCGGCGTGAAGCTGATCGGCGCCACCTGCCACTATGTCACCGAAGAGCTCGACGCCGGTCCTATCATCGATCAGGACATCGCCCGCATCAGCCATCACGACAGCGTCGACGACATGGTGCGCAAGGGCAAGGACATCGAGAAGATCGTGCTGGCACGGGGGCTGCGGTTTCACCTCGAAGACCGGGTGTTGATCCACGGCAATAAAACCGTGGTTTTCGAGTAGACGCCGGCGCGCGCGCTGTTGCACTATCGCGCCGCGCACGCGGGGCCCCGTCGCCGTGCACATCGGCAACGTGCAAACCGGCAAGGAGCGGCAGTTGAATACACAAACCCCGTCTGGCACCGAAGTCACCGATGTCGCCATTATCGGCGCCGGGCCGGTCGGGCTGTTTGCGGTGTTCGAATGCGGCATGCTGCAACTGCGCTGCCACGTCATCGATGCCTTGCCGGCGCTGGGCGGACAGTGCGTCGCGCTCTATCCGGAAAAGCCCATCTACGATATTCCCGCCGCGCCTGCGTTGATGGCCAGCGAGCTGATCGCGCGCCTCCAGCAGCAGATCGCGCCCTTCCAGCCTCGGTTTCATCTGGATCAGCAGGTCACCGAACTCCAGCGTCGGGATGATGCCTGGGAGTTGATCACCTCCCGGGGCACGCGGATTCGCGCCCGGGCCGTGATGGTCGCCGCCGGGGTCGGCGCCTTCGGCCCCAATCGCCCGCCCCTGCCCGGCATCGAGCCGTACGAAGGGCGCTTGCGTGCACTACCTGGTCGCGGAACGGGAGCGCTTCCGGGGCCAGCGGCTGGTGATCGCGGGCGGCGGCGACTCCGCCGTGGACTGGGCCATTGCGCTGGCCGATAGCGCCGCGGAGATTCATGTCATCCACCGCCGCGAGCAGTTTCGCGCCGCGCCCGAGACCAGCGCGCGGCTGCACGAGCTGGCGGCCGCGGGGAAAATCCAGTTGGTCATTCCCTACCAGTTGGCGGCGCTGGAAGGCGACGGCGAGCGCCTTGCCGCAGTGATCGTCAAAACCCTCAAAGGTGAGGAGCGACGCATCGCGGCGGATCACCTGCTGGCGTTTTTTGGACTCGCCAGCAAGCTCGGTCCCATCAACGATTGGGGGCTGGGCGCGCACAACGGGGTGATCCCGGTGGACCCGTCCACTGGCGCCACCAGTGCGCCCGGTGTGTTCGCGATCGGCGACATCGCGGGCTATCCCCGCAAGCTGAAGTTGATTCTGACGGGGTTTGCCGAGGCGGCCCATGCCGCGCATGCGGCCTATGCCGTGGTGCATCCCGACCGGGCGTTGCATTTTGAGCACTCGACCACGGCCGGCGTTCCGATCCGGGAATCCTGAGCCGCCGTATTCCTCCATCCCAACCATCCCGAACCACAGGAGTTATTCATGCCGGTAATCCATTTCGTTACCACCTCAGGCGAAACCCTCACGCTGGCCGCGGAAAACGGCCGCTCGATCATGGAGGTGGCCAAGGCCAACGACCTGCCTATGCTGGCGGCCTGTGGCGGCGCCCTGGCCTGCGCCACCTGCCATGTGATCGTCGACCCGGAGTGGTACGACCGCCTCGATCCGCCCAGCGAGGACGAGGAAGACCTGCTGGATACCGCGCACGGACTCACTCCCACCTCCCGGCTGTGCTGCCAGATCCGGGTCAGCGACGCGCTCGACGGCATCCGGGTGACGCTCACGCCCATGGACTGAGAGGGTCGCGCTCTGCGGTGGTCAGCGCGGAGCGGGGTGTGATACAAACATCCCCTGCCCTGCGAGGATTCCCACGATGACGCCCCCGGACAGCCCCCGCGCCCGGTTTGCCGCCCAGCTCCGCCGGCCGGACGCCGAGATCGATCTGATCGAGGCCGCGCTGCTGATCGCCGCCGAGCACGACGTCGGCGTGAATCTGGTGTCGTGCCGCGCGCAGCTCGACGCCCTGGCGCAGCGGGCGAGCCAGGTACTGGCAACCCCGTATCCCGACGCTGCCCGGTTGTGCGAGTTTGTCGCCGAGGCCGAAGGTTTTCGCGGCAACGCCAAGGATTACTACAACCCCGACAACAGCTACCTCGACCGGGTGCTCGCAACCCGCACAGGCATACCGATTTCGCTGGCGCTGATCTACCTGCGCATTGCCGAGGCACTCGGCCTGGACGCGGCGGGGGTGGGGTTTCCCGGCCATTTTCTGGTGCGGATCGCGGCGCCCGGCAGCGCCACCGCGGAACTGATCGATCCGTTCACCGGACGCACGCTCAGTCGCGACGACTGCCGCGCCCTGCTCCACACCGGCACCCGGGGGGCGGTGGAGTTTTCCGAACAGTTGCTGCAACCCGCGCGTAAACGCGAGATTCTGCAGCGCATGCTGCGCAACCTGAAGATGATCTACCTCCAGCGCGAGGACTTCGGCGAGAGCCTGAGCCTGTGCGACCGCCTGCTGCTGATCGATGCCGATGCGCTGCAGGACGTGATGGATCGTGTTCTGATACTGGAGAAGCTCGAATGTTTCGGGCCGGCCGCCGACGAGCTGGAGCGGCTCGCGGCCCATGCCGAGCTCGCCGCCCGGCCCGAGGCGTTGGCGTCGGTCACGCGTAAAATCGAACAACTGCGGAGCCGCACCGGCAGCGCTACCCTGCACTGAACCGACACTTGAGAGCGAGCCCCGGATGAATGATGCCGTCACACCCCCCAAAGCCAACCTGATGCAGAAATTCGCGGCCTCCCGCCCGGGCGCCTGGCTGCTGGCGCGTGTCGGGCATCATCTGGACCGCGTTTTTTTGCGTCTCTCCGGGGAACGGATCATGTTGTCTGGCCTGCTCGTCGGGCTGCCCGTGGTGATGGTGGATGCCATCGGCGCCAGGACCGGCCGGGTGCGGCGCATCCCGCTGCTGTGCATCCCGGATCAGCAACAGGAAGGCGACCTCGCCCTCATCGCATCGAACTTTGGGCAGGGGCACAACCCCGCCTGGTACTTCAACCTGAAGGCGAATCCCGAAGTCTCCTGCACCCTGAACGGCAAGGTTGCGAGCTATCGTGCCCACGAAGCGGAGGGCGACGAGTATCAGCGCTTCTGGCGCTACGCGCTCGCCACCTATATCGGGTTCCCAGGCTACAAGCAGCGAGCAGGCGCGCGCCGCATCCCGATCATGGTGCTGCGGCGGCTTGGCGGGGCGTAGAACGACACGGAGCCCGGCGAAGCCGGGCCATGGGCTTGGCAGCGTGTTGAAAAGCGGCTGATCAGTACACCACCACCGAGCGGATGCTCTCCCCCGCGTGCATCAGGTCGAAGCCGCGGTTGATGTCGGCGAGTGGCAGGATGTGGGTGATCAGCGGATCGATGCTGATTTTTCCCTCCATGTACCAGTCGACGATGCGCGGCACATCGGTGCGGCCGCGCGCGCCGCCGAAGGCGACCCCGTGCCAGGAACGCCCGGTGACGAGCTGGAACGGCCGGGTGGCGATTTCCTGCCCGGCGCCGGCCACCCCGATGATGTAGGACTCGCCCCAGCCCTTGTGACAGCATTCCAGCGCCTGGCGCATCACCTTGACGTTGCCGATGCACTCGAAGCTGTAATCGGCGCCGCCGTGGGTGAGGTCGAGCACCGCCGCCACCACGTCCGGTTCTTTCGAGGCATCGATGAAGTCGGTCATCCCGAACTGGCGCGCCAGCGGCACCTTGGCGGTGTTGATGTCGATGCCGATGATCTGGCGCGCCCCCACCAGGCGCGCGCCCTGGATCACATTGAGACCGATGCCGCCGAGCCCGAACACCACCACCCGCGCACCGGGTTCGACCCGGGCGCGAAACACCACCGCGCCGATGCCGGTGGTGACGCCACAGCCGATGTAGCAGATCTTGTCGAAGGGCGCGTCGGGACGCACCTTGGCCAGCGCGATCTCGGGCAGCACCGTGTAGTTGGCGAACGTCGAGCAGCCCATGTAGTGCAGCAGCGGCTTGCCGTCGAGGGAGAAACGGCTGCTGCCGTCCGGCATCCGGCCCTGGCCCTGGGTCGCGCGAATCGCCTGGCAGAGATTGGTTTTCGGATGCAGGCAGTACTCGCACTGACGGCACTCGGGCGTATACAGCGGGATCACATGATCGCCCGGCGCCACCGAAGTCACCCCCGCGCCCACTTCGACCACGACCCCAGCGCCCTCGTGGCCCAGGATGGCGGGGAACAGCCCTTCCGGGTCATCGCCCGAGAGCGTGAAGGCGTCCGTATGGCAGATGCCGGTGGCCTTGACCTCGATCAGCACTTCGCCCGCGCGCGGGCCTTCCAGGTCGACGTCGCAGATTTCCAGAGGCTTGCCGGCGCCGAAGGCCACCGCGGCTTTGGTTTTCATGGGCAATTCCAGTCGAGAGGAAAAGTGTCGGACGTTCAGCCCAGCACATCGCGGATCGATTGTCGCAACCGTGCGACGAACAGGTCAATTTCGGCTTCGCTGATGATCAGCGGCGGCGACATCACCAGGTTGTCGCCCACGGCGCGGCACAGCAGGCCGTTTTCCCAGCAGCGGTTGTGCACCGGCACGCCGACGCCGCCCGGGTATTTGGCCGGATCCGGCGCCAGGGTGACGGCGCCCAGCAGGCCGTAGTTGCGGATGTCGATCAGGTGCGGGATGTCGCGCAGACGGTGCAGCGCATCCTCCCAGTAGCGGCCGATGGGGCCGGCGGCGCGCGTGAGCAGCCCTTCGCGTTCGTAAATCTCGAACGCGGCCAAACCCGCCGCTGCCGCCACCGGCGCGCCGGCGTAGGTATTGCCGTGGAAGATCTCGGGCACGCCCGTGGGCGCCGCGTCGAAAATGGCCTGCTGGATGTCCCGATGCACGAATACCCCGCCCATGGGCACGGTGCCGCCGTTGATCGCCTTGGCGGTGGTCATGATGTCCGGCGTGACGCCGAACTCGATGGCGGCGAAGACCGAGCCGGTGCGGCCAAAGCCGGTGACCACTTCGTCGAAAATCAGCAGGATGTCGTGGCGGGTGCAGATTTCGCGCAGGCGTTGCAGATAACCCACCGGTGGCGGCACCATGCCGCCGGCGCCGACGATGGGCTCGACGATCACCGCGCAGATGTTCTCGGCGCCGCGCTGGGCGATGAGCTTTTCCAGGGCGTCGAGCTTGTTCGCGCCCTGTTGCGGCAGGCCGCGGCTGAAGGCATTGGCCGGGATGTCGAGCAGATCGGGCAGGAAATCGACATTGTCGAGGGTCGGGAAACCCTTGCGGTTGTTGGGAATGCCCTGCAGCGAAGTGCCGCCGACGTTGACGCCGTGATAGCCGCGCTCGCGGGCGATGAAGCGTGTCTTGCCGGCCTTGCCGCGGGCGCGCTGCCAGACGTGGGCGATCTTCATCGCGGTCTCGACCGACTCGGACCCCGAGTTGGTGAAAAACACCCGGTCGAGTCCGGGCGGCGCGTACCCCGCCAGCTTCTCGGCAAAACGAAAGGTCACCGGCGAACCGAACTGGAACGGCGGCGCGAAATCCATCTCCAGCAACTGCTTGTGGACGGCATCGGCGATTTCGCGTCGGCTGTGACCGAGATTGACGCACCAGAGCCCGGCGGTGATGTCGAGCACCGCGCGCCCGTCCGGCGTGTAGACGAAGCAGCCTTCGGCGCGCGCGATCAGGCGGGGGTTCTGGCGAAAGCCCCGCACATTGGTAAAAGGCTGCCACCAGTGGCTCAGATTGGGGTCGGTCATCGGCGGATTCAGTTCCAGCGGGGGCCGGGCAGTTTAAGTAAAAAAAGGCGTGCTTCCCAGTTCGGTTGCGACCCGCTCGCAATTGGCGGGTTGACCTGTTATCGTCGGCAAATATCATCGCAAACATCAACTTGCTATTGTAACCGCATGATAACTCTCTGGTCTTTGATATGAATTCGACCGCTGGTGGAAAGGTGATGGAAGGTCAGATACTGGAATACGGCGACCTCATCATCGCCTACCTGGAGCAACTGGGTGTCGAGTATGTGTTCGGCATCCCGGGTGGCGCGATCGAACCTTTCTACAACGCGCTGGCGCGCAGCGAACGCCGCGGTGGCCCCCGCGCCATCGTCGCGCGGCACGAGACCGGCGCCGCCTTCATGGCCGACGGCTACTCCCGCAACACCGGCAAGCTGGGTGTCTGCTGCGCCACCACCGGGCCGGGCGCCACCAACCTGATCACCGGCGTGGCCAGCGCCTACGAAAATCATATCCCGATGCTGGTGATCACCGCGCAGACGGCGTTGTCGACGTTTGGTCGTGGCGCCATGCAGGACTCCTCCTGCACCGGGGTCAACACTGTCGAGTTGCTTCATTACTGCACCCGTTACAGCACGCTGATTTCCCATGTCGAGCAGTTCGAGCACAAGCTGACCACCGCCATAATGACCGCATTTTCGTCGCCCATGGGGCCGGTTCACATCAGTGTGCCGATGGATATCATGCGTCAGCGTCAGACAGCAATGGCCTCCAGCTTTTCTCTCACAAACCTGGTTCGCAAGCCTGCGCTGTGCGATGAGGACGCGGTGAACAAGCTCTACGGGGAACTGGTTTCCGCGCGGCAACCGGTATTTCTGCTCGGCGACGAGGCGCGCGAGGCCGTCGGCTCCATTCTGACTTTGGCGGTCAAGCTGAATGCCAGGGTAATTGTTACGCCCCACGGCAAGGGTCTGGTCAGTCCCTACCATCCCTTGTTCAGGGGCGTCATCAGTTTCGCGGGGCATCGCGAAGCCAACCAGATTCTTGCCGATGAAGCGGTCGACCGGATTTTCATCATCGGCGCCAACATGGGCGAGTGGGCCAGTAATGGCTGGGACTCGCGGCTGTTCGGCCATCGGATCATTCACATTGAATCGACCGAGGCAAATCTTGCCCGGACCCCGATGGCAGCGCTGCATGTGCGTGGCCGCATAGAGACAATCGTCGAAAGAACACTCATGCGGCTGGACGCGAACACCGATGGCCGCGCGCCAAAAGCACTACGGGTGGCCCCGAGCACAGAGGAATCGCGTCGCCATTTCACCTTGGACGACGAGGAAAAATATTATTCCGACGCCATACCCATCAAGCCGCAGCGCCTGATGCGGGAGTTGCCGCGAGTTTTGCCATCGAATACCTACTACCTTGCGGATTCGGGAGCGAGCCTCTCGTGGGCTATCCACTATCTGCATCCCTATGATCGCCGGATGTCCGGCCGGCGCGATGGCAGTGGCGGACTGTTTCACGCAGTGACGGAATTCGCCTCTATGGGCTGGGCCATTGGCAGTGCCGTGGGAGCGGCACTTGCGCGCCCGGGCGATCCGGTCGCGTGCATCACTGGCGACGGCAGCATGCTGATGAGTGGCCAGGAAATCACTGTAGCCATTCAGGAAAAATTACCCGTGATTTTTGTGGTGCTAAACGACAGCGCCTACGGCATGGTCAAGCATGGGCAGCGCATGACGGGCGCCGAATCCATTGGCACAGAGCTTCCCGAAACCGACTTTGCGGCCTTCGCGCGGGCCATGGGTGCCGAGGCTCATGTGATCCGCTCACCGGGCGATCTGTTGGCATTGGACGGCAAGGCCATTGCAAACCGACGCGGGCCGACCTTGCTGGATGTGCGAATTGATCCCGACGAAGCGCCGCCGATCGGTTTCCGCACCAGTTTCCTGAAGCCCGCTGGCTGACCCGGACAGGATCGAATGGCAACCACGCCCACGGAAAATATCGTCACCAAAATCTGGCGCGAAGAACCCGAGCCGGACAACCCCTTCGCCGCGCGGGCCTGTCATTGTGCGGGTTACGACGTCTATGGCGACCTGTTGGGGAAAATCACCTGGATCGAATACCTCTGGCTGCTGTTCCGGCTCGAACCGCCCACCCCGGTACAGAAAACCCTGCTCGAAGGCCTGGCGGTGGGCTTGGCCAATCCCGGTCCCCGCGACCCCAGCGTGCATGCCGCGATGAGCGCCGGCGTGGGCGGCTCCACCCATGCCTCCGCCCTGATCGCCGCCCTTGCGGTCGGTGCCGGCAACCTGGGCGGCGCGCGGGAAGTGTTGAGCGCGATGCAGTACTGGGCGCGGTGCGGCACCGATCTCGACGCCTGGCGCGGAATCATCGCGAGCCCTCCGGTGGAGGAACGCACCGATGTGTGGCCCGCCATGGAGCACACGCCGGGCTTCGATCCCAACGGCGCAAGCTGTCCGACCCCGGTCCGGCAACTGCTCGACTATCTGGCACACCACGACGACGGCTCGATACTCCCCTGGCTCGCCGCCCACCGCGAGACCCTGGAACAGTGCGCGGCCGCGCCTTTGGCATTTTCCGGCGTGGCTGCGGCCACCTTGCACGTACTGGGCTTCAGCCCCGAGCAAGGCGAGATGCTGTTTCTGCTGCTGCGCCTGCCGGGCGCCGCCGCCCACGCCCTGGAGCAGGAAAAAAGCTGGGCGCGGTTTCCCTTCTTTGGCACGGGCCTGACGTTGACCGACGATCCGGGCCCGGTTGCCCCTGTGAGTGTTGAACAGTGAACGGCCCCGAACTGCTGGCTGAGTACGAAGACAATTGGGTCACCGCCATGGGCGCCTGGTTCCCTGAAGGGCGCGTGGTATTACGGGGCAAGGATGTGCTGAGTGATCTTGGACATCGACCGTGGATGGAGTATCTCGTCTACGCGATCACGGGGCGGGAGTCTTCAGAGCTGGCGCGGCTGATTGAGGGCATCTGGGCCATCAGCTGTAGCTATCCCGACCCGCGAATCTGGAACAACAGGATAGCGGCGCTCGCGGGCACAAGTCGCTCAACATGTGTGCACTGGCGGTTGCTTGCGGCGTAGCGGTTTCCGAAGCCACGCTCTACGGGCTGAAGCCATCGAGGGCGCGATGGATTTTTCTACCGGGCGGACCGCAAACTGCGGCAGGGGCAAGCACTCAGCCATTCGACTACTTCAGGAATTCAAGATACAAATACCGGATGAATGTCTCAGCGCTCGCGGCAGCCATTGGTGCGGACCAGAATCTCACGCCCGACGAGTTCTATCGTTTGGCCACATTGTCTTTCGTCGCGGGTATGTTTCCCTGCTACATCGATACCCGGGAACAGCCGGAGGGCGCATTTTTTCCGTTGCGCACCAGCCGTGTCCACTATGCGGGTGCCGAAACCCGGCGCTGGGGGTGAAGGAAATGAATAATCTCAAAAAATTACACTACCTCGGCTGTCTTGTTCTGGCATTGCCGCTCGCTGGGAACGCTCAGCCCCAGTCCGCGGCGGAGGAGGAGCTGACCGAACTCTACGGCAGCGAGGAGTTCGTGAGGATCGCCACCGGCGTGGCCCAGCCGGTCTCCAAGGCGCCGGCGGTGGCCACGGTGATTACCGCGGACGACATCAAAAAAATGGGCGCCTTGGATATCGACGAGGCACTGGAGACAGTTCCAGGTTTGCATGTCGCGCGCAGCGCCCTGGGCTACAACCCCGTCTACACCTTCCGCGGCATGTTCTCGGATGTTAATCCCCAGGTCCTGATGCTGATCAATGGCATCCCGCTCACCAATCTCTATGCCGGCGACAGAAGCCAAGTATGGGGCGGCATGCCGGTGGAAGCCATCTCCCGCATCGAGGTGGTGCGGGGGCCGGGCTCGGCGGTCTATGGCGCCGATGCCTTTGCCGGAGTGATCAATATCATCACCAAAACCCCGGCCGAGATGAACGGGCTCGCCATGGGTGCGCGGGCGGGCAGCTTCGACAGTCAGGCCGGCTGGCTGCAATACGGCAAATCCCGGGGCGACTGGCGCTAGGGTGCCATTGTCGAGGCGCGCACTTCCGACGGGCAGCGCGAGCACATGAGCGCCGACGCCCAGAGTTTCCTCGATCAGATTTCCGGCACCAGTGCTTCGCTGGCGCCGGGACGGCTCAGCCTGGGGGCGGGGCAATCTGGATGCCCGCTTCGAATTGGGCTACCGCGACATGACCTTCCGCGCTGGTGCGCAGCTTCGGCGTGATGAAGGGTCGGGATCGGTGTCGCGCAAGCCCTGGACTCCCAAGGGCGGCGTGCCAGTGACCGTTACAATACCGATCTCACCTACGACAACTCCCAACTTCACCGACACTCTGGGGCTCAAGGTCCAGGGCAGCGCCCTGTTCACCACCCAGGAAGTCGAACGCAATTTTGTCCTCTTCCCCCCCGGTTCCCGGGGACCCTTTTTCACGCCGCTGGGGACACCCATTTTCCCGCCGTTCCCCGATGGCCTGATCGGCAACCCCGAGGTCTTCGAGCGGCATTACCGGTTGAACAGCGTGCTGTCGTATTCCGGATTCGCCGACCACCAGCTCGCCTTCGGCGCCGGCTATCATTACGGCGAGGTGTACAAAACCAAGGAGACGAAGAATTTCGGTTTCGATCCGACCACGGGTTTCCCGATCCTGCCCGGCAGCCCGCTGGTGGATGTATCGAACACCCCGCTGGTCTTTCTGCCCGAGGGTCGGCGCGAGAATACCAGCGTCTTTGTGCAGGACATCTGGCATCTGGCCAACGATTGGGAGCTGACTGCCGGTGCGCGCTATGACCATTTCTCGGATTTTGGCGACACCACCAACCCGCGCGTCGCCCTGGTGTGGTCGGCGCGCCAGAACCTCACCATCAAGGCGCTTTATGGCGAGGCGTTTCGGGCGCCGTCCTTCGCCGAGACCCGGGTGCAATCGAACCCGGCTTTTCTGGGCAATTTCTCCCTCAAGCCGGAGTCGCTGGAAAGCACCGAGCTGGCGTTCAACTACCGCCCCAGGTTCGACGTCACGCTGGACTTCAACCTGTTCCAGTACACCTGGCAGGACATCATCCAGTTCATCCCCGATGCCGGCGGCGGCACTCGCACCGCGCAGAATTCCGGCGAACAGAAAGGCCATGGCGCGGAATTTGCCATCGCCTGGGAAGCCACGAAGACCCTCAAGCTGTCGGGCAACCTCGCCTGGCAGAAATCCGAGGATCAGGCCACCCACGAGGATTCCGGCAATGCCCCGGGACACCAGACCTATGCGCGCGCCGACTGGGTTGTCAGCCCGGGCTGGAATCTCGGCGCGCAGACCAACTGGGTGGCGGATCGCAATCGCGTGGTTGGCGATCCGCGCGGTAAAATCGACGACTATGTGATGACCGATCTGACCTTGCGCAATACCAGCCTGGTACCCAAGCTGGAGTTCGCGCTGCTGGTCAAGAACCTGTTCGACGCGCATGCCCGCGAACCCAGCCTGAACGGCGATCCGGTGCCCATGATCCCCAACGATTTGCCGCTGGCGGGCCGGGCGGCCTTTGTGGAAGTACGTTACACCCCTTGATATCCGGCCACGAACCGGCAGGGGCCTTTGATAATCGTCGAGGAAAAGGATACGACCAGGATGGGACCCATGGCCCGTGCCATAGCAGTAGTACTGGCATTGTTGACGGCTTCTCACGCACTGGGCGAGAACGTGCTGATCCTTTACCCGCAGGTTCGCGAGCCGTACACGAAGATCTACCAGGACACCCTGGAAGGTATTGCGGAGGTCTACAAGGGCGCGCACACGTTGCTTGCGGTCATTCCCGGACAACCCCTTGAGCCCGGCGTGGTCGCGCGCGCGGCTCCAAACCTCTACGTTGCGTTGGGCAACGATGCGGCGCGTGAGCTGGGGATAGTGGCGCCGGAAGGGCCCGTCATCACGACGGCCAACCAGGACGTTGCCTTCAAGGTGCGCCATCAACTGGCTTATTATCCGGATCCGGACACGCTCCTCGCCCAGTTGCAAAGGTTTCAACCGGGTATCCGCTCCCTGTCCGTGGTTGCCGAAACCGACACGAACCCTTATCAGCAGCTGGTGCGGGAGACCCTGGCCCAGGCGGGGATCGGGCTCAAGGTTTGTGTTGCCGGGAGTCTGCCGGAATCCGCTGTCTGCTATCGCCAGTTGCTCGATGCGGCCACGTCGCAGGACGCCATCTGGATCCTCCACGGCGGCAAGCTGCTGGAGCCGGCTCTGCTGGCCAATATTTTGTCCGCCGCCTGGGAGCGGCAACTCACGGTGCTGTCGTCGAATCCCGATCATGTGCGGCGCGGCGCGCTGCTTTCGCTCTACCCGAATAATCTCAGCGCCGGACGTCAGCTTGGCGACATGATCACGGCCTGCCTGGCCCCGGGCAAATGCACGCGCTCGGAAACCCGCTATTTGCACACCATGGGCATTGCGCTCAACGAGCGCACCAGTCGCCATCTGGGTCTTGTCATCAGCCCCGAGGCGCGCAAGAGCGCCGATCTGGTTCTCTGAGGAAGCGCGGTTCAATGCGGACATTTCGATTGCGTAACCTCCGGTTTCGGCAGCAGCTCACGCTGCTGTTCGTCATCGGCGCGCTGCTGATGGCGCTGATCGGCTCGCTCGGCGCCAGCAAATTCGCCAGCGATCTGGTGGCGCGGGAAATGCGCGAGCAGGGCATCAATGTGGCGCGTACCCTGGGCCTTCACGCCAAGCTCGCCATGCTTTACGAGAGCAAGGAAGCTGCCGCCGATGCCGTCAAATCCATCGCGGGTTTCCCCGACATCGAAGTACTCGACATCCGCTCCGTCGCGGGAACCTCGCTGTATGGCGGCCGTGCGTCGGTATTTCCGCAGCAGGTGTCGGCGGCCAGCGCCGATTTTGCCGAGCTCGACCTGCCGGATCGCTGGTTGTTCAGGTTGCAGGTGTACGCGGAACCCTCGCCGGACGCCACCGGCGAGGTGGAACGCCCTGAACGCCTTGGCAGCGTGACCATTGCGCTGTACAAGCGCACCCAGCAGGAACTGGCGCGGCGAATCTTCCAGGGGATCATCATTGTATTTTCCCTGGCAACCGGCTTGTTGCTGGTGTTGCTGATCCAGATGACGCACCGTTTGACCAGCCCGCTCGAAGCGTTGGCGCGGATCATGCGGCAGGCCGAAGCGGGCGATCTGCGGGTGCGCGCCGACCTGCACCGAGGCCAGGCGGATGTGCTCCAGATGCAGCACGCATTCAACGCCATGATGGAGCAACTCGAAAATCGCGAGGGCGAGCTTCAGCGCGCCCGCGATGCCGCCGTGGAGTCCGCCCGGCTCAAGGGCGAGTTCGCCGCCAACGTCACCCACGAGCTGCGCACGCCCATGAACGGGGTGCTGGGTTTGCTGGATCTGCTGTCCGACGGCAAGCTCAATGCCCGTCAGGCCGAGTATGTGGAGCTGGCGCGCAAATCCGCCGAGGGCTTGCTGGGCCTGGTGGACAACATCCTGGATTTTTCGAAGAACGATAGCGGGATGGCGGCGCAGGAATCCGGCGAAATCATTCTGCGCGATCTCATCGAGGAGCTGGTGGAACTGGTCGGGACCCAGGCGCTCGGCAAGGGCGTCGATATCGGTTACTTCATGGCAGTGGAAGTGCCGGCGACGCTCAGCATCGACGCCTCGAAGGTCAAACAGGTGCTGATCAACCTGTTGGGGAACGCGGTCAAATTCACCGAGGCGGGCGAAGTGTTCCTCACCGTCACCCGGTCGTCCGGGAATCCTTCGTCTCTGCGCTTTGCAGTGTCTGATACCGGTATCGGCATCGAGCCTGCGCTACAACAGCAGATTTTCGAACCCTTTACGCAGGGCGATGCGTCCGCCAGCAAACGCTATCAGGGTACCGGGCTCGGCCTGACCATCTCGCGCCAACTCGTCGAGATGATGGGTGGCGAGATCGGTCTCGATAGCGCGCCGGGCCACGGCAGCACCTTCTGGTTCGAGCTGCCCTGTGCCGCCCCGTTCGCGCCACCTGCGCCGGCCCGTCCGCGCGGGAGCGATGCGGGCACGGTGCTGTGCCTGCTCGCGAGCGACAACAGTTATGCCTTTATTGCCGATACCCTGATGCGCCATGGCGTGCGCGCGGTGCAGGCCGTGAACATGCAGGCAGCGCGCGGGCATCTGGTGGAATCCGGTGCCCGCAACGGCGCCGACCTGGTGCTGGTCGATGAAGGCATCTACTTCGCGCACAGCGATGAATTCGATCTGCTCGCCGCTGCGGTACCGGGTCGGGTGCAGGTGCTGCGCAATCCGTTCGCCAAACTGCAGATAACCTCGACGGATGTCGGCGTGCTGGACAAGCCGTTGAGTTTTGCCCCGATTGCACACCTGGCCGAGGCGTTGCGTACCGGTCTGGTGGTTGCGCCGGCTGCCGCGGAGCCGGCCTCGCCCGGCCCCGAAGCATTCGGACACCTGCGCGTGCTGCTGGTGGAAGACAACGCGGTCAACCAGAAAGTCGCTTCAGAAATGCTGTTGCGCCTGGGCATCGCGGCGGATCTTGCCGAGCACGGGCAGCAGGCGCTCGCCATGGTGGCGCGCGCCGACTACGACCTGATCCTGATGGATTGCAATATGCCGGTGATGGACGGCTACGACGCTACCCGCAGGATTCGCGCGCTGGAAACCGATGGCCGGGTTCCCATCATCGCCATGACCGCCGGCACCAGCGAGCAGGAACACGCGCGCGCAACCGAAGCGGGATTCACTGATTTTCTTATCAAGCCCGTGCGACTCGATTTGCTCGCCGCCAGGATTACCCGCTGGGCACCCGTACGCTCCCGTGTCGCGACCCCCGGGAAAACGGCGGTGTCACCGCCCGCTGCCGCTCCGGGACACGCGTACAGCGAACAGGCGATGAACGAGCTGCACGCCAGCGTGGGCGATGTCACCTACCGGATGATTGAGTCTTTCCTGGAAGATACCCCGGTTTACCTGGATTCGCTCAAGGCAGCCCTGCGCGGCGGCGACGCCCAGCGCGCCTACGAGATTGCCCACACCATCCGGGGCAGCGCCAGCAATTTCGGCGCGAAATCGTTTGTGGATGCCATTCTTGCGCTGGAAGCTTTCAGCAAGGCGGGCGACCTGTCGGGCAGCGACGCTCTGCTCGACATTGGCGCTGAGCGCTTCGCCGCCCTGCGCAAGGATCTCGAACGGCACCAGGCGAGCGAGTCGGGGCACCACACCGGCGCGCCGGGCAAATACCAGTTGCTGATCGCTGATGATGACCGCACCTTGCGACTGGCGCTGCGCGGCACCTTTGCCGGCGAGGAATTCGATGTGCTGGAGGCGGCGGACGGGGCCCAGGCCATCGCCCTGTGCGAACGAGTCATGCCCGACATCATTCTTATGGACGCCATGATGCCGGAAGTCAGTGGCTTCGATGCCTGCCAGCGTATCCGCCAGTTGCCCGGCGGCGCGGAACTGCCGGTGCTGATGGTCACCTCCCTCGACGATGAGGATGCCATCGTGCGGGCGTTCGCCGCCGGCGCCTCGGATTACCTCACCAAACCGATTCACTTCACCGTGCTGAAGGAACGGGTGGGCCGCCTGATCAAGGCGAATCGGGCCGAAGCCCGCGCCCGGACCCTGGCCTTTGCCGATGCCCTGACCGGGCTGCCCAACCGCGCCCGGCTGACCCAGGAACTGGGTCTGGCGCTCAATCAGGCGAGCATCAACAACGAGCGCATCGCGGTGTTTTTTCTCGATCTGGACAACTTCAAGAACATCAATGACAGCCTGGGGCACCAGGTCGGCGATCTGCTGCTGAAAGCGGTCGCCGATCGCTTGCGCTCCAGCGTCCGGCGCAGCGATTTCATTGCCCGTCTCGGTGGCGATGAATTTACCGTGATTCTGCGCCGCGTCGAAAGCGAACAGGTGGTTGCGACCGTCGCCCGCAATATTCTCCTCGCCCTGAGTGAGCCCTTTGTCTTCATCCACAAGCGCATGATGGTTTCCACGAGCATCGGCATTTCGCTGTTTCCGGACCACGGCGCCGACGTAAGTTCACTGCTCAAGCACGCCGATCTGGCCATGTTCAAGGCCAAGGAGACCAAGAACCAGTTCTGCTTTTATCAGGACGGGATGGAAGACGCGGTGTCGCATAAAATGCAGCTTCAGCAGGAGCTGCGCCAGGCCATCGACAACGATCAACTGGTGCTCTATTTTCAGCCGCAGTACGACTTGACCACCGACACGGTGGTCGCCGCCGAGGCACTGGTGCGCTGGCCCCGCGACGACGGCCAGGTGCTGACTCCGGGTGCCTTCATCCCGCTGGCGGAGGAGACCGGCCTGATCACCGAGCTGACCGACCTGGTGCTGGAAAAAGCCTGCGGCGCGATCCGGGGCTGGCTGATCCGCGGCTATGCCGTGAAGCTCTCGGTGAACCTGTCCGGCAGGGACTTCGAAGCGCCCGGACGATTGATGCAGCGGATTGCCGATCTGACGCGCGAGTACGAGATTCCGGCGCGGCTGCTCGAACTGGAGATCACCGAGAGCATGCTGATGGCGGACCCCGAGCGCAGCCGCGCGGAGTTGCTGGAACTGAAGAACGCCGGATTCAGTCTGTCCATCGACGACTTCGGCAGCGGCTATTCATCGCTCTACTACCTGAAAAACCTGCCGGTCGACGTGCTGAAGATCGACCGGGCTTTCATCAAGGATCTGGACGACCCGCAGAACCGCCGCGACATCCCGGTGATTACCGGCATCATCGCGCTGGCGCGCAGCCTGGGCTTGCACACGGTTGCCGAAGGTGTGGAGACGCATCACCAACGGGCGGTGATCCAGTCGCTGGGTTGCGAGATGATCCAGGGCTATCTGATCAGCAAGCCGTTGCCTTGCCATGAATTTGAACAGGCCTTTCTCGAGCAATTCCGGGTGGCATCAAAAGAACCGTACCTCCGGCAAGTGAAACCGGGATAACCCGACACGCGGGCACGACGCGCTAACCACGAACGAAATCACAAAGCCGCTCGTCCTGAGTCAGTCGAAGGGCTTGTTCAGCGCATTCCCAAGGCAGCCGTTGTGGAATCACGCTGCTTCGGGCGATGTTCAGGACGCACGTCAGAACCACGCATCGCGCATCTCGAACGGCACCGGGTTGCCGCGTTGCAGCAGTGTCGCCTGATAGTCGATCTGGGTCAGTTCCCAATCGAAGTAGTAGCGCGCCGTGTGCAGTTTGCCGCGATAAAAGTTCTGGTCTTCCGCATGACAGTCCGCGTCCAGCCCGGCCGCTGCCGCCAATGCCTGCTTGAGCCACAGCCAGGCCGCCAGCACCCGTCCGTAGAGATCGAGATAGAGCGTGGCATTGGCCAGGCCCTGGTCGATATCGGCGTCGAGTTGGCGCAGCAGCGCGGTGGTGGTGGCGTCCAGGGTTTGCAGACCGCGTTCGAGCTGCCGGGCGAGGCGCGTGGTTTCGCCCCAGCGCTCCGCGCGGGCGATGTCGGCGCGTGCCGCTGCAAGCAGGATGCGGTGTCCCGCGCCATCCTTCAGGCGCAGCTTGCGGCCCAGCAGGTCGAGGCCGTGGATCGCCTCGGCGCCTTCGTGGATGGGATTGAGGCGCTGATCGCGATAAAGCTGTTCGGCGCCGTATTCGCGCATGTAGCCGGCGCCACCCAGGATCTGGATGGCGTGGTCGTTGCCCAGGCAACCGTATTTCGACGGCCAGGATTTGACGATGGGGGTGATCAGGTCGAGCAGCAGCGCCGCGCGCTCGCGCTGGCCGGGATCGGGTGCCGTGTGCTGGTCCTCGAACAGGGCGCTGGCGAACAGGCACATGAACAGACCACCCTCGGCATAGGCTTTTTGCGCGAGCAGCAGACGGCGCACGTCGGCATGCGCCACCAGCATCACCTGGGGCGATGCGGGATCGGAGCAGGACGCGAGGCGTCCCTGGGGGCGCTGGCGCGCATAGTCCAGGGACAGGTTGTAGCCCTGATAGGCGATGGCGGCGGCGCCCAGACCGATGCCGATGCGCGCCTCGTTCATCATCTGGAACATGTAGCCCAGGCCCTTGTGAGGCTCGCCCACCAGATAGCCGATGGCGCCTTCGCGCTCGCCGAAATTGAGCACGGTGTTGGTGGCGTTGCGATAACCCATCTTGTGATTGAGGCCGGCCAAGGCCACGTCGTTGCGCGCGCCCGGACTGCCGTCCGCATTCAGCACATGCTTGGGCACGATGAACAGCGAGATACCCTTGACGCCCAGCGGGGCGCCGCGGATTTTCGCCAGCACCATGTGGATCACGTTGCCGGTGATGTCGTGGTCGGCGCAACTGATGAACATTTTCTGGCCGAACAACCGATAGCTGCCGTCCCCGGCGGGTTCCGCCGTCACCTTGATGTCGCCCAGCGCCGAACCCTGCGCGGGCTCGGTCAGCGCCATGGTGCCGTTGGCGCGGCCGGACATCAGCAGCGGCAGGTAGCGCGCTTTCTGTTCCGACGAACCGAATGCGCGAATCAGGTTGATCACGCCGATGGTGATGAAGGGATAGGCGGCGGTGCTGACGTTGGCGGCGTTCATGTACGCCATGACCATCCGGAAGATGACTTCCGGGAGCTGCGCGCCGCCCTCGTCCGCGCGCTCGTGGGCGGCGAGAAAGCCGGCTTCGACGAAGGCGTCCCAGGCGACCTTGGTCTCCGGAATTAACCGCACGCGCGTGCCATCGAAGCTGGGCTCATTGGCATCGCCCTTGGCGTTGTGGTTGGCGAAATACTTTTCCGCGACGGTTTTCGCGGTGGCGAGCGTCGCGTCGAATACGTCGCAGGAGTGATCGGCGTACTCGGGGCGATCGAGCAATGCGCCGGTGTCGAGTGCTTCGTAAAGCTGAAAAGCGATATCGCGGTCGTTGAGCAGTGCGGTCATGGCGGCGGCCTCTTGTTATTGGTTGTGGGCAAGTGCGGTATCCGCGTGGATGCCGGTCAATATCAGGGGCACCGCAAATACCTGCTTCGCCAATCAGCCCCCACAAAAAGTCGAGTGCAGCGCATTATAGCGGCTATTTGACCGTTACCCAGGCCTTGCAGAACTGATCCGCGTGTCGCGGAATCGCTGATCGCTTGTTCAGGGTAGGGCTATGCCACCATGAGTGTTTCCCGCCTTCCCTCAAAAGATCACCCCCTAGCTGCGCAGATATTGTAGAAATTCGTTGCGCTTCATACCGCAATTTTTTCTTCCGTGTAACTGCCGCCAGCAGCGGACAGCGCATCCTGGCGATTAAATTCCAACGCTTCTTTTAACGCCCCCCCCCCCGCCCCGCCCCCCCGGCCCCCCCGCCCCCCCCCCCCCCCCCCCCCCCCCCCCCCCCCCCCCCCCCCCCCGCCCCGCCTCCCCCCCCCCCCCCCCCCCCCCCGCGCCCCCCCCCCCCCCCCCCCCCGCCCCCCCGCCCCCCCCCCCCCCCCCCCGCGGGGCCCCCGCGCCCCCCCCCCCCCCCCCCGCCCCCCCGCCCCCCGCCCCCCCCGCCCCCCCCCCCCCCCCGGGCCCGCCCCCCCCCCCCCCCCCCCCCCCCCCCCCCCCCCCCCCCCCCCCCCCTTCCCCCCCCCCCCCCCCCCCGGCCCCCCCCCCCCCCCCCCCCCCCCCCCCCCCCCCCGCGCCCCCCCGGCCCCCCCTTGGGCGGGGCTCCCCCCCCCCCGACGCCCCGCCCGCGCGCGCCCCCCCCCGGCGGCGGCGGGGCGCGCGCGGGGCCCCCGGCCCCCCCCCCCCCCCCCCCCCCCGGCCCGGGCGGCCCGCCCCCCGCGCGCCCCGCGGGGGCCGGAACCCCCCCCCCCGGGGCCGCCCCCGGGCCGGGGGGGCCCCCCCCCCCCCCCCCCCCCCCCCCCCCCCCCCCCCCCCCCCCCCCCCCCCCCCCCCCCCCCCCCCCCCCCCCCCCCCCCCCCCCCACAACCTTTAACTAACCGCCAATGTTTTCTTCAATTCATCGCAGGTTCTTTCCTGACAATTGACGCCAGGAACCTCTTCGACCCATCCGACCCACCAATCGTTTTCCTGCTTTATGACTACGGTATATTCGTTTTTTATATTGATTGCCTTCTTTGCGCTTGTTCGATGCTGCTAACCATAGCTGTAGTCGCGAAACTGGTCGCGCAGGTCTTTCTTGCTCACCTTCCCGGTCGCGGTGTGGGGAATGAACTCGACGAACACGCAGTCTTCGGGAATCCACCAGGTGGCGATCTTGCCTTTGAGAAAGGCGAGAATCGCCTCTTTGGTGGGCTCGGTGCCGGGGCGCTTCACCACCACCAGCAGCGGGCGCTCGGTCCACTTCGGATGCGGCACGCCGATCACCGCCGCTTCCAGCACATCGGGATGGCCCATGGCGGCGTTCTCGACCTCGATGGAGCTGATCCACTCGCCGCCCGACTTGATCACGTCCTTGGTGCGGTCGGTGATCTGCATGTAGCCGTGCGGGTCGATGGCGGCGACATCGCCGGTGTCGAACCAGCCATCCGGCAGATGGGCATCCGAGTTGTCGAGCCGATAGTAGCTCTTGCATATCCAGGGGCCGCGTACCTGGAGCTGGCCGGAGTGCTTGCCGTCCCAGGGCAGTTCGGCGCCGCTGGCGTCCACGATGCGCATCTGCACGCCGTAAATGAGCCGGCCGGCCTTGAGGCGGTAGGCGGTTTTTTCCGCATCCGGGAGTTCTTCCATCCAGGGCATCAAGGTATTGAGAGTGCCGAGCGGGCTCATCTCGGTCATGCCCCAGCCGATGTGGGCGTAGACACCGAACTGGTCCAGGCCGCGCAGCAGGGCTTCCGGGCAGGCCGCGCCGCCGATCACCACGCGCTTGAGGGAGGGCACCGCGCCGCCGCTGGCGCGCAGGTGATTCACCAGGGCGAGCCACACGGTGGGAACCCCCAGTGCCAGATCCACCGCCTCCTCGTTGATCAGCCGGGCCAGGGTTTCGCCGTCGCCCATTTTGGGGCCGGGAAACACCAGCCGGGCGCCCGCGGCGGCGGCGGAATAGACGACACCCCAGGCGTTGACGTGAAACATGGGCACCACCGGCATCACCGTATCCCCGGCCGCAAGGCCGATCACGTCGCGCATGCTGGTGGCCAGGCAGTGCAACACGGTGCTGCGGTGGGAGTAGAGCACGCCCTTGGGATGACCCGTGGTGCCGGAGGTGTAACACAGTGAGCAGGCACTGTTCTCGTTGAGCAGGGGCCAGTCGTAGCGATCAGGCTGATCGGCGATCAAAGCCTCGTAGCAATGCACATTTTTGAGAGTTGTCGCGGGCATGGTGGCCTGACTGGTCAGCACCACGATGCCCTTGACGGTTTTCAGCGCGTCCTGAAGTTTTTCCAGCAGAGGCACGAAGGCCACGTCGGTGAAGATCCACTGATCCTCGGCGTGGTTGGCGATATAGGCGATCTGCTCCGGAAACAGGCGTGGATTGATGGTGTGGCAGACATAGCCCGCGCCACTGATACCGTAATACAGCTCGAAGTGCCGGTAGTCGTTCCAGGCCAGGGTCGCGATGCGGTCGCCACGCGCCAGTCCCAAACCGTCGAGAACATTGGCGAGTCGGCGCGCGCGGGCAAAGGCTGCGCCGAAGGTGTAGCGGTGGCGCGGGTTATCGGCGGTGACCGAGACGATCTCGGTGTCCCGGAACACCCGATCGGCGAATTCCATGATTGAAGTGATGGTGAGGGGATCGTCCATCATCTGGCCGAGCATGCTTGCCTCCAACGCGTTGGTTTACGGGGTTGTTGCCGCAAGGCCGGCGTCACGGGGCGCAGGCTGCGGTCGGTGATCGAGATGGCCGCGAGTCTAGCACAGCAGTTTCCGCTGTCCTCGGAGGACGGCTTCAGTTGCGCTTCAGACCCGCACTGACGACCAGCTGTTCGAGCAGTTCGAAATCCGGGATGAGCGCGGGTTCGCCCCGCACCTCGACGACGAGTGCGCTGCCGCGCGGGGCTTCCACATCCAGCGCCCGCAGGCCGCTGTCCGCGCTCAGGCGCAGTGGTCGGGGCAACTCCCGGATCGCGAGCCCGTAAAACCCCTGGCTGGCCGCCGCGCCGACGGCGTTGATGATCGCAACCCGCTGGCACTCCTGGTACCCCATGGTCTGCCGCCGGCAATACCTTCGTAAGCAAGCAACGGGATTTCGCGGCCGCGCCAGGACAACCAGCCGTGCAGCCAGGGCTGACTTGTGGGCGCCTGGGCGGGCAAGGGTGCATCTTCGAGAATCTCCGCCACCGCCGCCAGGGGTAACAGCAACTGCAATCGATCATTTGCCAGCGTGAGCAGCAGACCATCGACTTCGGCAGCCTTTTGATTGCGTTCGCCGGTGTCGCTCAAGAAACCTCCGTCCGAGGCCCGGGGGCCGGAGTGCCATAACGGTAATTGAAGCGGCGCGCCAGCGCTGCCACGTCGCCACTGTAATCCACCTCACCCGCGGCGAGCACGGCTTCCGGCATGGCCGACGCGATGCACCGGTCCGGATGCTGGACCCAGATTTCGCCGCCGTGTTCGCGAATATGTTCGCTGCCCAGGGCGCCATCCTCCCCCATGCCGCTGAACACGATCATGCCAGCAGACTCACGATAGGCCAAAGCGAGGCTCTCGGCGACCTGATCCGCACTGGGTCGATAGGGTCCAGGCCAGGGCGCCGACAGCACCCGCACCCGGCCGTCGCGACCGATGCGCAGCTTGTGGTCGGGGGAGACCAGAGACAGCGTACCTTCGAGCAGGTAGTTGCCGGTGATGGCGATCTCAACATGCCAGCGGCTTGCGTGGGCCGCGAGGCGTCGCAGCAACGGGGAGAGATGCGGGGATGTCAGGTGCTGCACATACAGCAACGCAACTCCCGGGGCCGGGATCGCGGCGGCCAGGAAGCGGTCCACCGCCTCTGGGCCACCCGTGGAGGCGGCGAGCAGCCAAACCTGCTCGGCGCGGGCAGCCTGGTGTCCCGAGTCCCCGACGACCCGGCGGGCACTTTCGATACGCTGCCGGAGATCCTGCTTCCACACCGCGTAATCGGCTTTCGCGCCGTCGGTAAAGGCCGGCTCCAGTTCGAGTTCGAAACAGTTGCTGCGCTGGCGGCGATCCACTTTGATGCCGGTTTCCACCCACACCAGCAGGTCGAGGCGATCGCTCTCCGCCACCGCCGCCGGTTCTAGCGCGGTATCGAGCAGCACGACATGCCCCAATTCCACCAATGCCCGACTCAGTACGGCGCGCGTCGCGGCGTCCGCTCCTACCACGCCCACCTTCACCGCGCGCGGCTCAGGGCTTGGCCAGCAATTCTTGAACCGCCGCGAGCAGCACTTCTTCCTGATAGGGCTTGCCGAGGTAGCGGTTCACACCCAGCGCCAGCGCCTTTTCGCGGTGCTTGTCGCCGGTGCGCGACGTGATCATGGCGATGGGCAGCGTGCGCAGCGGCTCGGACGCGCGCACCTGGCGGGCAACTTCGAAGCCGTCCATGCGCGGCATCTCGATGTCGAGCAGCATCAGGTCGGGTCTGACTTCCTGCAGCAACTGCATGGCTTCCAGGCCATCGCGGGCAGTGAGCACGCGATACCCGTGACGTTCCAGCAGCCGGCTGGTGGCCTTGCGGACGGTGACCGAATCGTCCACGACGACGATGGTGGTGGCCACCGCGGGCGTCGCCACGGCGCTTCCCGACGGACTGGCACGGGCAGCAGAGCTGGTTGCGACAGGCGGCGCCAGGAGCCGCCGCGATCGGCGATGAGCGCAACCAGGTCGACAATGGGTACCACGCGGCCGTCGCCCAGCAGCGTGGCGCCGGCCAGCCCGCGCACCTTGGCAAACTGGGGGCCCAGCGATTTCACCACGATTTCCTGGCTCGGCTCCAGGGCGTCGACCTGAACGGCGACGTTGTCGGGCGTGCCCTTGACCAGCAGCACCGACAGCTTGCCGGCCGCCGCGGGCAGCGTGGACGGGGCGCCGTCGAGCAATCTCACCAACGGGCATATTTTGTAGAAGTCGCCGTCGAAGTGCAGACGCTGTTCCGGATCGGCATAGAGTGAAGCCAGTTCGACGTCATTGAGCTTGACCACGCCGGCGACGCTGTTGAGCAGTACGCCGTACAGCGCGCCGCCGGCTTTCATCAGCAGTGCCCGATTGACTGACGCAGTGAACGGCAGCCGCAGTGTAAATTCGGTGCCGTAGTCGCGCCGCGATGTCAGGCTTACCGCGCCGCCGAGCTGCCGGACTTCGTTGTCCACCACGTCCATGCCGAGCCCACGGCCGGAGATCTGGCTGACTGCCTGCGAGGTGGAAAATCCCGGCCGGAAAATGAGCTGCATGATGTCCTGATCGCCCAGCTCGATGCCGGGGGGCAGCAAATCAAGGCTCGCGGCCTTGGCGCGGATCGCCGCCACGTCCAGTCCGCGGCCATCGTCGGAAAGGCGGATCACAATGTCGCCCGCCTCGCGCGCGAAGGTAATGGCCACGACGCCGGCCTCCGGCTTGCCGGCCAGGCGGCGGCGCTCGGACGACTCGATGCCATGGTCGATGGCGTTGCGGATCAGGTGTTCCAGCGAGGGCACGATGCGCTCCAGGACGGCGCGATCCATCTCGCCCTCGACATTGTCCAGTCGCAGCTCGATGGATTTGTCGAGTTCGCTCGCGGTCTGCCGGACGATGCGCCGCAGCCGCGGTACCACACGCGAAAACGGCACCATGCGGGTGAGGGTCAGGTTTTCGTGCAGATCCCGATTGACCCGCGCCTGCTGGACCAGCAGGGTCTCGGTGTCCTGCGCCTTGTCGAGCAGGGTGTCCTTGAGGTCCTGCAGGTCGGACGCCGATTCTTCGAGGCCGCGGGCGAGCTGCTGCAATTGTGAATAACGGTCCATCTCCAGCGGATCGAAGTCGTCTTCGCCGCCGCCGATATCCAGTTCTTCGCGGCGCAGCAGGGTTTGGACTTCGGTTTCCACGCTCAGGCGCCGTACCTGATCATGAAAACGCGCCACGGTGGTTTCCATCTCTTCCAGGAGCGCCTGAAACTGATGGAGTTGTTGCTCGATGCGGCTGCGGCTGATACTGGTTTCGCCAACCAGATTGACCAGATTGTCGAGAATCGGTGCGGCGATCTTCACCATCTCTCGTGGTTCGGCAAAGGCGCCGCCGACTTCTTCGCCGGGCCGGTTCTTTGCGCCTGTGGCGGATGCGCGCCAGGGTGCCGGTACGCGCGGAGCATCGCCAACGCGCGTGCGCGGCGGCTCCGCGTGGCGCGGCGTGATCGGCGGTAGTAGGGGGACGTTGGCGGCTGAACGACCGGCTCGGTGGGAACGGGCGCTGAGGCGGCGGCCCGGAGCGGGGCTTCGGGTGCGCGCAGCAGGGTATGGATATGCTCCAGTTCGGTCTCGATCTTGTCGTAGTGGACGAGGCTCGCCGCGAAAAAATCGTCACTGCCGGCTTCCGCCGCCGCTTCGGCGCGCAGCACCAGGGTTTCAAAATCGTGACACAGGGTGCCCAGGGTTCGGCATCCTGCCATGCGGGCGCCGCCCTTGAGGGTATGGAGCGCGCGCTTGAGGGAGTTGGCGCTCTGCAGCGGATCGGCGCCGGCCCGCCACTGGTTCAGCGCGTGTTCCAACTGCTCGCCGAGGTCGGCGGCTTCTTCCAGAAACACGCCGACCAATTCGGCATCCACGCGATCGCGATCATCTGGCGCACTGTGCTCGGTCCAGTCGGTGCTGGCCGGTACAGCGGTCGCTTCGGCAGCGGTCGCCAGTCCGTTAACCAGCGCGGGCGCACCGGGTTCGGCGGCGTCGAATCCGGTGGTGCCGAGCTCGGTGGAGACAATTCCGGTGGCGCTAAATTCGGGCTCTGCCGCGCGGGCGAATTCGCCGACGGCGCTCGCGGCGCCGAGTGTCGTGAGTGCGTCGCGCTGGGCGGCGGTCAGCGCGGCGAGGGGCTGACCGCTGGCCACCGCATCGAGCATGCCGAGCAGCAGATCCGCACCGGTGCGCAGCGTCGTGATCGTGTCCGCCACCAGCGGCACTCCCGAGTGCCGCCGGCTGGCGGCCGCCAGCAGCGCCCCCAGCTCCGCCAGGGCGGGCAGGTCAGCGGCGTTGGCACCCTGTGCCAGTTCTTCCAGTTCGGCCGCTAGTCCGGACAACCAGGAATGCGATTCCTCGCGGTCAGCGTCGGCGCCCGCCAACCGTTCCGGGAGTGCCAACAGCTGCACCAGCCCTTGTGCCATCAGCTGGTGCAGGTGCTCCCGGCCTTCATGGACTGCCGGGCGGGTCAGATCGGCACGCACACTTTCGAGCTGATCGCCGAGACGCGCCAGATCAACGGGGACCGACCCATCCCCGGTCAGCAGGGCACGACCGGCGGCCAGTGCCTGATCGAATAAATCGAGGCTCGCCGCATCCGGCGGCTGGCCGCGTTCGCTGCACAGGTTGACCAATGCCTCCAGCGCCCGCAGGACACGGGGCAGCAGCGGGTCGCCGGTACGTTCGCAGCAGCCGACCAGCATGTGCAATGCCCGCGAAACCGCGGCGGAAGGCGGGCTGGCGGGTGTGCTGCGCTGCATTGCCACATAGGCTGCCACTGTCTCCAACTGCGCCTTTGCTTCCTCGCTAAAGGCTGGAGACAGCCGCTGGATAGTGCGCCCCGGCACGATCTCCGTCGGGATTGCGCCTTCACGGCCGCAAGCGAGGTTTTCCGCGGCCCGGCACAGCCGGATTCCCGTGGCGTCGAGCTCGCGCGTCGAGCCCGCGGCAAAGGCTTCAACCAGCTCCGACAGCTCGACAATGGCATCGCTGACTATCTCGGCCACGGCAGCCGACCAGGGCACGTCGCCGTCGCGGATCCGGTTCAGCAGGTTCTCCACTGCCCAAGCCAATGCAGCGATTGCCGTCGCGCCAACCATGCGGCCGCTGCCTTTGAGGGTGTGGAAGCCGCGCCGGAGATCGACCAGCACCTCCGCGCGGGTTCCTGGCGACCGCGTTTCGAGCTCGCGCAGGGACTCCAGTACCTCGCGAGCCTCGGCGACGAAAATCTCGCCAATCTCCGGGTCGGCGCCGACGTCCGACGCCGGGTTGCCGAGGGCCGTCGGGAGCGCAGTGGGGATCAGGCCAATTGCCCGGGGCGGCCCAGCCGGCGCCGCGGGCAGTGGCATAACGTCCGCTGGCGCGCCGCTCGCGACGGCAACCCGCGGGGATGCAACGGCGAAGACCGCCAGTTCGACGGCCTTGCTCTCGGCCTGCCGCAGGCAGCGCTCGCTGGCCACGGTATCGGCCTGAGCGAGAGATTCCAGGTAGTACTCGCACGCGATGAGGGTGTCCGCGAGGGCATCAAGTTCTGACCACGAGGCCGTTGCGTCGGGACACATCAATTGCCGTGCGACGTGATCGCCGCAGGCGGCCACCACCAACGCCAGGCGATCCTGCTCAATGAACGTCAGCGCATGGGCAATCTGCGCGGCGCGCCCGGGCAACCCTTCCAGGTGCAGGGGGTCGTTGCGCGCTGAAATGTAGCTCACCACGGCGTCCTGGATTTCGTCGAACAGCCCGCGCACGGTGGCGACCACGGCGGCGGCCGCGCCATCGACCCAGGCGATGCGGCGGAGGCCCGGGTCCTTGCTGGCTCCCAGGGCCGGGGTGGCTTGATCGCACACCAGAGCTTCCAGAGCGCTGATCTGGTCCGCCCATTGCGGCCAGGAGATCTGGATCGGTTGCTCGGCCAGCAGGTGGTACGCTGCCGCCGCTGCCGCCGCCGCTGGATGGGCGGCGGCTACCAGGGTGTCGCGTACGCGCAGCAGCGGCGGTGACAGGGTCGCGGCGGCCTGTTCAAGCGTGATGCCGGCATCGACTTGTTGTTCGCTCAGTTCCTGAAGGGTTCGCAGTTCGACGGCAAGTTCGTCGCCAAGCATCGTGATCGGGTGCTGCGGTGCGGTGTGCCCGGCGTGCTCCGGCAGCAATTGCGGCTGGGTCTGGTCGAGACGAAACAGCGTGCGCAGTCCGGGCACTCCGGGCCGTGCGTCGCCGGCAATGGACACATAATAGAGCAGATTTTTCATCAGGCTGCGCGCTACCGGCGGTGCGTGGGTAGCGAATGCCGCCGGATCGCAACAGGCGCGCAGGTCGCGGTCGAGCTCCCGCAACAGTTGGTGCAGTGCCGGGCCTGGCGGCGCCACGGCGCGCAAGCCGGCAAGGACGGCGTGTCCCGCGCGCCACAGCAACTCGCGCTGGTGACCGGCAAAAAGTTCCTGCATGCGCTCGGCCACTTTGCACATGAGGTTGAGCTGGCGATCGGCCAGTTGCTCTCTCTTCAGCAGGCTCAGCAAACCGAGTTGGTAAATCTGGCGCAGTTTCCGGCACAGCGCCGCGAGCTCCACCCGGTCGATGGCGGCAGGTGGGGATTGGCCACAGCGGTCGAAGGGCCCAAGGTCCGGATTGAACACGTCGGTCTCGGTCGCCAGCGGTTGCCCCAGCAGCGCATGTAAATCGTTGAGCTGGGACAGCAGCACCGCAGGCTGGTCGCTGCGCGCCGCAATAGTGAGACTGAGATAGCCCGGCACGGCGGCGGCGGCGGCGGCCAGCGCGTTGCCCGCCACCGTCCGGTCGCCCACTGCGTCGCTGAGCAGTGCGTCCACCAAGGCTTCCATTTCCGCGAGCAGTTGCGCACCGCCACGGCAATCGGTCATTTCCAGCGATCCCGCCACCTGGTGCAGATACGCCCGGCAGAACTGGAGTTGTTGCCGGTCGCTGGGGTCGCGCAGGTACATCTCCAGCGCATCGCCGGCGGCCTCCAGCGTGGTCCCGACTTCGTCGGTCAGCCACTGCAGGCCCCAGGGGCCGGAATCAGCGCCCACGAAGCGCCTCGCCGTCGACGGGGCGGCGGTACGCCGCCACGCCAGGGTGTTCCACGCGGGCCAGGCCGGCCGGGCACCAGTCGTGGGATTCACCCGGGCCCAGAATCAGATGACCGCCCGGATTGAGGCGCTGGGCGAGAAAGTTCAGGGTGTCGTGGCGACGCCAGCGGCGGAAGTAAATCAACAGATTCTGGCAGAAGATGATGTCCACCCCCTCGGGGAAAAATCCCCGCTGTCGCAGCAGCAGGTTGTCCACCACGAAAGCCAGCCGACTGCGCACTTCAATGCGAAACCGGAAGCGTCCGGCACCGACCGGCTCCAGAAAACGCGTCGCATACTCCTTGGGAAGGTCGAGCAAGGCGTGGGCCGGGTAGGTGCCCGCGCGGGCTTCCCGCAGCGCGGACCGGCTCAGGTCGGTCCCGATCACGGCAAACTCATCGCTGCGCCCAGCGGCGCCCAATCCCTCGATCGCATCCAGCGCGAGCGAATAAGCCTCTTGCCCCGTGGAGCAGCCGACGCTCCACACATTGAGACTGCTCTCGCCCGCGGTGGCGTGGCGCTGCGCGATGTGGCGGACGAAATCGTGGGAGTCCCGGTGGCGGAAAAACCGGGTTTCCTTGATCAGCAGGCGATCCAGCAGCAGACGTCTTTCGCCCTCGCCGGCCGCGGTTTGCAGCATGCTCGCGAAATACTCGTCGGGATCGGTCAGGCCCAATTCCAGCAGTCGCTGCTCAAGCTGGCGGCGGACAAAGGGCTCGCGGCGCTGGTCCACCACAATGCCGGTTTCCCGTTCAAAGCGGTCGGCCCACAGCTGGTAGTGACCCTCCGACAGCGCGCGAGGTTCCGGCCGGAGACTGGCGCCGCCAGCGCCGGGCGCGGCCTGCATCCGGTGGCCGCGCACTGTGGCATTGGTGGCACCGGTGGCAGGGGGGTGACTGGCCCGCACGGAGGTGGTCATCGGCGAGAATAATCGGTGTTCGTATCGAGGTCGAATTCGTCGAGGTTGATTTCTGCGAGCTCGTAGTGGAGGGCGCTGGCGAGATCGATGGCGGCTGCGGCCGGGGCCGCGCTCTCGGGTTGTGGCGTAGTCGACGGGGGCAGGTGCAGCTCCTCGAGGTCGATCTCATCCAGCGTCGCGTACTCGGCCGGGACGCTGGTGCCGCGCGGTGCGGGTGTTGGGTGTTCACGAGCCGAGGTTGCGCGCAGCCGCTGGAGGTCGATTTCATCCATCGCCGCTCTTTTCTCGGCCTGGACGGTGGTGTCGCGCGGCCCCGTGCGGTGCACGGGTACGGCTGAGCGCAGGCGATCAATCTCGTCCATGGCCGCTTTGCTTTCGGCAAGCACGGAGGTTATGTGAGGCTGCGAGCCGCGCGCCGCAGAGCGGCCCGGGCGCTCGGTCGGCGCGGTGTCCGGTGGTGCCGGAGCCGCCGTCGGTGGCGCGCCAACCGGTGGGCGTTGCGGGACTTCCGGCAGCCGGAAGCCGGACACCGATTCGCGCAGATCGACGGCCATGTCCGCGAGCTCGCCGATGGAGGTGGCGGTCTGATTGGCCTGCTCCAGGGTGCGCGACGTGATCTCCTGAATCACGTTCATGGTGTTGGAGATGTGGCCAGCGGTGGTGGACTGGTGGCGCGCCGCCGTGGAGATATCCTGGATCAGCTCGGCCAGGTTGGTGGAGACGGTTTCAATTTCGCCCAATGCCACCCCCGCGTCCAGACTGAGGGCGGCCCCCGCGACCACTTCGGCGGTGGTCTGTTCCATGGAGGCCACGGCCTCGGTGGTGTCCGACTGGATCGCTGTGACGAGCGCGGCGATCTGCTTGGTGGCACTGGCCGAGCGTTCGGCCAGGCGTTGTACTTCATCGGCGACCACGGCGAAACCGCGTCCGGCGTCGCCGGCCATGGATGCCTGAATCGCGGCGTTGAGTGCCAGAATATTGGTTTGATCGGCGATGTCGCCGATCAGTGAGACGATATCGCCGATTTCCTGGGAGCCTTCGCCCAGGCGCTTGATCCGTTTCGATGTTTCCTGGATCTGGTCGCGGATCCGGTCCATGCCGGTGATGGTATTGCGCACGACCGCCGCGCCGCGGGCCGCGATGGATACCGAGCGCTCGGCGACCGCAGCGGATTCGGTGGCATTGGCGGACACCTGGTCGATGGTGATCGCCATCTCGTTGATGGCGGCCGAAGCGTCGGTGATCTCGTGGGACTGATTTTCGGCAGCTTGCGACAGTTGTAGCGCGGTGGCGCGCGTGTCATCGGAAGCGGCCGACACGTCGGCAGCCGTGTCGACGATGCGCGCCACAAGTTCGCGCAACTGTTGGATGGAATAGTTGATCGCATCGGCGATCGCGCCAGTGAAATCCTCGGTTACGGTGGCTTCCGCGGTAAGGTCGCCGTGCCCCAGACCCTGGATTTCGTCCAGCAAGCGCAGGATGGCGTCCTGATTGGCCTGGTTCGCTTCCGCGGTTTCGCGCAGTCTGCGGCGCGTGTCCGCGACCAGAATGAAGGCGAGCAGCGCGAGCCCCGCCACCAGCAGTCCAACACCGGCAATCGCCACGGCGGTGATATTGAAGCCGGGCAGCACTTCCCGGTCGGCACCGCCCAATCGGCGGATGCCCTTGGCCAGGTCGTCGCCCTGGGCGACCAACCCCCCACGGCTGCTGGTGATCGCTGCCGCCGCCGCCTGGCCGGCAATCACACCCGGTGCGTATTTCTCGACGGCTTCTAGCGCCGCCACCAGCGGCCGGAAGCTGTCCGCCGCTACGGCAAGTTGCAGCCGCGCGGCCTGATCGCGTGCCGGTGCGAAGTTCCGGGTGGCGTCGCCGCTACGCAATCCCGACAACACCGCCGCAAAATGTTCTTTGTGTTCCCGCAGATCCTGCAGTGCTTCGGCGACGCTCCGCTCCGATTGCGAGAGCGCGGCAATGGCGGCCGTCATCTGTTCGACAGTGGCGGCGAGGGAGTAGGCGGCGTCCACCTCCGCCGTGGAAGCGTGGGCGGCAACCAGGGTTTTGCCGAGCACGCTGGTGGTCTCGCGCAGTCTGGGCGTCGCCTCCTGGGCGGCGGCGGCGGCCTGCCGAAAACCGGCCCCTTCCGCGCTATGGGCGGCGATGGTCTCGACCTGGGTCTGGATGCGCTTCCATTCCGTGCCAAACGCGGCAATCTGGGCTGCCGGCAGCTGGTCCGCAAGATTTTGCTCGACGTCGAGCCAGATTGAATCCATGCGGGCGCGCAAGCGGAGCATGGCCTGAAGCGCTTCGTCATCGCCGAGCGACGCGGTGGTGGCGGTTTGCGACAGCTGTTCGACCAGCACCCGGACATCGGCAGCCATCTGCACGCTGGCCCGGTCGTACTCGGAATTCCGGTACAGCGTATAAAAAATGTAGCCAAGGGCGATCGTCAGTGCGATCAGCGCCACCACCAGGACGAGCACCGGCAGTCCGGTGAGCGCACGTCCTTTCGCTGGTTTCGTTTCCATTGTGATAAAGGCGCTCCGACCGCTGATTTTTCGGTTAATTCATCTGGGTAGCGAGGCGTCGCGAAACGCGGGATCCTGGAACAGCAGCGCGGGGTCGAACAGCGGCAGGATACGCCGATTGGCGTCGACCAGTCCGCCTGCCACATACTGATGAAACGGCCCCGCCTGGAGTTCTTGCCGTTCACGGAAAGCGTCATGGGCGAAATGCCGCAGCCCGTCCACCCGATCCACGATAACACCCGCGAAAAAATCGTCCGAGACCATGACCAGTATGCGCTGATGTTTGGACGGAGCCGTTGCGGTCCCTCCCAGGAATTGCGCACCGTCGATCACTGGCAGGAACTTGCCGCGCACATTGGCGATACCGCGCAGCCAGGGCTGCACCTGGGGCAGGCGGGTCAGATCGCGCACCGGGAGAATTTCCGAAAGGCGTTCGAGGTCGACCAGCGCATCGCAGCCCGCGAGCTGGAAGGCGATCAAGGTAGCTACCGGCGCGTATTCGGTTTGTGCGGGCAGTTGGCTCGCGGCACGGGCAAAGGTTCGGGATAGTTCCTGCAGCAGCACAAACGGATCGGGGGGCGTCACGGCGTTCATGCGGGCATCACGGAATCAGGTTCTCGATCAGGCCGATCAATTCGCGCTCGCGCACTGGTTTGGTGACATAGCCGCGAGCGCCCTGCCGCGCCCCCCAGACTCGATCTGTCTGCTGATCCTTGTTGGAAACCATGACAACGGGGATGTGCCGGGTGCTCGCGCCCTGCGTCAGCAACCGCGTGGCTTGAAAGCCGTTCAGGCCCGGCATCACGATGTCCATCAGGACGATGTCCGGCTGCTGGTCGCGCGCGACCTGCAAACCAAGCTCCGCACCGTCGGCGGAGATCACGGTGTAGCCGTTGCGGCCGAGGATTCCGGCCAGGTCCAGCGTGTCCACAGGCGAGTCGTCGATGATCAGTACCTTTGACATCAGTTTCGGCATCCCCAGCTTTATCCGGCGCCGACCAATATTTCGGTCCGCGCAAAGTATTCCTGGCCGTCGCGCTAGGAAGGATCGGCCTCCGGTTGTCCGGCTGCGTTGGCGTTGGCGCCGCCCGTCATGCGGTCAACCACGTCCATCAACTCCTGGCGGCTGAACGGTTTGGTGAGGTAGGCATCCGCGCCCACGATGCGTCCGCGGGCCTTGTCGAACAGACCGTCCTTGCTCGACAGCATGACGACCGGGATATGGCGAAAGCGGTGGTTGTTCTTGATCAGGGCACAGGTCTGGTAACCATCGAGGCGCGGCATCATGATGTCGACGAAGATGAGATCCGGTGGGGCGTCGGCGATCTTGGCCAGCGAGTCGAATCCGTCCACTGCGGTGATCACTTCGCAACCGGCGCGCACCAGCAGCGTTTCCGCCGTTTTACGGATGGTGTTGCTGTCATCGATTACCATGATTTTCAAGGTGTTCGAGCTCACTGGTCCCCCGCGCGCAACGCAGTGCAGTGCCCGAACCGGGACCACAAACCACGCGCCATAACGAGTTTCTTATGTAACACAACATCGGGTTATTATCCAGATTTGGCGGTCTTGATCGCCAAATGAACCGCGCTTTCGCGACTTTGTGCCCGCCTTGTCAGGAGTTAACCGCGATGTCCCGCAACCTTGGGGTGATCATGGACCCGATCGCCTCCATCAATCCGAAAAAAGACACGACGCTGGCCTTGCTGCTGGCCGCGCAGGCGCGCGGCTGGTCGCTATGGTACTTGGAGCAGGCGGATCTGGCGCTGGAAGACTGTGTGCCTGTTGCCCGGCAGAGGCCGCTGTGGGTGCGCGACTCACTTACCAGCTGGTTCGATTTGGGAGAGCCCGAAGAACGGCCGCTCGATGCGCTCGACTGTGTGCTGATGCGCAAGGACCCGCCCTTCGACAGCGAATACGTCTACAGCACCTACCTGCTCGAGGCGGTGGAGCGGCTGGGGGTGCTGGTGGTCAACCGTCCGGGTAGTCTGCGCGACTGCAACGAAAAGATTTTCGCCACCCGGTTTCCGCAATGTACCCCGCCGCTGCTGGTGAGTCGGGATCCGGCGCGCCTGCGTGCCTTCCACGGCCGCCACGGCGACGTGATTTACAAACCGCTGGATGGCATGGGGGGGGTCGGGATTTTTCGGGCACGCGCCGACGAGCCCAATCTCAGCGTCATCATCGAAACCCTGACCCAGCATGGTCGTACCACCATCATGGCGCAACGCTACATCCCGGAAATTACGCAGGGCGACAAGCGCATCCTGGTGGTGGACGGCGAGGCCGTGCCCTATTGCCTGGCGCGGGTACCGGCGGTAGGCGAGGTGCGCGGCAACCTGGCGGCGGGCGGCAGCGGAATCGTGCAACCGCTGTCGGAACGGGACCGCTGGATCGTCGCGCAGGTCGCGCCGACGCTGCGCGACCTCGGGCTGTTGTTCGTGGGGGACTCGATGTCATCGGCGATTATCTGACCGAGATCAACGTCACCAGCCCGACCTGTGCGCGTGAAATCGACTACGCAAAGGATACCGATATCGGCGGCCGTCTGCTGGCCGCCATCGAGCGGCGACTGCCTTGAATCCGAGCGCGCCCCGGTTTCTGCAGACGTTCAATAATCACGACCAGGACCGCTTGGGTTTCGCGCTGCTGCTGGCCCTTGCGCTCCATGTGATCGTCTTGTTCGGCGTGGGTTTTACCGTCGATCGGCCGCCGCAGCAGGCCCCGTCATTGGAGGTCACTCTGGCAGTAACCGCTGCGGAGCGAGCCCCGGGAAAGGCCGATTTCCTCGCGCAAAGCAACCAGCTGGGCGGCGGGGACCAACCGGACCCCAGTGAATTGAGTCAGGCGCAAGTCGCGGACTTCACCGAAACCCGGGTGCAGGAGGCGCAGCCGGTGGTGGAATCGCCCGCCCCGCCGGCGCCAGAGGATGGGACAGGCCCAGCCCCCATAACCGCGTTGGCACCAAGCTCGACCACTGCAGCCCCGGTTCCCCCAGATACCGACGTAACCGATGCCGCCGAGCCGCAGCCGCCGCCCCAGGCCAACGAGGAAATCGCCAGCCTGCGCGCCAAGCTGGGCAGGCTGCGCAACGCCTATAGCCATCTGCCCAATGTATTGCGCATCACCGCCGCCAGCACCCGCGCCGACCAGGCGGCGGCTTACCTTGACGATTGGGAAACGGTCGTGGAGGCCGTCGGCAACGAGCACTATCCCGAGGAGGCGCGCCGGGATCGCATCTTCGGCAACTTGCGGCTGGCGGTACGCCTGCGCCCCGACGGCACCGTGGACGATGTCGAAATTCTGGCGAGCTCGGGTCAACGTGTGCTTGATCTCGCTGCCATCCGCACCATTCGCCTGGCTGCGCCGTTCAAACCCTTTCCGGCCGAGCTCCGCGAATGGGATCGCATGGAAATCATTCGTACTTGGCAGTTCATGCCCGGCAACCGCCTCCAGACCAGCGGTGTGGAGTGACTGGCTGCCGGCCGCCGCAGTCGGGCGGAGCTTGTGTTGTGCGGAACTCGACCCAATACTGCTGGGCATGGAACAGCCTGCGACCCGCGGACGATTTGTCTGCCTCGACCACCACTTTCTGATCGCCATGCCCGGGTTGCAAGACCCGGCGTTTGCCCGTTCTCTGATCTATATCTGCAAGCACACGCCCGACGGCGCCATGGGCTTGCGCGTCGATCATTCGCTGGATGTGACGCTGCGGGAGCTGTTCCTGCAACTGCATTTGCCCTGTAACGGCGCGCTGGCGGATCGCCTGCTGCTGGCCGGCGGGCCGGTGCGCAGCGAGTGGGGGTTTGTCTTGCATCCCAAAACGCAGCGCCAATGGCAATCCACCCTGGATATCGCCGACGGCGTCGCGCTGACCGCGTCGCGCGACATCATCGAGGCGCTGGCCACTGGTGCTGAAGCTCCCGAACAAAGCTTGGTCGCGCTGGGCTACGCGGGCTGGGGCGCAGGCCAGCTGGAGCAGGAACTGCGCGCCAACGCCTGGCTCACCGTGCCCGGTGAGCCGGCCCTGCTGTTCGATGAACCGCTCGAACACCGGACCCGCAGCGTGGCTGCCCGCATCGGTGTCGATCTCGCCAAATTGAGCGCCAGTGTCGGCCACGCCTGAAGCGCACACTACCCTGCTGTGTTTCGATTTCGGCACCCGCCAGATCGGCGTTGCCTATGGGCAGACGTTTTCCGGTACCGCGCAACCGGTCGCGGTGCTGCGCGCGCGCGATGGTCAGCCCCAGTGGGAACAGGTGGCGCGGCTGGTCGCGGAATGGCAGCCCCAGCGGCTGCTGGTCGGGTTGCCGCTCAACATGGATGGTACGGAGAGCGACTTTTGCACCCGTGTGCGCCGCTTCGCCGGCCGCCTGCACGCACGGACGGGCAAGCCGGTAACCCTGATGGATGAGCGCCTGTCAACGGCGGAGGCAAAACGCGACAGCGGTAGCGGGCGCGACTACCGCCGCCACCCGGTGGACGGGCTGGCGGCGGCGTTGATTCTGCGCACCTGGCTGTCCGAGCCGACCGCTGGCCACGATCTGTAGAGTGCGCCTGCCCAGGGCTATTAGCGCTGGAAGAGTCGCGTACGCTCCGGATCTTCTTCCTTGAGGACAAAGTCGTCGGCGGCGTGCGCGAGGTAGTTGGGATCGGTCTCCGACTGTAGTTTGATCATCAGGCGCAGGTCGTTTTTCGAATCCGCTGCCGCGAGCGCATCTTCGTAATTGATGACCCCATCGTTATACAGCCGGAACAGCGCCTGGTCGAAGGTCTGCATGCCGAGTTCGGTGGAGCGGGTCATGAGCTCCTTCAGCTTGTGGACCTCGCCCTTGCGAATCAGGTCGGATACCAGGGGCGTATTGATCAAAATTTCGATGGCGGCGCGCCGGCCCTTGCCGTCGGCGGTCGGGACCAACTGCTGCGCGATCATCGCGCGCAGATTGAGGGACAAATCCATCCACAATTGCGGGTGGCGTTCGGCCGGGAAAAAATGCTGAATGCGATCGAGTGCCTGGTTGGCGTTGTTGGCATGGAGGGTGGTCAGCACCAAATGCCCGGTTTCGGCGAAAGTGATGGCGAGCTCCATGGTTTCCCGGGTGCGGATCTCGCCGATCAGGATCACATCCGGCGCCTGCCGCAAGGTATTTTTCAGAGCCACCTCGTAGGATTCAGTGTCGATACCCACCTCGCGCTGGGTAACGATGCAGCCCGCGTGCTGGTGGATGAATTCGATGGGATCCTCGATCGAGATGATATGCCCGCGGCTGTTGCGGTTGCGGTGGCCGACCATCGCTGCCAGCGAGGTGGACTTCCCGGTGCCGGTCGCGCCAACCAGAAAAATGATGCCACGCTTGGTCATCACCAGTTCATCGAGGACGGGTGGCAGCAGCAACTCGTCGACGGTCGGAATCTGGGTTTCGATCAGGCGCAACACCATGCCGACATCGTTGCGCTGATAAAAGGCGCTCACCCGAAAGCGGGCGCTCTCGACGTGTCCGGAGGCGATCGCAAAATTGAGTTCGTGGTGGGCGTGAAATTCCGCGCGCTGCTTGTCGTCCATCACGGATTCTACCAGTTCGCGGGCCTGGTGGCCTGACAGCGCGATTTTTCCCACCGGGATTATCTTGCCGTTGATTTTCAGGCTCGGCGGTACCCCGCGCGTGATAAACAGATCCGATGCCTTTTTTTCGAGCATCAATTTCAGAAGACTATCGAAGTCCATTGTCCAACCCTCCACGCCACGGATAACCGGCGCCACGAATCAGGTGAAATCCTCGGGAATTTTGGCTTTTTCGCGTGCGGACTCTTTGGTTACGATTCTCTGTTGCACGAGACGACGCAGGCATTGATCCATGGTTTGCATGCCATGGCTGGCGCCGGTCTGGATCGACGAGTACATCTGGGCGACTTTGTCTTCGCGAATCAGATTGCGAATCGCTGGGGTCCCGATCATGATTTCGTTGGCGGCCACGCGACCGCCACCGATTTTTTTCATCAGGGATTGCGAGATAACGGCCTGCAGGGACTCGGACAACATCGAGCGCACCATGGCTTTCTCCCCGGCGGGAAACACGTCGACAACCCGATCGATGGTTTTGGCCGCCGAGGTGGTATGCAGCGTGGCGAAGACCAGGTGTCCGGTTTCGGCCGCCGTCAGCGCGAGGCGGATGGTCTCCAGGTCACGCATTTCACCCACCAGGATGATGTCGGGATCTTCCCGCAGTGCCGAGCGCAACGCTTCGCTGAAGCCGTGGGTGTCTTTATGGACCTCGCGCTGGTTGACCAGACACTTTTTGCTTTCGTGCACGAATTCGATGGGGTCTTCGATAGTGAGGATGTGCTGATAGCGGTTTTCGTTGACGAAGTCGACCATGGCCGCCAGCGTGGTGCTCTTGCCGGAACCCGTGGGTCCGGTCACCAGGACCAGCCCCCGAGGGAACATGGAGACATCGCGGAAAATCTGCCCGAAGCCCAGATCGTCGAGCGTCAGTACGCGGGACGGGATGGTGCGGAACACGCCGCCGGCGCCACGATTCTGATTGAACGCGTTGACCCGGAAGCGCGCCACCCCGGGGACTTCGAAGGAGAAATCCGTTTCCAGGAACTCTTCATAGTCGCGCCGCTGTTTGTCGTTCATAATTTCGTAGATCAGCGCATGCACCTGCTTGTGTTCCATGGGCGGCAGGTTGATGCGGCGCACGTCGCCGTCAATGCGGATCATGGGCGGCAAACCGGCGGACAGGTGCAGATCCGAGGCTCCCTGCTTGACGCTGAATGCGAGCAGTTCGGTAATGTCCATGTTCAGTCCTGTTGATTCCCGGTAGATCGCAGCCCCGACGCGAGCGTACCGCCCGGCTGGCCGTTTCAAGTATATGTTCAAACTAGCGGAAAACATAAGCGCAGTGCGCGCGGAAATCCACCGGACGGCGCAGGCAGCGGGCCGAAGTGCCAACACCGTCATGTTGCTCGCCGTGAGCAAGGGCCAGCCGGTCGAAGCCATCGCCGCCGCCGTTGCCGCCGGTGTTTGCGACTTTGGTGAAAATCAGGTCCAGGAAGCGCTGCAAAAAATGGCCGCGTTCAGCCATGAGTGCCTGCGCTGGCATTTCATCGGCGCGGTACAGTCCAACAAGACCCGCGCCATTGCGGAGCATTTCGACTGGCTCCACAGCCTGGACCGGCTGTCCATCGCCGAGCGTCTCGCGCGCCAGCGCCCGAGCGGGATGGCGCCGCTGGATGTTTGCCTGCAAGTGAATATCGACCGCGAATCTACCAAGGCCGGCGTCGATCCCGACCAGCTTGAAGCCCTGGCGCTGGGAGTGGTGGCGCTGCCCGCTCTCCGGCTGCGGGGTCTGATGGCCATTCCGCGCCCGCGCGCGGTTGGCGATCAGCGCCAGCCGTTCCGGGAATTGGCGTCCCTGCTGGCGCGGTTGCGCGCCACGTCGCCCCGGTTCGCGGGTTTGGATACACTGTCCATGGGCATGTCGGCGGACCTCGACGCCGCCATCGCCGAAGGCGCCACCATCGTTCGCATCGGTCGCGCCATTTTCGGTCCGCGCCCGGACCTTCAACCCCACCGCTAGGAATTCATCGCGTGGAGCACAGCAAACTGGTATTCATCGGCGGCGGCAACATGGCCGCCAGCCTTGTCGGCGGCTTGATCGCGCAGGGCTATCCGGCGGCCTGCATCACCGCCTGCGATCCCGTCGCCGAGGCGCGCACGCGCCTGGCGACGCAATTCGGGGTTGCCACCACGGATGACAACCGCGGCGCAGTCGCGGCGGCCGAGGTCGTGGTGCTGGCGGTCAAACCCCAGGTGATGGCAGCTGTCGTTGAAGAGCTCGCTCCCGCGCTCGGGCGCGGCGCGCTGGTGATTTCCATCGCCGCCGGAGTGCCCGTCGCGGCGCTTGCCGCACGCTTGGGCGCGGACGTCGCCATCGTGCGCTGCATGCCCAACACCCCGGCGCTGGTGGGCGCAGGTGCTACTGGACTCTACGCCGGCGCTGGCGTCAGCGCCGACCAACGCCGCATCGCTGAGGAGATTCTGGGTGCCGTGGGCACCACGGTCTGGGTGGCGAGCGAGCGCGAAATCGATGCGGTCACAGCGGTATCCGGCAGCGGCCCCGCGTATTTTTTTCTCGTGATGGAAGCCATGGTGGCGGCGGGTATCGCGCTTGGTCTGACGCCCGCGGTGGCAGGTCAGTTGACGCTCCAGACCGCACTCGGGGCCGCGCGCATGGCGCTTGACAGCGATGTGGACGTGGCGGAACTGCGCCGGCGCGTCACCTCGCCGGGCGGCACCACCGCGGCGGCGCTCGCGGTGCTCGATGCCGGTGGACTGACCGCGCTCTTCGCGCGCGCGCTCGCCGCCGCCGATGCGCGCGGACGGGAGATGGGTGTCGCCCTGCTCCCTGAGTCCTCGCGGTCATGAATACCGTGACGGGGTTGCTGGTCTACACCATTCAGTCCGCCGGCGCGTTGCTGGCCACGTTGTTTCTGTTACGGTTTCTGCTGCAACTGGCGCGTGCCAGTTTTTACAACCCGATCTCGCAATTCGTGTACCGGGCCAGCCGGATCCCGGTGGATGGCCTGACGCGCCTGTTGCCCGCGGTGGGTCGTATCAACCTGGCCAGTCTGGCGCTCGCCCTGGCGATGGAATGGCTTGCCATCATTTTCACGCTGCTGGTCGTAGGCGCCGGCTTGCCCGGCATCATTCTGCCGCTGTGGTGGGGTGTGCTGGGGCTCGTGTCGCTGCTGGTCAATCTGTATTTCTACGGCATTTTCGCGATGGTCGTGCTGAGCTGGGTGGCGCCCCAGACCCATCACCCTGCCGCCCTGTTGCTGATGCAGTTGCTGGAGCCCGTACTCGGCCCGGCACGCCGCGTCATTCCGTCGCTGGGTTGCCTGGATCTGTCGCCCATGCTGGTGCTGTTCGCGTTGGGTGCCCTGCGCCTGCTGCTCCGCAATCTGGCTGCGGGCAGTGGCATGATCGCGGGTCTGGTGCCGGGATTTTGACCGGTGACGACCGCCGGGCCCTTCGGCCAGTGGCGCGATGACACCCTGGTTCTGCGCTGCCGGGTGCAGCCTGGCGCGAGGCGCGATGCCTTCCTCGGCGCTTACGGCGACCGCCTCAAGCTGGGGCTGGCGGCGCCGCCGGTGGACGGCAAGGCGAATGCCCGCGCGATCGCATTTCTGGCCGCGGCCTTCGGCGTGCCCAAATCGCGGGTGACACTGGTGCGTGGCGCGCGCAGTCACGACAAGGTGTTCGCCATCGCTGCGCCGACCCGGTTGCCGGCGGAGGCGCTGGTGGCGGGTTCCCCGCCCTGACGCGGACCTAATCGCCCGGGCCGCGCTTGCCTGTATCCGACCCCGTCTTTAGACTTCCCGGGTTCCGAGAGTCGTACCCCATGCCGGACAGCTTTCCCCCTGACTCCGTTGGTCTGGCTGTGCCAGAGGTCCATCACTTTACCGAGCCGCTCGAACTGAGCTGTGGCCGGCGGCTGGCCTCCTATGAGCTCGTGGTCGAAACCTACGGCGAGCTCAACGCGGCGCGCAGCAACGCCGTATTGATCTGCCACGCCTTGAGCGGCAACCATCACGCGGCCGGGTTCCACAGTGTGGACGACGCCAAACCCGGGTGGTGGGACGATTACATCGGCCCCGGCAAACCGATCGATACGCGATATTTCTACGTGGTCTGCCTGAACAATCTCGGCGGTTGTCATGGCAGCACTGGTCCGCGCGCGATCAATCCCGAAACCGGCATGCGTTGGGGCAAGCATTTTCCGCCGCTGCGGGTGCGCGACTGGGTGCTGAGTCAGGCCCGGCTCGCCGACCGCCTGGGCATCGAGCAGTGGGCGGCGGTGATCGGCGGCAGCCTGGGCGGCATGAATGCGATGCGCTGGGCGCTCGAATATCCCGCGCGTGTTCGCCACTGCGTCGTGATTGCCTCGGCCCTTAAGCTGACGGCGCAGAATATCGCCTTCAACGAAATCGCCCGGCGCGCGATCCGCTCCGACCCGGATTTCCGCGATGGGGACTTTGCCGAACACGGTGTCGTACCGCGCAACGGCCTCGCGCTCGCGCGGATGGTGGGCCATGTCACTTACCTGTCCCATGCCCTGATGGGACAGCGCTTCGGCCGCGAACTGCGTTCCGGTTCCTTTGCACGTGGTCTGGAGGTGCCGGTCGAATTCAAGGTGGAAAGTTACCTGCATTATCAGGGCGACAAGTTTGCCGAGAGTTTCGACGCCAACACCTACCTCCTGATCACCAAGATGCTCGACTATTTTGATCTGGCGCGGGAATACGGCGACGATCCGGCGGCGGCGTTCCGGACCGCGCGCGCACGGTTTCTGGTGGTTTCCTTCACCAGCGACTGGCGCTTTGCGCCGCAGCGTTCGGAAGAAATCGTCCAGGCTCTCGTCGCCGCCAATCGCGACGTGGCCTATGCGTGCATCGACTCCGACATGGGGCACGACGCCTTCCTGCTGCCCAATGCCCGCTATGAAAAACTGTTGCGGACCTACATGAACCGGGTTGCGGAGACCTGCTGATGCTGCGCGTCGATCTGGATATTGTTCGACGCTGGATTGCGCCCGGCAGCCGGGTGTTGGACCTCGGCTGCGGCGATGGCGAGCTGCTGCGGGTGCTGATGGACAGCCGGGGTGTGGAAGGCTACGGCATCGAAATCGACCCGGAGAAAATCACCCACTGCGTCGCCCGCGGCGTCAATGTGATCGAAGCCGATGTCGATCAGGGGCTGACCGATTTCCCGGACAAGAGTTTCGACACCGTGCTGATGGCCAATTCCATGCAGGTGTTGCGCCGTCCGGATCATGCCATTGCCGAGATGTTGCGCGTGGGTCAGGAGTGCATTGTCACTTTCCCCAATTTCGGCAATATCCGCACCCGCCTGTTCCTCGCGGCCTGGGGTCGCATGCCGGTCACCCGGCAGTTGCCCTACCAGTGGTATGACACACCCAATATTCACTTTTGCACGGTGCAGGATTTCGAGGCTCTGTGCCGGGAACGGTCGATCCGGGTATTGCACCGCGAATTCGTGGCCGAACAATTCCCCGATCGACTGCTCAAAGGAGTATGGTCCAATCTGTTCAGTGCCACCGCGATCTACCATTTGGCGAAATAACCCGTCTCCGATGACTGCCTGAGGACGCGACCCATGAAAATAATGCCATTGTCTCCGCTGTCCCGCCTGTTGATGGTTCCCCTGCTGATTTTCGCGGGCAGTCTGTCGGCGGACGACCGGCCATTCCGCGAGTTCGGCGATTACCGCGTTTATTACAGCGCCTTCAACAGCAGCTTCGTGAGTCCCGAGGTCGCCGCTGCCTATGACATCGTGCGGGGACGTGATCGCGGTCTGGTCAATATCGCCGTCATGCCCGCCGGGACGATCGGTGGCAGACCTGCCGTAGTAAAAGGACAGGTGGCCAATATTTTCGCCCAGAGCCAGGAGTTGAAGTTTCTCGAGGTTCGCGAGGGCGATGCGGTTTACTACCTCGCGCCGTTCAACTTTGAAAACGAGGATTCGCTGACGTTCAACATCACGGTGAAGGCGAATCCGGATATGCCCTCCTACACGCTGTCGTTTCAGCGCACGTTTTATCGTGATCACTAGGCCATGAACACCGAGGTCATCCTGGCCAGCAACAATGCCGGCAAGCTCCGCGAGTTGCGCGGCCTGCTGGCCGAACTGGGCCTCGACCTGATATCCCAAGGTGAACTCGGGGTGAGCGCGGTCGCGGAGACCGGCAGCACCTTCGTCGACAACGCCCTGCTCAAGGCGCGGCACGCGGCACGGGAAAGCGGCCGCGCCGCGCTCGCCGATGATTCCGGCCTGGAAGTCGACTGGTTGCAGGGCGCACCAGGAGTGCATTCGGCGCGCTTTGCCGGGGAAGGCGCCGACGACGCGCGCAACAATCAGAAACTCCTGGCGCTGCTCCGCGACGTGCCGGCCGCGCAACGGGGCGCGCGGTTTCGCTGCGTCCTGGTCTATCTGGAATCGGCCGCCGACCCGGCGCCGCTGATTTGTGAGGGCGTGTGGGAGGGCCGTATCCTGGAACGACCGCACGGCGCCCATGGGTTTGGCTACGATCCCTTGTTCCTGATTCCCGAACTAGGACGTACCGCCGCGGAACTGACGGCGGCGGAGAAAAATGCTCTCAGTCATCGTGGCCGCGCTTTGCGAGCGCTGCTCCCGAAACTGCGTGCGCGGATTGCCGCCCAATGTTGAAGCTGCCACCGCTGGCGCTTTATGTGCATATTCCCTGGTGCGTACGCAAATGCCCCTACTGCGATTTCAATTCGCACCAGGCTGCGGGAGTGCTGCCCGAAGCCGAGTATGTCCGGGCGCTGATTGCCGATCTGGACTGCGAACAGGATCGCGCACAAGGTCGCCGTTTCGGCAGTGTTTTTATCGGCGGCGGCACCCCCAGCCTGTTTTCGGCGCCCGCCATCGCCGCGGTGTTGGCAGCGGCGGACCGGCGCATCGGCTTCACCCCGGATGCGGAGATAACCCTGGAGGCGAATCCCGGCACCGCCGATGCGGATAACTTTCGCGGCTACCGCGCCGCCGGCGTCAACCGGCTGTCCATCGGCGTGCAATCGTTCTCCGATACCCATCTCACTGCGCTTGGTCGTATTCACTCGGGTGGCGAGGCGCTGCGCGCGTTTGATCTGGCCCGTGCGGCCGGCTTCGAGAACATCAATCTCGATCTCATGCACTGTCTGCCCGGACAGACGCCGGCCCAGGCGGCCGCCGATCTGGAGCAGGCCATTGCGCTCGCCCCCGAACATCTGTCCTGGTATCAGCTCACCATCGAGCCCAACACCCTGTTCTATCGCAAGCCGCCGCAGCTCCCCGACGAGGCGGTGCTCGACGCCATCAACACCGCCGGCGCGGCGTTGCTCGATCATGCCGGTTACCGGCAGTACGAGGTGTCAGCCCATGCGCGCGATGGGCGACACAGCCGTCACAACGTCAATTATTGGGAATTCGGCGACTATATTGGGATCGGTGCCGGCGCCCACGGCAAGCTCACCGATCCGGATGCAGGCTGCATCCGGCGCCGCCGCAAGGTGCGTCATCCTCGGGATTATCTCGCGCGCCGCGGCGACCACTGCGCTGAAGAGCAGATCCTGGACGTCGCCGACCTGCCGTTGGAGTTCCTCATGAATGCGTTGCGTTTGAGTGCCGGGGTTCCGGCAAGTCATTTCGGCGAACGCGCCGGTCTGCCGCTCGCGACGATTGCTGAATATTGGAGAAAGTTGGCATGCCAAGGGGCTGGTGATGCCGCTCGGTGAACAGTTAACCGCCACGCGGTTGGGACATCGATTTCTGGATACCGTGCTCGCGGCATTTTGAATCAGCCGTCGCCAGGAACGCCGCAGGCACGGCGCCATCCTGGTTTATGATCGCGCAGAGCCCGCTACCGCGCCGGGGAGCCATGACTTTTCTTCAGCAACTGCTCCTCGTGTTGGGCGCTTCCCTGCTCACCACACTGGTCTTCCGCCGTCTGCGACTGCCCACGGTGGTCGCCTATATTGCCGCCGGCGCCCTGGTCGGGCCGCATTTCCTGGGGTGGATAAGCGCCCCCGAAGATTTCGCACTGGTTGCCGAGTTCGGAGTGGCTTTCCTGCTGTTTTCCATCGGGCTTGAATTTTCGCTGGAGAGGATGTGGGCACTACGTTTTGCTGTGTTCGGAGTGGGTTCCGTGCAGGTCGCGGCCTGCGCGCTGATTTTCGGCGGGGCAATTTACCTGTGGGGGTCGAGCCTCGCCGCGGCGGTAATCCTCGCCGGCGCGCTGGCCTTTTCGTCCACCGCGTTGGTCACGCGTGAACTGAACGAATTGCAGCAGTTTCACACCCGCTACGCCCAGACCGGGCTCGGTGTACTGCTGTTCCAGGATCTGGCCGCTGTGGTTTTTCTGGTGCTGATCCCGGTGCTGGGTGATTCAAGTCAGAGTTCGCTGGCGGTGTTGCTGAGCTGGTCACTGTTCAAGGGGTTTGCACTTTTCCTCCTGCTGATGGCGGCGGGTAAATGGCTGTTGCCGAGAATCTATGCCGAGGTCGCACAGGCCGACGCGAATGAAGTGTTTGTCCTGGGTACCTTGGTGATCGCCCTGCTCGCCGCCTGGCTTACCCACGGCTTTGGTCTGTCGATGGCGCTTGGCAGTTTCGTGATTGGCATGATGCTGAGTGAAACGCCTTTCAAACATCAGATCATCGCGGATATCCGCCCCTTCCGGGACATTCTCCTGGGGCTTTTTTTTGTCGCCGTTGGCATGAATGTCGAGCTGTCATTGCTCCCGAGTCACTGGGCTCGCTTGCTGCTCTTCACGGCGGTGCTTATCGCCGTCAAGGCGCTGGTAGTCGCTGCGGTCGCCAGGGTGCTCGGGTCGGCGCAGGGCACTGACCCGATCCGGGTTGGACTGATCCTCGCCCAGGCCGGTGAGTTCGGCCTTGCGCTCATCACTCTGGCACAATTCAACCGGATCGTGCCGCCCGATCAAGGCTCGTTCGTCATCCTGATCATCGTGTTCAGCATGATGCTGAGCCCGCTATTGATTCGCAACAATGGCCTTGTCGCGCGCTGGCTGGCGCGCTGGTTGGACGGTAGCGGCAATTCGTCACCCAAGGCCGCACCGGTAACCCTGCACCGGGGCAGCCATGTGGTGATCGGGGGCTTCGGGCGGGTAGGGGAAACCCTGGCACAGCTTCTGGAGGCAAATGATATTCCTTATGTCGGCATCGACTGGAATATCGAACGAGTTGGCGCGGCGCGGAGCGCCGGGCGCAATGTCGTTTACGGAGACTGCGCCCGGCTCGATATTCTGTCCAGTTGTCACATCGCCACCGCTCGCCTGGCGATCCTGACTTTTCGATCGCTGGATCTGGCACGCGTCACCATTGCCGGCATTCGCGCCAAAGGTGTGGGTACACCCATCATCGTGCGTTGCAGTGAACACGGCGGTGTCGAGGAATTGATCTCCATCGGTGCCGATCATGTGGTTCCGGAAATGCTTGAGGCCAGCCTGCTGATAGCGGCGCAGGCACTCAGCCTGCTGGGTATTCCCCCGGGCCTCGCGGACCGACAGCTCCACGCCGTGCGCGAGGCCCGGGCGCCCGAGACGATCTGACCGCCCGGCTGCGGCAGCCCAGGCGCGGAACTGACATCGTTTTGACATAGACTGTTGACATGATGACCTGCGACTTTGCCCCTGAGTCCTATCCCGATATGAACGAACCGTCCTTGCAAAGGCTCGAATCAGATCTCGATGAGCTGCCTCGGCGACTCCAGGACGTGGCCGATTATCAGCACTCAACGTATTACATAAACCGCCATCTCAGCCTGATGCAGTTCAATCTGCGGGTACTGGAGCAGGCGCTGACGGAGTCCTACCCGCTGCTGGAGCGATTGCAGTTTCTGCTCATTTTCAGCTCCAACCTCGACGAGTTCTATGAAATACGGGTCGCCTGGCTCAAGCGCCAGATCAGCTTTGCGCGCGAAGTTGTCGCGACCGACGGGCTCCAGCCCCAGGAGGTGCTGAAGGAACTCTGCACCATCTGTCATGGCGCCATTCAGCGCCAGTACCGGATTCTGAATGAAACCCTGCTGCCGGCGCTGGAACGCGAAGGCATCCGGTTTCTGGCGCGGGATACCTGGACTCCGGAAATCGATCGCTGGGCGCAGGAGTATCTGCGCGAGCAGGTGTTACCGGTCATCAGTCCCATTGGTCTGGATCCGGCGCACCCGTTCCCGCGCCTGGTCAACAAAAGCCTCAACTTCATTGTCAGCCTGGAAGGCCGCGATGCCTTTGGCCGCGAGAGCGGCCTCGCCATCGTGCCGGCGCCGCGCTCGCTGCCGCGTATCATCCGCGTTCCGGACCAGCTGTGTCAGGGCGGAGACAATTTCGTGTTTCTGTCGTCGGTGATTCATTCGCACGTCGATTTTCTGTTTCCGGGTATGCGCGCGACGGGTTGTTATCAATTCCGGATCACCCGCGATGCCGATCTGGATCTGAACGCGGCGGAAGTCGAAGACATTGCCCGCGCGTTGCGGGGCGAGCTGCACACGCGCCGCTTCGGCAGCGCGGTGCGACTGGAAGTGGCAGCCGAGTGCCCGCAGGAACTGGTCGAGTTTCTGCTCGATCAATTCAATCTCGAGCACGCCGATCTCTACCATGTCGACGGTCCGGTGAACCTGGGCCGCATGATGCAGCTGCGCGGCATGGTCGATCGGCCCGATCTGGTGTTTCCGCCGTTTACTCCCAGTCTGCCCGCGCCGCTGCGCGAGGATCCCAATTATTTCCAGGTGCTGGCAGACGGCGACATGTTGCTGCATCACCCGTACCAGTCCTTTACCCCGGTGATCGATCTGTTGCGCCAGGCCGGGCGCGATCCGCTGGTACTGGCGATCAAGATGACGCTGTACCGCAGTGGTCCGCGCTCGGAGATCGTCGATTTGCTCGCGGAAGCCGCGCGAGCCGGCAAGGAGGTCACCGTGGTCATTGAACTGCGCGCGCGGTTCGACGAGGCCGAAAATCTCCAGCTCGCGAGCCAGTTGCAGGAAGCCGGCGCGGTGGTGACCTATGGTGTCGTGGGTTACAAGACGCACGCCAAGGCGATGCTCATCGTGCGGCGCGAGGGGCGAGAACTGAAGCGTTACGTCCATCTGGGCACCGGCAACTACCACGCCGGCAACGCCCGGCTCTACACCGACTACAGCCTGCTCAGCGCAAACGCCGATCTCGGCAGCGACCTGCACACGTTTTTCCAGCAATTGACCGGCATGGGGCGCACCGAGCATGTCAAAAAGCTGTTTACAGCCCCCTTTACGCTGCAAACCAAACTGCTGGCGTTGATCGACCAGGAAATCCAGGCGGCGCGCGACGGTGTGGAGGCGCGCATCGTCTTCAAGGCCAACGGACTCACGGACGCGAGCCTGATCCAGGCGCTCTACCGGGCAAGCGCAGCGGGGGTAAAGGTTGATCTGATCATTCGCGGGATGTGCTGTCTGCGCCCGGGCTTGCCGGGGATATCGGAAAACATCCGCGTGATTTCGGTCATTGGCCGGTTTCTCGAACATTCGCGCGTGTATTACTTCCGCAACGGCAAGCCCGCGGTTTACTGCGCGAGCGCCGACCTCATGGAGCGCAACCTGCGCAACCGCCTCGAAATCGCCTTTCCACTGCTTGATCCGGCCCTGGCTCAGCGCGTGATCGGGGAGCTGGAGACCTTGCTGGCGGATAATTGTCAGAGCTGGGAGCTGCACAGCGACGGCGCCTATGTGCTCCGGCAGCCGCAACTCCCGGACGCTGAATACCGCGCACAATCGAGTTTGCTGGCACGCATGGCGGATTAGCCTTTGATCACGCGCCGGTCAGCGGCTACGGCCGACGTTATGCTACTTCGATGTTGAATCCGGCCTGCGCGAGATAGGCCTGTTCCTCGCAAAGCTCGGCCTGGGTCAGTGGATGCTCCTGCAGCCAGCCGGCCGGGAAATCCAGCCGATAGCCGCGTTCCGTGGCATGGATGTCGAGGTTTGGCAGGCCATCCAGCGGCGCTACATACTTGAACGCCACGGCAAGACGCAGCAGCAGACACAAGCGCGTCAGCGTGAGGCGATCAGCGCTGCTGAAAGACGCCAGCAGATTGCCGGGAAACTTGCGGCGATGCCCCCGCACCAGGGTTGCGAGCACGGTTTGCTGATCGCGGGAAAAGCCCGGCAGATCGGCGTTCTGAATGATGTATTGACCGTGTTTGTGGAATTGCGAATGGGAAATGGTCAGACCGATTTCATGCAGTTGCGCGGCCCAGCGCAACAGTTCGCGGTGCTCGGGCCGTAGCTTCCAGTCATTGCGGAGCCGGTTGAACAGGTCGTCGGCCACCTCCTGCACACGGCGCGCGTGCAGTTCGGGCAGCCCGCTCCGGTTGAACAGCGCATTGACGGTGCGCTCGCGCACATCCTCGTGTTGCAGGCGCCCGATCAGGTCGTAGATAACGCCCTCGCGCAGCGCGCCGGACGAGGCGTGCATCGTGGCAATGTCGAGGGCTTCGAACACCGCGCAGGCGATGGCGACGCCAGCCGCGAAGACGCTGTAACGCGCGGGCTTGAGGCCGGCGATGGCGCCCAGTGCATCGACATGGCCGCAGTTGATCAGGGCGCGGCGCAATTGCTGAAGCCCGCCGCGCGTTATCTCTCCCCGGCTCCAGCCCTGGGCACGCAGGACTTCCGCGATGGCGATATGGGTCCCTGAAGAACCGACGCAGTCACCCCAGCCGCGCGCGCGAAAATCTTCGCGGACGGCAAGAACCTCCAGGTAGGCGGCCCGATACGCGCCATCAAACCGCGCTGCCGTAATGGCGCCCGTGGGGAAAAATCGCTGCTGATAGCCTACGCATCCCATATGCAGGCTTTCCAGCACGCGGGTCTCGAAGCGCTCGCCGATGATGAGCTCGGTGCTGCCCCCGCCGATATCCACCACCAGCCGCGCGTGATCGTCATCCGCCTCACTGTGCGCCACGCCCAGATACACCAGGCGAGCTTCCTCGCGCCCCGACACGACTTCGATGGGATGACCGAGGATGGCCTGTGCCGGGCCGATGAACGCGCGCGCATTCTTTGCCGCGCGCAGCGTGTTGGTTCCGACCACACGGACGGTATCCGGAGTGAGAGTGTCGAGGACCTGGCGAAACCGCGCCAAGGTTTCGAGCCCGCGCGCAATGGCGGCGCCATCCAGCAAGCCCTTGCGGAGGCCGGCGGCCAGTTGCACCTTTTCACCCCGGACTTCCAGGGGACGCATTTCCCCGTGGTTGACCGCCGCCACCAGCAGGTGAAAACTGTTCGACCCCAAGTCGATGGCCGCCAGCAAGGGTGTGGCAGCCGTGACGCTGGCGCTTTCGGTGGTGTTCGCGGTCATTGCCGTTGCACGCGTAGTCGTTGCCTCTGACAGCGGATGCGCTATGATCGCATTATTGTAAGGTTCGAACCTGCCGATCACCCAGTCCCTGCCCTTTGCGGAGCCCCCTGATGAGCGCCAAAGTCGTCCATGTGAGCGATGCCAGTTTTGATGTCGATGTCCTGCAATCGGACCTCCCGGTACTCGTGGATTTCTGGGCCAGCTGGTGCGGCCCATGCAAAATGATTGCCCCCATTCTCGACGAGATCGCCGATGATTTTGCCGGGCGGATCAAGGTCTGCAAGGTCGATGTCGATGCCAATCGTGAAATCGCGGCCAAATACAGTGTCCGTGGCATCCCGACGTTGATGCTGTTCAAAAACGGCAATCTCAACGATACCCGGGTGGGCGCCCTGTCCAAGGCACAATTGACGGCATTTGTGGCCGGCGCGGTTTGAACAGCCCTTGCGTATGCCCCGGCATAGACCCAAATGAAGTTTGCTAATGGCGCGGGGCCGGGTATACTGCGGCGAATAACCGATCTTCGCTCTATCTGTAAGCCGGCTCGAATCACGCTACCTGTTCCCGGTTGACTACCTCCCGGTTGACTACGCCCCGCGCGATTCGCGCCCGACTTGTACCAGCTTGTACCAACCATCCCAGCCCGCCCAGCCACCCTGGCTTTCGCAGCCACACCGACAACACCAACTCCATGAATCTTACTGACCTGAAAGCAAAACCCATCGATGAATTGCTGCAAATCGGCGCCGAGACCGGCCTCGAAAATCTCGGCCGCTCGCGCAAGCAGGACATTATTTTCACCATCCTGAAGCGCCACGCCAAAAGCGGCGAGGATATTTCCGGCGACGGGGTTCTGGAGATCCTGCCCGATGGTTTCGGCTTTCTGCGTTCGGCGGATTCGTCCTATCTCGCCGGTCCCGACGATATCTATGTGTCGCCGAGCCAGATTCGTCGTTTCAATCTCCGCACCGGCGACAGCATCACCGGCAAGATCCGCCCGCCCAAGGAAGGCGAACGCTATTTCGCGCTTCTCAAGGTGGACGACATCAATTTCGAAAAACCGGAGAACGCGCGCAACAAGATTCTGTTTGAGAACCTGACGCCGCTGTTTCCGGACAAGCGCCTGATGCTGGAGGCCGGCAACGGCAGCTCCGAGGATCTCACCGGCCGCATCATCGATCTGATTGCGCCGATCGGCAAAGGTCAGCGCGGTTTGATCGTCGCGCCGCCCAAGGCGGGCAAGACCATCATGATGCAGCATATCGCGCAGGCGATATCGCGCAACAATCCCGAAGCCCTGCTGATCGTGCTGCTGATCGACGAGCGTCCCGAAGAAGTAACCGAAATGCAGCGCACGGTGCGCGGCGAAGTGGTTGCGTCCACTTTCGACGAACCGCCGACGCGCCATGTGCAGGTCGCCGAGATGGTGATCGACAAGGCCAAGCGGCTGGTCGAGCACAAGAAGGACGTCGTCATTCTGCTGGATTCGGTTACCCGGCTGGCGCGCGCGTACAACACCGTGATCCCGTCATCGGGCAAGGTGCTGACCGGCGGTGTCGATGCCCATGCGCTCGAAAAACCCAAGCGGTTTTTTGGCGCGGCGCGCAATATCGAGCACGGTGGCAGCCTCACCATCATCGCCACCGCCCTGGTGGATACCGGTTCGAAAATGGACGAGGTGATCTACGAGGAATTCAAGGGCACCGGCAACATGGAGCTTCACCTCGATCGCAAGATCGCCGAGAAGCGCATCTATCCCGCGATCAATGTGCGTCGTTCGGGCACGCGCCGCGAGGAGTTGTTGATGGGCGAAGGCGAGCTGCAGCGCGTATGGATTTTGCGGAAATTGCTGCACGACATGGAAGATCTGTCGGCGACCGAATTTCTGGTGGACAAGCTCAAGGGCTTCAAGAGCAATAACGAATTCTTTGACGCCATGCGGCGAAAGTAACGCCGCCGCGAAGAGCGAAAAAAACCCGGCGCTGCCGGGTTTTTTTCGTTCTGGTGAAAGGTGAAAACGTCAGCCAAGCTCGTTGCCGACAATCGACACGAAGCTGACGCAGCGGCCAGGCTGGCCGCCGAGATTGTGGGTGAGGCCCAATTTCGGATTGGCGATCTGGCGCGGACCCGCCTCGCCGCGCAATTGCAGCCACATCTCGTACATCATCCGCAGCCCGCTGGCGCCGATGGGGTGGCCGAAACTCTTGAGGCCGCCGTCGGGATTGATCGGCTGCGCGCCATCGCCGTCGAAGCGGCCTTCCAGAACATCGCGCCAGCCTTCGCCGCGCTCAGAAAAACCCATGTCTTCCATGAGCACCAGCTCGGTGGCGGTGAAGCAGTCGTGGACCTCGGCCATGCTGATCTGCTCGCGCGGGTTGGTGATGCCCGCCTGCTTGTAGGCGTCCTGGGCGGACACGACCACTTCCTGGAAAGTGGTGAAATCGTAGTCGCCGCTGATGAAGCCTTCATTGGGGCCGGCCGCAATCGAGAATGCCTTGAGGTAGATCGGCCGGTCGGTGTACTTGTGGGCGTCCTCCGCCCGGCACAGGATGGCGGCGGCCGCGCCGTCGGCCACGCCGGAACAATCGAATACGCCAAACATGCCCGCGACCCGCGGCGACTTGCAGATGGTGTCCATGGGCACTTCCTTGCGGAACTGCGCCTTGGGATTCTTGGCCCCGGCGACGTGGTTCTTCCAGGCGATACGGGACAACACGTCCTTGAGCTGGCTTTCATCGACGCCGTATTTCTTGCAGTAGGCCGGCACCAGCAGGGAGAACATGGCGGGCGCGGTCATGCTGGATTCGGTGCCGTCGCCCGCGGGCGTGGGCACCACCAGACCGGAGTAGCCACCGTCCTTGAGCTTTTCCACGCCCACCGCCATGACCAGGTCGTAGGCGCCGCTGGCCACCGCGTAGGCGGCGTTGCGAATCGCTTCGCTGCCGGTGGCGCACATGTTTTCCAGCCGCGTCACCGGTTTGTAGGGCGTTTTCAGGGCTTCGGAGAACACCAGGCCGGAGACGCCGCTGGCAAAGGTGCCGAGCCAATACGCATCGACGTCGTTGGGCTCGACGCCGGCCGACTTGTACGCATCGGTCGCGGCCTCGATCAGCATGTCGGAGGCGTCCCGATCCCAGTGTTCGCCGAACTGTGTGCACGCCATGCCGACGATGGCGACTTGATCCTTGATACCGTTACTTGCCATGGCACATACCCCTAGCGCACCGGGCGCGCTTTCCAGAAATAGTTGTGGACGCCTTCGCCGGTGTAGAACCGGCGGAAGGTCATTTCGAGTTGGTCGCCGATGCCCACATCCTTGGGATCGGCATCGGCCAGTTCACAGGCCATGCGGCCGCCGCAGCCGAAATCCACCACGGTGGAAATAACCGGCGGTTGCAGGCTGTAGGCGAGATGGTCGAGGGTGAAGGTGGTGATGCGGCAGGGCTGGTCGGCAAAGGGCTCTTCTTTCATTTTGTCCACCGCGCCGCATTTCACGCACACCCGCTGCGGCGGCAGATAACCCTGATTGCACTGCGCGCACCGGGAGCCGTGGAACGCGTATTTCCAGCGCTCGTGCCGCTTCATCACCGGCGCCGCGGGCCGGGTCGGATCTGGCCGCCGCGGCGGCTCGAAGGGCAGGATGCCGCGCCATTTGAGGTAATTGTTGTAGGGCAGATCGGTGCGCCTGGAGGCGAGCCAGTGGGCGACGCTGCGCGCCGGGCGTCCGGACGCGATGCGATCGGTGACCTCAAACACCAGGGCGTCGCAGCCGTCGGCGGTGGACAGTACCAGGACGCGGTCGCCCGGCTTGGCGGTATCCAGAACCTGGGCGAGCAGCAAGCCGGCGTGGGCGGCGCCGGTGCGACCGAGGTTATCGACCAGCGGATCGGCCAGTTGTTCGGACTTGAGGCCGAGCGCGCGGGGAATGTCGGCCACGTCGCGGCGGTTGGTGGCGTCCAGCACCACCTTGGCGAGGGACGCGGGCTCGACGCCGGCGTTGACCAGCGCGCGTTTGGCGGTGTCGACACTCACTGGCCCCAGGATCTCGATCCCGAAACGCTCCTCCCACTGGCGGGCGAAGGGGTCGCCCGGCAGCCGCCACACGTCCAGCACTTCCGCCGTGGTCGAGGCGCTGCCCAGAAGGCGGGCGATGGCCTGGTCGTCCGGCCCGGTGACAAAGGCGACGGCGGCATCGCCGCCGTCACGCTCGCGGGCGCCGCCCGGCGCGCCGACCACCACGTCGCTGGCGCACACCAGCGTGGTGCGTTTGGCGTGGCCCAGTTCGCTGGCCAGCAGCAGGCCCGCAAGCCCCATGCGGCTGTTGCCACCGAGCTCCAGCGAGCGAGTCTGGGCGGGCAGGTCCAGGGCTGCGGAAATCGCCGCGGCATTGAGTTTTTCCGCGTAAGGCGGGCTGGTGGTGGCGAACATCAGGGTGTCCACCGCCGCGTCGCCGAGGGCCTGACGGCCGGCCTCCACCGCCATGGAGACCGAGTCTTCGTCGTAACTGGCGATGGCGCGTTCGCCGCGGCCGATGCCCGCTGTCTGGCGGTCGAGTCGAAAATAAGGAATATAGGAACCGTACCGCAAAATACCGGACAAACCACACCTCCTGGTTCGGGAGCCGGTGCGCTTGGCCCCGGCGGCGACATTGATCGACTGTTTTCGTTGTTATTCCGGTTCGCCCAGGATTGGCGCGGACTCCGGGCGAACCTGCAAATTCAGGCTATCACATTCGTGCCACTTCGGATCCTGCAAGTCGGCGCGGAACCTGCCTGCGGACCGGCGCCAAGAGCCGGGCACACCGCTCGCGTCCAGATACCCGTTCTTGCTGCCGGTGCCGCGCGGATTGCGCGCAGGGGTTCATGTTACTCATCGGTAAAAAGCAGTCTTGCGCAAGCCCCGGAGGGTGTCAAGATCGATGGCCGTGCGGCACTGCACGGTCGCGAATTCGTCATCCCGGATTCGGGTACACGTAGCCGGCCTGTAGGCCGAGCGGCAGTCCCAGTGCCCAGTAACCGAGCAGGAGCAGGGTCCAGCCCAGCAGGAACGCCAGCGCGTAGGGAAGCATTATCGCGATCAGGGTACCGATGCCCGCACTGCTCACATAACGCCGGCAGAACACCACCACCAGCGGGAAGTAGGGCATCAGCGGAGTCACGATGTTGGCCGAGGAGTCCCCGATCCGGTACGCCGCCTGGGTCAATTCGGGTGCGATGCCGAGCTGCATCAGCATGGGTACGAAAATCGGCGCGATCAGCAGCCACTTTGCCGACGCCGAGCCCACGAACAGATTGATGAATGCCGATAGCAGGATGATGCCGACAATGGTGAGCTGGGGAGAAAGACGCAACGAACTCAGCCCGTCGGCGCCCGAGACGGCGAGCAGAATCCCCAGATTCGAGTGGCTGAAGGCAGCGATGAATTGCGCCGCGAAAAACGCCATTACGATGTAGTAACCCATGCTTTCCATGGCGCGGGACATGCCGGCGACCACATCGCGGTGTCCGCGAATGGATCCGGCCACGATGCCATAGGTCACACCGGGGATCAGGAACAGGACGAAGATCAGCGGCACGATGGCGTGCATCAGCGGCGCGCCGAAGGACGCCACCGCGCCGGTCGCCGGATCGCGCAGCGGTGAGCCGGCGGGCAGGATGGCCGCGAGCAGCAGCGCCAAGGACAGCACCAGACTGATCGCCGCCCACCACAGCCCGCGTTGCTCCCGGGATGCCAGCGGCGTCAACCCGGTGCCGTCCGCCGGGTTGTCGGTCACCGGATTGGTCCTTGTCAGCCAGGGTTCGACGACCCTGTCGGTGAGCCACCAGCCGAGCCCGATCACCAGCAGGCTCGACGTGCTCATGAAAAACCAGTTGCACAGCGGATTGACCAAGAGACCCGGATCGAGCACCCGGCCCGCCTCCTGGGTGATGCCCTGGAGCAGCGGGTCGAGCGCCGAGGGAATGAAGTTGGCGGAAAATCCGCCCGACACGCCGGCGAAGGCCGCCGCGATACCCGCCAGGGGGTGACGGCCAGCGGCATGAAAGATCACCGCCGCGAGCGGGATGACGACCACATAGCCCGCGTCCGCGGCGGTGTGGCTGATGATCGCCACCAGCATAACGATGGGCGTGAGCCAGCGGGCCGTGGTCAGGCTCAGCAGCTTGCGTAGCCCGGCGGCGATGAGGCCGGAGTGCTCCGCGACACCGACCCCGAGCAGCGCCACCAGCACGATCCCGAGCGGCGCAAAGGCCGTGAACACCGGGACCATGTCGGTGAGGAAGCGGACGAGTTCCGCCCCGGTCAGCAGATTGACGATCTTGATCGCCGCGCCGGTCTGCGGGTGCTGAGCGGCAAAGTCGACTGGCGCCAACGCTGCCGACAGCAGCCAGACCGCGATCAGCAGCAGCAGAAACAGCAGCACGGGATCCGGCAGCCGGTTGCCGAGCCTTTCAATCCTTTGCAGCATTCGTAACAGTGCGCCCGGCCGGGGCGGCGAATCCGGGTCGCTCACGCGCAGTTTTCCATGGTTGCCCCTCGGGCTGTCCGCGCGGGACGGGCTGCCGACCCCGGGTCAGGGTTTTGGCGGCTCCGGATTCAGCACCAGCTGGCCATCCACCACAGGGATTCTTTCTCCCGGACGATGATCCATTTGGACGCGGTGTTCTTCGCCGCGCAGCCGGTAGCGGACATCGTAGCCGATCACCTCGGTTTTGGTTTCCTGCTCGGTGTGGCAGCGGCGCTCGGTGGTGGTGTAGGTATCGTTCGCCTGCATCCGCTCCTGGGTTTTGTTGCCGGCGTAGCCGCCGGCCACCGCACCGGCTGCGGTAGCGATCTTTTTGCCGGAGCCTCCGCCGATCTGGTGGCCGACAACACCCCCGATAACTGCCCCCGCCACAGTGCCGAGAATCTGCTTCTGGTCCTGTGCCGGTCGCTGTCGCGTCACCGCCACGTCGGCGCAGACTTCCTTGGGCACTTGCGAATCGCGGGTCACTTCGGTGACCTCGATCACTTCGGCGAACTTGGGCTCGGGATGGAGCGCGCGATAACCGCCGATGGCGCCGGCGGCCGTGGCCAGCACGGCCCCGGCGATGAGACCCGTGAGCATGCCTTTATTCATAGCGGAACTGCCTGCTTTGTGGTGAAGAGGGCGACCATAATGTGTCGGTAATCCGGCTCGAATACAAGCGGCGTCGAGCGGGGCAGCTTGCGCCGCTATCGGACGTTGCGCGGGTAAACCCCGGGTGGGCAGCCGCACCGCCCAGCGGTCGAAAGCTTACACGCAAAACGTTACATGCGAAGTGCGGCCTGGAAGCCGCATCGCTGCTGGATGTAACGGATAGGCCGCTCAATTCGTGCCCGGTTCCATACCCGGTATTGGCAACCCCACCGTCCATCATTCCGCCCGTGCCGCTTGCCGGATAGCCTCGGCAGCCCACTGGTTAAGGCTCTGCCCGTGCGCGGCGGCGGCGATGGCGGCGGCCTCATGCAGCTTGGGATCGACGCGCAGAGAGAATTTGCCGGAAAAGTGCTTGCGCGGCTCGACGCCATCATCGGCGCAGGCTTCAAGGAAGACTCCGCAAGGAAATCCCGCCTTCATGGCGCAGGCCAACGACATCCTTGGCATAGAAGTCGGCCCCACCGTTCAGTCCGACGAACCTACCCCGGAACATCTGAAGGTCCGGGTCAAAAGAGATGACTGCCTGATAGCCGTTGATCGTCATGGTGTTCATGGTTTCACTCCGTGATCTTCAAACCACTTGCGAATGGCCTCCACCGCGCCCTTGTCCGTGGTCGGCTCGGGATGCGGTCGGTGGAAAATACCCGGCGGTTGCGGCCCGTCGCCAGCTTATCGATGCGTATGAACGATCAAAGAACACCGACTTGCCGGCAAGCATCGAGAAAAGGCTTTTTGAGGAAGTTGCAGTCGGCGTACGGTCGGCTCTGGGTCTGGCGCGCCAAGGTTGTTAAAAACTCGGCAGGATCATAACCGTGCTCGTTCCACTCGCCCCGCGCCTGCTCTAGCCAGTACCTGCCGTCATTCTCGGCGCAACACTTGGCCTTGTAACGCTCTTCGATACCGTACACATCCTTCCAGGTTTCGATCTCGTCTGCCAGCGCCGCGGGGCCAAATTGCATCCTGATATCAGCAGGCTTCAAGCCGGCGATGTCCGCATGCGGTAGAGTGACCTGTATTTGAATGGCATGGCCAGTTGCGGCATACGGATTGAAGGCCTTGCGTCGCCCCCTCGCATTGTGCGCGGGATCTTTGCTCAGCTTGTAGGTGCTGTTGCACTCATGGCACGCCGGAGCAAGGTTGCGGAAATTGATGGAATTGAATGGATATAGCGCTTTGGGAAGATAGTGATCGTAGGCTTCGCGTTTGCTGTGATGCTCGCCCTTGATGTCTCCAATGCCACAGAAAGGGCATTTTCCCATCTTGTTCGCCGCAACAAACGCTTGATAGTGATCGTCGATGTCGCCGATCTTGGCTCGCAGTGCAGCAAGGCCCAACAGCGACTGTGAATACAGCCCCTTGAAAAAGCTCGCCAGTTGTCCACCAAGGTCCTGGTGGGCTGGGGCGATGTCGGCGTAACGGGCGAGCGGTGCAGCCGGGTCATTGGCGCACACTTTCTCCAGGTCGTTATTACCCTGGTACCACTGCTTGAATTGATCGATTTCCTGTGGCGAGAGTCGCGCGAAAAGTTCGTAGATTGCTTTCACGTCTCTGTAAAACGCCTTCCCGCGTTCTGCCGCTAGCGCAGAAAATCCGAACTCTGACATCACCTCTTTGAGGTCAGGATTGCCCTCGAACAAGTCGGGATGGAAGGCTAGGCCGATTGGCGCATTGCACCACACCTCATGAAAAATGAAGTCGATGAATGTCTGCATCTTCTCCATCTGGTGCGGCACGTAGGTGTAAGGAAACAGCATCAGCCCTGCGCCTCCCCATTGCCTGGCTGATCACCGTCGAGGATGGCCTTGATCAGCAGCACTTTCTCCACCGAGTCGCCCAGCTGCTGGTGAATCTCCGTGATCAACGATTCTTTGTCCTCGGTGCCCTGTTCAAAGCGTGCCCGCAACGCTTCCAGCAACGCTTGCGCATGGCCACCGATGGTTTCGCGCTTGCCGAAGGTGTTCATGGTGATCTTGTTGATCGAAGCGCCCAGCGTGTTGTAGCCGGGGTGACTGATGCTGATCGCGCCGCTGGCTTTGTCCTTGGCAAACACCAGCACCTTGTCCGGCTTGCTGTCGGAGATCAGGAAAGGCGTGTGGGTGGTGATCAGCATCTCCTGCCCGACATCGCCATTGCCCGGCAGGCATTGGCGCAACCGGCTGATGAAGTTGGCGCGCCAGTCGGGGTTGAAATGGGTCTCTGGCTCATCGAGCAGGAACAGGCTGTTGGTGTCCCTAAACAGCAGACACAGCCCCAGGCTGTGCAGCAATTGGTGCTCGCCATCTGACAATTCCTTGAGCATCATCGGTTGCGCCACGCCCTGCTTGGAAAAGCGCACGAACTTGAAACGCATGATGCGCTGGTCGGATGCCAGCGTCGGCACCGTTTCACTGGCGTAGTGGCTGGTGGAGCGATACAGATCGGCCTTCAGCGCATCGCTTACGGCAAACAGGTTGAGCGTCAACAACACCTGAAACGCCTGGAACAGCGCCAGCGGCGAACCATCGAAGTTCTCGCGGAAGGCCTGCCGGGTAGCGTCATTCACCCAGTAGTCGAGCACCAGCGTATCCGCGGCCTCATCCACATAATGCAAGGTGGCGCAGCGCTTGAGGGCGCTTACCACCAGCGATGACTTCTCATCGCCTTCCAGCAACTGCATCAGATTCAGGCGATAGCTGGCACTGCCAACATCATCCGTTTCCGCGCGCAAGGCGGGGTTGCTGTTGACGATGTCATCGAGCGACTGGCGCTGGTTCTGGTCTTCGCTGGCGAAGGCGGCGAGTTGTTCGGGCACAAGCGGAATGCTGCGTCGGATGATGATGCGGAACTCCCGCAATGCCTCGATGCCGACATCTTCACGGAAAGGCTGGAGCGTGGCCTCGTCCTGAAACAGCAGGTTGCACAGCAGAATGGCTTGGCTGAAACCGCTGTCCAGATAGGCCAGTCGCGTCTCCGGGTGGCCGGGATAACCAATTGCCGGGTCAGCGCATTCCAGTATTCGTCGAACTGCATGAAACGCAGCTTGAAGAAAGGCAAGCTGAGGATTTCGTTCTCGCCAGACGAGTAGCCCAATACATACTGCCGGCAGGAGAAAATCTCTTTCTTCGTCTGTCAGGGTGCTGAATCTAAATTCTTCACCGGGGAAACTGTCGTTGTTAATCCACGATAGCCACGGTGATCTTTCAGCCTCCTTGATGATTTGGACGTGCGCAAACAATGTGCCTTCCGGCGTGCGGTACTGCTCAGGACCTGATCAGGTACTCCAGTTCAAACGCATTGGGGTGTCCATCGCTGTCGCCACCTTGAGAAATCTTGACGGGGTGGTCTGAAAACGTCTGGGCAGAAAGCTGCGGCGCACCCGCAGGATTTCCAGCTGAAAGAAGATCGCCGCCAGCGCTTCGAGCAGGTTGGACTTACCGCTGCCATTCGGGCCGGCACACACGAAGGGCGCAAAGCCGTCGGGCTGGGCCAGTTCGTCCTGCAAGCTCCATTCGGTGCGGAAGTGATGCTCAAAACCACAGGGCAGGCTGCGAAAGCCATCCGGGTCGGTGATCTTGAGACGTAGCAGTTTCATGCTTACGCGGCCTTGAGTTCGATGCGGTTGCCCGCGTCATCAAACGCCTGCGCCAGCGTGCCAGCGGCCAGCGCATCGAACACCCAGGCCTTGATGTGCTCGTAGTCGTTGGCACCCAGTGCGAAGTCGTTGTCCGGGTACAGCTCCGCCAGCCGGGTTTGCGCCGCCGCCATGAAGTGCTGCACCGAAAACGGCGTGCTGCCCAGTTGGCCGCGATAGGCCTCCAGCCATTGCGCGATCAGGCCCTCGCGCGCCTCAGTGCTCTCCAGCGCAGCCAGCAGAGTCGGTGTCCGGCAGGTGGATGGCCAAGCCTTGTTCGGCGGGTGTGTAAGGGTTCTGCTGCTACGGCCTTCTCTTCCTCCAGCTGTACGCCCGGCAAGGGCACGCGACAAATCCAGCTCGCCCTTGAAGGCCTGCTGGCTCAGCGCGCCGTAGAGGGCTTCGAGATCGGTGAGGCTTTGTTGGTAGCGGGATTTGATGCCTTCGACTTTTTCGACGATGGCGGCGAATTGGTTCTGAAATCCGATGGGCGGCATCGCCACCATAATCTCTTTCACCTCATCTTCTATTCCCTTGGTGTCAACAGGCTCTGTATTTCAAGCCGCCGAGACATCTGCTAAACAGGCCATTGATAACTATAGAGAGGTGTCGTAGTTGGGACGAGTCGACTGGAATCGATTGATCTGCTGATTGAAGGACACAGTCTGTTCGATGGACCCATCCCATACAGCCGACGGCCAATTTCGACAGGTACCATGCCCGACAAGCAAGGTCGCCTTCCGTAGCCGTACACGGCTTTCTCCGCCGAGTTAAGACAGTTGCTCGGTGCATGCGTAACGGTTGACTCGATCACCCGGTGGCCGTCTTGTCCACTTCTGAGGTAAGTGAGCATCCAGTTTTCGTGTTCATTGCGCTTGGAAGTTGCCGGTAAACCCCCTGTCGTCACGATAGAACTCAGAGAGGTGTCTCCCACCCCTGTCATTCCGCACTGGGTCGCCAAACATCTCCAGAAACACGCTCTTGAGCAGATCGTCGAGTTGTTGCAGGTGTTGTTTGCGCTCGGCGATCAGCCCTTCCACTTTGCCGAGCAGATGGGCAATGCGGACTTGATCATAGATAGGTGGAAACGGGATTTCCAGATTGAGAAAATCTGTCTTTGTCAGGCTTCGCCTGCGTGCGACGGCACCCTGCATGCGCAACGCGTAAAGACTCCTTGCCGGAGATGACCGCAGTAGAAAAGTTAAGGGAACTTTGCAACCGTCTGCTCCTTGGAAGCCTCCAAACGTCTGATTGGCCGGTGACAATGCCGGCCAGGATATTTGGTCTGGAACCAAGGACGCCTTCGTCAATTCGAAAGCCGACCTCCAGTTCATTCTTGTGATGAGATACGGTAGTTGAGGTGTCGAACTCGCGAGCGCTTCTTGAACTTTGCTCGCCTGATCGATCAGACCATGCTTCATAGTATTGAAAGCACTGGGTTTGATGTTAGAGTGGCGACCGCCTGATCAAGATTTCCCACTCAAGGGCCTTTGGGCGCCCGTCATCCCACCATCCCCTTCAACTCCAGCAACTCGCGCACGATGCCACTTTGCACCTTGGCGAGTTCCGCCTCGTCCACATTACCCACTTCAGCCTGAATCATTCGATCCAGAATCACGCCTGGCGCGTCGTAGAGCACTTCCTCGAACACATCGGTTTTGTAACGTGAAAGTGAGAGGTCGTAATTGTTCTTTTCGTCAGCGATCTCGGTGCGCGGCACCATGAAGCACTTGGCGGTGCGATCGGTGTCGGTGACCGGGCTGCGGGCGTGGTATTTGGCGATGATGTCCTGCAAGTCGCCGTTGCCCTCCTGCTTGCTGCGCTTGTCGTCCAGCGAATAGCCATCAGCCGCCATTTCGTAAAACCAGACGTGTTCGGTGGCGGGTTTGCTCACCTTGTCTTTCGGCCCCCAGACCTTGGTGAACAGCAGAATGGCGGTGCTGACCCCGGCATAGGGTTTGAACACGCCGCTGGGCAGGGTGATCACGGCTTTGAGGTCGCAACGCTCCACCAGCAATTGGCGCAGGGTTCTGAAGGCGCCGCCGGAGCCGAACAGCACGCCTTGCGGCACGATCACGCAGGCGGTGCCGCCTTTCTTCAGCAGGCGGTAGATGTTCTCGACGAACAGCAACTCGGTCTTGGTGGTTCCCAGTTGCAGGTTTTCGTTGATGTCGCCCTTGTCGATGCTGCCGGTGAAGGGCGGGTTGGCCATTACGATGTCGTATTCGGCTTCCTCGGTGTAGCTCTTGGAGAGGGTGTCCTTGTAGTCGATGTGGGGCTCGTCGATGCCGTGCATCATCAGGTTCATCAGCCCCAGGCGCACCATGGTGCTGTCGATGTCGTAGCCATGGAGGGTTTCTTGCAGAATGGCTTGCCGCTTTGCATCAAAGGCGGCAGCAACGGAGGTGCGCACAAAGCCGTCTTCATCTGGCGTGAGATTCGTGGTACCGGCCTTGATGGGCGAGCTGGGTGACGACGTACTGATAGGCGCCGAGCAGAAAGCCGCCGGAACCGCAGGCCGGATCGGCGATCTTGTGGCCCAGTTGCGGCCGCACCAGATCGGCCATCAGCTTGATGATGTGGCGCGGGGTGCGGAACTGGCCGTTCTTGCCGGCAGTGGCGATTTCGGAGAGCAGCATTTCATAGACATCGCCCTGAATGTCCTGGAAAGGCCTGGCCTTTTTCGCGCGAGTCCTTCTCCATCACCTCGAAGATTTCGTCGATGGTCTTCACCGCCTCCACCAGCAAGGCCGGCTTGGGGATGATGAACACCGCGTTCTTCATGTGGTGGGTGAAGTTCGACTCCGCCCCGTTCAGGTCTTTCAGGAATGGGAATACCTTGCTCTGCACATGTTGCAACATCTCCTCGGCCTGCATGTGCTTGAACTCGCTCCAGCGCAGGTTGCGCTTGTCGATGGCGAATTTTGCTCCGGCTCTGGTGGTTGCGGTATTCCGGGCGGAATCCAGTTGCCCTCGAACTTGGAGATGTATTTCTCGCCCGTCCATTCGGCATCCGCTTGGCGCTTCTGATCCAGCTCATCCAGCCGCTTCATGAACAGCAGGTAGGTGATCTGCTCGATGGCGGTGAGTGGGTTGCTGATGCCACCGCTCCAGAATTTGTTCCAGAGCTGGTCGATCTTGCTTTTGAGTTCGGGGTTGTTCTGTAGCATGGGGTGCCCTGTTTTTTAGGCAGCCAACCGTTCGGTCAGCTGCAGGATTTCGTTGATTTCGGCCGGGCTGAACACGCCACGAATGCCCTGCGGGTGGATGACCGTGAACGGGGCGTTGATCAGGTCTTTCTTCTCCACCTTTTCCCGCTCGATGATGAAGTTTTTCAGCAGGTTGAGGAACTCCATCTGTCGGCTGCTGAGTGTGGTGTGGGCGCGGATGAATTGATCGAAGGCGGCGCTGACTTCATCCGGAAAGCTCTTGAGCACTTCAATGCCCAGGATGTGGCGGATGAACTGGATGAAGCGCGCCTTGCGGTTCTTGTAGACCTGGCGCAGCAGGTCTTCGGTGATGTGCGGGTGTTCTTCGTGCAACAGTTCGGCCAGTTCGTTGGCCTCCATAACGCTGACAGCCTCGCCGTTCTTGATTTTCTGCAGCACCGGGTTGTGCGCGGTGAGTTCAGCAATCAAGGCCTCGACCATTTCGCGGTAGCGGGTGATGCTCACGGCCTCGTGCTGCGGGCCGAATTCCACCCATTCCTTCTTGTGCAGTTCATCGGCCAGGTCGAGGTGGGTTTGCTCCTGGCCGGTGCCTTGCTCGCGGAATTTCATCAGCGGGCCGAGCTTGGAAACCAATTCATCGAAGGCATCTTCATCCGCCTTGACCCAGTAGTGGCTGGTTTGCGCGGCGCGGATCAGGGTTTCTTCCTGCTTCACGAAGCTGACCGAGAGCGGCAGTTCACTGATCTGTTCGACGATGCCTGCCTTGATGGCGTCGACTTGTGCTTTGTCTTCATTCAGTACGGCCAGCGAGTATTCCAGCAGATCGCGCTCAAAACGCATGGCCTTGAAGTCGGCCTCGGAGACGGTACGGAACAGCGGCTTGATTTCAACGCGCAGGAACTCCAACCGGTCGTGGCTGAGGCTGATCCAGAAATTTTCATCTTCCAGACGCGCCAGCACCGCAGCGGCTTCCTTTATCACCACCGATTCTTTGGGCAATGCAGCAATCTGCAGGCGGAGCTTGGCGATTTCCTGCGCGGCAATGTCGGTATGGCCGTTGTCGCTGGCCTTCTCGATCTTGTCGAGCCGCAGACCGACCAAACGCACCGGCAGTGGCAACTGTGGCTTGAGTTCTTTGCCCTTGGGGTTGAGCTTGAAGTATTCGAAGTTGTCCCAGCAGTCGAGGATCAGGAACACGTCTTTCTCAAGGCACCAGGGCTTCGGCTTGCTGGTTTCCAGCAAGCGCGTGCCGCGCCCGACCATCTGCCAGAACTTGGTGTAGGAATAGACCGGCTTGGCGAACACGAGGTTGACGATCTCGCGCACGTCGATGCCGGTGTCGAGCATGTCCACGCTGATGGCAATGCGCGGCATGTCGTTGTTGGTGAACTGGTCGAGCAGACCACCTTTGCCGTAGACGCGCGGATCGTCCGACACCAGTACCTTGGCCAGCTCGCCGTGGTACTGAGGGTAGAGCTTGTCAAAGATTTCCTCCATGCGCCGGGCGTGCGCCATGGTGGCGCAGAAGAAGATGGTTTTGCCCGGCAGCACGCCGTTGGCGTCCTTGATGGATTCCTCCATGAACTCGCGGACGATCAGGGTGTTGGTGCCCTTGTTGATCACCTGCTTTTCGAGCTGCGAGCCTTCGAAGTTGATCTCCTCGACCTCTTTGCCCTGCAGGATCAGCTTCTTCTGGTCTTCCAGCGAAATGGTGCGCTTGCTGATGCCCTCCATCTGGAACTTGGTCTGAATCTTCATGACCTGGAAGTTGCAGAGGTAAGGCGGCACGTTGTTCACGGCCTCTTCAAAGGTGTAGGCAAAGGTCGGCAGGCCGTCTTCGCAATGGAAAAGCTGGAAGGTGTTGTGATCGATGATGTCGGTCGGCGTGGCCGTCAAACCCAGGGTGATGGTTTTGAAGTAATCGAGCACTTCGCCGTAGGTGTTGTAGATGGAGCGATGGCTCTCATCGACGACGATGAAATCGAAGAAGTGCGGCGACAGGTGCTGCGCATCGTCGCGGATGATGTTGAGCATCGTCGGGTAGGTGGCGACATATACGCGGCGGTCTTTGGCGATGAGTTTTTCACCCACGTTGGGCCAGCGCGGCTCGTTGGGCAGGTGCTCCTTGAACGCGGCCAAGGCCTGCTCGCGCAGGGCGATGCGGTCAACGAGGAATAACACCTTCTCGGCCTGGCCCGCGCGCATCAACGCATCGACCATGGCAATGCAGGTACGGGTCTTGCCCGTGCCGGTGGCCATCACCAGCAGGAAGTCGCGCTTTTTCTGCTCGATCCCCTCGAGCACCGAGCGAATCGCGCGGATCTGGTAATCACGGCCGGCAATCGAGGTGTTGATGAACTCTTGCGTCAACGGCTTGCGATTGCGACGAATGTAGGCAAAACGTTCCAGATCATCGCGTGTGGGGAAGCCGACGACCTTGCGCGGCGGGGCATTCTCCAGATCCCAGAAATAGAGCTCGTGGCCGTTGGTGTAGAAGCAGAAAGGAAGCTCGCCACCCAGCTGCTTCCGGATGTTGTAGCAATACTGCTTCGCCTGCTCGCGGCCGATGGCGGCATCCCGGCTGGTCTTTTGGCTTCGATCACGGCCAGTGGCTTGCGGTCTTTGCCCAGCAGGACGTAATCGCTGAACTGATGGCCTTGGTATGGAGTGCGTGGTTCGGACATATCCTCTGGCAACGCGGTGAGGATGTCGAATTCTTCGACGACCTGCGTCGGGTCTTTGACGTTCCAGCCCGATAGGGCGCAGCTACCATCGATCAAGTCGGCCTTGTCTGTGCCTCGGATTTGACACGTCGGTTCTCCTCGGCGATGCGGAAGTCTTGGCTACCTGCTTCACTTTGGGCAGGCGCAGAGAGAATTTGCCGGAAAAGTGCTTGCGCGGCTCGACGCCATCCTCGGCGCAGGCTTCAAGTTTTTTGAGTGCTCATTTCTCACCCGATTGATTGGTGTGAAGCCACTTTGCTCCCCGCCCTTTGCCCGTTGATTCGATCAGTCCCTCTGATTTCATCGCCCGCAGCACCAGCCGCACCATGTCCCGGCTCACGCCGGGGCAGGCTTCTTCGATCTCCGAGATCGAAAATGGCAGGGTGCGCCCCAGGACTTCCGCGCGCACCCGGCCGCCCTTGCTGCCACGGCCGCGCTCGACGGTGCCGACACGCTCCTCGAACTCGCGATAGGCGCGCAGCAGGGTACCCCAGAAATAGTCGAGCCAGGGTTTGACGTCATGTTGCCCTTGATGCCAGCCCTGTGAGCTGGCTTCCAGCGTCGCGTAATAGCCCTCCTTGGTTTCCTCGAAGATGCGTTCCAGGCTGATGTAGCGGCCCACGGCGTAGTCGAAGTGGTAGAGCAGCAACAGGGTCAGCAAGCGGGACATGCGGCCGTTGCCGTCCGGGAAGGGGTGGATGCACAGGAAGTCGAGCATCGCCAGCGGCACCAGCACCAGCGGATCGGCCAGATGCAGATCCAGTGCGGTGGCGTAGCGCCCGGTCAGATCGGCCATGGCCATGGGTGTCAGGTGCGCAGCGACCGGCTGGAAGCGCAGCCGCGACGTGCCGTCCGGATGGCGTTCGATGATGTCGTTGTTGGTGGCCTTCCAGCGCCCGCCGGCCTGCGGCAGGTAGCGGTACAGCAGGGTGTGCAGTTGCAGCACCACGCCTTCGTTGAAGGACATGTGCGCAGCGGATTCGTGGAGCAACGCCAGGGCATCGCGGTAGCCGGCGATCTCCTGTTCGGAGCGGCTTTTTGGCGCCGCATTGCGGATGACCAGGGACTTCAGCCGTGAGGGTGCGACGACAACGCCTTCCAGCCGGTTGGATGACTCGGTGGACTCGACCACCGCGATCTGGCGCAGGCCCTTGAGGGCTTCGGGAGACTGCGCGGCGTAGAGCTGTTGCTTGCCCTGATACTCGCCCAATGCGCGCAGTGTGGCCGCCTGAGTGCCATCGAAGCGAAGCGCGGCAAGGTACTCGGGGGCAAGCGAGTGCATGGAAACGTAAGCCCAGGTTGTCTAAATGGGGCAATCATAGCCTTTAAATGGGGTATTGCATCTAAAAATACCTCATTACCGCCGTTTGATTACTCTATTCCCTAAACGTAGGACAGGCCGTGAAGCTGTTAGGAACGCTCAGCAGATCGCATTGTTTGGCTGGAAATTGATTTCACGGGGCCTGCTCAGTCCACCGAGCGCTGCTGAACGCGCCCGAGATCAGAAAAAAAATCGTCAGGCGTTGATCACACATTGAACCGGAAATGGACGATGTCGCCGTCCTGGACGACATAGTCCTTGCCTTCAAGCCGCCATTTGCCTGCGTCGCGGGCGCCGGCTTCACCACCGTGAGCGATAAAGTCCGCGTAACCCACCACTTCGGCGCGGATGAAGCCGCGCTCGAAATCGCTGTGGATCTTGCCGGCCGCCTGGGGTGCCGTGGCACCCACCGGAATGGTCCAGGCCCGCACCTCTTTGACGCCGGCGGTAAAGTAGGTGTGCAGGTGCAACAGTTGGTAGCCGCCGCGTATCACCCGGTTCAGTCCCGGTTCTTCAAGGCCGATGTCGGCCAGAAAGGCCAGCTTGTCCGCATCGTCCAGCTCGGCGATCTCGGCTTCAATCTGATTGCACACCGCCACCACGCCCGCGCCTTCGGCGGCGGCGATGGCTTCCACCTGCTGCAAATACGGGTTGTCGTGAAAGCCGTCTTCGCTGACGTTGGCCACATAGAGCGTGGGCTTGGCGGTGAGCAGGGCGAGGTCGCTCAACTCCAGCAAAGCTTCGGCGTCGAGTCCCAGGCTGCGGATCGGCTGCGCGCTATCGAGATGGGAAATCACGCGTTCCAGCAACTCCTTGCGGGCGCTGGCGTTCCTGTCGCCACTGCGGGCGGCCTTGGCCGCGCGTTGCAGCGCCCGGTCGACGGTTTCGAGATCCGCAAGCGCCAGTTCGGTATTGATGACTTCGATGTCCGCCGCCGGATCGACCTTGTTGGCCACGTGAATGACATTGCTGTCTTCGAAGCACCGTACGACATGGGCAATCGCATCGGTTTCCCGGATTGTGGCGAGAAACTGATTGCCGAGGCCTTCGCCCTTGGAGGCGCCGGCCACCAGCCCGGCGATATCGACAAACTCCATGGTGGTCGGGATCACCCGCTGGGGTTTGACGATGGCGGCCAACGCATCGAGGCGCGGATCGGGCACCGGCACGATGCCGGTGTTGGGTTCAATGGTGCAGAACGGAAAATTCTCGGCGCCGATCCCGGCCTTGGTGAGCGCGTTGAACAGCGTGGATTTACCCACGTTCGGAAGACCGACAATGCCGCATTTAAAGCCCACGAACCGGTCTCCGCCGCAAGTTAAAGGTCAGTTGATTGTGTGCAGGCGCCGCATCGCACGATCGAAGTCCCCGCCCATCAGATCAGGGATTACGTCGGCCGCGCGCGCGAAGGTGCTGTCGATCAGTTCCCGCTCCGCGGGCGGTGGTTTGCGCAACACATAACTCACCACATCGGCACCCGGTCCGGGATGGCCGATACCGATGCGCAGGCGCGCAAAATCACGGCGCTCGCCGAGCGCGCTCATGATGTCGCGCAGCCCGTTGTGGCCGCCGTGACCGCCGCCCAGTTTGAGCCGTACCGTTCCCGGCGGGAGATCCAGGTCGTCGTGGACCACCAGCATGTTTTCCGGCGCTATCTGGTAGAACTGCAACAGCGCCAGCACCGCCTGGCCGCTGCGGTTCATGAAGGTACCGGGTACCAGCAGGCGCAACTCGGGCGGGACGCGCGCCACGCTGCCGTGAAAGCGCGCTTCGTGGCGCAGCGTCACGCCGAACCCCCGCGCCAGCGCCTGTACCAGATCGGCACCGGCGTTGTGGCGGGTGCGGTCGTAGGCGGCGCCCGGGTTGCCCAGCCCGACGATCAGACGGATGCCGGTGGTCACGGAGGCCGGCCGGGATCACTCCTCGGCGGGGGTCTCGCTGTCGTCACCCTTGACCTTGGGCCGATGGATCGCCACCACCGGCAGATCGTGATCGGCGCCATGGGCCAGGGCCACGCTCTCCACACCCGCGGGCAGCACCAGATCGGAAATATGCAGAATCTGGCCCATCGCCATGGTGGACATGTCCACCGCGATGTATTCGGGCAGATTGCCGGGCAGACACTGGATTTCCAGGTCCACCAGGTTGTGCTGCACGACGCCGCCCTGTTGCTTCACTGCCTCGCAACGGTCTTCGTTGATGAAATGCAGCGGTACGCGTGTGGTGAGCTTGTGGGTCTTGCTGACCCGCAGAAAATCCGCGTGGAGGATGACGGGTCGCGCCGGATGGCGCTGGACATCCTTCAGGATGACGTCCCGGGGTTTGTCGTCGATCCGCAGTGAAATGATGTGCGAATAAAACGCCTCGCTTTCCAGCGCCCGCGCCAGTTCGCGATGGCTCAGGGTGATGGCTTCGGGTTCGCCGCCGTCGCCGTAGACGATGGCCGGCACTTCTTCCGCGAGCCGACGCAGGCGGCGGCTCGCACCTTTCCCCAGGTCGGTTCGCGTACGAGCATTGAGAACGAAATCAGTCATTGCCGTTGCTCCAGTTGGTGAATCCCGCCGTGGCCTGTTGCGACCGAGGCGATCGGCGGGCTTGGTTACGATGCCCTTGCGGGCGGTTATCCGGCGTGTTCAGTCGAACATCGCGCTGATGGATTCTTCGTTGCTGACCCGGCGGATGGCTTCTCCCAGCGTGGCGCTGATGGAGAGCTGCCGAATCCGGGCGCAACCGCGCGCCCGTTCGGTCAAGGGGATGCTGTTGGTGACCACCAGCGCATCGAGATCGGAAGCATTGAGGTTGTCGACCGCCGGCCCCGACAGTACCGGGTGCGTGCAATAGGCCACCACCTTGGTGGCGCCGTGTTCTTTGAGGGCCTCTGCCGCCTTGCACAGGGTCCCCGCAGTATCCACGATGTCATCGACCAGCAGGCAGGTGCGACCTTCGACCTCGCCGATCACGTTCATCACCTGGGTTTGATTGGCTTCGGGACGCCGCTTGTCGATGATCGCTAGTTCGGTGTTCAGTTGCTTGGCGATGGCACGGGCGCGCACCACGCCGCCGATATCGGGAGACACCACCAGCAGGTTGTCGTAATTCTGGCGCTCGATATCGGCGACCAGCACCGGTGCGCCATAGACGTTGTCCACCGGGCATTCGAAAAAGCCCTGGATCTGCTCGGCGTGGAGGTCCACGGTCAGCACCCGGCTGACGCCGACGTTGTTGATCATGTCGGCGACCACGCGCGCGCTGATCGGAACCCGCGCCGAGCGCACCCGGCGGTCCTGGCGGGCGTACCCAAAATAGGGCAGCACCGCGGTGACCCGGCTGGCCGACGCGCGGCGCAGGGCGTCCACCATGAACACCAGCTCCATCAGGTTGCGATGGGTGGGCGTGCAGGTGGGCTGAATGATGAAGACGTCGCGGCCGCGGACATTCTCGCGGATCTCGATGTTGATCTCGCCGTCGGAAAACTGCGCTACCAGGGCATTGCCGAGCGGCAGACCGAGGTAGCGGGAAATTTCCCGCGCGAGTTCCGGGTTGCCATTCCCGGAAAATACCATCAGGTTTGCCATGGATGTGTCCTGGAAACGGCGTCGCCGGACGCCGGGGTGACAGGTTGTGGCTGGGGCGGGAGGACTCGAACCTCCGAATGGCGGGATCAAAACCCGCTGCCTTGGCCGCTTGGCGACGCCCCAAAAACCTGTGTCGTTTGCTCTATAACCGGTGGTCAGGTCTGTCGCAGGGGGGAAATGTTGACCCCCTGCGCAATGAACCCTGACCAGACCGCGGGAATTTCCGCCAGCGTTGCCCGGGCACTTTCCCGATTTCCGAAACGGGCAAACAGGCAAGCGCCGGTGCCCGTCAGGCGCGGTTGCGCGTAGCGCGCCAACCAGAGCCGTGCCTCACGCACTTGCGGGTACATGGTCTCGACCACCGACTGACAGTCGTTGGCCGCACCCTCCCCGGAAAAGGCGCGTATTTTCATCGCGCGGGTATGCCTTGTCAATTGCGGATGGGCGAACACGGCGGCGGTAGCGACGTCGCAGTCCGGCTTGAGCACCAGATACCAGGCCGGGGGCAGGTCGAGCGGCGTCAGCTGTTCGCCGATGCCTTCGCCCCAGGCACTGCGTCCCAGGATGAATACCGGTACGTCGGCGCCCAGACGCAGGCCGAGTCCGCACAATTCCTCCACGCCGAGGTTGAGCTCCCACAGACGGTTGAGGCCCACCAGGACGGTGGCGGCGTCGCTGCTGCCACCACCGAGGCCTCCCCCCAGCGGGAGTCGTTTGCGGATCAGGATGCGGGCTCCTTCGGGACCGGGACGGTGCTCGCGCAGGGCAAGCGCCGCGCGGTACGCGAGGTTGGCGGTCATGGGAACGTCCCGAAGGAGCGGTTCGACCACTACCGCGATCTCGCCGTCGGGCGTTGTGCTCAGCTCCAGCTCGTCGCCGTAATCCAGCAGCTGAAACAGGGTTTGCAGGCGGTGGTAGCCGTCCGGCCGCCGCCCCAGGATATGCAGAAACAGATTGAGCTTGGCGGGCGCCGGCAGGATCAGCGGGCCGGCGATGGGGGCTGCGCTCACAGTGCCGCGAAGCGCCATTGTTTGATCACCAGCCGGATATGCAAACCGCGGCTGTCGGCGTCGATCCGCCGCGGCAGCAGGCCCGCCGCGGTTTCGCTGTAATCGTCGAAAGCCAGTGTCCAGCCGTCCTGCTCGAGTCCGCGCAGCAGACCGCTGGTGTCGACGTCGAGGCGCTGCACGGGGTGCCGCGATAGGGAATGCCGCGCACCCAGTCGCGCAGGCGCACGGCGGGCAAGGCCCAGCCGAACAACTGCTGGCTGAGTTCTTCGGTCGAAGCGGCGCGCTGCTCCGGTGTCCCGGGCTGACGGAGCACCGCAGTGTCGGGTCCGGCGTCGATATGGGCGGCGCCCGCGCCGAACGGACCGCGCAGTGTCACCTGGAGTGAATCGCCGCGTTGTACCCAGGTGAGCGTGGCCGATCCGCTGTCACCTTGGCTGCGATAGCCCAGCTTGCCATCCAGGCGCCAGGCGTCGAGGGCGGCCATCGCATCCCGATGGGCGCTCCAGGCCTGGGGTTCGCGGGGCGGGGCGGAAGCGCAACCCGCCAGCAGCATCAGTGTCAGACTGAGCGCCAGCGCGACACGGCCGGCCCTCACAACGGACCCGCGCGCAAGCGTTCGAGCGTTTCCCTGATGAGCGGGTCGTCGGGGTGTTGTTGCAAGGCTTCGCGCCAGACCGCCCGCGCCTGCTCCGTGTCGCCCGTGCTCCACAGGACTTCGCCGAGGTGGGCGGCCACTTCCGGATCGGTCAGCAAGGCGGCGGCGCGGCGCAACTGTGCCAGCGCCTCGACGGGCTGGCCGCGGCGGTAGAGCACCCAGCCGAGGCTGTCCATGATGGAGGCATCGTTGGGTTGCAGTGCCAGCGCACGTTCGATCAAGTTCTGGGCTTCCTCGTAACGCGTACTGTGGTTCGCGAGCGAATAGCCCAAGGCGTTCAGGGCGGCGGCATTATCGCTGTCCTGGTCCAGGATCGCGCGCAGGTCCCGTTCGACCGCGGCGATGTCGCCCATCTTTTCGCTGGCCAGCGAGCGGGCATAGAGCAGATTGATGTCGCCGGGAAACGCTCCCAGACTCGCGGTAAGCAGCTCATGGGCCGAGCTGTAGTAGCGCTCGCGCATCAGCAGCTCCGACTCGATCTGGAACAGACCGGGAGCTTGTTCCCGATGCTGGGCGCGCAATTCCTGAAGATACAGCCGCGCGGCGGTGAGTTGGCCCTTGCGTACCATCAGGTTGGCTAGGCGGGCGGTCGCCGGCAGCAGGGCGGAGCCCTGGGCCTGCCGATAGTGCTGGATCGCGCGCGCGGTGTCGCCGGCTGTCTCGGCCAATTGGCCCAGATAAAAATGCGCGTCATTGCGCAGATCGGGATCCTGAAGCAGCAACTCCAGTTCGGCGCGGGCCTTGTCCGGCAGATCCACATCCCGATACGCCAGCGCCAGACCAAAGTGCAGACTGTTGTCGTCGGGATTGATGCCCGACAGTTGCTCCAGCTTTTCAATGGCGAAAGCCGTATCGCGACGGCTGAACAGCATGCGCACATAGGCGCGGCTCAGGCCGGAATTTTCAGGGTGGTCGCGCACCGCCTGCTCCAGTTGCGCGAGCGCCTTCTCTTTGCTGCCGGTCTCGTCCAGCAGTTGCGCTTGGAGCAGTTGACTGGCCGGCTCGTCGGGCTGCAACTGGATTACCCGATCGCTCAACGCCAGCGCCGCCGGCAGTTGCTCGGCCTGCCACAGCAGCAGTGCCCGCCCGAACAGCAGGTCCACGTTATCCGGATGAACCCGCTCCAGATCCGCGTAGGCAGCGAGCAGGGCGTCGTGTTGGTCGGTGGGCAAGGCCGATGCCTGGGCCGCCAGTTGCCGCAGCGGCTGCCCGTCCCCGTTTTCCAGCAAAAACGTGGCATGTACCAGGGCGTCCTGGGCTTTGTCCTGGCCCAACAGGGCGAACAGGGCGAGCTCCCGAGCCCGGACGTTGTCGGGCTCGCGATCCGCCCACAGCGGGCCCAGTTCGCCGAGCGCGGCTTCGTCGCCGGCGTACTGGGCAATCTGGACGGCGCGCGCAATCACGCCGGGGTCGCCGGTAACTCGCGCTTGCTCCAGATAAGTGCGCAGCGCGAAATCGAGATCGCCGCGCAGGCCGGCGGTTTCGGCGGCGAGCAAGGCGTACAGCGTTTGTGTCGGGAAGGCCTGAACGGGATAATCCCGTTCCTCTTCGCCGGCGGGAGATTCCTGGGTGATGCCCGGAGCGTCGCCCGCAGCCGTTGCGGTTGGCGATGGCGAGTTCGCGCGTCCGGCGCACCCTGATATCAGGACGACACAAAGACCGACCAGCAGGCTAATCGCGCGAATCACGGTGGATGGAAGTCCTCACAAACGATCGCTATTGTAGCAATAACCCCTATGACAAATTTCCGGTGGCAATGGTTTCAGGGTGCGGCGCACCGACGTGCCGCCTGTGATTCGCACACCTGCGCCATCCCGCTCCGGCGGGCGTTGCCAACGCCCAGCGGGTGGGCATGACGATCCTGGCGTTCGGTCTCAGCCACGACACCGCCCCGGTGGCGTTGCGCGAGCGCGTGGCGTTTGCGCCCGAGTCCGTTGCGGATCATCTTCACCAGGTGCGGCGCGAACTGGGGCTCGAGGAAGTGGCCATTCTCTCGACCTGCAATCGCACTGAAATCTATGCGGCCGGTGCCGCCGATTTCGACGCACTGTGCGACTGGCTCGCGACCGTTCATGGCGTGGCGCGGGAAGAACTCGCCAGCGGTTGTTACGTCCATCGCGACGCGGATGCGGTGCGGCACATGATGCGGGTGGCCAGCGGCCTGGATTCGCTCGTACTGGGCGAGCCGCAGATTCTCGGTCAACTCAAGTCGGCCTATGGGGTCGCGCAGGGCGCGGACGCGGTGTCCACCGTGCTGGAGCCGGTGTTTCAGGCGGTGTTCGCCGCCGCCAAGCGGGTGCGCGCCGAGACCGCCATCGGCGCCAATCCGGTATCGGTGGCCTATGCGGCGGTCGGGCTCGCCCGCCAGATCTTCGGCCGGCTGGCCGACGTGCGCGCCCTTTTGATCGGCGCCGGCGACACCATTGAACTCGTTGCCCGGCATTTGCACGATGCCGGAGTCGCGGGCATCACCTGTGCGAACCGGACCCTGGAGCGGGCGGCGGAACTCGCGGCGCGCTATGGCGCCAACGCCATCCTGCTCGCCGATCTCCCCGAGCATCTGCATCAGGCCGACGTGGTGATCTCATCCACCGCCAGCCAGTTGCCGGTGCTGGGCAAGGGCGCGGTGGAATCGGCGCTCAAGCGCCGTCGTCACCGGCCGATGCTGATGGTGGACATCGCCGTGCCCCGCGACATCGAGCCCGAGGTCGGCCAGCTCGACGATGTCTATCTGTATACAGTGGACGATCTGCGCGAGGTAATCGACGAGGGCCGGCGCGCCCGCGAGGATGCCGCCGTTGTCGCCACCGGGATTGTCGATGCCGAAGTGTCGCGCTGGCAGCGCCGGCAACTGGAGCGCGACGCGGTAGGCACCATCCGCGCCTTCCGCGACAGCGCCGCGACGCTCCGGGATGCCGAGCTCGATAAGGCGCTGCGTGCCCTGGAGGCCGGACAGCCCGCCGATGTCGTGGTGCGGCAGCTGGCGCACGGCCTCACCAACAAGCTGCTGCACCGCCCCACCGAACAACTGAAGCGGGCCGGGGAGGAAGGCAGCGAGGAACCGCTGCGCTGGCTCCGGAAGTTGTTCGACCACGATGATCCAACCCCCGGCGCGACTTGATTCCCGGCGGAACTTAGCCCCCGAAGAAAAGCCGCCGTTACCCTGGAGTTCCAATGAAAGCCTCACTGCTCGCCAAGCTGGACCAGCTCGTCGAGCGCCACGAAGAGGTCGGGCATCTGCTCGGCTCCGCCGACGTGATCGCGGACCAGGATCGCTTTCGCGCGCTGTCCCGGGAATACGCCGAGCTCGAAGCCATCGCCGTCGCCTATCAGCGTTACCGCAAGGTGATGGCCGACAGCGCGGCGTCCACCGAGCTGTTGCGCGATGCCGACCCTGAGTTGCGCGCGCTCGCCCAGGACGATCTGGTGGCGGCGGAAGCCACGCGCGGCGCGCTGGAAGCGGAGTTGCAACTGCTCCTGCTGCCCAGGGATCCCAGCGACGAAGCCAACGTGTTTCTCGAAATCCGCGCCGGCACCGGCGGCGACGAGGCCGCGATTTTTGCCGGCGACCTGTTCCGCATGTACTTCCGCTACGCCGAATCCCGCGGCTGGCGCATGGAGGTCATCAGCCAGCGTCCCGGCGAGCACGGCGGCTACAAGGAGATCATCAGCCGCATCGTCGGTGCCGGCGCCTACTCGCGCCTCAAATTCGAGTCCGGCGCGCACCGCGTCCAGCGCGTCCCGGCGACCGAATCCCAGGGCCGCATCCACACCTCCGCCTGCACCCTCGCGGTCATGCCCGAAGTGGCCGAAATCGACGGCGTGGTGATCAATCCCGCCGATCTGCGCACCGACACTTTTCGCTCCTCGGGCGCGGGCGGTCAGCACGTCAACGTCACGGATTCCGCCGTGCGTATCACTCACCTGCCCACCGGGACCGTGGTGGAATGCCAGGACGAGCGCTCCCAGCACAAGAACCGCGCCAAGGCGATGGCGTTGTTGCAGGCGCGCATCCTCGCCGGGATGCAGGACCGGCAGGCGCGCGAGCAGGCCGAACTGCGTCGCGGCCTGGTGGGCAGCGGTGATCGCTCCGAGCGCATTCGCACCTACAACTATCCCCAGGGCCGGGTCACCGACCACCGCATCAACCTCACCATTTACCAGCTCGACAGCGTGCTCGACGGCGCGCTCGATGCCGTGATCGAGCCGCTGATCAACGAATACCGCACCGAGCAGCTCGCGGCGCTTGCCGATTGACGATGGCCACCGTCGCGGAACTGCTGGCGCGCGCCGGCGAGTTGCGGGAAATCGCGGCGAGCCATCGCCTCGATACCGAATTGCTGCTGTGCAAAGTGCTGGCGCGGGAGCGCGCGTTTCTCTATGCGCGCCCGGAAACCGAGTTGACCGACGCTCAAGCGCGGCAATTCGACCACCTGTTCGCGCGCCGCAAGGGCGGTGAACCCATGGCCTATATCCTGGGCGAACGGGAGTTCTGGACGCTGCGGCTCAAGGTATCCCCGGCAACGCTGATCCCGCGCCCGGAAACCGAGCTATTGGTGGAGCTGGCCCTCGCGCTGGTCGTGGAGCCCGCCGCGCGGGTGCTGGATCTGGGCACCGGCAGCGGCGCCATCGCCCTCGCCCTGGCGCAGGAGCGGCCCGCCTGGCAGATTGCCGGGATCGACAGCTCCGCCGCGGCACTCGCCGTCGCCGAGGCCAACCGGGTGGCGCTCGGGCTCGTCAACGTCCGGTTTCGGCACGGCGACTGGTTTGGTGGAGAGACCGACTGTTATCACCTGATCGTCGCCAACCCCCCCTATATCGACGCGGCCGATCCGCATCTCGCGCGCGGTGACGTGCGCTTCGAGCCGCGTGCGGCGCTGGTCGCCGCCGACGCGGGCATGGCCGCGCTGCGCGCGATCATCGCCGGGGCGCCCGAGCATCTCCGCCCCGGGGGCTGGCTGCTGCTGGAGCACGGCAGCAGCCAGGGCGCGGCGGTGCGCGAGTGCTGTGTCGCGGTATTGCAGGAAGTGCGGACCTGGCACGATCTGGCGGGCTGCGAACGGGTTACCGGCGGGCGCATGGCTTAACATTCACCCCGCCACCCAAAAAATCACTATGACGACGGGGGCACCATGAAAATCGATAGCAGTTTCAGTTTCGGCGACCGGCTCGACGACATCGCCGCGATCCAGGCCGAATTTCAGGCGCGCGAACGCCTGGGTTTCGACGGCGTGGTCACCGCCGAAATCCGCAACGATCCATTTCTGGTGGTGGGCATGGGCGCGGCGGTCACGCAGCGGATCGAACTGCGCACCGGGATCGCGGTGGCTTTTGCGCGCAGTCCGATGACGACCGCCTATACCGCGCACGATCTCAATGTCTATTCCCGCGGCCGTTTTACGCTCGGACTCGGCTCGCAGATCCAGGCGCATATCACCAAACGCTTCGGCATGCCCTGGCACGGGCCGGCGCAACAGATGGCGGAATTCATTCGCGCGCTGCACGCCATCTGGGATTGCTGGTACGACGGCAAACCCCTCAATTTTCGCGGCGAGTGTTACCGCCACACGCTGATGACGCCGGATTTCACCCCGCTCAATACCCGGTACGGGCGCCCCAGGGTGGTGATGGCGGCCGTGGGTCCGCTGATGATCAACGCCGCCGCGCGCGAAGCCGACGGCATCCTCATTCACACTTTTTGCACGCCGAAATATCTGGAGGAAGAAATTCTGCCGCGCATCAATGCCACGCTCGCGGAGCGCGGCCGCCGGCGCGAGGATTTCGAGGTGTCGTTCCCACCCTTCGTGGTCACCGGCCGCACCGAGGCGGAATTCGAGGCCGCCAAACAGCGCGTCAAGTACCGGATCGCCTTCTACGGTTCGACGCCGGCTTACCGGCCGGTGCTCGAATGCCACGGCTGGGAGGGTCTGCAACCCAAGCTCAACCAGCTCTCGAAAAACAACGGCTGGGACCGGATGCCCGATCTGATCAGCGATGAAATGCTGGAAACCTTCGCCGTGGTGGGAGAGCCGCGCCAAGTCGCCCAACAGATCAAGGCGCGCTACGGTCATCTGGTGGATCGACTGACCCTGGAAAGCGGTTTGTCGGAGGATGTCCTGAGCGAGCAGATCCGGATCATGCGGGGGTAACAAGCCCGTCACTGCCGCATGTCAGGAATCAACCGGCAGGCTTTCCCATCGACGCGGCGGACCTGGCGCAGTATGTTGCGCGTGACGAACGGGCATAGCGAGAACACTGCCATGGCAGCACGCACCAATTCGAACGTCGTTTCCCTGCCCGGTGGCCGGGTTCCCTATGCGGTCTACCGCAGCACCGCGCCCTTGTCGGCCGGGACCGAGCTGATGTTGCAGCGCATGGGGATGCGCTGGTATGCGCCGCTCGAATGCTGGACCAATGCGCCGGAGTCCTGGCAGCGGGAGCAGATCGCGGTGTTGCTGGGCCGCGCGCTCGGAGACGCGGCCCCCAACCATTGAATTTCCGCATGGCAGGCCCCGGGTCGAAAGGGGGTGCGGTTCAGGCGCCCCGCCGGGCGCGATAGGCCTGGACGTCGGCGCGGGCGGGGAGCTGAATCAGCTCGATCATGGTGCCGTCCGGGTCTTCGAAGATCACCGCCTTGATGAATCCGTAGCCCTTGAGTTCCAGGTCCATGGGTTCCGCGTAAAACTGGATGCCGCGCGCCTTGAGGCGTTCATACACCGCCTGCAGGGTTTCGCCGGTCACTTCAAACGACAGCAGAAAAATGCCGGGATCGCCGGGCTGTTTGGGGCCGGTGCGGCGTTCGGCGGGCGGGTCGAACTGGATCAGCTCCACCTCGCCGGTCAGCCTGCCGCCCTGCTGGAGGATCACCGAGCGACCCCGGGTGCCCGGCTTCAGCTTGAGCAGTTTTTCGGTGATGGTTCCTGCCAGCGGCATATCGAGCGTCTTGGTGAAGCCCAGGACCTCTTCATAGAAGGCGACGGATGTGTCGAGGTCGCTCACCGTGAGCGCGACATGATGAACTTCGCTGATGGCCATGCTGGTTTCCTCCGGTTGGATGTCGTCATGGATAGTCGGATGGCTTTCTTTATATAGCCGCCGGGTTGACGGGTTGAGTGTGATTTGTGACCGCCCTCAGCCGGGACTGAACAGTTTTGCGCGCACCGTGTGGCGATACTCGCGGGGCGTGACGTCGTAGAGGCGGCGGAACAGGCGCGCGAACCAGGCGGTGTCCTGGTAGCCGCAGCGCTGGGCGATTTCGGCGATGGTCAGGTTGGTGCTCTGCAAGAGCTGGCGGGCGGTGTCCAGGCGCAGTTCCTGGAGGTACGCCAGCGGCGGCTCGCCCACCGCATCGCGAAAGCGCCGGTTGAAGGTGCGCAGGCTGAGGTCGAAACGCCCGGCGAGCTCCGCGATCGACACCGGCTTGTCGAAGTTGTCCTGAAGCCAGATCTGCGCCTGTACCACGTCTTCGTCGGAATGCCGCGGCGCGGCATCGTCCAGATAGCGGCTGCCTTCGAACGCGTTGCGGATCTCGTGGAAAAACACCCGCTCCACATGGCGCGCCACCGCGCGGCCGTAAATGCGGTAGACGATGTGGGCGAGCAGCTCGGCGAGGGCGTTGACGCCGGCGGTGCAATAGATGGTGCCGGCGCGGGTGGTGAAGTACTGACGCTGCAACTGTACTTGGGGATAGTCGTGCTGAAACTGATCGAAATAGTGCCAGTGGGTGGTAGCGGGCTTGCCGTCCAGCAAGCCGGCGGCGGCGAGCAGGCAGGTGCCGGTTCCCACCGCCGTCAAGGTGGCTCCCGCCGCGTGCTGTTCGCGCAGCCAAGGTAAATAGTCGGGGTGGCGGCGCAGGGCGCGGCGCGGGCTGCGCCACAGGCTGGGCACATGTACCAGGTCGTAGGGGCGGAAGGGCGCGATGGCCCCGCTGGGGGTCAGCGCAAACCCGGACGCCGACTGGATCGACGCGCCATCGGTGGTCAGGGTATCGACGGCTATGGCGCGGCAGTGGCGGTCGCCGCGCACCGCAAAGGCTTCGGCATTGCGGAATATCTCTACCGGCAGGGTCGCGCTGGTGGCGAGCGTCTCTTCACAGAGAATCACCGCGACCCGATAGGGTTCCTGATCCTGGCTCATTGGCGTTGTCCCGGATTGGCCGAATTCGCCGAGAATATGGCCAGATCGACCATAACGCAACGAAGACGGCGACCCTAGAATGCTTGTCCTACCTAGTCCGGGGCGCTTTCGGCACCATGGCAATCCTGCCTGTTATCGTCGGCTACGGCGGCTGCAACGCCGCCGGCCGCAGCTCGTTCGATCAATCCTATAAGCGCATGATCCTCGAAAGCCTGAGCGGTGCGGAGCGCGAGACGACGCTGGCCGGGCTGGCCTGCATGATGGGCCTGGCGCGCTGGGATGGTTCGGGTTACCGGGACATGGCGGGCGCGCCCCTCGATCGTGCCGCCGTGGCCGCGCGCCATGCCGGTGCGGTGGTGGACGGCACGCTGATCCGCCGCATCGAGGCCAACCATTTCGATCCGGACGCGGTGTTCTGCCACCGCAATCTGACCGCCGAGCTCTGCGATGGCGAGGGGATGCGCTTCAGGGTGACACGCCGTCAGCTGCCTTCGCCGTTGCCGGCGGGCTGGGAAGTGGCCGCTGACCATGGCGATACCCTCATGGTGACGGTGCGGGGGGCGCAGGAATGGCGGTTGCCCGCCACCCAATCGATGGGGGTGAAGGCTGCCGGTCAGTTGCCGCGCGGGTTCGATCCGGGCGCCGGTTACAACTCGCGCTTCCAGCCCCGGGGATTGCAGATGGCGGTGATGGGTGCCAGCGACGCGATCCATTCCCTCGGCGTGTCCTGGCAGAACCTCTGCGCCGCGGTGCGCCCGGATGAGATCGGCACCTACGCCTCCTGCGCCATGGGCCAGTTGAGCGATGAAGGGTTGGGCGGCATGTTGCGCGCCAGTCTGCTGGGCGGCCGCGCCACCGCCAAACAGTTGCCGCTGGGCCTCAACAGCATGCCGGCGGACTTCGTCAATGCCTATGTGCTGGGCAGCCTGGGTCACACCGAAGCCATCACCGGCGCCTGCGCCAGCTTCCTTTATAATCTCCACGCCGCCGTGCGCGACATCCGCCGCGGCGTGCGCCGGATCGCCTTGGTGGGCGGCAGCGAGGCGGCGGTCACGCCCGAGATCATCGAAGGCTTCGCCAACATGAATGCGCTGGCGAATGAAGACGCCATGACGCGCCTGGGCGACCCGGACCCGCGCCGCTACAGCCGGCCCTTCGGTTACAACGCGGGCTTTGTGGTGGCCGAAGCATCGCAGTACCTGTTCCTGATGGACGATGCGCTGGCGATCGAGCTCGGGCTCGATATTCACGGCGCCGTGCCGGAAGTCTGTATCGACGCCGACGGCGTCAAGAAGTCGATCTCGGGACCGGGGCCGGGTAATTACCTGTGCCTTGGCAAAGCGGCGGCGGCGGCGCGTGCGCTGCTGGGCGAGCAGGGGTTGCGCCGGCGCAGCGTCGTGTTCGCGCACGGCTCCAGCACGCCCCAGAACCGGGTGACGGAATCGCTGATTTTTGATCGCATCGCGGCAGCCTTCGGCATCACCGACTGGCCGATCTGCGCGGTCAAGGCCTATGTTGGCCATTCGCTCGCCGCCGCCAGCGGCGATCAGGTGATGGCGGCCATTGGCACCCTCCGTCACGGCGTGGTTCCCGGTATCAAGACCGTCACGGAAGTTGCAGCGGATGTCCACGCGGGACGGTTGCGCATCCCCCTTGCCGACTACGATGCACGGGAGCTGGGACTCGATGCCGCCATCGTCAACGCCAAGGGCTTGGCGGCAATAACGCCAGCGGACTGGTGCTCTCGGCGCGGGCGACGGAGGCGATGCTCGAACGTCGTTACGCCGGGGACTGGAGCGCGTATCGTGGGCGGCGCGAACGCGCGCGGGCGGCAGCGGACGCTTATCGGCAGCGCGTGGATCGTGGCCTGTTTGCGCCGATCTACCGTTTTGGCGAAGGGACCATAGAGGATGGCGATGTGCAGATCACCAGCGCCGCGATCAGGGTGCCGGGATTTGGGCTCCCGATCTCCCTCGATGTCGAAAATCCGTACGCGGACATGATCTGATGTCGAGCCGGGGCCCGCATGTTTAGCGAAAAGCGGCGCTTTGTCGCCGGGGCAACGTGTCCGCGCTGCAAGATGGTGGACCGCACGGTCGTCTTTCATCGCGACGGCCAGGATCACCGCGAGTGCGTTGCCTGCGGTTTCAGTGAGACCGGTGCTGGTGCGCTGGTGCCCACGCCGCCCGCTACGCGAACGGAGCGGGCAGTGCAGCGCGAGCGGGCGACGCCGGAGCCGGTACGACTGATCGATCCGGCACGGCCCGCGAATTGAAGTCGCGCCGGCCTGATCCAGGTCAATTTTTTTCCCGCCATAAGCGAAACGCCGAGAAAAACCCGGTCGCGGCATTGTTACTGCCCCGGGGGGCTCTGGTACAATCGCCCGCCGAACTTTCCCCGGTGCGTGCGGTCGCGATTGGCCGCCCCTTCAGAGCCCGGCAGTGGTTCAATCAAAAACGGAGACGATGAGGGCGATGGTTTCTAAAGCAAAGCAACTTGTCCGGGGAGGTATTGGCGCGCTGGCGCTGCTACCGTGGCTTCACGCGGCGGCGGCTGAGCCGGCGGCGCGGCCCGAGAGCTGGAATCTGCTCAATATGCCCAAGGGCGTGACGAGCGTGAGCCAGAACGTCTACGACATCCACATGGTCGTGATCTGGATCTGTGTATGGATTGGCGTCGCGGTGTTCGGGGTCATGTTCTACAGCATGTTCGCCCACCGCAAATCCCGCGGCCACAAGCCTGCCAATTTCCATGAAAGCACCAAGGTGGAACTTGCCTGGACCATCATCCCGGCGCTGATCCTCATCGTAATGGCGTTTCCGGCAACTACCAGCCTGAAGCACCTTTACGATACGAGCGAAGCGGATCTCGACGTCAAGATCACCGGTTACCAGTGGAAGTGGAAATACGATTACCTTGGCAAGGATGTCAGCTTCATCAGCGAGCTGGCCACGTCGCAGGCATCGATTTACGGCAGCGCGCCGAAAACCGAATTCTATCTCGAAGAGGTCACTGAGCCGCTGGTCATTCCGGTCGGCAAGAAGGTGCGGCTGCTGATGACAGGTGCCGATGTGATCCATTCGTGGTGGGTGCCCGAGCTGGCGGTCAAGCGCGATGCCATCCCGGGTTTCGTCAACGAAACCTGGGCGCGCGTCGACAAGCCCGGCATTTATCGCGGTCGCTGCGCGGAGCTGTGTGGCAAGGACCACGCGTTCATGCCCATTGTTGTCAATGCGGTGCCTGAAGAAGAGTTCAATGCCTGGTTGGCCAAGAAGCAGTCCGAAACAGTCGCGTTGCGGGCACTGACCGAAAAAACTTTCACGCAGGACGAATTGATGGCCAAGGGCGAGGCAGTCTACGGCCGTACTTGTGCGGGTTGCCACGGCGCGGCGGGCGAAGGCGTCCCGGGTGTCTTTCCCGCCATCAAAGGCAGCAAAATCGCGCTCGGGCCGGTCGCGGATCACTTGGCTATCGTAGTAAACGGAAAATCGGGCACGGCGATGCAGGCGTTTGGCGCGCAGTTGTCCGAGGTCGATCTGGCGGCGGCTATCACCTATCAGCGCAATGCCTGGGGCAACAAATCCGTAGACAACATCGTCCAGCCCGTGGACGTATTCAAAGTCAAGAACGGCCAATAAGGGGAGATACTCGTCATGGCTCACGGTCCCGCTAAAGGTATTGGTCGCTGGCTGCGCGCCACCAATCACAAGGACATCGGCACGATGTATTTGTGGTTCAGTTTCGCCATGTTTTTGCTGGGTGGAGCTTTCGCGATGGTGATTCGCGCCGAGCTGTTCGAGCCCGGCATGCAGATCATCAAACCCGAATTCTTCAACCAGATGACCACCATGCATGGTCTGATCATGGTGTTCGGCGCCATCATGCCGGTGTTCGTCGGTCTGGCGAACTGGATGATTCCCATGATGATCGGTGCGCCCGATATGGCGCTGCCGCGTCTGAACAACCTGAGCTTCTGGATTTTGCCGTTCGGCTTCAGCTTGCTGGCGGCTACCCTGTTCATGCCGGGCGGCGGCCCGAACTTCGGCTGGACTTTCTATGCGCCGTTGTCGACCACCTATGCGCCACCCACGGTCAACTTCTTTATCTTCGGAATCCACATTATCGGTGCCTCCTCGATCATGGGCTCCATCAACATCATCGCCACCATCCTGAACCTGCGGGCGCCGGGGATGACGTTGATGAAGATGCCGATGTTTGCCTGGACCTGGCTGATCACCGCATTCCTGCTCATCGCCGTGATGCCGGTGCTCGCGGGCGCAGTGACCATGATGCTGATGGACATCAACTTCGGCACCAGCTTCTTCAATGCCGCGGGTGGCGGTGACCCGGTGTTGTTCCAGCACGTGTTCTGGTTCTTCGGACACCCCGAGGTTTACATCATCATCATTCCGGCGTTCGGGGTGATGTCCGCGATCATTCCCACGTTCAGCCGCAAGCCCCTGTTTGGTTATTCGTCGATGGTGTATGCGACGGCGGCGATTGCCTTCCTGTCGTTCATCGTGTGGGCGCACCACATGTTTACCGTGGGCATGCCGCTTGCCGGTGAACTGTACTTCATGTACGCCACCATGTTGATTGCCGTGCCCACTGGCGTGAAGGTGTTCAACTGGATCACCACCATGTTTCGCGGCGCCATCACCTACGAAACCCCGATGTTGTTTGCGGTTGCCTTTGTGATTCTGTTTACGATTGGCGGTTTCACCGGGTTGATGCTGGCGATTGCTCCTGCCGACATCCAGTACCAGGACAGCTATTTTGTGGTGGCTCACTTCCACTATGTAATGGTGGCGGGTGCGCTGTTCTCCAGCACTGCGGCAGTTTATTACTGGATTCCGAAGTGGACTGGCCGGATGTACAACGAGACCATGGGTAAAGTCCATTTCTGGGTGTCTTTCGTCGCCTTCAATGTCACCTTTTTCCCGCAGCATTTCCTCGGCCTGGCCGGCATGCCGCGGCGCTATGCGGATTACTCGCTGCAGTTTGCCGACTGGAACATGGTCTCCAGCATTGGCGCCTTCGCTTATGGTGCCTCGCAATTGCTGTTCCTTTACAACGTGATCGCGACCATCGTGGCGGGCCGCAAGATCAGCGATCCGAAAGTGTGGGAAGGCGCGGAAGGCTTGGAATGGACGGTGCCGACGCCCGCGCCCCACCACACGTTCTCAACCCCGCCCGCGATCAAGTAAGCGTAGGTTATGGTGGCGAAGAATCCGGTCAGAAAGACGGTGCTCTGGTCGCTCCTGGCCGGCGTCACCATGTTCGGGTTTGCGATGTTCGTCATGCCGCCGTTATACGACGTGTTCTGCGAAATCACCGGCCTCGGCGGCAAGACCGGTGGACGTTATGCGGCTGAGCAGCCTGAAGTCGATCAGGAGCGAGTGGTGAAAGTACAGTTCGTCACTACCAACAACAGTGCCATGCCGTGGGAATTCCGACCGCTGACCGATGCGGTACGGGTGCATCCGGGTGAGTCGCACAAGGTCGAATTCTATGCCCGCAACGGTACCGAACGCGACATGGTGGCGCAGGCTATTCCCAGCGTGACGCCGGCTAATGCGGCACAGTATCTGCAAAAAACCCAATGTTTCTGTTTTGACCAGCAACCATTAAAAGCTGGCGCTGAAGCCAATATGCCGGTGGTCTTCTTTATCGACCCCGCGTTGCCGCCCAGCGTCAATACCGTAACCTTGTCCTATACCCTGTTCGATGTCACGGACCGGCAATCTGCTGCCGTGACGGCGCGCAACTGATCAACCGGTCGCCAAGGGCGCCGCCTTCTCAAGGAGAAACACATGGCATCCGAGAGTAATTACTACATTCCCGAAAACAGCTGGATGCCTGTACTGACGGCGGCGTCCCTGGGCGCCATGGCACTCGGCGCCGGGCTTGCAGTGCAGGGGAAAACTCCGCTGTTTCTGCTGGTGGGGCTGTTTGTGCTCGCGTGCGTGCTGTTCAACTGGTTCAGTACCGTTATTCAGGAAAATATGCGAGGCCTGACCAACGCGCAAGTGAAACGGTCATTCACCATGGCGATGGGCTGGTTCATTTTCTCTGAAGTGATGTTCTTTGCCGCATTTTTCGGCGCGCTGTTCTATGTGCGGGTGCTCGCGGTGCCCTGGTTGGGCGGCGAGGGCGACAAGGCCATGACCAATGCCCTGTTGTGGCAGGGTTTCAGCGCCGAATGGCCGCTGATGCAGACTCCGGATCAGGTTGCTGGCGGTACCAAGTTTGTGGGTCCGCACGAAAATATGGGCTTTCCGGGCTGGAGCAAGATTACCGGGTGGCTGCCGCTGTGGGGTACCCTATTGCTGTTGACGTCGAGCTGGACGGTGCATATCGCCCATCATGCGATCAAGCACGGCAGTCGTGGCCGCTTCAATTTCTTCCTCGCCATTACGGTGGCGCTCGGACTTGCGTTCGTCGTGCTTCAATACATGGAGTATCACGAAGCCTACGCGGAAATGGGGCTGACGCTGAAGTCCGGTATCTACGGCACAACTTTCTTCATGCTGACGGGGTTTCACGGTTTTCACGTTTGTCTTGGCGTGTTCATGCTGGCGATTCAGTTGTTGCGAGGCCTCAAGGGACATTTCAAGCCCGACGATCAGTTTGGTTTCGAAGCGTCATCCTGGTACTGGCATTTTGTCGATGTAGTCTGGCTGGGTCTGTTCATCTTCGTGTACGTGCTCGGCTGAAAGACATCCGCGCACGAAGCGACAACGGCCAGGATTCCTGGCCGTTGTTGTCTCTGCATGGCGGCGCCTGAATCGGTGCGATGATGTTGTGAGCAAAAAGGCGGTGGTGATCGCCGCGTGAAGCCGGGAATTCAGGGCTTGGCAGGGGCTGGCGCCACCTGTTGGGGGTGTAACTGCCGGTCCCAAGGTGCGGTGCTGTTGAGTCGCCCCGACCAAAAGCCCCAACCAATGGCGACCAGCAGCGCCGAAGCGAGGGTCACCCTGACGCCCAGGGCGTACAGTGTACGGCGGCGGCTATTGCCGACATCCTTGAACAGAAACACCAAGCCGGTGGTGAGGCTGATCAACAGGCCGATAAACAGAGCGACGATCAGTACTTTCAGCCACATGGCCCATTTCCCTTCTCACAGGCGAGGCCTGGATTTAACCACATATGCCCTCCGACCCCCAGCGTCCCCGGAGACCACGTTTTCAGTGGCGCCTGAACGGCAAGCTGCTGTTGTTCTGTCTGCCGTTGCTGCCGGTTACGCTGGGGCTCGGCTTCTGGCAGTTGCAGCGGGCGGATGAGAAGCGCGAACTTATCGCACTCTATGAGAGCCGCCGGCAGGCCAGTCCGCTCCCCATGGCGGCCCTGGCGCCAGGATCCGACCACCTGTATGTCCGGGTCCTGTTGGAGGGTGTTCCCGATACCCGACACCAGTTTCTCCTCGACAACCGGATGCGGGGCAGTCGCCCCGGCTTCGAAGTGCTGACCCCGGTGGCGCTCGACAGCGGTGGTTGGGTGTTGGTCAATCGGGGCTGGCTCGCCGCTGGCGCGAGCCGCGCGCAGTTGCCGGATATTCCGTCCGCTCCGGCGCAAGTTCGCTGGGTCGGCTATTTGTACCGGGTGCCGGGGAAGCCCCTGGTGCTGGGACGCGAGGAGTCCGCCGGCTGGCCGCAGGTCGTCCAGCAGATCGATCGGGCACAACTGGAGCGGCGCCTGGGTCATGCGCTGTTCCCCGATGTGGTGCGGCTCGAAAGCAGTCCCGGCCTGGACACCGGCTGGGCCATGGTGAACCTCACTCCCCAACAACATCTGGGCTACGCGGTGCAGTGGTTCGCGCTGGCGGCCGCCCTGGCGATACTTACTTTCGTCAGCAACAGCAACATCTCCGAGTTATTGCGACGTGGAGCAACAGAGCGTGAATGAGCGATCCCGCCAACGGCAATGGCAGCCCTGGCTTATCCTCGGCATCGTGCTAGCCGTGCTCGCCGGCGGCTACATCGCGTTGCCGCGCGATGCCGGCAGTCAGGCGCGCCTGCTCGCGGTGCTCGGCACCAGCAATCACGGTGTGCTATTGCGTCCGATGGTTCCGGTTGCCACACTCGAAATGAACACGCCGGCAGGCGCGCCGCTGGATTGGGCGGCCATGACGCCGAAATGGCGGCTGCTGATTCCGGTCACGTCGCCCTGCAACGAAGCCTGTCGCGCCGCGCTGTACCTCACCCGCCAGGTCCATGTGCGACTTGAAAAGAATGCACATCGTGTGGAGCGGGTCTTGCTGGTGCTGGGCGAACCTCTGGATCAGGAGACGCTGGCGTGGTTGCATCATGAGCATCCGCACCTGACTCTGGTGCAGGGGGACGCTGATGCGTTCGCGCGCTGGCCGGCCGCTGTGGCTGCGGGTTGGGGGCCGGCGGCCAGTCCGGTGTTCGTGGTTGATCGTGCGGGCATGACGATGCTTTATTTCACCCCCGAACATAGCGGTGCGGACATGCTCGCGGATCTGCGTCACCTGCTCAAATACTCACCGGAAAACTGACCATGGTGCCATCCACTATCGCGCGACCCGGCAAGCCCGGCGCGCGCCTGGCCCTGATTGCAGTCTGCCTCGCCGTGGTGGTCGTGGGTTTGGGCGCATTTACGCGGCTGTCCGACGCCGGGTTGGGCTGTCCCGACTGGCCGGGCTGCTACGGCCATCTGTTGTGGCCGCGTGCCGACCATGAGATTGCGCGCGCCGACGCCCGCTTTCCGGACGCTCCTGTAGCTACGGACAAAACCTGGCCGGAGATGGTGCATCGTTATTTTGCCGGTGGTCTGGGGCTCTGCATCGCGGCCCTCGCGCTGCTGGCGTGGCGGCGCCGCAAAGATCGTGACTACCCGTTTCTCCTGCCGTTGCTGTTGCTGGTTCTGGTGATATGGCAGGCGCTGTTTGGCATGTGGACGGTCACGCTGAAGCTGTGGCCGCAAGTGGTGACACTGCACCTGCTGGGCGGCATGAGCGTGCTGGCGCTGCTCTGGTTGCTGGCCCTGCGCCTGCGCGAGAGCCCCTGGCGCGTCCATCATGCCGTTGCGCGCCGACTCGCAGCGCTTAAACCCTGGGTCGTCCTGGGCATGGTCACGGTGTTTTGTCAGATCGCCCTCGGCGGCTGGGTCACTTCCAACTATGCGGCGCTCGCCTGCGGCGACTTCCCCACCTGCCACGGCCAGTGGTGGCCGCCGATGAATTTCGCGCAGGGCTTCGACATCACGCAAGGAATCGGGCCGAATTATCTGGGTGGTCTGCTGGAGAGCGAAGCGCGCACCGCCATTCACATCGGTCACCGCATTGGCGCCCTAGTGACCACCGGGGTGATGCTGGGGCTCTGCGTCGCGTTGCTGGCAATCCCCTGGATCGGTGCCCGACGTTTGGCGGGCGTCATCGCTCTGGCGTTGACGGCGCAGGTGTCGCTCGGCATCGCCAATGTGCACTTCGCGCTGCCGCTGCCGGTCGCGGTGGCCCATAACCTCGGCGCCGCATTTTTGCTGCTGACACTGGTAACCTTGGCGACCAAGATCTGGACCCTGCGCGATGCCCATGACCACTGAGCCGCTGACCGACATCCCGGCCACCTGGCGCGATTATCTGGAGCTGTGCAAACCCAACGTCGTGTTGGTGATGATCGTCACCAGTGTGATCGGCATGTTCCTGGCAGTCCCCGGAATGGTCCCCGTGCGCATCCTCGTGCTCGGTAATCTGGGGATTGCCCTGTGCGCAGCGGCGGCGGCCGCCGTCAATCATCTGGTGGACCGTCATATCGATCTCAAGATGGCGCGCACCCTGAATCGCCCGGTGGCCCAGGGGCGTATCGAGCCCGCTCAGGTGGTGCTGTTCGCGACCGTGCTCGGTATCGCCGGTATGGCGATCCTGCTGACCTGGATCAACGCGCTTACCGCCTGGCTCACGCTGGCCTCGCTGCTGGGTTACGCGGTCGTCTACACCCTCTACCTGAAACGGGCGACGCCCCAGAATATCGTGATCGGCGGTCTCGCCGGCGCCGCGCCGCCGCTGCTGGGCTGGACTGCCGTCACCGGCGAGATCCACGGCCATGGGTTGCTGCTGGTGCTCATCATCTTTGCGTGGACGCCACCGCATTTCTGGGCCCTGGCGCTGCACCGCAAGGACGAATACGCGCGCGCGAATGTCCCGATGCTGCCGGTTACCCACGGCGAGCGCTACACCAAACTCCATATCGTGCTCTATACCATCCTCATGATCCTGGTAACGGTGCTGCCTTACCTGACCGGGATGAGTGGCTGGCTGTATCTGCTCGGTGCCCTGGTTCTGGGTGGCGGCTTTCTGTACTGGGCGCTGCGACTCTATGCGGGCACCGACCCGACCCTGGGCATGACCACCTTCAAATACTCCATTGTGTATTTGCTGGCCCTGTTCGCCATCATGCTGGCGGACCACTATCTGGTGGAGCCCGCTCTGATTGGCGCGAGGCACACATGAGCGATCTGGATCCCGTCACGCGGCGCAACATCCGGCTCACCGTCGCGCTGTTGCTGGCAGTTGTGCTGCTCGTGATGGGCGGGCTGACCTACCGGCTGTCGCAACCGCGGATTCTCAATGCCTACGAATTGCGCAATGAGCGCGCCTACCTGATCGACCCACCGCGCCCGGTCGCTGGGTTGAGCCTGATCGATCAGGCCGGCCGACCTTTCACCGAGGCGGAACTGAAAGGACACTGGACGCTGGCGTTCTTTGGCTTCACCCACTGCGGCGACATTTGTCCGGCGACCATGGCGACGCTGGCCAAGATGTACGCGGAGCTGAAGCCCGGCGAGCAAAAAGATTTGCAGGTGATCTTCGTCAGCGTGGATCCAGAGCGCGACACCCCGCCGGTCCTGTCCACCTATGTGACGCGGTTCCATCCCGATTTCGCCGGTGTCACCGGGGAGCCGGCGCGACTGCTCAAGGTCGCGCTGGAATGGCAAACGGGCTTCGCGCCGCCGGTTGCCGGCGGCACCGATTATCAGGTCCAACACAGTGGCAATCTGGTGCTGATCAACCCGCGCGGCGAGCTCCATGCCCTGCTGGTGCCGCCTTTTGAGCACGGCGCCTTGCGGGTGGTCTTGCGCTCGCTGCGCGCGACCTATTGATGTGACGGCGTACAGTGTCAGCGCATCGACATGGACAGCATCACCCGTCTGCGCCGCCTGATCGAACTCAATGCCGGGGATCCCGGGCTGTTGCAGCGCGAGCTGGCGCAGTTGGGCTCATGACCCGGCCCCCCACGCTGGCCTGCCGCGGCTAACTCCCGCGTAGCCTGTACTTCCCGATCAGGCCGGACGCACCGCCAGCGACAGCGCGAACAACCCGGCGGCGACCACCACGATGGAGGGTCCCACCGGAGTATCCAGCCACCAGGACGCCGCGAGCCCGGACAGCACCGCGAGCGCCGCCAGCGCGCTCGCGACCGCGGCCATGCCCTCCGGCGTGCGCGCCAGGCGCCGCGCCGATGCGGCCGGGATGATCAGCAGCGCGGTGATCAGCAGTACGCCCACGGCTTTCATCCCGGTGGCGACCACGGCGGCCAGCAGCAGCTTGTAGACCGCCTTGATCGCGCCGACCCGGACGCCTTCCACGCGCGCCAGATCCTCCTGCACGGTGATCGAGATCAGCGCGGTCCACAGCCGGCCCAGCACTGCGAGGGCAACCGCAGTCAGCGCCCAGATCGCGGCAACTTCCCTTGGCGTGATGGTGAGCAGATCGCCAAACAGCAGGGCTTCCATATTGACGCGCGCCCCCGGAATCAGCGCGAGCGCCACCAGACCCAGCGCCAGTGCCGAGTGCGACAGGATGCCGAGCAGCGTATCGGCGGCCAGGATGCGCGAGCGCTCCAGAATCAGCAGCAGGATCGCAAGCCCCAGGCAGGTCACCAGCACCGCGGTGCCACCGCCGATCCGCAGCCACAGGCCGAGCGCCACCCCGAGCAGCGCGCCGTGCGCGAGCGTATCGCCGAAATAGGCCAGGCGCTGCCACACCATCAGGCTGCCGAGCGGGCCGGCGAGCACGGCCAGACCCAGACCGCCGGCGGCGGCCCAGTAGAGAAAATCCAGGTTCATGGGCGCGCGCTCGTCACAGGGTCGGCCGCAGTTCAGCCGTGGTCATGGTGATGGTGATCGTCATGACTGTGGTCATGGTGGTGGGCGTAAAGCGCCTGGCGCTGTCCGAACAGGGCCACGAACGCGGGATCGAGGGAGACCTGCCGCGGCGTACCGTGGCAGCAGATGTGGCCGTTGAGGCAGATCACCTCATCGGTCGCCGCCATCACCAGGTGCAGATCGTGGGACACCATCAGGATGGCGCAGCCGAGGCGCTGGCGCAGGTCGCCGATCAGCGCGTAGAGCGCCTCCTGGCCGGTGACGTCCACCCCTTGCACCGGCTCGTCCAGCACCAGGAGATCGGGGCGACGCAACAGGGCGCGCGCCAGCAGCATGCGCTGGGTCTCGCCGCCGGATAGCGCGCTCACCGGGCGTCCCCAGAGATCGGGAATGCCGGTCTCGGCCAGCGCCGCCTGGCATTTGGCCCGATCGCGCTCGGCCAGTTGCAGAAAGCGTCCCACCGACAGGGGCAGGGTTGGATCAATGGCGAGCTTCTGCGGCATGTAGCCGATGCGCAGGCCGGCGGCGCGGGTCACGGTACCGGCATCCGGATGCAGCAGCCCGAGCGCGATGCGCACCAGCGTGGTCTTGCCGCAGCCGCTGGGGCCGATCAGGGTAAGGATGCGGCCCGCCGGGATCTCCAGGTCCACCCGATCCAGCACGCGGTGACGCTCGAAGTGTTTGCTCACTCCGCGCAGCGCGATCAGGGGCGCCGCTACTGACATTGCTGGCACAGGCCGTCGATTTCGAGATTGTGGCCGTCCACCGCGAAACCGGCGCGCGCCGCCGTGGTCGTGATCGCCTGATCCAGGGCGTCGGCGCTGCACTCGGCCACCGCTCCGGCGATTTTCAAGGTAGTTGTCGCGTGAGCCATTCACGCAGCCTTTCGTTTCTGTCCGCGATCGACCTCGCGTTCCGGGTTGAGCCACACCGCCGGACAGCGACCAGTTCCGGGTTTTGCGTGACCAGCGTTGCGGCTTTCGTTTGCGCGCCGCCTCGTAGACCGCGATGCGATGCTGCAGCAACTCAGGCGCTTCCCACGGTGGCGCTGCGCCGGTGTCACGTATCTGATCCCGCTGTGACGATGCTCCTCGTTGTACCACTGCACGAAGCGCTGCACCCAGGCCCTGGCCTCGTCCAGCGTGTCGAACGGCTTCTGTGGCCACAGCGGGCAGTACTTCGCCGTGCGGAACAGCGTCTCGGCATGCGCGTTGTCGTTGCTCACCCGCGGCCGGCTGAACGAGGGCATCACGCCCAGGTTCTGCATCGCCGCCAACATCGTCGAGCCCTTCATCGCCGCGCCGTTGTCCGAGTGCAACACCAGCGGTCGACCCGCCAATCCTTCACGCAGACAACCGCTCACCAGCAGGCGGGCGGCCAGCTCCGAGCTCTCGCTCGCATGCACCTCGTTGGCCACCAGCTTGCGGCTGTAGACGTCCTTCATCATGTACCAGTAGTAGAACTGTCCCTTCACCGTGGTGGGCAGCCAGGTGATGTCCCAGCACCACAACTGGTTCGGCCCGTCGGCCCGGTGCGTGGTCACCACCCGTCGGCTCGGGCGCCGCGCCCGGCCGCGCCCGTGCTGCTGATTCGCGGCCTTCAGCACCCGGTAGAACGTCGACTCCGAGGCCACGTACACACCCTGGTCCGCCAGCCTCGGCACGATCTGGTGCGGCGCCAGGCTCGCATGCGCCGGCTGGTTCGCGATCGCCAGCACCTGCTCGCGCTCCGCCTCGCTCAGCTTGTTCGAGGGCGCCGCTCGAACCGCCCCGGGCCGTCCATCCTCCGCGCGGTGACCCACCGTTGTACCGTGCGCACGCTCACTCCCAGTTCCTCACAGGCTGGCTCCCGCCGCGCCCCGGCGGCCACGGCTTCATCAATCAGGTCAACGCTCCTGCGGCGATCTGGGGCGCTGATCAGTCGTCCTCGTCCTTCCCCCAGATCGCCTCGGCTTTTTTTCGCAGCACCAGCAGCGCTGCCGCCTCCGCCAAGGCCGCCTTGTCTCGTTTGCGCTCCCGCTCCAGCTCCCGAATGCGCTTGCGCGCCGCCTTCGACTGCTCCCGCTCCGAGCGGCTGCGCTCTTGTGCCGTCGCGTTCGCCTGCTCGCAGGCGGCGCGCCACTCGCGCACCTGCTCGACGTACAGGCCCTTGCGCCGGCAGTACTCCGCCAGTTCCGCCTCGCTCAGGGCCGCGCTCTCCAGCACGACCCGGAACTTCTCCTGGCTCGACCACCCCTCGGGGCGCTTCCCGTCTCCTGGCACCACGGCACCCGCTGCCCTGGCCTGTTTGCGCCAAGCATACAGCGTCACCGCCGAGATGCCCGTTTCCTCCGCCAGCTCCGACACCGGCCGGTTGCCCGGCGGCATCAGCTGCCGCAACACCCACCCTGCGTTCGACGAATAACGACTCACCCTGCTCTCATCCGCCCGCCGCCTTCCTTTGAGAAAATCAGACCGACAACTATCCTGACGCGGCGGGCCCGGACGGCGGGACCAGTTCGGCGCTCGGGAAACGGCCAACCGATAAAGGCGTCGGGACGGATCAGGGGCGTCAAAATCCAGCGCCCGCCTGGGTCGGCAGCACCAGTGGCCCTGTTGCGCCAGCTGCTCGGATCAGGCACCGCTGCTCCGCGCCGGATGTCAGACGCTTGCGCTGCGCGCGCGCGGCTCTGGCACAACGCGCGCGCCTGGGCCAGGGCGGCGTTCTGGCAACGCTCATGGTCGTGGTCGCGATGGGCGGCGCGGCTGTTGGTAATCACAGGATCGGTCCGGGACGAATGAGTGTGATGGTATTACACTTGCGCGGCAGCGGGAATCGACCGGTGGTGGCCGGCGACGACATGGTTCGCCGCAAGTCCCTTGGAGCGCAAGCAACAAATGCTATTACATTACATTTTCAGTTGGATCCGGCGCTTCCAATGGGCCGCTGTGGTGGGTGTCCTGCTGTGGGCTCCGGCGGGATTGGCCGCGTCCGGCCCGAACCTACCCCGGAGCGAGCGGTCGCAGATACTCGCCACCATCAAACCCTTGACGCTGATCGCGCGGGACGTGGCCGGCGATCTCGCCGAGGTGCGGCAGCTGTTACCCGACGGCGCCTCGCCCCACGAGTACGCTCTGCGCGTCTCCGACCGGCGCCTGCTGGGCGCGGCCGATGTCGTGCTCTGGGTGGGGCCGGTGCTCGAACCCTATCTGAACAACGCGGTGGCGGGGATGGTGCCTGGGCGAGTGCTCACGGCGGCCGATCTGCCGGGCATCGTCTGGCCCGAGAGCAGCAGCGACAAAACCGGCGTGGAGCAGGGGCGCGACGAGCACCTCTGGCTCGACCCGCGCAACGCGCGGATCATCGCCCGCGCCCTGGCGCAGGCGCTCGTGGCGCGCAGTCCAGACACGGCGCAGAGTCTGTTCTGGCAGAGCGCCTGCGCCGTTTCGAAGCGGAACTGGGTGTTGTCGAAGCGGCCATTCAGGCGCGTCTGGCCCCGTTGCGCGGGATGTCCTATGCGAGCGATCACGATGGTTTCGGCCATTTTGCGCATCGCTTCGGCCTGCGCTCGGCGGGTCATCTCCGCGACCTGTCCGGCCACGCGGCGGGGGCGCGCTCGGTCGCCACTTTGATGGGACGTACCGATGTGCGCTGTCTGGTGGCCGAACCCGATTCGCGCCCGGAGCGCCTGCAGCGGGTGGCGGCGGAGCTGGGCGCGCGGTTCGCGGTGGTCGATGCCCTGGGCATGAGCCTCGCCCCGGCGCCCGTGGCCGGAGGCGGCTATGCGCATCTGTTGCAAACGGTGGCGGACGGGTTCGCCACCTGTCTCGGCGAGCCCGCGCCGGCCGACTGACCCGCGGCTGAACCCCTGCTCAACCCGCAGACGGTAGTTCGACCAGGCCCCGCTCGCACGCCAGCAGCCGCGCGCGAAACTCCTCCGGGTCCTTCGGCGCGCGTCCGGTGATTTCCTCCCCGGGTGCAAGCAGCGCCAGCGCCCGCGATGCCCAGAAGCGCGCCGCCGCCAGGCAGAGAACATCCGGCCAGGCGCGCCGTTCGTCCCGGGTGAACGGGCGCTGCCCGGCGTAGGCGTGGAGCAACGCATGCGCGCGTGATGTATCGAGCGCGTCGCCCACCGTGCCGGCCCAGTCGTGCAGCGCGATCGCCACATCCAGCAACAGCCAGTCGTGGCAGGCACTGTGAAAGTCGATCACCGCGCTGAGGCGACCGGCACTGAACAAGGCGTTGTCGCGGAACAGATCGGCGTGGATGGGCCCCCGGGGCAATGCGTCCGCCGCTTCCAGCCGTCGATAGTGGTCGCACTGCCGCGCCAGCAATGCGTTGTTCGCGGCACCGAAGTCAGGCGCCAGCGCGGCGGCGGTGCGCTCCAGCCAGGCGCGCCCGAAGGGATTGGCGCGCGGCGCCGGCAGCGCCAAGCGCAGCGCGTGCATCCGGCCGAGAAAGTCGCCGATCGCGGCGCAGTGCTCGGGCAGCGGGGCCGAGAGATGCTCGCCCGGCGCCAGCGGCACCAGCAGCGCGGGCTTGCCGGCGAGGCGATGGACCCGGTTGCCCGCCACGTCGGCACGCGGTGGAGGCACCGGCAGCCCAGCATGGTGCAGTGCCGCGCACAGCGCCGCTGGATACAAAATCTCTGAAAATTCGCGGTTTTCCACGATAGTGAGCACCCACCGGTCGGCGCTCGGGGTCGCCGGCAGGGTGAGGAGCCAGGTGGAGTTCTCGACGCCGGCGGCGACCGGCGCGATGGCGCTGGGCGCGCCCAGGCCCAGATGGCGGCAGAGTGCCGCCAGTTCTTCGGGGTCGGGAGTGGTGTAGACGGCCATGAGACTCACCGGATGCATGCCGCGGCGACGGCCACTTCGCCAAGGGTACCGCGAAACACCGTCGCGAGGGGTTTCGGGACCGCCACGCTGTACTCGGCAAGCGGTTGTACCGGGCAAGCTGTCGTACTCGACAATCCGTTGTACTCGACAATCCGTTGTACTCGACAAGCCGTTGTACTGGGCAACGAGACCTCCCGCGCGCGGCCGCTTGCGTTCGCCCTGCGTTTGTCGAAGGGGCGACCAGCCCGGGGCGGCGCATCCGTCACGACGGACCGCTCCGTAAACCACACACGCTTTTGGGTATCCTTGCCGCTGCCCTCCGGAATCGCATCATGAATCAGGTCTCTGCTCCCCTCGTGCTGGTCGATGGCTCCTCCTATCTCTACCGCGCATTCCACGCCCTGCCGCCCCTGAACAGCTCCAAGGGCGTGCCCACCGGCGCCACCAAGGGTGTTATTTCGATGCTGCGCCGGCTGCTTAAGGACTACCCGAGCAGCCCTGTGGTGGTGGTGTTCGATGCCAAGGGCAAGACCTTTCGCGATGAACTGTTCGAGCGCTACAAGGCGCACCGGCCGCCGATGCCCGACGAACTGCGGGCGCAGATTCAGCCCATCCACGACATCGTGCGCGCCATGGCGCTGCCGCTGCTGGTCGTGGACGGCGTGGAGGCCGACGACGTGATCGGGACGCTCGCCAGCGCCGCCGGCCGGCATGGGCAGCCGGTGGTCATTTCCACCGGTGACAAGGACATGGCGCAACTGGTGGATGGCCACGTCACGCTGGTCAACACCATGACCAATACTGTGCTGGACGCGGCCGGCGTCGCCGACAAATTCGGCGTGCCGCCCCGGCTCATCATCGACTACCTGGCGCTGGTGGGCGACAAGTCCGACAACATCCCCGGGGTGCCGGGCATCGGCGAAAAAACCGCGCCCGGTCTGCTCATGGCGCTGGGCGATCTCGATGCGATTTATGGCGATCTGGAAAAGGTGCGCGCACTGCCCGTGCGCGGGGCGAAGCAGATGCCCGAGAAACTCGCCGAGCACCGCGAGGCCGCCTATCTCTCGCGCCAGCTCGCCACCATCCGCTGCGATGTCCCACTCGAATTCGGTCCCGAAGGACTGTGCAACGGCACTCCGGACCGCGAGGCGCTGCTCGCGCTGTTTCGCGAGTTCGAGTTCAAAGGCTGGGTCGAGGAACTGCTCGCCGACGCCGGTTCCGGCACCGCTTCCGGCGCGGCTGCCGCGCATGTACCGACCGGCACCCCCCGCCACTACGAAACCGTTCTGGAATGGCCGGTGTTCGAAGCCTGGCTCGCGCGCCTCAGGACCTGCGACCTGTTCGCCTTCGACACCGAGACCACCAGCCTCGACTACATGCAGGCCGAGCTGGTGGGGGTGTCCTTTGCCGTCGAGCCGGGCGCGGCCGCCTATGTGCCCCTCGCCCACGATTACCTGGGGGTGCCGCCGCAACTGGATCGGCAGCGGGTGCTCGCCGCCCTCAAGCCCCTGCTCGAAGACTCCGCGCGGCCCAAGGTCGGGCAGAACCTCAAATACGACATGAGCGTGCTGGCCCGCTACGGCATCGAGCTGCGCGGCATCGCCTACGACACCATGCTGGAATCCTATGTGCTGGACCCCACCGGCTCGCGCCACGACATGGACACGCTCGCGCTCAAGTATCTGGGCGAGACGACCATCCACTTCGAGGACATCGCCGGTAAGGGCGCCAAGCAACTCACCTTCAACCAGATCGAACTGGAACAGGCCGGCCCCTACGCCGCCGAGGACGCCGACGTCACCCTGCGCCTGCATCACACCCTGTGGCCGCGCCTGCATGCGCAACCCGGCCCCGAGGCGGTGTTCCGCGACATCGAAATCCCCCTGGTGCCGGTGCTGTCCCGCATCGAGCGCAACGGCGCCCTGGTCGATGGCCGGCTGCTGGCCGAGCAGAGCCTGGAACTGGGCGCGAGCCTGATCGAGCTGGAGCGGCGCGCCCATGACCTCGCCGGGCAACCCTTCAATCTGGGTTCACCCAAGCAGTTGGGCGAGATTCTCTACGTCAAGCTGGGTCTGCCGGTGACGCGCAAAACGCCGACCGGGGCGCCCTCCACCGCCGAAGACGTGTTGCAGGAGCTGGCCCTCGACTACCCGCTGCCCAAGGTGCTGATCGAATACCGGGGCCTCAGCAAGCTCAAATCCACCTACACCGACCGCCTGCCGGAGATGATCGACCCGGATACCGGGCGCATCCACACTTCCTACCACCAGGCGGTCACCGCCACCGGGCGGCTGTCGTCCTCCGACCCCAATCTGCAAAACATCCCGGTGCGCACTGCCGAGGGCCGCCGCATCCGCCAGGCCTTCGTGGCCCCGCCGGGCTGCTGCATCCTCGCTGCGGACTACTCCCAGATCGAGCTGCGCATCATGGCGCACCTGTCGGGGGACGCCGGCCTGCGGCGCGCCTTCGCCGCCGGGCTCGACATCCACAGCGCCACCGCGGCCGAAGTATTCGGCGTGGCGCTCGCCGAGGTAACGCCCGAACAGCGGCGCAGCGCCAAGGCGATCAACTTCGGTCTTATTTATGGCATGTCCGCGTTCGGACTGGGCCGTCAGCTCAACCTGGGCCGCAATCAGGCGCAGCAATACATCGACCGCTACTTCGAGCGCTATCCCGGGGTGCGCGCCTACATGGAATCCACCCGCCAGCGCGCCGCCGACACCGGCTATGTCGAGACCCTCTACGGCCGGCGGCTCTATGTGCCCGAGATTCGCGACCGCAACAACCAGCGCCGCCAGGCCGCCGAGCGCGCCGCCATCAACGCGCCTTTGCAGGGCACCGCCGCCGACATCATCAAGCGCGCCATGATCGCCGTGGACGGCTGGCTGACCAGTGAACGCCGCGCCACCAAGCTGATCATGCAGGTCCATGACGAACTGGTGCTCGAAGTGCCCACCGGCGAGCTCGATCCGGTGCGCACCGCCATCGTCGCGCTGATGCAGGGCGCCGCCGAATTGGCAGTGCCCCTGCTGGTGGACGTGGGCGTGGGTGCCAACTGGGATCAGGCGCATTGAGCGCGGGATTGCTTCGTCGCTGATGCAAACGTATATACTAGGTAATTACCTGATTGCAGGAGGCTCCTCCATGCCGAAAGAAGCTGTTTTCACGATGAAGCTGGAGCCAGAGCTGCGTGACCAGTTCATGGCCGAGGCCGAAGCCGCGCACCGGCCCGCTTCGCAGGTAGTGCGCGAACTGATGCGCGAGTTTGTCCAACGCCAGCGCGAAGCGCGGGAACATGACGAGTTTCTGCGCCGTAAAGTCGAGGTCGCCCGGTCCTCGATGCGAGCCGGCCAGGGAGCGTCCAGCGAAGAGGTTGAAGCCGAGTTCGCAACTCGGCGTGCCAGTGTGATTGATCGGGCGTGAGGGTTATCTGGACGCCGGAGGCACGCCAAGACCGCGTCGACGTGTGGGACTACATAGCGGCTGACAACCCGCCCGCGGCTGTCCACATGGATGAACTTTTCCGCATTGCGGTGGCCCGCCTCGCCGAACATCCCAAGTCAGGTCGGCCGGGGAAGATTCCCGGCACCCGTGAGCTGATACCCCACGAAAGTTATCGCCTGGTCTACGAAATCGACCAGGAAATCCTGTGGGTGCTGGCCTTGGTCCATACCGCCCGCCAGTGGCCGCCTGTGCGTGAATGAAGGAAGTCCTGCATGCCGCTGAGCTGGAACGAAATCAAGGACCGCGCATTGGCGTTCTCGCGCGAATGGGCGGATGAGTCGCGCGAAACCGCCGAGGCGCAGACCTTCTGGAACCAGTTTTTCGATATTTTCGGCATCTCGCGACGGCGCGTCGCCAGTTTCGAGGAGCCGGCCCAAAAGCTCGGCAACCGCCGTGGCGAGATCGACCTGTTCTGGAAGGGCATGTTGATCGCCGAACACAAGTCGCGCGGCAAGAGTCTCGACCGCGCCTACCAGCAGGCGCTGGATTATTTTCCCGGCATCATCGAACGCGAGTTGCCGCGCTATGTGCTGGTGTCCGACTTCGCGCGCATGCGTCTGCACGATCTTGAAACCGGCACCGCGCAGGAATTCCCGCTGGCGGAACTCCACAAGCGCGTCGGCCTGTTCGCCTTCATCGCCGGCTACGCCACCCAGACGCTCGCGCCGGAAGATCCCGTCAACCGCCGCGCCGCCGAACGCATGGGCCGCCTGCACGACCGCCTCAAGGCCAGCGGCTACGCGGGCCATCCGCTGGAGCTGCTGCTGGTGCGCCTGCTGTTCTGCCTGTTTGCCGAGGACACCGGCATCTTCCAGCCGCGCAAGGCGTTTCAGGACTGGGTCGAAAACCGCACCGCCGAGGACGGCAGCAATCTCGGCGCGCTGCTCGCGCAGTTTTTCCAGGTGCTCAACACACCTGTCGAAAAGCGCAGCACGGCCCTGGACGAACAGCTCGCGGCCTTTCCCTATGTCAACGGCAAGTTGTTCGAGGAAATCCTGCCGGTCGCCGATTTCGACCGCGCCATGCGCGAAGCCCTGCTCGATGCCTGCGCGCTCGACTGGAGCCAGATCAGCCCGGCGATTTTCGGCGCGCTGTTCCAGTCGATCATGGACGCCAAGGCGCGCCGCAACCTGGGCGCGCACTACACCAGCGAGAAGAACATCCTCAAGCTGATCGGTCCGCTGTTTCTGGACGAACTGCGCGCCGAGTTCGAAAAAGTCAAAAACAACCGCAACCGGCTGTTCGAGTTCCACAAGAAATTGCGCGGGCTGACCTTTCTCGATCCCGCTTGCGGCTGCGGCAATTTTCTGGTGGTGGCCTACCGCGAGCTGCGCCTGCTGGAGCTCGACGTGCTGCGCGCCAGCACCGGCGACGCGCGCAGCGGCAGCCTCGGGCTGGATCTGCACGGCTTTCTTTCCGTCGGCGTCGATCAGTTTTACGGCATCGAGATCGAGGAATTTCCCGCGCAGATCGCCCAGGTCGCGCTCTGGTTGATGGACCACCAGATGAATTTGAAAGTCAGCGAGGAATTCGGGCTGTACTTCGTGCGTATCCCGCTCACCACCAGTCCGCATATCGTGCACGGCAATGCGCTGCGGCTCGACTGGGACACGGTGGTGCCGCGCGAGCGGTTGCGTTACATCCTGGGCAATCCGCCGTTCGTGGGGAAAAAAGAGCAGACACATGAGCAAAAGGCTGACTTTCAGCCGGTGATGCAAGACCTTCCAGGGGCTGGAGTCCTGGATTTTGTTGCAGCGTGGTACGTCTTGGCGGCTCGATACATAGGGGTTAATCGAAATATTCGTGTGGGTTTTGTTTCTACCAATAGCATTTGTCAAGGCGAGCAAGTAGGGGTGCTTTGGAGCTGGATGCTCGCGCAGGGAATGCACATCAACTTCGCGCACAGAACCTTCAGGTGGAGCAATGACGCAAAAGGGGTGGCTGCGGTACATTGCGTGATAATTGGCCTTTGTGCTTCAGCGGATCAGCGAAATACTCTCTACGAATACTCGGATAAGGATAGCGATCCTGTTGCGCGATCCGCCAAAAACATAAATCCCTATTTGGTGGATGCGCCTGACATTGTATTGGCGCGCCGCTCGAAGCCCATCTGTAATGTCCCCAGCTTGGTAGAGGGAATTACGCCGCTTGATAACGGCATCTTGGCATTCAACGAGAAAGAATTTGAAACATTCGTCGCTGACGAGCCCGCATCATCCATATGGTTCAAGCGATGGGTGACAGGTAACGATTACCTTAATGGAGAAAGGAACTATTGCTTGTGGTTATCTCAGATAACGCCTGCACAGTTGCGAGCTATGCCGCGAGTTTTGGCTCTGATTGCTAAGGTAAGGGCTTTCCGGGAGGCGAGCAAGTCGTCACAAAAATTCGCGCTCACGCCATGGCTTTTTCGCGAAACGTATATTCCCACTGAGTATCTATTGATTCCCAAGACAGGCTCTGAACGTCGTTACTATTTCCCGATGGGGTTTGTCAGAGACGTGGTCGTAACCAACTCTGTGTTGTATATGGATGGCGCGTCGATATATCACTTTGGTGTCATGACTAGCGTGATGCACAACGCTTGGCTGCGATCCGTTGGGGGACGGCTCAAGAGCGACTTCCGCTACTCGGCGGGCATCGTCTACAACAACTTCCCCTGGCCGGTAGATGCCACCGACAAACACAAGGCCGCCATCGAAACCGCCGCGCAGGGCGTGCTCGATGCCCGCGCCGGATTTCCGGATTCCTCGCTGGCCGATCTCTACGACCCGCACACCATGCCGCTGGAACTGGTGCGAGCGCATCAGGCGCTCGACCGTGCGGTGGACGCAGCCTATGTGCCGAGCGGCGGCAAGAAAAGCTACGCCTCGGACGCCGAGCGCGTGGCGTTTCTGTTCGAGCTGTACCAGCGCCTCACCAGTCTGCTGCCGGCGACAACGGCGAAGAAAACCCGCCAGCCGGCGACGCGAAAGCACATACCTCGACCGACGTAGGGATAGTCCGAATAACTCCGCCATCGTCGTTCCCGCGCAGAAGGCTGTGTGAAAAGCCCACAGACGGCAGAAATGCCGGAAACACCCGGCGCAGGGTGGACAACGGCCGATAGGTCGTGCCCACACGGGGCATCTCCATGCGTAGGGCGGATAAGCGGAGCGCATCCGCCGTGATCGCGGCGCCACTTCTGACGTCGGAACGTGGTTTTTCGGTGGGTGCCCTGCGCTTACCCACCCGATGTCGTTTCACACCGCCTTCTGCGCGGGCATGACGATTATTCAGAGTGCCCCTGGACTGAATGCGCCGAAATAACTTGATTCCGTCCGCGGTGCGTCATGAGCTGGTCGCATGGATGGCGGATTTGTTCACAACAGGCTCAACCGGGAACCGCCTCCCCATGCAGCACTTCATTCGCCACCAGTGCCCGGATTTCCGCCTCGCTCATCGCCAGCCGCTCGCGCAATATGCTGGCGTTGTGCTCGCCCAGATAGGGCGCTTCCAGGGTGAGGAGTTCCGGGCACTCGGAGAAGCGTAACGGCATGCCCGGTATCTGAAACTCGCCCATGCCGCGATCGCTGATGGTGCGCACGGTGCCGCGCTCGATCAGATGCGGGTGCTGCATCGCCTCGCCCGGCGTCAGCACCGGTGCCACCGGCACGCGCGCTGCTTCGAGCGCTTCGCGCGCGGCAGTGTCGCTGGGCATGGACTGAATCCAGCCCTCGATGATTTCAATCAATGCGGCCAGATTGGCGACGCGATCCGCATTGGTTCTGAAACGCGAGTCCGTCAGCATATCGGCACGATCCATCACCCGACACAGCGCCTTCCACTGTTTGGCCGTCACCGCGATCACGAACATGCAGGAATCCCTGCCGCGATAAATGCCGTCGGGCGCGACCGCCGGGTGGTGCCGGCCATTGCGTGTCGGCTGCATTTTGCCGTTGGAATTGCTGTAGAGCTGAACGCTCAGGTCATGGCAGTGAAAGTAGCTGTCCAGCAGCGAGCAATCGATATATTGGCCACCGCCACCCTGGGAGCGATAAAACAGCGCGCCGTTGATCGCGGCCAGGGCGTGCACGCCGGTGTTGACGTCGCCGATGGAGATCGCCGGCATGATCGGCGCTTCCTGGGGATAACCCATCAGGCTGGTCACGCCCGCATAGGCCTGCCCCATGTAATCGAAACCCGGCAGATGTGACAGCGGTCCGGTTTGACCAAACGCCGAGATCGAGCAAAAAATCAATTGCGGATTGATGTCTTTCACCACATCCCAACCCAGGCCCATATCCGCGATAACGCCGGGCGAATAATTTTCGATCAGCACATCGGTGTCGGCGACCAGTTTTTTGATGATGTCCACCGACGCGGATTTGCGCATATCCAGGCACAGGCTTTTTTTGCCGCGATTCTGTTGAATGAAATAGCCGCTGCGGCCGTTTTTGTTGTACGCCATGGCGCGTGTCATGTCGCCACGCGGCGCGAGTTCCACCTTGATGATGTCCGCGCCCATTTCCGCCATGAGGCGCGTGGTGGTAGGTCCGGCCAGCGCATGGGTGAAATCCAGAACCTTGCAGTTTGCCAATATCCGCTTTACGGTCATGTTGCTGCGTTCTTTGTTATGGTTATAGATCGGGATGGTCGTTGGATTCGCGGTGGTCGGTTCCTTGCCTGTCTGTTTGATATGTGCCGCTTGCCACGACTTTGCCACATTTTCCGGCACCTTGGTCAGCGCGGCATATTCCCGGCGAGAAAATCTTCAAAGGTCGTGACATTCAATACCCGCTCCGCCCTGCCCAGTACCTCGAACAATTTGCCGTCCACGGCCTGCATGCTGAAGAACACCACCGAGCCCTGGGGGCCGGCGAACTCCATGTGGACGTCGCCGCCGGGTTTTTGCGCGTAATCGCCTGCCGGACGCACTTTGTGGATCGATTCACCGGCGACGGTTTCGACCGTGTGGTGCTCGCCTTCCAGGACCAGCGAGGTCGTGTTACCCAGGTGCTTGTGAAAATGGCAGTAGGAGTTGGGCGCCCACTTGCCCAGGAAATCGACGGTCCCGGTGGCGGCGCAGGCGCCTAAAATCTTGATCGAATAATCGATGGGATAATCGAAACGGGGGTCCGCGCCAAAGTGCATCCATTCACCGGCAGCGTCATTGGTCTCGGGATCGAGCGTTAATGCGTTTGAACTGGTCATGGCGTACGCCTCGTATCGGAACGGTTGGGTATTGCGTCTGCTGAAGCACAACCGGGTTTATTGTTGTGGTGGCCGCCGAGTTGTGAAAACAGGGCGCCGGTGGCGCCTGCCCGGGATGATGCATTGAATCATCCCGGGTCATCGCTTGCAATTTGCTTCCGGGAACGCACCAGGCTCTTCTGGTAATCGCCGCTGGTGTCGCTTGAGCGAGGCGCGCGCGCTGCCGACTACCGGTATCGGGCGTTGGTGTCGGGTGTTGATGGCAGCGGTTGCCGGAGCGGGCTGGATAACCGGAAATTTTTTGGCGAGGGTGTGAACTTTACCGATCCTGCCCGGGTCTCATTCCGTGCACGTCAATCCTCTTGTTGTGTTGAGAATGGCCGGGGCCCACCCCCTCTTGGTTACCCCGGTCCAACCTTTAAGCGGCATCACCCGATGCCGCTTTTTTTTTGCCCATGTTCGGGTTGGGGCTGGCAGCTTGTTGAAAAACTGCCGGGAGAGCAGATGCGTACCGACCCTGTGGCAAGGCTTGGGGGCGGCCGAAAAAATTTTTGGCGTGGGTGTGAACTTTTCTGATCCTGCCCGGGTCCCATCCCGTGCAAGTCAATCCTCTTGTTGTGTTGAAAACGACCGGGATCCTCCCCCTCTAGGCTCTCCCGGTTCAGCCTTTGAGCGGCATCACCCGATGCCGCTTTTTTTTGGCGTGCGATTTACAGTTGGCGCACCCGGATCACGCCTTCGATGGCGGCGATCTGGTCCATTGTGCATTCGTCGGGCGCCTGCTCCACATCGATGATGTTGTAGGCGATGTCGTCGCGGCTCTGATTCACCAGATCCAGCACATTGTTGTTGCAGTCGGCGATCACGGCCAGCACCTTGCCCAGCACCTTGGGGACATTGGCGTTGCAGAAGGTCAGCCGGTAGCCGCCGTTGCGGGCCATGCGGGTGGTGGGGAAGTTGACCGAGTTGCGGATGTTGCCGTGTTCGAGGAACTCCATCAGCTGATCGGCCGCCATGATGGCGCAGTTTTCCTCGGCTTCGGCGGTACTGGCGCCGATGTGCGGCATGGCGATGACATTGTCGCGGCCGAGCAGTGCCGGCACCGGGAAGTCGGTGACGAAGCGGCGCACCTGGCCGCTGTCCAGCGCGCCGATGATGGCGCCGGGTTCGACAATTTCCTCGCGGGCGAAATTCAGCAGGACCGCGCCGGGTTTGAGCGAGCGCAGCGTTTCGCTGTTGATCATGTGGCGGGTGGCGCTCATCGCGGGGACATGCAGGGTGACGTAGTCGGCGCGGGCCAGCAGACTTTGCAGGCTGTCCATCTTCTCGACGCTGCTCGACAGCCGCCAGGCCGCCTCCACCGACAGCGCGGGATCGTAGCCCACCACCCGCATGCCGAGTTCGAGCGCCATGTTGGCGACCACCGCGCCGATGGCGCCGAGCCCGACCACGCCCAGGGTCTTGCCCAGGATCTCGGCGCCCGCGAAGCGGCTCTTTTCCTTTTCCAGCAGCGCCGCCATGGCGGCGTCGTCCCGGATCTCCGTGAGCCCCTGGACGTAATTCATCCCCGCGAAAATGTCGCGCGAAGCCAGCAGCATGCCGGTGATCACCAGTTCCTTGACCGCGTTGGCATTGGCGCCCGGGGTGTTGAACACCACCACGCCGCGCGCGCTGTATTCCGGCACCGGGATGTTGTTGACGCCGGCACCGGCGCGCGCCACCGCGAGCAGCGAATCGGGGATGGCTTCGCCGTGCAGCTTGTGGCTGCGCAGGATGTAGCCCTGCGGCGCTTCCACATCGCCGCCGATGCGGTAGCGGTCGCGCGGGAAGCGATCGAGGCCCTTGCTGGAAATCTGGTTGTAGGTGCGAATGCTGAGCATCGGTGTCCCCTTGGTTCCGGAGGTTGAGTCCCGGTGGTGATGTCCCGCGCGCCGGGGCAACGGGACCGGTCGGGTTGGCTAGCCCTTGCTGGCGCGATAGGCCCAGGCCAGCCAGGGCATCAGGGCTTCGAGGTCGGCGGTCTCGATGGTGGCGCCGCACCAGATGCGCAGCCCGGCCGGGGCGTCGCGGTAGGCGCCGATGTCATGGGCGACGCCCTCGGCTTCGAGCAATTTGGCCATCGCCTTGACGCCGGCTTCGGGTAGATTCAGCACCAGGCAGACGCTGGTGTTGGAGCGCGTCTCCGGCGTCGCGGCCAGAAACCGGATCCAGTCGTTGGCGGCGACGAAGCGCTCAAGCACCGCCAGATTGCGGTTGGAGCGGGCGATGGTTTCGGCGACGCCGCCCAGGCCGCGCACCCAGTCGAGGGCATCCAGGTAATCGGCCACGCACAGCATGGACGGCGTGTTGATGGTCTCGCCCTTGAACACGCCGTCGAGCAGTTTGCCGCCCGAGGTGAGGCGGAAGATCTTGGGCAGCGGCCACGGCGATCGATAGTTCTCCAGCCGCTCCACCGCGCGCGGGCTCAGCACCAGCATGCCGTGGGCGCCTTCGCCACCCAGGACTTTCTGCCAACTGAAGGTCGTGACATCCAGTTTGGGCCAGGGCAGATCCATGGCGAACACCGCCGAGGTGGCGTCGCAGATGGTGAGCCCCTCGCGGTCGTCACGGATCCAGTCGCCGTCGGGTACCTTGACGCCCGAGGTGGTGCCGTTCCAGGTGAAGACGATGTCGTGCCGGGGATCGGCGCGGCCCAGATCCGGCAACTCGCCGTAGGGCGCGGTATGGGCGTTCACGGCATCGAGCTTGAGCTGCTTGACGATGTCGGTGATCCAGCCCTCGCCGAAGGATTCCCAGGCGAAGGCATCCACCGGGCGCGGTCCGAGCAGCGACCACAGCGCCATCTCCATGGCGCCGGTGTCCGAGGCGGGCACCACGCCCACCCGGTAGCCGTCGGGCAGGCCCAGCAGTTCGGCGGTAGCGCTACAGGCGCGCCCCAGGGCGGCCTTGCCCAGTGCCGAGCGGTGCGAGCGGCCGAGGTGCTGATATCGAGCTGCGCCAGATCGTAACCGGGCCGCTTGCTGCAAGGCCCGGAGGAAAAATTCGCGTTCGCCGGTTTGACGGTGGGTTTCATCAAGCGGGGCCCTGGGAAAGGCCGGCAATTCTACTGGGCTTTGGTAGCTCGCGAAAGGACGGGTACCTCGCGAAAGGACGCCCCCGCGCTGGCGCGGAAGCGTCCACGGTGCCGGCAATCAGCCCTTGGCGTCTTTCAGGCCGCGCAACACCTTGCGCATGCTGTAGGCGACCGAACCGAAGGCGTCGTCGAAGGGCTGCGCCTGGCTGAGATCGCAGATCTCGGCCCAGCGTCCGGCGATGGCTTCCGGCGCGGGTGCCTGGTCGGCGCCGAAACAGACGCCGGCGCCTTCGATGATGCCGATCTTGGAGTAATAGCCCGCGCCGGCGCTGATGATGTCGCCGGTGCCGGTGTGCTCCTCGGCGCACAGCAGCCCGACCACGGCGGACACGAATTCCGGTTGCAGCAGCGGCCCGGTCTTGTCGTCCATGGCTTCCGTCGACATGCGCGTGGTCGCCATGGGCGCGATGCAGTTGACCGTGATGTTGCGGTTGCGGCCTTCGAGCTTCAGCGTGTTCATCAGTCCCACCAGGGCGATCTTGGCGGCGGCGTAGTTGCCGAGGCCGTGACCGCCGAACAGGCCGGCGGCGGAGGTGGTCATCACCACGCGGCCGTACTGCTGGTCCAGCATGCCCTGCCAGGCGGCGCGGGTGCAGTACACGGCGCCCATCAGATGCACGTCCACCACGGCGGTGAACTCCTCCACCGTCATCTTGCGAAAGCTGTTCTGGATGTTGTTGCCGGCGTTGTTGATCAGGATGTCGACGCGCCCGAAGGCATCGTAGCCGGTCTGGATGATCGCCTTGCCGCCCTCGGGGGTGGTCACCGAATCGTAGTTGGCGACCGCCTGACCGCCGGCGGCCTTGATCTCCGCCACCACGGCATCGGCCGCCGAATGGGAACCGCCGCGGCCTTCCACCGAGCCGCCCAGATCGTTCACCACCACTTTGGCGCCGCGTGATGCGAGCAGCAGGGCGTGGCTGCGCCCCAGGCCGTTGCCGGCGCCGGTCACTACCGCGACGCGGTTGTCGTATCGAATCGTCATGTTGCTGTCCTCGGGCAAGGTTGAAAGTTGGTTGAAAATTGGCGGGTGGATGTTACCAGCGGGTAGCCCGAAGGGCACCTGGAATCATCTGCCGTGAAATCATCCGCCGTTCCCACGCCGGCGGGGAGTCCGTGCCCCTGTTTGACCGAACCCCCGCCTGCGCGGCTGTGTGAAAAGGCGTTGTAGGGTGGGCAAAGCGCAGCGTGCCCACGCGGCTCTCCGATCGGCACCGCGCACTGCTCCGCGTGGGCACGGCCTAGCGGCCTTTGCCCACCCTACGGTCCGTGGCTCCAGCATTTTCGCCGTCTGTGGGGTTTTCACACAGCCCAATCTCCTGCGCGGGGGTGACGCGGCGCCGCCATCGAGATGCGCGGCAGTGTTTTCGCGGTAGCCTATAATTTCCGCTCTTTGCCGCGCCGGTGCGGCCGATACCGGGAGCCGCCATGGATTTCACCTTCAGCGCCGAACAGAACGCCCTGCGGGACACAGTCCGCAAATTCTGCGCCGCCGAGATCGCACCCCGGGCGCGAGCCGCCGACGACAGCGAGACCTTCCCGCGCGAGCTGTTTCGCCACTGGGGCGAGCTGGGCCTGATCGGGGTGCGCTATCCGGAGGTCGATGGCGGCTCGGGCTTCGACAAGGTCTCCGACTGCATCGTGCGTGAGGAGATGAGTCGCGTCAGCCAGGCGTTCGCGTCGGCCTGGTCGGCCCACTCCCATCTCGCCATCTGGCCGATCTGGCGCGCCGGCACGGCGGAACAGAAGCAGCGCTTTTTTGCCCCGGCGCTGGCCGGCGAACGCATCGCCGCCTTCGGCCTCAGCGAGCCCGACGTGGGCTCCAACATCCGCGCCCTCAAGACCCGGGCGACCAAGGTCGCGGGCGGCTACCGCATCCAGGGCAGCAAGCTCTACATCACCAATGCGCCGATCGCGGATTTCATCACGCTGGCGGCGCGCACCCGGCCCGAGACCACGCCGGATGCCATCAGCCTTTTTCTGGTGGAACTGCCTGACCCGGCGGTGCGGATCAGCCGGCTCGACAAGGAAGGCATCCGCGCGTCCGAAACCGGGCTTATCCATATCGAAGACCTGTTCGTGCCCGACGCCTGCCTGCTCGGCGGCCGCGAAGGCACCTATCCGATCATTCTCGAATGTCTGTCGGAGAACCGCGTCGGCGTTGCGGCCAACTGCCTCGGCATGGCGCGCGGCGCCATGGAAGTCGCGCTGACCTACGCCCGCGAGCGGGTGGTGGGCGACCGCACCATCGGCAAGTACCAGGCCATCGCCCACAAGCTCGCCGACATGGCGGCGGACATCGAAGCCGCGCACTGGCTGGTCTATTACGGCGCCTGGCGGGTGGATCAGGGCACGCTCGACGCGGCCACCGCCGCCAAGGTGAAGCTGGTCGCCAGCGAAACCGCGCTGCGGGTCAGCGAGCAGGCGATCCGCATCCTGGGCGGCGCCGGCATCATGCGCGAGTACCCGGTGGGACGCTTCCATCGCGATGCCCTGGTCTATGTGATCGGCGAGGGCACCAGCGAGATCCAGCGCAACATCATTGCCCGGGATCTGAAGCTTTAGCGGGCGGTTGAAAAACGTCGCGAGTACGGTCAGATGCGCGGCGCATGCCGTGCAGCGACTGCGACATATCAATTGGTTAGCTGCCGGTGAGCGTCGATTCCACGTCCATATTCCTGTGCAAGATCCTCACAATCTCAACGACGCAGTCGGTACCGGTTCGGTAGAACACAATGTGACTACCTTGAGGGAATTTGCGGTAGCCCGGTTTTATGTAGTCGCAATCCTTGCCGGCGAGAGGGCTCTCGGCCAAGAGGCGGAACGCGTCGTCGAGTTGCTTGATGTAGAGGTTGCGCTGGTCCTTCCCCCAACGTTCCCCGGTGTAGATCGCAATCGCGCGTAAGTCAGATTTGGCTGTCTGGGTTAGCGCAAAAGGCTTCATGCCGAACCGTCGTCCAGCTCGGCAATGAAGGCCGCGTAGCTGTAATCCGCCCGCCCGCTGTGCTCGCCTTCGACCAGCATGCGGCGCAGTGCGGCGAGTTTGTTTTCGTTATCCTCCAGCAGGCGGAGGCCCGCGCGCACCACCTCGCTGGCCGAGCCGTAGCGGCCCGCCTTGACCTGGTGGGTAATGAAGCCTTCAAAGTGGTCGCCGAGGCTGACACTGGTGTTCTTGGCCATGGGGCACCTCCAAGTACCAATATATACCAAATATAGGCATGTCCGGTAGGTGGATAAATTCGGCTGGCAGGCTGCTGAAAAACGTCGTGGGACGGTCATCGGCTTCGCCGTGCCGACTGGGCTGGCCTCGGCCCCTGCGCAATGTGCTTGCACAGTTTGGCTATGGCGCTATCATCCAGCCGGTGAACAGCAAGCAGCAGCGAACACTCGAAGCGATCTGGGTTGATCCGGTCAACGGAAACCTCGAATGGGCTCGGATCGAGTCTCTCCTCGTTGCACTCGGCTGCAAGACAGTTGAAGGCCCGGGCTCATCTGTCACGTTTGAATATGAGGGTCGTCGCGCAACCTTCCACCGCCCCCACCCGCGCAACGAAGCGCTCAGATACCGAGTCAAAGCGGTGGGTGAGTTCCTGCAACGCATGGGAGTCAAACCATGAGCAATGCAATGATCTACCGTGGTTACACAGCGAGCATGACCTTTGATGCCGAAGACAAAATCATTGTCGGCCGGGTGATGCATGTCGATGACATCATCTCGTTTCATGGGGAATCAGTCGCTGAATTCGAGACCAATTTTCATACGGTCGTCGATGACTACATCGCCGCTTGCGAGAAGCTGGGGGGAAGCCCCGAAAAGCCTGCCAGCGGCAAGCTCATGCTCCGCGTCACGCCGAGTGTTCACGCCGCCGCGTTAAAGGCCGCCGCCCGCAGTGGGGTCAGTCTGAACAAATGGGCAGAGCAAGCGTTAAACGCCGCCAGCCGCAAAGACAGCGGATCGAAGAATGCGCGCAGCCAGACCGCAACTTAGCCGTACTATCGAAGTGATTGGTTTGACCTTATCTCCGGGTTTAGGCCCGAATCGAATCAAACGAGTCTGACTCCATTGACGTTGCAGACCCCATTGACGTTGCAGCGCTGCCACCACGGCGCCCCTGGGCGCACGGACTTCGACGATTATGCTGACGCACTGAGCCGCGCCGCCATCGTCCGCACCACGACGGCCCCTCCGGGCCTGGGATGCGTGCGCCCGAGCGGTTGGATTTTGCCGGAGAATGGCGATAAATTGCCCGAAAACGCGCGCCACAGGAGCTGCACACCGATGCACCAACGATTGAAAGAGGCTGTCGGCACACCTCGCCGCGCGCGAATGACGGCGCCGCGACCCGCACGCGCAATACATTTCCCTCAATAAGCAGAGTGCCAACCGGATGGGCGGCTTAGTCCAACAGACATTTATCTGCCATGCTCCGCACGGCAGATAAATGCTTATAAGTTAGAAGCTCAAGGAACCCAAGGTAATCAACGAAATGCCATTATTTGAAATGACCGGGAACAGTCTTTCACCTGTTGAGCAGACGAATTTCTCTGTCGAGAAAGAGTTGCAAGGCTTGGCTTATCAATCAGAGTTTGTTCTACTTGCATTGGATTCAAGATCACAAAGGGGATTTTGAAATTGCGGTTCAACGAGCGCTAGGGAATGGTGTAGAGGTGGACTGGTCTGATGTAAGGGTCATCTGTATCGCCCCGAACTACAAAAAGTACGATCTACACGCTGTTCAGGTCATGGGGGCAAATATTGAGCTATGGAAATATCGTCTTTTTAAGAACGGCTCGCTTTACCTTGAGGAAGTATTTCAGGCGAATAAAATACCAACATCGGTTCAAAATAATGGAAAAAACCCTGTAATGGTGGAAGCCGGAAGAAAGGCCGCTCAGGTACGGGCAACAGCAACATATACATTTGATGAACACATTGAGGGAAAGCCAGAAAGTATTCAGTCCCTAGTTCACAGCATCCGTGAATTCATTCTTGGCCTTGATCCTGCTGTAGAAGAGGTGCCAAAAAAGTTCTATGTGGCCTACAAAATCTCCCAGAATATTGTTTGTATGGAAACGAAAGGCAAGAACATCAAGCTTTTTGTTAAGTTAGGTGGTAACGATATTGAATCACCGCCAGCGTCATACCGTGATGTTGCGAACGTCGGTCATTACGGAACCGGGGATGCAGAATTTACCATCTCTACAGAAAGCGAGTTTGAACAGGTCAAACCGTTCATTGAACTTGCGTACAATAAAGTCGGTGGGTAACGCTTCTAACACGGTGCTCCAGCCGACCGCTGCGCGGCTTCGCGTCGGCTGAGCTTGGTCGTTATGTGCGCTAGGACGTAGACAGTGGAAGCAGGAAACGACCCAGAAAAAGATGACATCAACAAAAACCTTGGGGATTTGTTGGTGAAGTCGGTATCAAAAGCGGGGGCTGGTGACATCGCAGCCGAGGCTGCCGAAATCGCTCTTGATAGTATTCTCGATGAAAGGTTGCTCGAAGAGGTTCCAGTATTCGGGTGGTTGAAGAAAATCTGTAACGTTGTCGGAACCGTTCGTGATCGGATTTTTCTTAAAAAGGTGGCAAATTTCCTAGTCGGAACTCGTAATATTCCTGAAGATAATCGGGCTCAGTTCTCGGAGAAAATTGAAAAGGACCCGGAATTTTCAAAAAAGTTGGTGAATCACTGGTACTTTTACTTGAAAGACAGGAAGACTTCGATAAGGCACTAATCCTTGGTAAGGTATTTTCCAGATACGTACGCGGCCATATCGGATACGAGCAATTTCTGAAATTGGCCAAATCCGTTGAGTTAGCATATATCGGTGACCTGCGAAACCTTGCCGCATACTACGCGAGGATACAAAGCTACGATTCAAAGCAGGGTAAACCATTTGTTGATTGGCTGGACGATCAAACTAGTCAGTCGCTCTATTCATCTGGTCTTATTCGTAGCGAAGGATATACGGAAAATACTTACCATCCGAATGACGTAGGCGAAGAATTATTAAGATGCCTAGCAGAGTAGAGAGCGCTCATGATTAAGTGATTAAGGGGTGAGGTCTCTCGTTGTAACATTAGAGATCGAATGATCCGCCAGACCGCCAAAGAGCTGACAAATTTATTTTTCTCTCCCTAAAACGATTTTTGCCATCCGTCGCACAGACCCTCTCTGCTTAGTTCTTGTTGTTAGAGAGGGTTGATGGGTGCAAATAAATCTATCCCCTTTGGCCTATTGGCCTTGGGTATTTGGAAAAGCCGGTTTGGCTTCGATTACGGCGCAGGCGCCGAGTACAACTCGGCGCTCCCAGGTCAGGGCAGGTCGGTAGCACCCATCAAAAAGCGGTCGCATTCCCGCGCCGCGCCGCGCCCTTCGTTGAAGGCCCACACCACCAGGCTCTGACCGCGGCGGCAGTCGCCGGCGGCGAACACCTTGGGAATGCTGGTCTGGAAGCTGCCGTGCTCGGCCTTGACGTTGGAACGCGGGTCGCGCTCGACACCGAGGGCTTCGAGCAACGGCTGTTCCGGGCCCAGAAAACCCATCGCGAGCAGCACGAGTTGGGCCGGCGCCACGCGCTCGGTGCCCGGCACCGGCTTGGGAATCATCTGGCCTTGCTCGGTTCTGGTCCACTCGACATCCACCAGATGCACGGCCTTGAGCTGGCCGTCGGCATCGCCTTCGAGTTTGGTCGCGGTGGTCAGGTACACGCGGGGATCGTTGCCGAAGCGGGCGGCGGCTTCTTCCTGGCCGTAATCGACTCGGTAGATCTTGGGCCACTCCGGCCAGGGGTTGTCGGCGGCGCGGGTGTCCGGGGAGCGCGGCATGATTTCGACCTGGACCAGGCTGTTGCAGCCGTGGCGCAGCGAGGTGCCGACGCAGTCGGTGCCGGTGTCGCCGCCGCCGATGACGACCACGTCCTTGCCGGCCGCCGAGATGAAATCCGGTCCCGGGTTTTTATCGAGCACCGCCTGAGTGTTGGCGCGCAGGAAATCCATCGCGAAATGGACGCCCTTGAGATTGCGGCCCTCGATGGGCAGATCGCGCGGCCTGGTGGCGCCGGTGCAGACCACGACGGCGTCGAAATCGTTGAGCAGTTGTTGCGCGGAAACGTCCTTGCCGACTTCGGTGTTGCACTGGAAGACGATGCCTTCCTGTTCCAGCACGCGCAGCCGGCGCAGCACGACTTCTTCCTTGTCGAGCTTCATGTTGGGGATGCCGTACATCAGCAGGCCGCCGGCGCGGTCGGCGCGCTCGAACACGGTGACGCTGTGGCCGACCTTGTTGAGCTGCGCGGCGGCACTGAGACCGGACGGGCCGGAGCCGATCACGGCGACTTTCTTGCCGGTGCGGCTGGTGGGCGGTTCCGGCACCACCCAGCCCTGCTCCCAGGCGTGGTCGATGATCTCGCACTCGATGTTCTTGATGGTGACCGGCGGGTTGTTGATGCCCAGTACGCAGGAGCCTTCGCAGGGCGCGGGGCAGACGCGGCCGGTGAACTCGGGGAAGTTGTTGGTCTTGTGCAGCCGCGTCAGGGCGTCCTTCCACAGACCGCGGTAGACGAGGTCGTTCCACTCGGGGATCAGGTTGTTGATCGGGCAGCCGCTAGCCATGCCGGACAGCAGGGTGCCGGTGTGGCAGAAGGGCACCCCGCAATCCATGCAGCGGGCGCCCTGCTCGCGCAGCCTGGCTTCCGGCAGGTGGTCGTGGAACTCCCGCCAATCCTTGACGCGCTCGGTCGGATGCGGTCGAGGGAGTTCGCGGACGTAATCGATGAAATCCGGTGGGCTTGCCCATGGGGAGTTTCCAGGTGTTGGGTTGGTGGCTGCGGGCTGCGCGGCGGACTCAGCCGCCGCCGACGCGCGCCAGATCGCGGGCGTTTTCCTCGAACGCGGCGTTGATGGCCGCCTCCCCGCTGAGACCCTGCTGGCGGGCTTTCTCCAGGGACAGCAGCACGCGCTTGTAGTCCTTCGGCATCACCTTCACGAACTGGCCGAGATGCGCTTCCCAGTTGGCCAGGATGGAACGCGCGCGCTGGCTGCCGGTGAGTTCGGCGTGGCGTTCGATCTGCGCGCGGACCTGGCGATCTCCTCGCGAGCTCCATGGCGTCCAGGTCGACCATCTGCGGGTTGCAGCGGGTCGCGAAGTCGCCGGCTTCGTCGAGGATGTAGGCCACGCCGCCGCTCATCCCCGCCGCGAAATTGCGCCCGGTGGGGCCGAGAATGACCACGGTGCCGCCGGTCATGTATTCGCAGCCGTGGTCGCCCACCGCCTCGACGACCGCCTGCACGCCGGAGTTGCGCACGCAGAAGCGTTCGCCGGCCATGCCGCGGATGTAAGCCTCACCATTCGTCGCGCCGTAGAAGGCCACGTTGCCGATGATGATGTTCTCCTCGGCCTTGAAGGTGAGCCGAGGCCGGCGGATAGACGATGATCTTGCCGCCGCTGAGGCCCTTGCCGAGGTAGTCGTTGACGTCGCCTTCGATACGCCAGGTCAGTCCGCTTGGCATGAAGGCGCCGAAGCTCTGGCCGGCGCTGCCCTGGAACTGGATCTGGATGGTGTCTTCCGGCAGTCCCGCGGGACCGTAGCGGCGCGTGACCTCGCTGCCGAGGATGGTGCCCACCACGCGGTTGACGTTGCGGATCGGCAGCGTCGCGCGACCGGCTCGCCCTGCTCGATGGCCGGGCTTGCAGAGCTCCAGGAGCGTGGTGTGGTCGAGCGACTTGTCCAGGCCGTGATCCTGCGTGATCTGGCAGTAGCGGCCGACCTCCGGCCGGCGTCGGGCTGATACAGGATCTTGCGGAAGTCCAGGCCCTTGGCCTTCCAGTGCTCGACCGCCTGCGCGGCTTCCAGCCGGTCCGTGCGCCCGATCATCTCGTGGAATGGGCGGAAGCCCAGCTGGGCCATGAGCTCGCGGACTTCCTCGGCGATGAACCGCATGAAGTTGACGACGTGCTCCGGCTTGCCGGTGAAGCGGTCGCGCAGTTGTGGATCCTGGGTGGCGACGCCGACCGGGCAGGTGTTCAGGTGGCACACGCGCATCATGATGCAGCCCAGCGATACCAGGGGCGCGGTGGCGAAGCCGAACTCCTCGGCGCCGAGCAGCGCGGCGATGACGACATCGCGGCCGGTCTTGAGCTGGCCGTCGGTCTCGACCGCGATGCGGGAGCGGAGGTTGTTGAGCACGAGGGTCTGGTGGGTCTCGGCGAGGCCGAGTTCCCAGGGCAGGCCGGCGTGCTTGATCGAGGTCTGGGGCGAGGCGCCCGTGCCGCCATCGTATCCGGAGATCAGGACCACGTCGGCATGGGCCTTGGCGACGCCCGCCGCGATGGTGCCGACGCCCACTTCGGACACCAGCTTGACGCTGATGCGGGCGTGATGGTTGGCGTTCTTGAGATCGTGGATCAGCTCCGCCAGATCCTCGATCGAGTAGATGTCGTGGTGCGGCGGCGGCGAGATCAGTCCCACGCCGGGCGTCGAATGCCGGGTCTTGGCGATCCAGGGATACACCTTGGCACCGGGCAACTGGCCGCCCTCGCCGGGCTTGGCGCCCTGGGCCATCTTGATCTGCAGCTCGCGGGCGTTGACCAGGTAGTGACTGGTGACCCCGAAGCGCCCCGAGGCCACCTGCTTGATCGCGCTGTTCTTGGAATCACCGTTCGCTTCAGGGATATAACGCGCGGGGTCTTCGCCGCCTTCGCCGGTGTTGCTCTTGCCGCCGATGCGGTTCATGGCGATGGCCAGGGCTTCGTGGGCTTCCTTGCTGATGGAGCCGTAGCTCATGGCGCCGGATTTGAAGCGCGTCAGGATGCTTTCGACCGACTCGACCTCGGCGATGGGAATCGGCGTCGCGGCCTTGAAGTCGAGCAGACCGCGCAGCGTGTAATGCTGCTTGAGCTGGTTGTTGACCAGCGCCGAGTACTCCTTGAAGACGGTGTAGTTGCCGTCGCGCACCGCGCGCTGGAGTTTGTGTACGGTCTGCGGGCTGAACAGGTGCAGCTCGCCGTCGGCGCGCCACTGGTACTGACCGCCCACGGTCAGCGTGTGGCCGTCCACCGGACGGTCGGGGAAGCCGTGGCGATGGCGCAGCTCGGTCTCCCGCGCCAGGGTCGCCAGGTCCGCGCCGCCGATGCGGCTCGGCGTCCAGGTGAAGTATTTTTCGACCAGGCGTGGATCGAGGCCCACGGCTTCGAAAATCTGCGCGCCGCGATAGCTCTGGATGGTACTGATGCCCATCTTGGAGATGACTTTGACCACGCCCTTGATCGCCGCCTTGGCGAAATTTTTGCAGGCGGTCGCGTGATCAAGGCCGACCAGCAGCCCTTCGCGAATCATGTCGTCGAGGGTTTCAAAGGCGAGGTAGGGGTTGACCGCGCCCACGCCGTAGCCGATCAGCAGCGCGAAGTGGTGTACCTCGCGCGGCTCGCCGGATTCCAGCACCAGCCCGATGCGCGTGCGGGTGCCCTGGCGGATCAGGTGATGGTGCAAGCCGCTGACCGCGAGCAGGGCCGGGATGGCAGCCTGATCATGGTCGATACCGCGGTCGGACAGGATCAGGATGTTGATGCCGTCCTCAATCGCGCGGTCGGCGGCGGCGAACAGTTCATCCAGCGCCCGTTCCAGTCCCGCAGCGCCCGCAGCGACCGGATACAGGATCGGCAGGGTGATGGATTTGTAGCCGGGCTGGTCGAGGTGCTGCAGCTTGGCCAGCTCTTCGTTGGTCAGGATCGGCGATTTCAGCTCGATCAGCTGGCAGCTTTCCGGCTCCGCCTGGAGCAGGTTCTTCTCCGACCCGATGGTGGTCTCGGTGGAGGTGACGATCTCCTCGCGGATACAGTCGATGGGCGGGTTGGTGACCTGCGCGAACAGTTGCTTGAAATAGCTGAACAGCGACTGCGGCTTGTCCGAGAGTATCGCCAGCGGGGTGTCGGTGCCCATGGAACCGGTGGCCTCGACGCCGTCGCGGGCCATCGGCACCATCAGCAGGCGCAGATCCTCGAAGCTGTAGCCGAACGCCTGCTGGCGCTGCAGGACGGTGTCATGGTCCGGTTCGGGAAGGTGCGGCGGTTCGGGCAGCTCCGCCATGCGGATCAGATGCTGGTCGAGCCACTGGCGATAGGGCTGCTCGCCGGCGATGCGGTTCTTGATTTCCGCGTCCGCGACGATGCGGCCTTCCTCGGTGTCGATGATGAACATGCGACCCGGCTGCAGGCGGCCTTTCTGTATCACTTTTTCCGGCGGGATATCGAGCACGCCGGCTTCGCTGGCCATGATGACCAGATCGTCCGAGGTCACGTAGTAGCGCGACGGCCGCAGGCCGTTGCGGTCCAGCGATGCGCCGATGTGGGTGCCGTCGGTGAACACCATCGAGGCCGGACCGTCCCAGGGTTCCATGAGGCAGGCGTGGTACTCGTAGAAGGCCTTTTTGGCTCGCTCATGGATTCGTGGCCGGTCCAGGGCTCCGGGACCATCATCATCATGGCGTGCGGCAGCGAGCGCCCGGACAACACGAGCAGTTCCAGGCAGTTGTCGAACATCGCCGAGTCGGAACCGTCGGTATTGATGATGGGGAAAATCTTTTTGACATCGTCGCCGAACAGGTCGCTGGCCATCATCGACTGGCGCGCGCGCATCCAGTTCATGTTGCCGCGCAGCGTATTGATCTCGCCGTTGTGGGCCAGGTACCGATACGGATGAGAGCGATCCCAGCTTGGAAAGGTGTTGGTGGAAAACCGCGAGTGCACCAGGGCCAGGGCGGTTTCCAGCGCCGGATGGGCGAGATCCAGAAAATACTGATCGACCTGCGCCGGCATCAGCATGCCTTTGTAGATGCAGGTCTTGCAGGACAGCGAGCTGACATAGAAAAAGTGCCCGCTGGCGAACTTGCCCGAGTAGCGAATGGCGTTCTCGGCACGCTTGCGGATCACATAAAGTTTGCGCTCGAACGCCATGTCGTCGGCGAGTTGCGGATTGCGGCCCACAAACAGTTGGCGCATGAACGGCTCGCTGGCGCGCGCGGTCTCGCCCAGCGAGGAATTGTCGGTGGGCAGGTCGCGCCAGCCCAGCACGGTCTGGCCTTCCTCGACCACGAGCTGTTCCACGAGCTGCTCGCAGGCGCGGCGCTCGGCGGCGTCCTGCGGCAGATAGAACATGCCGACGCCGTACTCGCCCGCGTCGGGCAAGGCAATGCCGGCATCCCGGGTGACGAGTTTCAGGAATTTGTGCGGGACTTGCAGCAATATGCCGGCGCCGTCGCCGGTGTTGGACTCGGCGCCGGTGGCGCCGCGATGATCGAGATTGACGAGAATCTCCAGCCCGCTCTTGACGATGGCGTGCGACTTGCGGCCCTTGATGTTGGCCAGAAAGCCGACGCCGCAGGCGTCAATGCTCGAACGCGGGGTCGTAAAGACCTTGTCCGCCGGGGGGGCGCGTGAGGACATGCGAACCGTTCCGCACTGCTTTCTCGATTTTCTTCATCAATTCGCTCGAATTCGCACGCTGATGGGGCCGACTTGGGGACCAGCCCCAAACCCGGGGGGGGGATTTTTCCCAATCCCGCCGGCAACTGCAAGCACTGGCAGCGAAAATTTCCCGCGCGAGCGGATTCCGCACACCCCGCGCGGGGGCTCAAAACCTGTTCATGGCGCGTACTTCAGGGCGCTGCGCTCCAGTCCACCCAACCGAAGTGGGCGGTCGCCAGCACCAGTACCCCGAAGCCGATCCGGTACCAGGCAAACACGGTGAAGTCGTGGCTGGCGATGTAGCGCAGCAGCCAGCGCACGCACAGAAACGCCGACACGAACGCAGCGGCGAAGCCCGCCGCCCACATGCCCCAGTCGTTAAAGGAAAGCAATTCCCGTTCCTTGTAGAGCTGGTAGAGCGTCGCCAGTATCAGCGTGGGAATGGCGAGAAAGAACGAAAATTCGGTCGCCGCGCGCCGCGAGAGGCCGAACAACAAGCCACCGATGATGGTGGCGCCGGAGCGGGAGGTGCCCGGAATCAGTGCGAGCGCCTGGGCGATGCCGAGCTTGAGCGCATCCAGCGGACCGAGTTCGTCGACGGTTTCCACTCGGATGCGATGCTCGCGCCGCTCGGCCCACAGGATCACGATCCCGCCGACGATGAACGCCACCGCCACCGTGGTGGCGTTGAACAGTTGCGCCTTGATGGCGCTGCCGAACAACAGCCCAAGCACCACCAGCGGCAGGAACGCAATCACCAGATTGAGGGTGAAACGCTGCGCCGCCCGCTCCCGGGGCAGGCCGCACACCACGGCGGCGATGCGGGCACGGTACTCCCAGCACACCGCGAGGATGGCGCCGGACTGGATCACGATGGTGAACAGCTTGCCGCGCTCGTCGTTGAAGTGCAGCAGTTCGCTGGCCAGGATCAGGTGACCCGTGGACGAGATGGGCAGGAATTCGGTGAAGCCCTCCACCAGGCCCAGAATCACGGCTTTGAGAATCAGGAGGAAATCCACGTGCACTCCGAGCGCAAAGAACGGCGGCGATTATACGCGCGGGCCCAACGCCGCCAGCGTCACGAGCGCCGCGCGGGGTGGGTCAGCGCCGCGCCAGCCGGGAGCCGCTCTGGCAGCTGAGCAGGGCCGAATTCGCCAGCCATTTCTGATCGGGGTAATAGGCAAACAGGTACTGATCGCCCTTGATGCTGTCGATCAGCGGGCGTGTCACTTCCTTGCGCACCGCGGGACAACCCTGACTGCGCCCCAGGCGGCCGGTGCGCTCGATGAACGACTCGCTGACGTAGTCGGCGCCGTGGATGACGATGGCGCGCTGGTAGGCCCGGTCGTTGATGCCGGGCTCCAGCCCTTTCAGGCGCAGCGAGTAGCCGTTGCGGCCCTGGTAGCTGTCGAGGGTGCGGAACAGCCCCAGACTGGACTGATAGCTCTCCGGTGTATTGGAAAAAGCGCGGGCCCGGGCATCGCCGGAGCCACGGCCGTGGGAGACCAGCTCTTCGAACAGCAGTCGCGGCCGGGCCAGGTCGAACACCCACAGGCGCCGCGCGGTAGAGGGCAGCGAGTAGTCGATCACCGCCAGGCGGCGGGCATTCGCGCTCGCGCAGCCCAGGGCATGGGCGGCCAGGCGCAGTACCGCCGGGTCCGCATTCGGGGCCAGGCGCGTGAGCGTGCGGTCGAGGGGTTGCCCGCGCACTGAGCTGGTCATGGCCTGCGCGGGGAGAACGGCGAGCAGTAATGTGGCGATCAGTGCCGCGAGTGAAGGTGTCGCGCGCGAGGAAAATGACCGGAGCAGCTGGAGGCGTATCATCGGAGATCTGAGTTCGTCATCGTGCAATGGCGTTTTCCAGGGAGCCAGCCAAAAGCTGGCCTTTGTTTGTCCGGCCTTGGCACTGGGCTGACCCTGGCAGGGACGACAAGGCCGGTTTCGTGGCGGCCCCGATTTGCGCGTCATTATGAACATCCCGGTCGGGATGACCAACCCTGTTTCCAGCCCCAGAACCGCACGGGAGTGAGTGCCACGATGTTTGTTCCGGCCCGTACCAGCGTTTTGATTGTCCTGACGTTGTGGTTGCTGCCCTGGGCGGAGAGTGCCGGAAGCGGGCCGGTCGAATCCGAAGGTGACGTTGCGGTGACGCGCCTGATTGCGCAGTGGATGGCCATCGGGGACGACGATTTGCAGGCTTTTTATGCCGCCCGCGCGATGCGACCGGCGTGGCGGGATGCCAACGTGGTGGCGGCGTTGGCGGCGGCCATCGCGACCCTCGACGGCGATGGCCTGGTGCCGGGGGACTACCACCCGGAGACACTGCTCGGCGCCTACCACGACGCCCATGCCGCCCAGCTTCGTGCGGACGCACTGGCGCGGTTCGACATTGAGCTCAGCCGATTGTTGATTACGGTGTTGCACCACCTGGCGTCCGGCAAGGTCGATCCGGCGACCATCGATCCGGACTGGGATTTGCCGCGCGCCGCGCCGCCACTGAATTTCGCGGTCGTGTCGCAGGCGGTCGATGCGCGGCAATTCGAGACGGCCTTCGCGACCGCACGGCCAGGGCATGCGCTCTACGCCGGTTTGCGCGCCGGCCTCGCCCGCTACCGCGACCTCGCGCGGCGCGGCGGCTGGCCGGCGTTGCCCCGGCAGAGTGCCGCGCTGCATCCCGGCGATCGGCATGCCGATGTGCCGCTGCTGCGCGCGCGCCTGGCGCTGGTGGAGGACCTCGCCGAGCCACCCCCGGATACCTGCGCTGACCCGGCTGCCGCGACGCCGATGCCCGATCCAAACTGTTATGACGATGGGCTTGCCGCCGCGGTGCGCCGTTTCCAGCGCCACCATTTGCTGAAGGCGGATGGTATCGTCGGCGCCAACACCCGGGCGGCGCTGAACGTGCCGGTGGCGGCGCGCATCGACCAGATCCGGATCAATCTGGAGCGCGCCCGCTGGCTGCTGCCCGGCCTGCCCGAGTCCTTCGTGCTGGTGGATGTCCCCGGCTACCAGCTCAGCTATTTCCGCCCCGGCGGCGATATCTGGCGCGCGCGCATCGTGGTCGGGCGCCCGACGCGGCCGACGCCGACGCTGCGCTCGGCGATCACCCACCTCACCTTCAATCCCACCTGGACGGTCCCGCCCACCATCTTGCGCGAGGATGTGCTGCCCAAGGTGCGCAAGGATGCGGGTTATCTGGCACAGGAAAATATCGCGGTGCTCGACGCATCCGGAGCCCGCCTCGATCCGCACGGGATCGACTGGTCGCGGCCCGGCAACCTGATCCTGCGGCAGGCTGCCGGACCTCACAATGCGCTGGGCCGGGTGGCGATCCGCTTCCCCAACACGCATACGGTCTATCTGCACGACACCCCGGCGCAGGAGCTGTTCGAGTTCGATCGGCGTGCCCTCAGTTCGGGCTGCGTCCGGGTCGAACACGCGCTGGAATTCGTCCGCCTGCTGCTCGACGACGAGACCCGCTGGAATGCCGACGCCATCGCAGCCGTGGTCGCCGCGGGCAGCACCCGCGAAGTCGATCTGGCCCGGCGGGTGCCGCTGATCCTGTACTACTGGACCGTGCAGACCGATGCCGACGGCGCGCTGTCCTTCCGCCCCGACCTCTATCGGCGCGATGCGGCGTTGTTGGCGGCGCTGGAGCGACCGCCCGGCACGCGCTGATTTGTGACGGATCGGTTGTGACGAATAAAAGCCGTGGTATGCATCCGCAACCCGCTGCCTTCGCGCGGGGGCCTGGGCGTTGGGCCTACAGCCCGGCTTTGTCCAGCAGGCTCAGCAGCCCCCCCCCCCCCCCCCCCCCCCCCCCCCGGCCCCCCCCCCCCCCCCCGGGGAGCGCCCCCGCCCCCCCCCCCCCCCCCCCCCCCCCAGCCCCCCCACCCCCCCGCCCCCCCCCCCGCCCCCGCGCAAGCCCCGGCGGCGGCCCGACCCCCCCCCCCCCCGGCCCGGGCCCCCCGCCCCCGCCCCGGCGCCCGCCCCCCCCCCCCCCCCCCCCCCCCCCGCCCCGCCGCCCCCCCCCCCCCCCCCCCCCCCCCGGGCGCCCGCCGCGACGCCCCCCCCGCCCCCGCCGCGCCCCCGGCCCCCCCCCGCCCCCCGCCCGCCGCGCCGCCCCCCCCCCCCCCCCCCCCCGGGCGCAACCGAGGCCCCCCCCGCCCCCTGCCGCCGCGCCCCCGGCGGCACCGGCCCGCCGCGACCGACGACCCAGCGCGGCCCCATCCCCGGTTTTGCGCGCTGGTGATCATCACCACTCACAGTGGCCCGTGGGCCTCTTCGAGGCTGCCGGCGGATACCGCCTGCGCCGGCCTGGACTGCCGGGTGATAATGTCCTGCCATTCTTCAGCAACGCCGGGAGTCGCCATGCAATTGCAGTTTCTGGGAGCCACCCGCGAAGTGACGGGTTCGTGCTTTCTCATCGAGGTCGGCGGCCAGCGCCTGCTGGTGGATTGCGGCATGTATCAGGGCGGTCGCAAGGGCGAGGCGCGCAATGCCGAGCCGTTTCCGTTCGCGCCCGGGGACATCGACGCCGTGGTGTTGACTCACGCCCATATCGACCATGGCGGGCGGTTGCCGCAACTGGTGCAGCGGGGGTTTCGCGGACCCATTTATACCCACAGCGCGGGCAAGGAGCTGGCGCGGATTCTGCTCAAGGACGCGGCTTCTCTGGCCAGCAAGGATGCGGAGCTGCAAAACCGCAAGCGTGCCCGCCGGCATCTGCCGCCCGTGGAACCCTTGTACGCGCTGGCCGATGTGGAGCAAACCCTGAAGCAGATGCACGGCCTGCCCTACGCTCAGGAGCGGGAGATTCTGCCGGGCGTGCGGCTGCGGCTCCAGGACGCCGGACATATCTTGGGCGCGAGCATCCTCGAACTGTGGCTCCGCGAAGGCGAGCTTGAACGCAAACTGGTGTTCAGCGGTGATCTCGGTCACCGGGGGTCGCTGATTTCGCCCGACCCCACGCCGGTGGCGGAAGCCGATCTGGTGGTGATGGAAGCGACTTACGGGGATCGCGATCACCGCTCCTGGGAGTCCACCTGGGCGGAACTGGAAGAGATTTTCACCATCGGCAACCAACTGCGCGGCAATATCCTGATCCCCGCGTTCGCGGTGGGTCGCACGCAGCAGCTGCTCTATGTGCTGGCGCAGAAATATCAGGCCTGGCATCTGGAGCGCTGGCTGCTCGCGCTCGACAGCCCGATGGCGATCGCCACCACCAAGCTCTATGCGCGTTACGCCGCGCTGCTGACACCGGAAGGCAAGGCCCTGACCGAGGCCGACTTCAGCCCGCCGGGGCTGTTGCTGAGCCAGACCCCCCAGCAATCGATGCGGCTGAACCGCATCGACAGCGGCGCCCTGATCATCGCCGGCAGCGGCATGTGCACCGGCGGGCGCATCCTGCACCACTTCAAGCACAACATCTGGCGGCGCAATTGCCAGGTGGTGATGGTGGGTTATCAGGCAGAAGGCAGCCTCGGCCATGCGCTGATCAGCGGCGCGCGGGAAATCCGCCTGTGGGGCGAGCGCATCAAGGTCGCCGCCACCATTCACACCGTGGGCGGGCTCTCGGCGCACGCTGATCAGAGCGGGTTGCAGCACTGGTATCGCCAGTTCAGGGACCGACCGCCGGTGGCGCTGGTGCATGGCGAGGAGCATTCGATCAGTGCTTTCGCCGACCGCCTGGCGGGCGAGGCCCGTACTGTGTTCCAGCCGGCGTTTGGCGATACCCTCGATCTGGCCGACATGAAGATGAGTGCTGCGCACGGGGCTTGACGGGGCCGGGCGGCGGTCGCAGGGTGGGCGACCGGCTCCCTGGAGTGCAGTTATGAACTATCCGATTTCCTATGCGGCGGATTTTGGTCAGCGTGACCCGGCGCCCGGCGTCGATGCGCTGTTTGTCGAGCGCTGGTCCCCGCGCGCCATGCGCAAGGTGGAAATTCCCAGGCCGATCTGCGCACGATTTTCGATGCCGCGCGCTGGTCGCCGTCTTGCTACAACGAGCAGCCCTGGCGCTTCGTGACGTCGACGCCGGCATCCTTCGCCACCTTTCTCGATCTGCTGGTGGAGGCCAACCAGGGCTGGGCGCGCAATGCCAGTGTGCTGGGTTTCGTGTTTGCCGACCGCAAGTTCTCGTCGCGCGATGGCAGCGACAATGCGCTGGCGGTATTCGATAGCGGCGCCGCCTGGATGGCGATGACCCTGCAGGCGCGCACGCTGGGCCTCTACACCCACGGCATGGCGGGCATCGCCTGGGATCGGGCGCATGCCGCGCTCGGGATGGACCCGGAGCAATACGCGCTGTGCGCAGGCTTTGCCATCGGCGTGCTGGATACGCCCGAGACGCTGCCGGAACCTGCGCGCGCCATGGAGCGGCCGTCGCCGCGGCGGCCGCTAGCGGAGATCTGGCGCCAGGTGGGTTGAGCGCGCCGCGGATAGGTTGGCGAGTTCGAGGCGCATCCGCAGGGCCGCGGCGCCGTCCTCGTAATAGCCGGGCAGGCGGCCGGATTCGACAAATCCGAGTTTGCGGTAGAGCTGATGCGCGGCGCTGTTGTCGGCGCGTACTTCCAGCGTGAGCGCCGCGCAGCCCCGCGCGCGGGCGGCGGCGGCGAGAGCCTCGACCAGCGCGGTCGCCACGCCCTTGCCGCGCGCCGCCGCCGCCACCGCGATGGTGTAGAGGCGGGCGCTGGCCGACCCGCGCCGATACAGCGCGACCGCGTAGCCCAGGGGTTCGGCCGCGTCGCCGGCGATGAGTGCCGTCGCTTGCGCGCGGGTGATCAGGTAGCGCAGCTGGCGGGCATTGAAGCGGTCGGTGGTGAAAGCGCGCTGCTCCAGCGCCGCGATGCCCGAGACATCGGCCGGCGCGGCCCGCCGGATCGCCCAGCTCACGAGGCGGCGCGCTGCTGGGCGCGGGCCTCCAGGCGGCGCTCGAACTCGGCCATCAGGGTGCGATAGAGCTCTTCGCCGAGCAGGGTGTCCTCGACGCCGCGGTCGATGTTGGGGTTGTCGTTGACCTCGATCACCACCGGACCCATGGCGGTCTCCTTGATGTCGACGCCGTAGAGGCCGTTGCCGATCAGGGCGGTGGCACGCAGCGCGGCGCGAATCACCGGCGCCGGCACGCGGTGGACCGCGATGGTTTCGAACGCCCCGGCGCGGGTGGCTCCGGCGTCGTGGTTGTAGATCTGCCAGTGGCCCTTGGCCATGAAATATTTGCAGGCAAAGATGGCGCGGCCGGCGAGCACGCCCACCCGCCAGTCGAAGTCGGTGGCGATGAATTCCTGCACGATCACCACAGCGGACTGCTCCAGGAGGCGCGCGGCCGCGGCCTGGTATTGCGCTTCGGTCTCGGCTTTCTCGACGCCGACCGAAAACGAACCGTCCGGGATTTTCAGCACCAGCGGCGTGCCCAGTTGCTCGCGCAGTTCGGCGAACCCCGCCATTTCGTCGCCGAACAGCATGCGGGCGGCCGGCACGCGGATTTTGTTGGCGGTGAGGAGTTCGTGCAGGAATACCTTGTTGGTGCAGCGGATGATGGAGTCGGGATCGTCGATCACCGGCATGTTGGCGCGCGCGGCGCGTTGCGCGAAGCGCAGCGTGGGATGACTGATGGAAGTGGTCTGGCGGATGAACAGCGCATCGTATTCGAGCAACCGCGCCTCGTCGTCGATGGTGATCAGATCGGCGTCGATGCCCAGCAGGCGGGCATGCTTGATGAACATCTGCAGCGCGCCCTTGTTGCTGGGCGGAAAGCGCTCCTGCGGATCGACCAGGATGGCGAGGTCGTAGCGCGCCGCGCGCTCGCGGCGCGGCTGGCGCCAGATTTTCTTGCTGAAACCTTCGAGCGCGGCGCCGAATTCGTCCTGGCCGCGGTCGTTCAGTTCGCCGAGCGCCATCAGGCGCAGGCTGGCAATGGCCCATTTGGTGCCGCGCTCGAACTCGACTTCGAGGAGGGGAGCCGGGTACAGCTCGAAAATTTTCTTGGCGAGCTTTTCCAGCGCCGCGATGGGCGTGTGGCCGAAGTAGATGCGGAGCCGGAAATTGGCTTCACTCGCGGCCACGTTGGCGGTCAGAAACTGGCGCAGGCGGCGTAGCAGTTCTTCACTCAGTTTGATGGTCGCGCCGGCCGACAGTTCGTTCAGGGTGCGCACCGAGGGCAGCACTTTCTGTCCGCGCGCTTCCGCGAGCAGGGAGCAGTAGTAACCTTGGCTGCGGTAACCGCAATCGCCGCAGAAGTTGTAGACCTGCACGCCGGGCGTGCGATATTCCGGGCGGCTCAGGTAGTCCTTGCTGGGTACTACTTCTTCAGCGCTGTGGTAGGGCGCCCAGATTTCCGGGTTGTCCACGACGATGTACAGGTTTGACAAGGAAAAGCTCTCGCAGCAGGCGGGCGTAATATGCTCTGGCCCTTGATCAGGGGTCCGGATCGCGGCTAGTTTCCATCATCGCCCCGGCGCTGGCGAGGGGCGTTCGGGAAAATGTCGGGCGCCGGTTATTCGGTTCCACCGGTGTTGCGGCACAGCTCCAGCCAGCGTTCGATGCCCGGACTGATGAACTTGCGCCGGTGCAACACGAAATAGAAATGCCGGCGCAGATCGCGGTGCGGCATATCGAGCGCCACCAGACTGCCGCGCTGGAAGGCATCGCGCAACGTGATCCGCGACAGGCAACCGATGCCGAGCCCCGCTTCCACCGCGCGTTTGATGGCCTCGGTGTGTTGAAGTTCCAGCAGGATGTTGAGACCTGGCAGCAGCCCGTGCAGGGCGCGGTCGAAAGTCTGACGAGTGCCCGAACCGGGCTCGCGCAAAATCCAGGTCGCCGCGAGCAGATCATCGTCGTTGAGGCGATAGCGCTTGGCGAGCACGTGGTCGGGCGCGCAAAAGGCGATCAACTCGTCTTCGCGCCACGGGGTGATGACCAGCTCCGGGTGACTCAGTTCGCCCTCGACCAGGCCCAGGTCGAGATTGAAGCCGGCGACGCCGGCGGCGATGTGGGCGGTGTTGTCCACCGTCAGCGCCACGCGCACGCCGGGGTGTTCGTTCATGAAATTCGCCATCAGGCCGACCGCCAGATAGTTGCCGATGGTCAGGGTGGCGCCGATTTTGAGCGCACCGGTATCCGCGCGACCGGCGAAGCCGGCTTCCAGTGCCTGTGCCTGATCCAGCAGGGCCAACGCCTGAGGTTGCAGTGCCCGCCCCAGATCGTTGAGTTGCAGACGCTTGCCGGCGCGCTCGAAGAGGCGAATGTCGAACTGCCGTTCCAGATCCTGGAGCGCGCCGCTGGCGGCGGACTGGGACATGGAAAGACTCGCGGCCGCGCGGCTGATGTTTTCGAAGCGGGCGGTGGCGAGAAAGACTTCGAGTTGGCGCAAGGTGTAGTGCATTATCGCTGCAACCGATTAAACATATACGAATAATCTATTTTACCGATAGCATGCGCCGGCGTTATGGTGCTGGCAAGCGGCATTGGCCGCGCTATGTCTATCCGGCCCGGAGTCAGGTCATGTCCAATTTGAATCGGGAAACCGTGCTGAGCGTCCACCACTGGACCGATCGTCTGTTCAGTTTTCGCACCACCCGGGATTCAAGTTTCCGCTTCAAGAATGGCTACTTCACCATGATCGGGCTGGAAGTGGAGCAGAAGCCGCTGCTGCGCGCCTACAGCATGGCGAGCGCCAACTACGAGGAAGAACTGGAGTTTTTCAGCATCAAGGTGCCGGATGGCCCCCTGACCTCGCGCCTGCAGAATATCCAGGTGGGGGACGAAGTTCTGGTGGGGCGCAAGCCGACCGGGACCCTGGTGCTCGATCATCTGCTGCCGGGGCGCAATCTGTACCTGCTGGCGACGGGCACCGGGCTGGCGCCCTTTCTCAGCATCATCCGGGATCTGGAAATCTACGACAATTTCGAGAAAGTGATCATGGTCCACGGCTGCCGTCACGCGGCGGATCTCGCCTACCGGGAGCTGATTACCGAAGAGTTACCGAAGCACGAATTTTTTGGCGAGGTGACGCGCGACAAGCTGCTCTACTACCCCTGCGTGACCCGGGAGCCGTTCCAGAATCAGGGGCGGATCACGGAGTTGCTGGGCAGCGGCAAGCTGTCCGCCGACCTGGGGCTGCCGGCACTGAGTGTGGAAAATGATCGCTTCATGCTGTGCGGCAGTCCGGCCATGCTGACGGATCTGTGCGATCTGCTGGACAGCAAGGGTTTCAGCGAATATCGCCACGGCGATCTCGGCCACTATGTGATCGAGCGCGCCTTTGTCGAGCGTTGAGTGGTCGAGCGTCGAGTGCTGAATACTTTTGTCGAGTCTCGAATACGTTCCCGCCGGTCCACCGGCGGGAACGCGTTTCACTGCCTGTCCGAGCCAATCCTAGCGTGAGCCAGCTCTAGCGGTTGCCGCGCGCGCCCTGCGCGCGGCCGCTGCTCTGGGTGCGCGCGCCGGGTTTGCGGCGTCCTTCCTGACGCGGGGCTCCCGGGTTGGGACGCGCCTGGCTGGGTGGCCGCTGGCTCCGGCCATTCGAGTTGCGCCCATTCGAGTTACGCCCGTTGATGATCGGCTCCGCCGCGATGCGGGGGTCGGGTGTGAACTCCGGGATGACCAGAGTCGGCAGGCGGCGCTTGAGCAGACGTTCGATACCCTGCAACAGGCCCACTTCATCGATGCAGACCAGGGATACGGCTTCGCCGCTATTGCCCGCGCGGCCGGTGCGGCCGATGCGGTGCACATAGTCTTCCGCCACATTGGGTAGCTCGTAGTTGACCACATGCGGAAGTTGGTCGATGTCGATGCCGCGCGCGGCGATATCGGTCGCCACCAGCACCCGCACCTTGCCCTGTTTGAAATCGGCGAGCGCCTTGGTGCGCGCGCTCTGGCTTTTGTTGCCGTGAATCGCGGCGGACTGGATGCCGTCGTCTTCCAGTTGTTGCGCCAGGCGGTTGGCGCCGTGCTTGGTGCGGGTGAACACCAGCACCTGGCTCCACTCTTCGATCTGGATCAGGTGCGACAGCAGTTCGCGTTTGCGCACCCGATCCACCGGGTAGACCATCTGCGTTACCGACTCGACCGCCGTATTGCGGCGCGCGACGTCAATCGGTACCGGCGAGTTCAGCAATTTGGCGGCCAGGGTCCGGATTTCATCCGAGAAGGTCGCGGAAAACAGCAGCGTCTGGCGCTTGGCCGGCAGCACCGCCAGCACCTTGCGGATATCGTGGATAAAACCCATATCGAGCATGCGATCCGCTTCGTCCAGCACCAGGATTTCCACCCGTGACAGATCGACGGTGCGCTGGTTCATGTGATCCAGCAGTCGGCCCGGGGTGGCGATGAGGATGTCCACGCCGCGGCGCAGCTCGGAAATCTGCGGGTTGATGCCAACGCCGCCGAAGATCACGGTCGAGCGCAGCGGCAGGTAACGACCGTAATCCTTCACGCTGGCGCCGACCTGGGCCGCCAGTTCCCGCGTGGGGGTGAGAATCAGGGCGCGCACCGGACGACCACTGCCGGCGGGCTTTTCCGCGCTGAGGCGTTGCAGCAGGGGCAGGGTAAAGCCGGCGGTCTTGCCGGTGCCGGTCTGGGCGCCGGCGAGAATGTCGCGGCCCTCGAGAACGACCGGAATGGCCTGGCGCTGGACCGGGGTAGGATCGCTGTAGCCCTGTTCGGCCACGGCACGGAGCAATTCGGCCGAGAGGCCGAGAGAATCAAATGACATGTAGGGTTCCGGAAACTGTGCGTCCCGGGCCTGGTGCCCGGTGTCGGTCGCGAGACAGTCTCGTAAATAGGAAGTCGGGGATAACCGGAAGGGGTACCGCGAGGACGACGCCGACCGAAGTGCGTCTGAGCCGCGCGCACTCTAACAGACCGGCGGCGGATCTTCACCCGATAGTTTTGGCGGGGCGCGGTTTCGGCGCGTGGCGGGCATTTGTCCGGCGCCGGCAATGCTGGTCTAATCCTGTCAACCGCTTGCCCTGGCTTGCCGGGATCACGATAACAATTGGCTGACGACATTCATCTGCGACAGGCGGGAGACCATGACCACAGCATTACCCCAGCGCACACACACCTATCGGTTTCATCACTTCGACAGCACCCGTTGGGACAGCATCAAGATTCGCGACGATGACATCCTCGTCTGCACCTCGATGAAAAGCGGCACCACCTGGATGCAGCGCATCGTCGCCCTGCTGATCTTTCAGGAGCATCCGCCCGCGCAGTCCTTTCACGATATTTCCGCCTGGGTGGACATGCGCATCGTGCCGCTGGAAAAAGTGGCCGCCGACCTGGAGGCGCAGACCCACCGGCGCTTCATGAAGACCCACACCGCCCTCGATGGCCTGACCTACCATCCGCAGATGAAGTACATCGTGGTCGGCCGCGATGTCCGCGACGTGTTCATGTCGCTGTGGAACCACACTTCGAACTACACCCAGCCGTTCATCGATGCGCTCAACAACACGCCCGGGCGCGTCGGCGAGCCTTTTCCGCCGCTATACCCGGATCTTCACGCGTTGTGGCACGACTGGATCAACAAGGGCAACTTCCCCTGGGAGAGCGACGGCTATCCGTTCTGGTCGCACCTGCATTTCATCCAGAGCTGGTGGGATTACCGTCATCTGCCGAATATCTACCTGGTCCACTTCAACGACCTCAGCCGGGATCTGGAAGGCGAGATGCGCAAGGTCGCCGCTTTCCTGGACATCAGCGTGCCCGAAGCCCTGTGGCCCAGCCTGGTCGAGCAGGCCAGTTTCGAGACCATGAAGGCCAATGCCGAGGAGCTGCTGCCGGGCATCAACCAGATCTTTGCCGGCGGCGCCAAGTCGTTTATCCACAAGGGTACCAACGGCCGTTGGCGCGAAGTGCTCAGCGAGGCCGAGCTGAAGGAATGCGATGCCGCCATCGCCCGCACCCTGACCCCGGATTGCGCGCGCTGGCTCGAACAGGGTGGGCCGCTGCCCTGAAGCGGCACACCTGACCAGTTACACCACTTACACCACCTGCACCACCGACCGCACATCTGGAGACCGCGACATGGCCACCGAACTCGAACTCAACCTGATCCGCCGCATCGCCATGGGCGACATCCTGCGCCGCCGGGCGAGCGACCGCGGCAGCCGCGAGGCGATCGTGGAATTCATCGCCGGCGAACGCCGCGCACTGACCTTCGCCGAGTTCAACACCCGGGTGAACCAGTGGGTGCGCGGCCTGCGCGCCCGGGGCCTGCGCCAGGGCGACCGCGTGGCCCTGCTCGGCGGCAACACCAGTGAATTCCTGATCGCGCTCTGGGGCTGCTTCAAGGGCGGCTTCGTCGCGGTGCCCATCAATTTCCTGCAGAACCCGGACGACGTCGGCTACAACATCCACCACTCCGGCGCCCGCGCCGCCTTCGCCGACGACCGCCTGCACGCGCTGGTCGACAGCGTGACCACCGACCTCGGCGAACTGGTGCGCGGCACCCTGGCCGGCGCCGGCAGCGAGCGCTATCCGGCGCTCGCCACCTTTCTCGCCGGGCAGGACGGCGCCGAGGTCGAGGACATCGTCATCGCCGACGACGACCTCGCCCAGATCATGTACACCAGCGGCACCACCGCGCGGCCCAAGGGCGTGATGCTGTCCCACAAGAACCTGTTTCTGTCCTCGCTCAACGCGGTGCTCAGCATCGGCTCCAACAAGAACAGCACCTCCCACCCCGCCGTGCTGCCGCTGTTCCACATCACCGCCATGATGTTCTCCCTCACCGCCACCCACATGGGCGGCAAGACGGTCCTGCAGAACGGCTTCAACCCCGATGCCCTGCTCGGCCTGATCGAATCGGAACGCCTCGAATTCGCCATCCTGCTGCCGCTGATGTGGCGCGCGCTGCTCGCCTCGCCCGCACTGCCGAAGCACGACTATTCCAGCCTCAAACTCGGCATGTACGGCATGGCGCCCATCGACGCGCCCACCCTCGCCCAGCTCAAACAGGCCTTCGGCTGCACCTTCACCACCGGCTCCGGCCAGACCGAGATCGCCGCCGTCGCCACCGTGGTCGATCCCGGCTGGGCAGGCACCCGGGAGGGCAACATCTGGGGCGACGGCTCCATCCTCAGCGATCAGGCGGTGATGGACGACCAGGGTAACCTGCTGCCGCCCGGCGAAATCGGCGAGGTGGTGTGGCGCAGCCCGCAGGTGATGCTCGGCTACTTCAACAACGACGCCGCCACCGACGAGGCCCGCGCCCACGGCTGGCACCACTCCGGCGACATCGGCGCGCTGGATGACGACCGGCAGTTCTGCTTCGTCGATCGCAAGAAGGACATCGTCAAGTCCGGCGGCGAGAACGTCTCCTCGGTGAAGGTGGAGAGCGCCATCCTCGCCTGCCCGGGCGTGGCCAACGTCGGCGTCATCGGCCTGCCCCACGACTACTGGGGCGAGGCGGTCACCGCCGTGGTCGCCGCCAAGCCCGGCGCCAGCCTCGACGAAGAGGCCGTGATCGCCCACTGCAAGCAGGACCTGGGCGGCTTCGAGGTGCCCAAGAAAGTGGTGGTGCTCGACGAACTGCCGATGACCGCCACCGGCAAGGTCAAGAAGCACCTGCTGCGCAACGACTATCGAGATCTGTATCGGGGCGAGGGGAAGTGAGCGGCGGGGTGATCCGGGAAATTTTGGGTTGGCTGAATCATGGTCATGCGGAATAACCAGCTGATCTCCCAAGAACTCTCTTGGTTTTAGACGAACTGCTGGTGTAACGTTCGGTTCGTCTAAGTTACGTTAGCCCCCGCCACGTGACCAACGTGATCGTACTCGACAAGAGCTATCTCGACGGCGCGTCCACTCCGTCCGTGCGAGCCCTTTGTGATGAACATATCGTCTTGATGTCCGACGAGTTGTTCTTCGAGTTGATGACGACCCGTCCAGAAAGCCAGCAAAGGTGCTTTTCCAAGTTGCCTGACAAGACGAATCCGGTTTTGCTGATGCCGAACGTCGGCTCGCTATTGCGTTATGAGATGGAACACCAGGCGCCTTGCACACCCGTGGACCGCCATCGCTTGCCTGATGCTTTTCAGTTCAACGCCAAGCTACGAGACGGCACGTTTGTTTTCGAAGGCCAAGTTCTCAAGGATCTTGAAGCGTGGGAGAAAAGGACTGCTGACGATACTCAGGGGTTCATTGAGCGGTGGTCAATCGTTCACCAGTTTTTCCCCGAACTCAACGGCATTGAGTGGAAGGACTTTCCACGTGCTATCGAAGAGGCGCGAAACAAGACCGCGACGAATGCTGAGTTCATACGCGACATCTACGCTTCCTTCTTGGACGAGGATGCTCCCAAAAATGCCCCACCTGCGGACACAATCTCGCCAGAATGGGCATTCTTCCGGTGGGTGCAGTGCCAGATTCTCTGTGGGCTGCGCCTGTTTGGGCGATACCAAGGCAGAATTCCCGATTCACAGGGCAAAGCGTTTATGGAGAAGGCAGAGCACGCGATGCTGGACAGCTATCACGTAATCCATGGCTCGCTCGCTGGAGCGATGGCGACACTTGACAAAGAAATCCGTGAAGATCTCTTACTCGTGCTTCCATCGTGCGTTGTGATCCCTCCAGCAGCGGCTTCGACCGCCGGTGCTAACAACGGCTTGCAGGGCGACGCGGCGCAAGCGCCGCGCGCCTGAAGCCGGACGTTCGGCGTCGCAAATGACCGCTCATTCACTGCCACCGCTTTCCCCAGAACTAGCGAAGCGCATTCGGCTCGTTCGTCGCGACGTTGGTGACCTGCTGTTTCACTTCACTCGCGGTCTTGAGCCGCGGTGGGTCGAGATTCAGGGATGTCGATTGAACATGGGAGAAACCGCCTCTCATGTTCTCGACAAGATTCTAAGTTCAGGTGAGCTGCGAGGATCACGTCAATGGACATACGGCATCGATACGGTCTGCTTCACGGAAGCCCCGATCCACGAGTTCAATTCAGTCTTCTCCCTCGCCTCCATTGCCGCGGATGAATCACAGAGACCGCGCTACGAGCCGTATGGGGTAGCAGTCCCCAAGCATTGGCTGTATCAGCAAGGTGGGCGGCCAGTAATCTACGACCATCCCGGCGCGATTGAAGACTATCCCGTCGCCCTACGTCACCGCTTTTGTCCGTACGATCCACAGAACGCAATCGACTTTACTTGGGAGCGTGAATGGCGTGTAGCAACATCAGTTTTGAAGCTTGACCCGAAGAATGCTCTTGTAATTGTTCCCACTTCTGCCGAGGCATTCGAGTTTGTCTATGGTTACGCAAGCGAAGAGGCCGATGTAGATTCAGATGGATCGGCCAGCGGAGTCTTCCATCAGCCGCGTTGGCTTGCAGTATCCCTGGATATGTTCGGTCTGCACTATGCGCCCGGCGACGCCTAACCCCTCGCTCAAGCTGACCCGCTACGGCAGGCGTTGTAAGCCCGGTCCGAGGTACCCTGTACATTCTCTCGAACCGGGCTTACAACACTTGCCTCCGCGGGCAGCTTAGCTCGAACGTTAGAACTCATATGTCACCCACGCTAATTACCATCGGTCTTGCACTAATGACTGGTCTGTGTGTCATCGCGTACCAAACGCCGCAAATTTTCAAAAAACTATTCAACCCGCTTTTCGTCTTGTGTCTATTGGTGCAAGTTGGCCTTGGCGCATGGGGTGTCGGGTACAAATACGCTTTGTCATCGGTTTCATCACTTTTGCCAGCGGAAGTAATAAAAACACTAGAGCAAGGTGGATTACCGGAATCGTCATTTTTCGTGGCGATCGGCTCATTCGTATTCATCTTCTTCCTCGATTGGCTAGCAGGTGAAGTTATCAAGCATCGAGAAAACGAAAAGCCAAAACAATAGGTGGGTTGCAACCGTCTGAAAACAAACAAAACCTCCTTCGCCGTGAGTTCTAACATGGCGCTCAACCCTGTGTGTCAACCTATCACTGGACTGAACCGCCCCGGGTTTTGAGGAGGCTCCAACTCCTGAGAGAATGGAGCCATGAACAAGTCAAACAAGTTTTCACCTGAGGTCCGTGAGCGCGCGGTACGGCTGGTGCAGGAGCACCGCGGGGAGTACCTGTCGCTATTGGCGGCCGTGGAGTCGATTGCCCCGAAGATCGGCTGTGTGCCACAGACGCTGCTGGAATGGGTCAAACGTGCCGAAGTCGATGCGGGTGCGCGACCGGGCACGGCCACGGCCGAGGCACAGCGCATCAAGGAGCTGGAGCGCGAGAACAAGGAGTTGCGGCGTGCCAACAAGATCCTGCGCACGGCCAGCGCTTTTTTCGCGCAAGCGGAGCTCGACCGCAAACTGAAGTCGTAAACGCCTACGTCGACCAGCACCGGGAAACCTACGGGGTCGAGCCGATCTGCAAGGAATTGCAGGTCGCCCCATCAGCCTACCGGCGCCATGCCGCCCGGCAGCGCAATCCGCCACTGCGCAGCGCCCGCGCCCAGCGCGACGAGGTGCTTTGGTCACGACGATCCGATTTTCCGCATCGGCGACCCCGCAGATCGCATCGTCCAACGTGCGGTTAGCATGAGGGAGATCCAGGGTATGGATCGCGTCGTGACCGGCACCCGCCAGCCAAACCGCAAGACGCCTGGGAAGTTGCGCGTCGACCAGGAACCTCACGCTGCCTCGGTACCTGCTCGCTTGACATGAGTCATGCGGGCCGCAAAGGCCAGCGCGGCGAGGATGTCATCACGCTCGAGATCCTCATAGTCGGCGAGAATTTCCTCGATGGTCATACCCGCGGCAAGCCATTCGAGAATGTGCTCAACCGGATAACGAAGGCCGCGTATGCAAGGCTTGCCGTGACAAATGGTTGGGTCGATGGTTATGCGAGCGTTCATTGCCATGTTCCTTAACCTCGGAAGAGCGAACCGGTGCCGGTGCGAGCCTAGCACGTCGCGCGCTCGATATCGCCGCCCCAGCCTTCGCCCCCCAGGGTGGCCGAGCTGCCCGCGATTGATCCCGATGCCATGTCCCAGAGCCATCGGTCCGAGTCGGGCAGCCGACGAAGCAGCCCACGCCTTTCACCGCCCGAACAGAAAATCCGCCTGCACCGCCTGTTCCTGAATTTGTCGATAGGCAGCGCCGTCCTCGGCACGTGCGGTCGATTCGAGCACCACCAGCTGGCTGCCCTTGGGCACCCGGGCCTCGACGGCAAACCGTTGGCAGCCATCTGCTTCGTTGCGCGGTGCTCGCTCCCTGGCCTGCCTGCTTGATGGGCCTCGGTCGCTGCGCGCCTCGCAGCTCGCCACCTCACGACGTTTTCAACAAGCTGCCGAGTGACACACCAGTCTCGGTGGTCAGAACACCGGCACCAGCGGCTCGCCCCCCATCAACACGCGCCCGGCGGAATGCTGGAACATCCGGCCCGCCCCCCGCTGCTCGATAGTGCCCACTAAATTCCGCGACTTTGCTTCACGTGGTCTGCAAGCCAAGCCTTAATGAGGGACTGATACGGAATATCTCTTTTGTTGGCTTCCATCTTGATGCTGTCCAGAAGCATCTCGGGAAGACGAAGTGAGATTGTTCTCGTTGAAGGTTTCAAGTTTGGCATCGCAACGCGGGTTGCCTTCGCCCAGTCGACATACTCGCTGGAGTCATTTTTCTCCCAAAAGCCTCGCTCTTCAGCTTCGGTCTTGAATTTTGGTGTGGCCTTATTGGGCTTGCTCATAAACTTTCCTCTCTTTACGGTGCATATCTCGGGCAGAGATCACGCGGATGAGCGTATTCCCTGCTCTCAACGTGAAAGTTATATGCAAGAGCCTATCTGTGCTTGTTTTGCCAAGGGCGTGGTACCTCGGTTCGCTTTGGCTATGCGTCTCGTCGGCAACTACGAGAAGGGGCGAATTGAAAAAGGGTTGCTCTGCCTCGAATTGGCCAACGCCGTGTTTAAGGTGGCTTTTGTGGGCGTTATGGTCATCCCACTCGAAGCCTGATATTCGAGTCCAGTCAATCATCGGCGTATATTACTATCATATACGACATCGGCAAGTGTGCGCGAACCATTCGATGCCCGCCGACGTCCCTGCCTGAGGGGCCGCCACCTGCCAGAGTGAATCACTCAGAACATACGACAACTATCCTGACGCAGCTGGAAAGCAGGGGCCGCTGATGCGCCAGCCTCGGTGGTCAGAACACCGGCACCAGCGGCTCGCCCCCCATCAACACGCGCCCGGCGGAATGCTGGAACATCCGGCCCGCCTCCAGACCAAACCCGATGGCATGCAGGTTGCGCAGTGCGCGCTCGACCGGATGCCCCTGCTGGAAGGCCGCGCGCGTTCCCCGGGCGTAGAGCCGGCTGATGGTGTCGCGCACCACATCGATAGCGTAGTAGGAGGAGGCGTACACCTGCGCGCGCAGCCGCAGCGGCACTTCGGTGCCGGTCTGGGCGATGTCCCACACGGCGGTCATCGCCTCGACGTGGCCCGCGCGCGCCGCGCGCAACGCGGCGTCACTGTTCGCGACCAGCTCCTGAATCGGCGCCTGGTCGCGCAGCGTCTGTCCGGTGAATGACGACGCCTTCGCCCCGAGATCTTCGATTTCCCGCTGGAGCGCACTTTCGAGGACACCAAAGGCGATCGCCACGCCAATGGGAAAAAAGAGCAGCGACGGGGGCTGGCGAAATACGGGGCGATCGATCAGCAGGGGGGTGGCGGCGCCGATCGCGAGCGCTTCGGGGACGAACACCTCGCGGACACTGGCGGCGTTGCTGCCCGTTCCGCGCATGGCGGCCGCATCCTGCCAGGTGGGCTCGATATCCAACGCGGCGGTGGGAATGAAAAAGTAGCGCATGTCGGGGCGGCCATTCACCTGGCGGGGGCCGTCGCCGTCCATCACCATGCCGCCCAACCCGCACCATAGGGCATCCTCGCAGCCGGTGACCAAGGGCCACTGCCCGCTGACGCGATACCCGCCCGCCACGGGAATCGCCTTGCCTCCCGGCAGCGGCGAGTTGCCGAAATTCCGGTCCGGTTCCGCGAAGAGTTCTGCGCGCATCGGCTCGGGCACATAGGCGGTCGCCAGACTGGGGCGCATCGAGTTGATCATGTACCAGCCCACGGCGGCATCGGCGGCACCGATGACCTCGGTCACGGCAAGGGCGTCCGGCAGCGAGACTTCGAGCCCGCCAACCTCGCGCGGGGCAAACAGCCGGAACAGCCCGGCCTTGCCCGCGGCGCTCACCACTTCCGGAGCCAGCCGGGCACGCCGTTCCCCTTCTTCCAGATATTGGCGAATGAGCGGTTGCAGCTCCCGCGCTGCGGTCAGGACTGGATGTGAACTCATGTTTTCCCCCTTGTTGATGGCCTCTTGTTGCTGGCCCCGTGTTGTTTATCGTCCGGTGTGCTGAGGCTCAACACCTCGACTCAGCCGCCGGCCGACCGCAACGAAGCGGCAGCTGGACTGTCGGCTGGAGTGCCTGGTTGGGCGACACTGGCATTCAACTTTCGGCGACACGCCGGCGATCATCGCAGTCTTGAAACGCGCGCTTGAGCTTCGCGCCGATGAACAGGTATTGCAACCCAGGCTGAATTCGGGCGGAAATGCCTGCATCATCGATTACGAGAACTATCACGGATGGCCATGCACAATCCTCCACATCCCGGCGAGTTCATCCGGGCCACGTACATGGAACCCTTCGGGGTCAGTTGCCGGTCTCTGGCGGAGCATCTCGACGTGGCGGCCTCCACCCTGAATCGGATCCTGACGGAGCAGAGTGGCGTCAGCCCCGAAATGGCACTGCGGCTGTCCAAGGTGTTGGGGCGCTCGCCGGAGAGCTGGCTCGCCATGCGGGATGCCCATGACCTGTGGGTGGCCAGAAGGACGGTCAAGCTGTCTGGTGTGCAGCCGCTCAATCTTGATGTCGCGTAGCCAGTCACTGCAGGCGTGACCACACAACCCCCGCTACTCGCTACCGCCGACCCGCCGGCCTACCGGCTGTGCAACCCCGGGGGCCGTGCGCCCTGGGTCATCACCGCCGATCATGCTGGCCGCGCGATCCCGCATGCGCTCGGTTCGCTGGGCCTGAGCGCCGCCGATCTCGACCGCCATATCGCCTGGGATATTGGCATCGCGGGGCTCACCGAACAGCTCGCCGAGCGGCTCGACGCCTTTGCCATTGCGCAGACGTACTCGCGGCTCGTTATCGACTGCAACCGCGCGCCGGGCACGCCGCAGTCCATTGTCACCGAGAGTGAATGCACACCCATCCCGGGCAATGCCGGAGTTTCCGCGGTGGAGGTGGAGACTCGTGCCGCCGCCATTTTCCATCCGTACCACGACCGTATCCGCGCCGAGCTGGATGCACGCGCGGCGTCCGGGCGACGGACGCTGCTGGTGGCGCTGCACAGCTTCACGCCGGTATTTCTGGGGATGTCCCGGCCCTGGCACTGCGGCGTTCTCTATCAGCGCGATGCCCGCCTCGGGCATCTGCTGCTGGCCAGCGCCCGGCGCGAACCCGGTCTGGTAGTCGGCGACAATCAGCCCTATGCGGTGTCCGATGCCACCGACTACGGCATCCCCGTGCATGGCGAGCAGCGCGGCATCGCCCACGTCGAGCTGGAGATTCGCCAGGATCTGATCGCGGATGTCGCCGGCCAGATCGCCTGGGCGGAGCGCATTGCGCGCTGGTTGGAGGAGGCGCTGCCGGCGCTCTGAACGGGCCGCGCGTTATCCCTGTTTCTGGAGCAGCGCGTAGTAAAAACCGTCATGCCCGTTGCGTTGGGGCAGCAACTGGCGGCCGTGCGGGCTCGCGCAACCGGCGGTCGTTGCGACGGCGAGGACATTGGCGTCGGTCGACGCCGCGACAAACTGCGCGATGACAGCGTCGTTTTCCCGCGGCAGTACCGAGCAGGTCGCGTACAGGAGTTTGCCCTCGGGGGTGAGCAACGGCCACAGGCTATTCAGGAGCTCAAGCTGGAGTGCCGCGAATTGTGCGATGTCGGCCTCGGTGCGCAACAGTTTGATGTCCGGATGGCGTCGGACTACCCCGGTTCCGGAGCAAGGGGCATCGAGGAGAATGCGATCGAACGGCGCACCGTCCCACCACGTATCCGTGTCGCGGGCGTCGGCGGTTTTCAGGGTGGCGGTCAACCCCAGGCGCTGGAGATTGTCGCGGACGCGGGCGATGCGGACGGTTTCGCTGTCGACCGCGACCAGCTCGGCCAGACCGGGTTCGCGCTCCAGGATATGGCCGGTTTTGCCGCCGGGCGCGCAACAGGCATCCAGTACGCGCTGGCCGGGCGCGAGGTCGAGGAGGATCGCGGCCAGTTGCGCGGCTTCGTCCTGCACGCTGACGAGACCGGCGTCGAAGCCCGGCAACTGATCGACCGCGACCGCCTCGGCCAATTGGATACCCACATCGCTATGGCCAGTCGCGCGCGCGGCGACGCCCACATTGGCGAGCGCTTGCAGGTAATCGGCACGGCTGGATTTGCGCCGATTGACCCGCAAGGTCATGGGTGCGCGACCGTTGTTGGCCTCAAACAGGAGGTCCGCTTCCGCGGGCCAGGCGGCGCGCAGGCTATCCGCAAGCCAGAGCGGGTGCGCGCTCTGGTATTCGGGATCATTCGCCAGCGCCGCCTCGAGCGCCGCCCGCTCCCGACCGAAACGGCGCAGTACCGCGTTGACGAGGCCTTTGGCCCAGGGTTTCTTGAGCACAACGCAGGCGCCTACCGTTTCATTGACCGCGGCGTGGGTCGGCACCCGCGTCCAGATGAGCTGGTAGAGGGCGCACGCCAGCAGGGCACCGATGTCGGCATCCGCGGCTTTCAGCGGTTTGGCGAGCAGTGAGTCCACGAGCAAGCGCAGGCGCGGGTACCAGCGCAGGGTGCCATAGCAGAGCTCGTGCAGCAGCGGCCGATCGCGCGGCGCCACGGCGTTGGTCTGTGCCGGCAGGGCGGTGCTCAGGGACTGGCCGCGCTGCGCCACCGCGGCGATGGCGCGGGCGGCGGCGGCGCGCAGATCGGGGGCGCGAGGGTCCGGGAGGTCAGTCAAACAGCGCCCCGGGCGTGAACAGGTCGGCGCGGCTGTTGAGTATCGCCGCCGCGTCCAGTCGCTTGCGGCCTTCCAGTTGCAGTTCGAGGATACGGTAGGCGCCCTCGCCACAGGCCACCACAATGCCGTCGCGGTCGGCGCTGAGCACGGTGCCTGCTGTGGCGCCGCCGGAGTAGGCGCTGACTGCGCCGGCCCAGATGCGCATGGTCGTTCCCTTGAGCGCCGCGTGGGCGACCGGCACCGGGTTGAAGGCGCGTACCTTGCGGTCGATCACCACCGCGCTGTCATGCCAAGCGATGGCAGCTTCGCGCTTGTCGATCTTGGCGGCGTAGGTTGCCTGGCTATTGTCCTGGGGCTGCGGTTTGAGATTGCCGGCGGCGAGTCCGGCGAGGGTCTCCAGGAGCAGCGGCGGCCCCAGCGCGGCCAGTCGCTCCAGGAGGCTGCCGCCGGTGTCGGCCGCCGTGATGGGGCACTCGCTCATGGCGAGGATCGCGCCCGTATCCAGGCCGGCATCCATTTGCATGATGGTGATCCCGATCGCGGCGTCGCCGGCGGCCAGGGCGCGCTGCACCGGCGCGGCGCCGCGCCAGCGCGGCAGCAGCGAGGCGTGGACATTGACACAGCCCAGGCGCGGCAGGGCCAGCACCGCGGGTGGCAGAATCAGCCCGTAGGCGACCACCACCAGGACATCCAGCGCCAGCGCCGCCAGTTCTTCCTGCGCCTTCGGATCCTTGAGGGACAGGGGTTGCCGGACCGCGATGCCCCGCGCCAGCGCCAGTTCCTTGACCGGGCTCGCGCCGAGCTGGCGGCCGCGCCCGGCGGGACGATCGGGCTGGGTGTAGACCGCCGCGACATCGTGGCGGGAATCGAGCAGCGCGCGCAGATGGGTGGCGGCGAATTGCGGAGTGCCGGCGAAGCCGAGGCGCAGCGGTGCTGCCGGGGCGGTCAAGGGAAGGTCAGGCGGTGGCGTGCTGAAGCTTGGCGAGCTTCAGGCGGATGCGCTGGCGTTTGAGCGGCGACAGGTAATCCACGAACAGTTTGCCGTTGAGGTGATCGACCTCGTGCTGGATGCACACCGCCATCAGATCCTGCGGCTCGATGGTAAAAAGGCTGCCCGTCGCGATCCAGCGCCCGGACCCGGATGTGTTCGGGGCGATTCACCTTCTCGTAGAAGCCGGGCACCGACAGACAGCCTTCGTCGTATTCGCGTCGGCTGTCATCGAGAATCTCGATTTCGGGATTGATGAACACCCAGGGTTGGTTGCGGGCGTCGGACACATCGATGACCACGACGCGCCGCTGCACATTGACCTGATTGGCGGCGAGGCCGACGCCGGGGGCGGCGTACATGGTCTCCAGCATGTCATCGACCAGGCGTCGGACCGTATCGTCGACGTGGGTGACCGCTAATGCCGCCTTCCGCAGTCTGGGATCGGGGAATTCCAGAATTGTCAGAATCGCCATAAACTTGTGACAGCTTTCTAGTAAAGTGCGTTAATCGGCTGCTAAGATTCCACGCGCAGGAACGCCGGGCGACAGCCGCTTGGCAGTATACATCACCGGAAGACAGCACAAAGGAAGAGCCTAAATGAGAAAGATACTGCGTGCGGTGGCGGGACTCGGCTTCCTGGTGGCATTGACCGCTTTCGCGCAGGCGCCTTTTAACGAAAATGTCCCCGACAAATATGTCGTCAAGAAAGGCGACACCCTGTGGGGCATTGCGGCGTTTTTCTTGCAGAAACCCTGGGTGTGGCCGGAGATCTGGCACGTCAATCCCCAGATTGCCAATCCGCATCTCATTTACCCCGGCGATGAAGTGCGCCTGATTTACATCGACGGCAAGCCGCGCCTGACGCTCGATCGCGGCCGTGACGTCAAACTGGGCCCAAGGGTGCGCGAGGTTCCTCATGGCGAAGCCATTCCAGCCATCCCCCTCGATGTCGTCGATACCTTCCTGACCAAGACCCGGGTGGTCGCGCCTGGCGAGCTGGAAGCCGCCCCTTATGTGGTGGCCGGGCATGAGAAAAGCGTCATTACCGGTGCCGGTGCGGATTTTTATGTGCGCGGCCAGGTTCCGGCGGAGCAGGCGTTCTGGGGCGTCTATCGCAAAGGCGACAACTATGTGGATCCGGAAACCGGTGAGCTGCTCGGCATTCGCGCGCAGGACATCGGCTCGGGCAAGCTCAAGGCCACCGAAGGCGAGATCCTCACCCTTGCCGCTACCCGCACGGCCGAAGAGATCCGGATTGGCGACCGTATCCTGCCGGTGGAAGATCGCAAGATCGAAACCGTGTTCTATCCCAGCGCGCCGCCGGCGAGAATCCACGGCGTCATCATGGCGGTGGAGGGCGGTGTCGACAACATAGGACACCTGGATGTGGTCGCCATCAACCGCGGCGAGCGCGACGGCATCAAGATCGGCAACACGCTCGCCATCTACAAGGCGGGGGAGGTAGTGCGGGATCGCATCGCCGAGGACGTGGTGACCTTGCCGGCGGAGCGCGCGGGATTGCTGATGGTGTTCCGCACCTTCGAGAAAATGAGTTTCGGTCTGGTGATGCACGCGTCCCGGCCGCTCAAGGTCAAGGACCTGGTACGCGAACCCTGAAGGTCGCCTGACCACTGCACAAGGCTCAGGGATGGAGCCTTTCTCCTCACCGACTCCCGAAGCCGTTGCGGCCCACCAGTTGCTGATCTGGCCGGGCCTGGGCAGCGCAACCGCGTTGGGTCTATTTCGTGCGCTGGGCGGTTTCGAGCGCGCATTCAGCGCCCCCCTGGCTGAGATTCCCGAGCGCTGGCGCGCCCTGCTGCGGGATTGTCGTGCCCAGGGCGAAGCCGCAATGGCCGCGTCGCGCGTTGCACTGGAGCCACTCCTGGAGCGGGGTATTTTTCTGCTCTGCCTCGCCGATCCCGGCTATCCGGCGCTGCTCCGCGAAACCTCATCGCCACCGCCCCTGCTCTACGGCTGCGGCGATCCCGGTGCCCTGGCGTTGCCGGGCATCGCGGTGGTGGGCAGTCGCAATGCCAGCCGGGGCGGCGTCGAACATGCGACGCGCTTTGCGGCTGCGCTCGCGGGCAGCGGGTTTGCGATTGTGAGCGGTCTCGCGCTCGGCATCGACAGCGCCGCCCACCTCGGCGCACTCAAGACCGGCATCACGGTTGCGGTGGTGGGCACCGGCATCGACCGGGTCTACCCACGCCAGAATCTTGGGTTGTCGCGCGATATCGTCGCCGCCGGCGGGGTCGTGGTGACCGAGTTTCCGCCGGGCACTCCGCCGCTGGCGGGTAATTTCCCGCGCCGCAACCGCATCATCAGCGGCCTCAGTCTGGGCGTGCTGGTGGTGGAGGCGGCACCGCGCAGCGGTTCCCTGATCACGGCCCGGCAAGCGCTGGAACAGGGTCGCGAGGTGTTTGCCATCCCGGGTTCGATCAACAATCCGCTGGCACGCGGCTGTCACCAGTTGATCCGGGAAGGTGCCACGCTGGTGGAGACCGCCGAAGACATCGTCGGCCAACTGGGCGGCATGCTGGCGTTCAAATACGTGGAGGCCCGGGACGGGCAGGCCGTGGCCTCACCGGTCAGCGCTGAGGCCAGCCGGGTACTGTCCGCATTGGGCCACGACCCGGCTGATGTCGATCTGCTGGTGGCGCGAACCGGGCTCCCGGTTGCCGGGCTCACCGCGGCCCTGGTGGAGCTTGAGCTCGCAGGGCGCGTTGAACACCGCGACGGCCGCTATTCGCGACTCGCCTGACTGACCGCCCCTGCGGGTTGTCGAGCGACGGGGCTTCCGGTAGCCTCCCGGCTCCCTGCGCGGGGCCGGAGTCCGTCCCGTCCCCGCAAATCTCTTGCGAGTGAATCGATTCTGTGGCCCGTTTCGGACATCCCTCCCTGCGCATCGCCGCGACCCTGCTGCGGGCCGGCGGCGTGGTCGCCTATCCCACCGAAGCCGTGTGGGGACTGGGCTGCGACCCGGGTAATCCCGCGGCGCTCGCGCGGGTGTTGGCGCTGAAGGGCCGCGATCCCGGCAAAGGCCTGATTCTGATCGCCGCCGAGCTGGCCATGCTGCGACCGTTTTTGCGCGGTCTCGACCACCGTCTCATCGCGCGCATGGCGGCGACCTGGCCGGGCCCGGTGACCTGGCTGATTCCGGACAACGGCGTGGCGCTGCCCGCAGTGACCGGCGGTCGCGGCACCCTGGCGGTACGGGTGAGTGCGCACCCGGTGGCCGCCGCCCTGAGCCACGCCTTCGGCGGCCCGATCGTGTCCACCTCCGCCAATCCCCAGGGCTTGCCGCCGGCCACCCGCTTGCCCGAAGTCAAGGCGTATTTTGGCGCCGGGGTTGACTATTACACACCGGGCCGGGTCGGTGCCCGGCGCCGGCCGAGCGAGATTCGCGACCTGATGAGCGGCGCCGTCGTGCGCCCGGGCTGAATGCTGCGACGAGAGAACCCCATGGACAAAAAAGCTGTAATCACCTGGCTGCGGAGCCTGCAGGATCACATCTGCGCCGAGCTGGAAGCCGAAGACGGTGCGGCAAAATTCCGCGAAGACGCCTGGCTGCGCGAGGGCGGGGGTGGCGGCGTGTCGCGGGTGCTGACCGAGGGCGCCGCCATCGAAAAGGGCGGGGTCAATTTTTCCCATGTCCACGGCACCGAACTGCCGGCGGCGGCTTCCGCCGCGCGCCCGGAACTTGCCGGCTGCGCCTTCGAGGCCATGGGCGTCTCGCTGGTGATCCACCCGCGCAATCCCCACGCGCCCACCTCCCACGCCAACGTGCGTTTTTTCGTCGCCGAGCGTCCCGGGCAGGAGCCGATTTGGTGGTTTGGCGACGGCTTCGACCTCACGCCCATTTATGGTTACGCGGAAGATTGCGTGCACTGGCACCGCACCGCCCGCGCCGCCTGCGCGCCGTCGGGGCCGGAGGTGTATCCGCGTTTCAAGGACTGGTGCGATCAGTACTTTTTCATCAAACACCGCAATGAACCGCGCGGTGTCGGCGGACTGTTCTTTGACGACCTCAACGAACCGGGCTTCGATAACAGCTTCGCTCTCGCCCGGCGTATCGGCGATGCCTATATCACGGCCTACCGGCCGATTCTGGCGCGCCGCAAGGATCTGCCCCATGGCGAACGCGAGCGCCAGTTCCAGCTCTACCGCCGCGGGCGCTATGTGGAATTCAACCTGGTCTACGATCGCGGCACCCTGTTCGGTCTCCAGACCGGCGGTCGCACCGAATCCATCCTGATGTCGCTGCCGCCGCTGGTGCGCTGGGATTACGACTGGCAGCCCGAATCCGGCACCCCCGAAGCCGAGCTCTACGAGCTCTACCTGCAACCGCGGGACTGGGCCGAGCATTCCGGCTAGTCGTCCGGGCGTGGCGCGGCCGCTAGAATGAAGCTCCGTGCTTCGGAATCCCGCCCGTGACCGATCGTTACGTCCTGTTTGGCAACCCCGTCGCCCACAGCCCCTCGCCCGGGGTCCATGCGGCCTTCGCGGCACAGACCGGACAGGATTTGCGCTACGACCGGCAACTGGTGCCGCTGGGCGAATTCGCCCGTGCCGCGGCGGATTTTTTTGCTGGCGGTGGCCGGGGCGGCAATGTCACGGTGCCCTTCAAGGAGGATGCCTTTCGATTCGTCGGCCGCCTGAGCGCGCGGGCGCGGCGCGCCGGCGCCGTCAACACCCTGGCATTGGAGAGCGACGGACAGGTGCTGGGCGACAATACCGACGGCATCGGCCTGGTGCGGGATTTGACGGCCAACCTCGGCTGGGTGATAGCGGACCGCCGCGTACTGATACTGGGCGCCGGCGGCGCGGCGCGCGGCGTACTGGCGCCCCTGCTTGCCGAACAGCCGGCGCAATTGCTGATCGCCAACCGCACCGCGGACAAAGCCGAACATCTGGCGCAGGAATTCGCCGATCTGGGGCGCGTGGCAGGCGGGGGTTTTGCGGATCTCGCCCGCGTCGAACCCTTCGATCTGGTGATCAACGCCACCAGCGCGAGCCTCGCCGGCGCATTGCCGCCGCTGCCCGAGCACCTGCTGGCGCCGGGAGCCAATGCCTACGACATGATGTACGGGGCCGCACCCACGCTCTTTCTGGGCTGGGCGCAGCGCCACGGCGCCGCTGCCGTGGCGGACGGTCTTGGCATGCTGGTGGAGCAGGCCGCCGAAGCTTTTTTTATCTGGCGTGGCGTGCGGCCCGAGACCGGGCCGGTGATCGCCAAAGTACGGTGTGAGTTGGTCGCGCAGAACCCCCACAAAAAGGGATGAGCGACTTCCTGCTTCGTTGCGCGGTGCTCGCTCCCTCGCCTATCGACTTGATAGGTCTCGGCGGCCGCGGCGATTTCGTTCATGGTGTTGATCAACCGGTCGGCGCAAAACCGATTTTCCAGATGTTGCCGCGCATGGCGATACAGCAATTCGCTGGCACCGTCTGGTTGCGCAGACGCTACAAGCCGAGCTCCGACCAGATCGCATCGATGCGGGCTTGCACCGCCGCGTCCATGCGGATCGGTCGGCCCCATTCGCGCGTTGTCTCGCCCGGCCACTTGTGGGTGGCATCGAAGCCGACCTTCGAGCCGAGGCCAGAGACGGGCGAGGCAAAATCCAGATAATCGATGGGGGTGTTTTCCACCAGCACCAGATCGCGCGCGGGGTCCATGCGGGTGGTCATCGCCCAGATCACGTCGCGCCAGTCGCGGGCATTGACGTCGTCGTCGGTCACCACCACGAACTTGGTGTACATGAACTGGCGCAGGAAGGACCACACCCCGAACATCACCCGTTTGGCGTGGCCGGGATACTGCTTTTTCATGGTCACCACCGCGAAGCGGTAGGAACAGCCCTCTGGTGGCAGATAAAAATCCACGATTTCCGGAAACTGTTTTTTCAACACCGGCACGAACACTTCGTTGAGCGCCACGCCGAGGATCGCGGGTTCGTCCGGGGGCCGGCCGGTGTAGGTGCTGTGGTAGATGGGAGCGGTGCGGTGGGTGATGCGGTCGATGGTGAACACCGGGAAGCGTTCGACTTCGTTGTAGTAGCCGGTGTGATCGCCGAACGGACCTTCGTCGGCTTCATCGCCAGGATGGATATGGCCTTCGAGAATGATCTCGGCGCGCGCCGGCACCTGCAGATCGTTGCCGAGGCTGGCGGCGACCTCGGTGCGTTCGCCGCGCAGCAGCCCCGCAAAGGCATATTCGGACAGGCTGTCCGGCACCGGCGTCACCGCACCCAGGATGGTGGCGGGATCGGCGCCCAGCGCCACGGACACGGGAAACGGCACGTCGGGGTGAGCGGCCAGCCAGTCGCGGTAGTCGAGCGCTCCGCCGCGGTGGGCCAGCCAGCGCAGGATGACGCGGTTGCGGCCGATCACCTGCATCCGGTAGATGCCGAGGTTCTGGCGCTCCTTGCCGGGCCCGCGTGTGATCACCAGCGGCCAGGTGATCAGCGGGCCGGCGTCTCCCGGCCAGCAGGTCTGGATGGGCCATTGCGCCAGATCCACGGCCGCGCTTTCCAGCACGATTTCCTGACAGGGCGCGGCTTTGACGGTTTTCACCGGCATGTTCAGCACCGGTCGGAACTGCTCGCGCTTGGCCCACAGATCGCGCAGTCCCTTGGGCGGCTCGGGCTCCTTCAGAAAGGCGAGCAATTCGCCCACTTCCCGCAGGTGCGCGACGCCTTCCCCGCCCATGGCAAGCGCCACACGCTCGGGGGTGCCGAACAGGTTGCCGAGCACCGGCACCGCGAAGCCGGTGGGGCGCTCGAACAGCAGCGCCGGTCCGCCGGCCTTCAGGGTGCGGTCACAGATCTCGGTGATTTCGAGCGCGGGACTGACGGGTGTGGCGATGCGTTTGAGCTCGCCGCGCGCTTCCAAAAACTTGATGAAATCGCGCAGATCGCGATAGGCCATGGCGGATGGGGCGTGTTGCCGGTGGGGCGCGAGTGTTGCGGTAACACTGTGCCAATGCAAGGGGCCGGGTCGGTGCGCGGCGGTTGTCGCGCGCGCCGCGTGCGGCTATGGTGAAGTGCTCTACACACCGGTGGAGGCCATCATGGAAACCTTGCAATTGGGCAACAGCAGTTTGCGCGTGGGCCGTCTCGGCCTGGGCTGCATGGGCATGTCGGAGTTCTACGGGCCGGCGGATGAAGCCGAATCGATCCGCACCCTGCACAGCGCGCTGGATCTGGGCGTGAATTTTTTCGATACCGCTGACATGTACGGCAGCGGCCATAACGAAACCCTGATCGGTCGCGCGTTCAAGGGCAAATGGAGCCAGCTGGTGCTGGCCACCAAGTTCGGCTTCCTGCGCGATGCCAAGGGCGGTTTTGCCGGGCTCGATTGCAGCCCGGCGCACATCCGGGAAGCGTGCGACGCGAGCCTGAAACGCCTCGGCGTCGAGACCATCGATCTCTACTACGCCCATCGCGTCGATCCCCAGGTGCCCATTGAGGACACCGTGGGCGCCATGGGTGATCTGGTCACGGCGGGCAAGGTGCGCTTCCTCGGCCTGAGCGAGGCGGATGCGGACCAGCTGCGCCGCGCGCAAAAAATCCATCCGATCACCGCGCTGCAGACCGAGTATTCGCTGTGGAGTCGCGACCCCGAGGGCGCCATCCTCGACACCTGCCGCGAACTCGGGATCGCCTTTGTCGCCTACAGTCCCCTGGGACGCGGCTTCCTCACCGGCGCCATTCCCTCGCGCGAAGCGCTCGACCCCGGCGATTACCGACTCCATTCACCCCGCTTTCAGCCGGAAGCACTGGAGCAGAACAAGGCGTTCATCGCGCTGGTGGAGCGGATCGCGCGCGCCAAGGAAATCACGCCGGCGCAGGTTGCGCTTGCCTGGGTGCTCAACCAGGACGCGAATATCTTTCCCATCCCGGGCACCCGCAAGCTGTCCCGGCTGAAGGAAAATCTGGCGGCGCTGGCGGTGCGGTTCACCGCCGCCGAACTCGCGGAGATTCGCAGCCAGTTGCCCACGGCGGTCGGCGGGCGGTACTGAAATTTGTGGTGAAAAGTCTGCACTGAAGCGTCGGGCCGGCGCTTGCCGGCCTGCGCTGGTTGCCGGCATCACGGCGGACAAAACCGCGTCGGACCGCTTGGTTTACACTCGCCCGCCAGCGCTGCCCCCGGGATTGCATGGAAATCATCACGCCTTACCTCGTCTATCTCGGGATCGGTGCCGTGGCGGGTCTGGTCGCCGGTGTTTTCGGCCTGGGCGGCGGCGCGGTCGTGGTGCCGGTGCTGATTTTCGCCTTTCAGTGGCAGGGCATGGCGCCCGAGGTGCTGACCCATATGGCGATCGGCACCTCGCTCGCCACCATCGTCGTCACCGCCCTGAGCGCGATCCGCACCCATCAGCGCCGCGGCGCGATCCGCTGGCGACTGGTGGCGCAGCTCGCGCCCGGCGTACTGGTGGGCACGGTGCTCGGCGGCCTGGTGGCGGCGCGCCTCAAGGGTGAACTGCTGCAATTCAGCTTCGGCGCTTTTCTGTTGCTGGTGGCTTTCCAGATGGCATTCGGTGTGCGCGTACAGGCCCGGGAAGGTCAGCCACCCGGCCGGGCGTTGCAGACCGGCGCGGGCGCGACCATCGGCTTTGCCTCGGGCATTTTCGGTATCGGCGGCGGCTCGCTCACGGTGCCCTATCTGAGCTGGTGCCGCGAACCCATGGTGATCGCGGTCGCGACATCGTCCGCGCTCGGCCTGCCGATCGCCCTCAGCGGTGCGTCTACCTATGTGTTCGGCGGTCACGGTGATCTCGCGCTGCCGGAATGGAGCTGGGGTTTCGTCTATCTGCCGGCGCTGCTCGGCATCATCGCGACCAGCACGCCCTTTGCGCGCTGGGGTGCGCGTCTTGCCCATAGCTTGCCGGAGCGCATCCTGCGGCGGTCGTTTGCGCTGGTTTCGCTGCTAATCGGCGTGCAGTTCATGGTGCGGAATCTGCCCTTCGGGGCGGGGCAGTCGTGGTTCTGACGCCGGGTCAGCGCACGTTGCTGGGGTTGCTCGCCGACGGCGAGTTCCACTCCGGCGCCGAACTCGGGCAGGCGCTGGGCGTGAGCCGGGCGGCGATCTGGAAGGCGCTTGGCAAGCTGGAGGCGCTGGAGTTGCCGCTGGAGCGGACGCGCCCGCACGGCTACCGGATCGCGGGCGGTGTCGATCTCCACGATGCCGCCGCCATCCGCGCCGCGCTGGGCGATGCGGCCCGGAGCCTGTTGCGCGACATCAATGTCTTCGATGTGATCGACTCCACCAACGAGCAGGCCAAACGTGCCGCCGACCCACTGAATGGAAGCGGCATCTGCTATCTGGCGGAGCGCCAGACCGGCGGCCGCGGACGCCTGGGCCGGCGCTGGGTCAGTCCTTTCGCGCGCAACCTGTATCTGACGGTCGCCTGGGAATTCGATGGCGGCATCGCCGTGGTCGAGGGCTTGAGCCTGGCGGTGGGAGTCGCGGCGCGGAGCGCGCTGGCCGCGGTTGGCGTGACCGACATCGGCCTCAAGTGGCCCAACGATCTGCTGCGCTCCGGGCGCAAACTGGGCGGAATCCTGATCGAGGTGATCGGCGATCCCCAGGGACTTTGCCGCGTCATCACGGGTATCGGCATCAATGTCGCCATGCCCGCCGCGGCCGCGCGCGAGATCGACCAGCCCTGGCGGGATCTGAGCGATTGCCGTATCTCGCGGGATCGGCTCGCTGCCGCCCTGCTGGAGCAACTGTTGCCGCTGCTGCACGATTTTCCCGAGCGCGGGTTTCGCGCCTATCGGAGGGAATGGGAGGCGGCGCATGTGCATCAGGGCCGGCCGGTGCGGATCAGCACTGGCAGTCGCGTCGTCGACGGGATCGCGCGCGGCGTCAACGAGCAGGGCGCGCTCGCCCTGGAATGCGCCGACGGCCTGCGTTTCATCAGCGGCGGGGAAGTCAGCTTGCGGGAGGGTCCGTGATTCTGGAGCTGGACATCGGCAACAGCCGCATCAAGTGGCGGACGCTTGCCGCGCAAGGACAGGCGGTTGCGCGGGGGAGCTGCTCGCGCAAGGAGGTGTCCGACGGCCGGATGCCCTGGGGCGACCCGCTGTCCGCGCCGGGCCTCCGACGGATACGGGTTTCCAACGTCGCCGGACCCGAGATCGCGGCGGATCTCGACCGCTGGGCGCGCGACGCGCTGGGTATTGCGCCCGAGTACGCGCGCGCGACGGGGTGCGGCGCTGGCGTCACCAGCGGCTATCGGGAGCCCGAAAAACTCGGCGTGGATCGCTGGCTGGCGCTACTTGCCGCGTGGCACGAACTGAGCCGCGCCTGTGTAGTCGCCGATGCGGGCACGGCGGTAACGGTCGATGTGCTGGACGGGTCCGGTGTTCATCAAGGCGGCTACATCGTTCCCGGGCTCACGTTGATGCTGAATGCGCTGCTGTCCGGCACCAGCGGCGTCCGCCTGAGCGCGGGGCCCGTGGCGACGCTGGCGGCGGGAAATTGCACCAGCGACGCGGTGCTGCGTGGCTGTACCGCGATGACCACCGCACTGATCGAACGCACTCGCAGCGGTCTGGAATTGCCCCTGGTGCTGACCGGCGGCGACGCCGGCCTGCTGGCGCCCTGGCTCGCCGAGCCGACGCTGCTGCGCCCTGAACTCGTGCTGGATGGGCTGGGCCTTGCGCTACCCTGAAGGCAGTCTGCTCCCTTGGCTGATTGCCGCCGCCTTACTGGTCAATGGCGCGGCTTACTGGTGGTTTCAGTCAGCGCGACCAGCGTCTGGCTGCCCCCGTACGGGTAACCGAGCCCGGCCCGGCGGTGCCGACGCTGACCCTGCTGCGCGAGCGAGATGTCCTGGATGTGAAGCCGGAGTGGTCGCAACAGCCGCCCGGGGGCACGGCCGAAAATGCGCTTGCGGAAGCACCCGAGGCATTGTCTGTGGCGCCGCAACTCCCTTCCGATATATCGGCAGATACAACTTCTCCGTCGCCTCCGTCATCCACACATGCGGAGGCGCTCCAGGATGGACCCATGGGCCCGCCGGAGCCGCCACTTGCGGTGAGTGTGCCGTCAGCTGGCGAGGCGGCACTTCCGCCACCCGCGCAGGCGCCGACTTCCGAGTCCCTGCAATGCTTTTTGCTGGGGCCCGGAACCAGCATAACCGAAGTCGATCGCTGGGGAGCGGCGATTGCCGGGACCGGCGTCACCCAGGCCAGCGTGCGCAGGCTCGATCAAGAAACCGTCACCGGCTACCGGGTGATGGTCCCGGCGCCATCGCGCCCGGAAGTAATGCTGGGCAAGCTGGCCGCTGCGGGATTCGAAGGGTTCGTGACCGACAAAGGCGGGCGTGGCCCCGAGATATCCTTGGGTCTGTTTCAGGTGCGCGCCAACGCGGAGCGACTGCGCACCCGGTTGCGCGAACAAGGCTACGCGGCGACGATCCTGCCGGATCGGGAGGTACGCAAAACGCCCTGGCTCGAAGTGCATGTGTCGGCTCAGGATCTGAGCGGGGCCAAGGCAGCGCTGGTGGAGAAAATCCCGGGTGCCGGCCCGGAGTGGCGAGATTGCCGGCGGGGGTCTGCCGGGCGCGATTGAGTCATGCCCCCCCTCCGCGCGGACCGACCGCCGACCACGGACGCAGCGCCGCCCGCACGGGTAGACAGCGCGTGCGGATAGCCTGTATACTCGCGTGGCCTCGGAATGGGGCCGTATTTATGCCCAGTACCACGAATACTTGTCAGTTCTCGTAGTCCTGAAGTCCATAAGTAATACCCGTTCGATGCACTGCTCCATGTTCTCTTATCAGATCAATTTAATTTACACAGGACTACTGCAATGGCTAACACAGTCACCGGAACTGTCAAGTTCTTCAACGAAGCCAAAGGCTTCGGCTTCATTCAGCGCGAAAACGGCCCTGACGTTTTCGTCCATTTCAGCGCCATTCAGGGCGCCGGCTTCAAGACCCTGGCGGAAGGGCAAAAAGTCCAGTTCACCGTCGGTCAGGGCCAGAAAGGCCCGCAAGCCGAGAACGTAGTACCGATGTAATTCGGACTGCCTTACGGCTTCGCAGAGCCGCCGCGCTTTCGGGCGCGGCGGCTTTTGCGTTCAGGGCCTGAAACCACCGGCTGATCGCAACCGCGCGCTATAATCGGCGCCCCGATTTCCCCTCCAAGATCCTTTTCGCCATGGACAACAGCCATCCGGAACTCGCCGGGCGCCGGACCTTTGCCATTATCTCGCATCCCGACGCCGGCAAGACCACCATCACCGAGAAGCTGCTGCTGTTTGGCAACGCGATTCAGGTCGCTGGCACCGTCAAAGGCCGCAAGAGCGACCGCCACGCCACCTCCGACTGGATGGCGATGGAGAAGGAGCGCGGGATCTCGGTGACTTCTTCGGTGATGCAGTTCCCCTACGGCGGCTGCATCGTGAATCTGCTCGACACCCCGGGCCATGCCGACTTCTCGGAAGACACCTATCGGACCCTGACCGCTGTGGATTCGGTGTTGATGGTGATCGACTGCGCCAAGGGCGTGGAGGAGCGCACCATCAAGCTGATGGAAGTGTGCCGGCTGCGCGACACGCCCATCATCACCTTCGTCAACAAGATGGACCGCGAGGTGCGCGATCCGCTGGAAGTACTCGACGAAATCGAGCAGGTCCTGAAGATCGAGGCCGCGCCCGTGAACTGGCCCATCGGCATGGGGCGCGGGTTCCGGGGCGTCTACGACCTGCGCGAGGACGAAGTCCATCGCTATCAGGCGGGCCAGGGCCATCGCATTCCAGAAGATGTGCGCATCCCGGGCCTGCATTCCGCTGCCGTCCGGGAGGCGATCGGCCCCGGGTACGAGTACGAGGCACTGTGTACGCAAGTCGAGCTGGTGCGCGGCGCGTCGCACCCGTTTGATCTCGAACGCTACCGGGCCGGCAAGCTGACGCCAGTATTTTTCGGTACGGCCTTGGGCAATTTCGGCGTGCGCGAGCTGCTCGATCACTTCGTGCAATGGGCGCCGGCGCCACAGCCGCGCATGACCGCGGAGCGGGAAGTAACTCCCGATGAGCCCGGTTTCAGCGGCTTTGTGTTCAAGATTCAGGCGAACATGGATCCGCGCCACCGGGATCGCATCGCCTTCCTGCGCATTTGCTCGGGTGAGTATCAGCGCGGCATGAAGATGCACCATGTCCGGCTCGGCAAGGAGGTCCGCATCGCCGATGCGCTGACATTTTTCGCGGGCGAGCGGACCAACGTCGAGACCGCCATCGCCGGCGACATCATCGGGCTGCACAATCACGGCACCATTCAGATTGGCGACACTTTTACCGCGGGCGAAGCGCTCAATTTCACCGGCATTCCTCATTTCGCGCCGGAGCTGTTTCGCCGCATCCGCCTCAAGGATCCGCTGAAAACAAAGCAGCTCCACAAGGGTTTGCAGCAACTGGCGGAAGAGGGCTCGACTCAGGTGTTTTTCCCCGTGCTCAGCAACGAGGTTGTCCTCGGTGCCGTCGGGCAATTGCAGTTCGATGTGGTGGCCTATCGGCTTCTGGATGAGTACGGCGTGGAAGCGGTCTACGAGCCGGTAACCGTCGCCACCGCGCGCTGGATCCGCTGCGATGATGCCAAGAAGTTGGCCGCCTTCCGGGCCAAGGCGGCGGCCAATCTGGCCATCGATGGAGGCAAGTGTCTGGCCTATCTGGCGCCCTCCCAGGTCAATCTGGCGCTGACCCGCGAGCGCCACCCGGAGGTCGAGTTCCTCGCCACCCGCGAACATTGATCCCGGGAGCCGCCGTTCCCCACAAAAGCCAGTCAAAAAAAAGCCCGGGCACTGCCCGGGCTTTTGGTGCTGCTGCTTCAATCAGGCCGCGCGTTCTTTCGCAACCGGTTCGGCCTGGCCATTGCGAAGCAGCTTGCCCGGCGTTGCGCCGGTGCATTCGCCGTCCGCAAAGGTGACTTCGCCGTTGACCAAGATGGCGTGGTAGCCGATGGCTTTCTTGATTCGGCGCCACTCGCCGCCTGGCAGATCCTCGACGATTTCGCCGATCCACTCCTTGCCGTCGCTGAGCTTGGCGAGGTCGTAGACGACCACATCGGCCGGCGAGCCTTCGAGCAGCACGCCGCGATCGCGAAAACCCGCCGCCCGTGCCGGCAGCGCGGAGAGCCGGAAATGGGCTTCCTCCAGCGTCACTTTCTGTTCGTCGCGCACCAGCCAGTAGAGGAAGTCGGTGGTATAGGCGCCGCCGGTAAAGAACTTGGTGTGGGCCCCGCCATCGGACACGCCGGGGATGGTGTAGTCCGACTGGTTGATCATCTCCGCCATGTAATCGGCGTTGAAGTCTTTTTCTGGCCCCAGAAACTCGACATTCAGGTCGCCGGCGAGGGACAGATCGAGCATGACTTCGATCGGGTGCTTGTTTTCCGCCGCCGCAATCTGGCCCAGGGAGCGGCCGACGTATTTTTCGAGTTCCGGCTGTTTGTTGACCTTGTGCACCATCAGCTTGGGAATGGCACCGCCGACGCCCGCCTGAATGACCTTGAGGCGCTTGTCCGCGGCTTCCGCTTCGGTGACGACACGCGTGCGCAGTTCGGGATCAGCCAGCTTCTTGAGCTTCTCTTCTTTGGTGCCCGTGGTCAGTTCGCGCCAGGCGGGGCTGGCGTCATACAGATTCCAGTGCTCCAGCGTGAACGAGAAGCCGGTGCGCACGGTGCCTGCCTGGCCGTAGATGGGCAGCCCTTTTTCACGGCAGCGCTGCAGCCATGCCAGGCTGCGACGGTGCACAGTCGGATCCCTGCGCGTCGGCACGATGGCATTGTGCAGAATCGGCCGCTTCGCTACCGCCGCCAGTTTTTCCAGGAAATTCAGGTCGGCGCGCATGTCGCCCGTGGACTGGGTTACCTGGATGCAGCCTTCACCCCGCTCCGCCAGTACTTCGGCGAGATTGAAGATGTCTTCATCGACCATGGTGTCGGTCACCATGGGCGTGCCATCGAAGTCGGCTTGGGTGGAGTTGGGGCCGAGGCGCTGGAACGAGAAGCCGCACAGGCCGGCATCCATGCCTTCGTGCAGGAGGCGCTTCATTTCCTTGCGCTCGGCGGCGTTTGCCGGGCGGGTCTTGGCCGCCTCGAGGCCCATTACGTAGGTCATCAGCGAGGCGGTCGGCATGTACTGGATGCAGTTCACGCCCTTGGGAATGCGGGCCAGGTTGTCCATGTATTCCGGCACGGTTTCCCACAGCCAGGGCATCCCGACTTTCATGGTGTCGTAGGGGATGGCCTCGGTGCGGGTCATGGTGAGCAGCGAGCGCTCACGGTATTCGGGCTTGACGGGCACAAAGCCGAAGCCGCAGTTGCCCAGCACCACCGAAGTGACGCCGTGCCAGCCGGAGATGGTGCAGTAGGGATCCCAGTGAATCTGGGCGTCGTAGTGGGTGTGCAGATCGACAAAGCCCGGCGCCACGATCATGCCGGTGGCGTCGATGGTTTTCTTGGCGACGCCCGGTGCCTTGCCGCCGATTTGCAGAACCTTGCCCTGGTCGATCCAGACATCGACGACCCGACGTGGGGCGCGGGTGCCATCGACCAGGGTTCCGCCTTTGATGTGGATATCGACGATCTCGTTCATGGTTCATATCTCCCGTTTTGGATTGGTCAAGGGTTGGTGGGGTTGATTTGGATGCGTTGGTTCTGTGTTGCGAATTCTGCGAAGCGGCCAGCACCGGATACAGGCACGGTTATGCTTTTGACCCCTTCTTATAATTCGACATTATCATTGATATGAGGATGGATGCTAGCGCAATGCTCCGTTCACACGCCAAGGCATCAGGGGACCAAGGTGACGCCGACGGTCACGACACCCGCGCTGCACGGGCGCGGTCTGGCAGACTGGGGTCTGGTATATCGAACCCTTGGAGAGCTGCCGTGATCACACCGTGCATCACGCATCTTGCGCTGCATGTCGCCGGCCTGGATGCCTGTATCGGGTTTTACCGGGATTTTTGCGGCATGGAGGTCGTGCACAGCCGTCAAGCGTGATCGCAGCGCATCGTCTGGATGGCCGAGCCGGGACGCGCCACGGATTTCGTGTTTGTTCTGATGGAGGGTGGTGACGATCTGAAACTGGCGGCGCGTGACTACCGCCACTTCGGCTTTGCGCTCGCCAGCCGCGCGGCGGTGGACGTGATCGCCGCACGGGGTGCGGCGGCTGGCTGCCTGGTGTGGCCGCCGCGGGACGAGCCCTTTCCGGTGGGTTACTACTGCGGCCTGCGCGATCCCAACGGCAACTGTGTCGAGTTCAGCTACGGCCAGCCCCTGGGGCCGGGCGCCGAAGCCTTCGATTTGTTGGCGCGCTGATCGCGCCGGCGGTCAGCTGAACGCCTGGATCCCGGTCTGGGCGCGGCCGAGAATCAGCGCATGCACATCCGCCGTGCCCTCGTAGGTGTTGACCACCTCCAGGTTCACCATGTGGCGCATGACCGGATATTCGTCGGAGATACCGTTGCCGCCCAGCATGTCCCGCGCCTGGCGCGCGATGTCGAGCGCCTTGACGCAGTTGTTGCGCTTCATCAGCGAGATCAGCTCCGGCGCCAGTTGGCCGCGATCCTTGAGGCGTGCCGCGTGCAGCGAACCCAGCAGGCCCAGGCTGATCTCGGTCTGCATGTTGGCGAGCTTGAACTGGATCAACTGGTTGGCGGCGAGCGGGCGGCCGAATTGCTGACGGTCGAGCACATATTGCCGCGCCGCGTGCCAGCAGGTTTCGGCGGCGCCGAGCGCGCCCCACGAAATCCCGAGCCGGGCGCTGTTGAGGCAGCCGAAGGGTCCCTTGAGACCCTGGACGTTGGGCAGCAACTGTTCCGCAGCAACAAATACCTCGTCCATCACGATCTCGCCGGTCACCGACGCGCGCAGCGCCAGTTTGCCCTCGATCTTCGGCGCCGACAGCCCGGCCATGCCGCGCTCCAGAATGAAACCGCGAATGATGCCGTCATCGGTCTTGGCCCAGACCACAAAGACATCCGCGATGGGCGAATTGGTGATCCACATCTTGCTGCCGCTGAGGCGGTAGCCGCCGTCCACGCTGCGGGCACGGGTTTTCATGCCGCCGGGATCGGAACCGTGATCGGGCTCGGTGAGGCCGAAACAGCCCACCCATTCGCCGCTCGCCAGTTTGGGCAGATATTTCTCCCGCTGCGCTTCGCTGCCGTAGGTGTAGATGGGATACATCACCAGGCTCGACTGCACGCTCATCATGGAGCGAAAGCCCGAGTCCACGCGCTCGACCTCGCGCGCGATCAGGCCGTAGCTTACATAGTTCACGCCGGGGCAGCCGTAGCCCTGGATGGTGGACCCGAGTAGGCCCAGCGCGCCCATCTCGTTGAAGATGGCGCGGTCGGTGTGCTCGTTGCGAAAGGCGAGTTGCACCCGTGGCAGCAATTTGTTCTGGGCGTACTGGCGCGCGCTGTCGCGCACCATGCGCTCCTCGTCATTGAGTTCGCCATCCATCAGAAACGGGTCTTCCCAATTGAAACCGGCCCAGTCGCCCGCCATCCGCTGCTCCCACCATCTGTTCGAGAAGGGCGCCACTATAGCGATGCGCGGGCGTTCGGCAAAGCCGGCGGCGGCTTGCGGGGCCGGGCGGCCACTGCGACCATGCGCGCTGTCTTCGTTTGAGGCATGGCCTTGAGTCGTCCCGCGCAAGTCACCATCGACCTGGACCATCTGCGCCACAACTTCGCGTTGGCGCAACGCCATGCGGGCGGTGCCCGCGTGATGGCCATGGTGAAAGCGAACGCCTATGGTCACGGCGCGGCGGCGGTGGCGCGCGGGCTGTCGGCGGCGGGCGCGTTCGGCGTCGCCTGCCTTGGAGGAAGCGCTGGTGCTGCGCGGAGCGGGAATCACCCAGCCGATTCTGCTGACCGCCGGGTTTTTCAGTGCGAACGAATTGCCGGAAATCGCGCGCCACGACCTCCAGATTGTGATCCACTCGGAGCGCCAGGTAGCGGACTTGCGCGCGGCCCGATTGTCGCGCCCCTTGGTGGTGTGGCTGAAAATCGACAGCGGGATGCACCGGCTGGGTATCGCACCCGCGACGGTCGCCGCCACCCATGGTCGCCTGCTGGCATCCGCCAATGTGGCCGAGGTGCGTTTGATGACGCACTTTGCCTGCGCCGATACCCCGGAGCATGAACTTAATCGCAGCCAACTCGAAACGTTCGTGTCTGCTACCCGGGGATTGCCGGGCGCCCGCAGCCTGGCCAATTCGGCGGCACTGGTGGCACTGCCGGAAAGTCGCGCCGACTGGGTCCGCCCCGGCATCCTGCTGTACGGAGTCAATCCGTTTGATGAGCATCACCCCATCGCCGGTGAGTTGCGGTCGGTGCTGACGCTGTCGTCGCGGGTGATCGCCATCCAGACCCTGGCGACCGGCGCGGGTATCGGCTACGGCCACGACTGGGTGGCGCCGCGGCCCACGCGAGTCGGCATCGTCGCCATGGGTTATGGCGATGGCTATCCGCGCCACGCGGGCACCGGCACGCCGGTGCTGGTGGCGGGACACCGGACCCGGACGCTGGGGCGGGTATCGATGGACCTGCTGGCCGTGGACCTGAATGACGTGCCGGGCGCCGATGTCGGCGCCGAAGTGGTGCTCTGGGGCGAAGGACTGACTGCCTGGGAAGTGGCGCGCCACGTGGGCACCATCGCCTATGCGTTGCTCACGGGAATCTGCGCGCGGGTGCCCTTGCGTTATCGCGCTGCCGGAAACCCGGGTCGCGACCACGTGTAGCCGCGGGCGTTCGGCCCCGCGTCACTTCGGCTTGCGTTTGACCAGGATGCTGTCGACGCCGTTTTGCTGGAGCGCGGTGCGCGCTCGGGCCAACGTTTCCTGAGAGGTGAACGGGCCGACCATCACGCGATGCCAGACCTCCCCGGGTTTGGCGCCGGCGCTTTCGACCGAGGCGCTCAGGTTCAGCAGCAACAACCGTGCACGCAGGCTGTCGGCATCGCCGCGGGCGCGGAACGATCCGGTCTGCAGAATGAATTCATACGGCGAAGGCTTCTCGACAGCGACTTTTTCCTCAGTCTTCGCATCATCCTTTTTCTTCGCCGGGTCGGCCGGCAGCGGAGCCTTGACCAACGGCGGCTCTTCCACTTCGGGTACGAATACCTCGGATTCCTTGAGCAAGGTGTAGAAATCAAAGCGCGGCTTGGCTTCGGCCTGTGCCTTCGGATTGCTGTCGGCGGCTGACGTGGCAGGGTCGACCGGGTGTGGCCGCCACAGCATCGCCACCAGCGTCGCCGCTATCCCGACGCTGGCGCCGCCGAGGAAGATTGCCCAGGGAGGTGTGCGCGTGCCCAGTGGCACACGTTGATTTTTGACTTGGCGTTTGGCTGCCGAAGCGGGTTTGGCGTAATCCCGGGCCATGTGTGGGGTCGAAGGTAGGAAGCGGCCATTCTATGGGGTCGCGCGGGGCGCTGCCAGCGGCGCGCTGGTTCGGATGCCAAGCCCCGGACTTCCCCGAGAGTCAGATCGCGGCCGATGAAACGGCGCATCCGGACCTCGCCAACCAGGCTGGGGATCAACTGCCGAGTGCGGACAATCCCCGGTAGAGATCGAGCGCTTCCGGGTTCGCCAGCGCCTCGGTGTTCTTCACCGGCAGATCATGCACGATCTGACGTACCGCAAGTTCGGCGATCTTGCCGCTGCGGGTGCGGGGAATGTCCGCCACCTGGACGATCCGCGCCGGCACATGGCGCGGGGTGGTGTTGGCGCGGATGGTGGCGCGGATCTGGTCACGCAGGGCATCGTCGAGCGCGAGACCCGGGCGCAGCACCACGAACAGCACCACGCGCACGTCATCGTCCCAGTCCTGACCGATGCAAACGGATTCCAGCACGGCCGGGATCTTCTCCACCTGGCGGTAGATTTCCGCGGTGCCGATGCGCACCCCGCCGGGATTCAGCACCGCATCGCTGCGCCCGTGGATGACGAGGCCGCCGTGGGGAGTGATCTCGCCGTAGTCGCCCTGGGCCCAGATGCCGGGCCAGCGCGAGAAATAGGCCTCCGTGAACTTGCGATCGTCGGGATCGTTCCAGAAGCCGATGGGACAGGACGGAAACGGCTGCGCGCACACCAGTTCGCCTTTCTCGCCCACCACCGGCGCGCCGGCGTCGTTCCAGATATCGACCGCCATGCCGAGCCCCCGGCACTGGATCTCGCCCTCCCACACCGGCAGGCAGGGATTGCCGAGCACGAAGCAGGACACGATGTCGGTGCCACCGGAAATGGATGCGAGACAGAGGTCGTCCTTGAAGTCCCGATAGACGTAGCGGAAGCTCTCGTGGGACAGCGGCGAGCCGGTGGAGAGCACGGTGTGCAGGCGGTCGAGCCGGTGACCGGCGCGCGGCGCGACGCCGGCCTTTTCCAGCGCGCTCAGATATTTTGCGCTGGTGCCGAAGATCGAGATGCCTTCGGCGTCGATCAGGTCGATCAGAACTTCGGGCGCGGGATGGAACGGCGAGCCGTCGTAGAGTACCAGCGTGGCGCCGCTGGCCAGACCGCTCGCCAGCCAGTTCCACATCATCCAGCCGCAGGTGGTGAAGTAGAACAAGGTGTCGTCGGGCTTGAGGTCGACGTGCAGGCGGTGTTCCTTCAGGTGCTGGAGGAGTGTTCCGCCCGCGGAGTGGACGATGCACTTGGGCACGCCCGTGGTGCCTGACGAGTACAGGATGTAGAGCGGATGCGCGAACGGCAACTGCTTCGAAGCGCAGTTCGGGCACGGGTCCGCTGCCCATCAGCGTCTCCCATGGGAGTGCGCCGGGGAGGCAGGCCGCGGCATCCAGCATGGGCACCAGCACCAGGGTATCGATGCTTGCAAGGTGCGCGGCGATGTCCCGCACGCGCGGCAGCGTATCGATGGCCTTGCCGTTGTAGTGATAGCCGTCACAGGCGAACAGCACCCTGGGCGCGATCTGGCCGAAGCGGTCCAGCACGCCGGTGGCGCCGAAATCCGGCGAACACGACGACCACACTGCACCGATGCTGGTGGTCGCCAGCATGGCGATCAGGGTTTCGGGCACATTGGGCATGAACGCGGCGACCCGGTCGCCCGGCGCCACACCCCGCGCGCGCAGCCCGGCAGCGACGCGTGCCACGACGTCGTGAAGTTGGGCGTAAGTCAGCGTGCGACGCGCGCCGTTCTCCAAACGACCGACCAGGGCGATGGTGTCGTCGCGCCGGCGCAGCAGGTTTTCCGCGAAATTGAGGCGCGCGCCGGGGAACCAGCGTGCGCCCGGGAAATGGTCACCGTCTTCCAGCACCCGCTGCCCGGGGTCCGCGCAACGGACCCCGGTGAAATCCCAGATCGAGCGCCAGAAATCTTCGGGGCAGGTCACCGACCACTGGTGCAGGGCGGTGTAGTCGGGGAACAGTTGCCCGTACTCCGCGTCCAGAAAGCGCGCGTAAGCCAGCATATTGCTCTGACCGATACGCGCGGCGGACGGACGCCACAGGGGCTGCGAGGTCATGGCGGGGTGCTGAGCCGGTACCGGTCAATCCAGATATTCGAATACTTTGACGACCCGCTGCACGCCGCCGATGCGGCTGGCGATGGCGGCGATGCGGTTGGCATCGCGATGACTCACGGTCCCCATCAGATACACCACGCTGTCCTCGACCACGACATCCACGCCGCGGGTGTTGAGGCCCTTCTCGGCGACCAGACGGGTTGTGACTTTGGTGGTGAGCCAGCTGTCGCTGGTGCGCGCGAGCACGGTCGTATTGTTGCGTACCTGGAGTTCGTTGAAGACATCGCGGGCGCCTTGGTATTTGCGCGCGGTATCGCCAGCGAGGGTTTTCATCTCTTCGGTCGGCACTTCGCCCGTGAGCAGCACCAAGCGGTTATAGCTGTGCACGTTGACGTGGGCGGATTCCAGTTGCGGGTGCGCTTTCTTGATGTTGACGCCGATCAGTATTTCCATTTTCGCGTCGTCGACGGAAGTGCCTATGGTGGGTTCCGCTTTGGTCTCCTGGAAGGGTCGGTCGGTCACCTTGTTGAGGGTGGAGGCGCATCCGCCCACGGCGAGCGAGCAGGACAGGGTCACAAGCAGTGCATAGTTGCTGCGCTGTTTCACGTTGCGGATCCTCCAAACAAATGGTGTTCGATGAGTTCACAGAGACAAAAAATCGCCGTCAGATGGATTTCCTGCGCATGGCCTTGGTTGTCGGTAGCGGGAGAAAGTTCGATGTCGGCATCGTCCAGTTCAGTGGCCAGGCGATCATCGCCGGGGCCGCTGAACAGAATACAGGGGATATTTCGGCCGCGCGCGGCGCGCAAAGCCCCGGCGAGACTGGCCGGCGCGGAGCCCGGACTGACCAGCGCCAGGCAGTCGACCGGCTGACCCAGCGCCCGCACCTGGAGTCCGACAAGGTCGCCATCCGGGACGCTCGGGTCAACGTAGTCGTCAAGCAGGATGGCGGGCAATGCCGGCCGCGCAAAGTGGAATCCCGCGCCACGCCGTGGTGCAGGCTGCCGGCCAGATAGCGACCGACGCCGACGCCGCAGACCAGCAGCTTGCCGTTGCGCAGGAAGGTGGTGGCGACAAGCTCCGCCGCCAGCGCGATGCGCGGCGCGAGCAACTCGCCGACCGCCATTTTGGCCTGGATGCTGCGGTGGATGCTGGCAATGACTCTTTCTTCCATGGTGTCAGACGTCGTCGGCGCGAAACGCGTCGCGGAGCCACTCCACGGCATACTCATCGGGATTCCGAGGTGCCGGAGGTGTCAGCAACATGGCGTCGAAACGACAGGGCGGCTCGGCGGACGGGCCGCTGGCGAGGAAGTGGCACGCGGCGGCCACGATACGCTGACGCTTGCGTCGGTCGATGCTCTCCTCCGCCCCGCCAAAAGCGTTACCCGAACGCATGCGCACCTCGACGAATGCCAGGGTCCCGCCATCGTCGGCGATGATATCAATCTCGCCGCGCGCCGTCCGGTAATTGCGCGCCACGATGCGCAGGCCCTGACGCAGGAGGAAAGTTTCTGCCGCGCGTTCGGCGTCAGCCCCGCGGCCGCGCTGTTGCAGCTTCACTGCGCTTCGCTTTCCAGGTGCGCCCGACCATTGCGGAAGCGCGCCCAGGGCTGGATGCGGCGGATGTGTTGCCCGCCGTCCAGGACCAGGGTGCCGGTATGGCCGGCGATACGCACGTCGGCGTTCGGTCGCGCCACCGCCAGAAACGGGTGGACCAGATACGCATCGGCGCCGAGTGCAAAGAACGGGCGATAAATCGGTGGCAAATTGGTCTCGGGGGCTGGCGTCGTCGCATCGGCAAGCGCCCAGGTCATGGTGCTGAAGCGGATCTCGCCGAGATCGCCATCGCGAGCCGCGTCGGCGACCCCGGCATAAATGGCCGATGTGGCGTACACCGGCAAATCGCCGGCGTACAGAAAGTCGAGGGTCGGCTTGATCTGGCGTCCCTGAGCGGGATAGGCGACCAAAAACACCATGTCGATATCCGTGCGGCGGCGCGGCGGTTCCGCATCCGCGCCCGGTGCGGCAGTGGCATCCGCGGTGACGGCAAGCAGCGGGCGCAACACGGGTACGAAGTCCTTGAGCGCCATGTCGTAAGTCGCGCCGCTGCGCACCGTGCCGCCCAACTGAGTGAAGGTGTCGCCAAACGCATCGAGCGCCCGCCGTCCCCAGGGGGCGTCCGGGACCAGCACCAGCGCTGCCCGCCGTCCGTCCTGCCAGGCGCGGCGTGCCGCCGCCTCAGCTTCGTCGGCAACAGACAGGGCGAGTGTATGGAAATTGGCGGCGGTCGACTCGGGCCCGCCCTCCAGTTCGTTGAGCCCCAGCACCGGCACCGGCAGCGAGGGTTCCGCCGCCAGGCGTGTCAGAGCCTGCTCATCGAGTGGTCCGATTACCAGTTGCGCGCCGTCGGTGACGGCACGGTGATAGAGATCGAGCACGTCGCCACCGGCGGCGTCATACAGCTTGACGTCGGGGTAGCGGCGCCTCCCGCCTGCGCGGCGAAGGCGGCGGCCATGAAGCCGTCGCGAACGGCATTGGCAGCGGGGCCGTAATTTCCGGAACGGGGCAGCAGCAGTGCGACCCGCTGGAGCGCCGGGACCGCGGCGGGCACGCTGGCGGCATCGGCGCCTGACACGGGGCCGGCGTGCTCCGGGGCGAGCGCGGGCGGAACTGCCGCGGAATCCCCGGTCTGTTCGCGGCTGGCGAGCGCAAGTTGATACCAGCCGTGCAGGCGGGCGTTGGCGGGTTCCGCCGCGAGTTTGTTCAGGGCGCTGGTCGGTGTGCGCTCCAGCACCTGCCAGATCGCCCGTTCGATTTCGTGGCGCTCTTCGGGGTCGATGAGCACGGTGGTGAGCTCGGTGTAGGCGGCGACGCTGCTGCCGGTATCCCCCAGCAGCCCGAACAATTCGCCGCGGAGCCCGAGCCAGCGGCGCTGCGCGTCAGCGCCCAACTCCTGGTGACGCGCCTGCAGCTCCGGGTTGGACAGGAGTTCGCGTGCCAGCAGCAGATCGCCCTCCTGCAAGGCCGCGTCGGCGCGATCCAGGAAATAACCGAGGCGGCGGTCGTCGGTCAGTGCGGTGGGGTCGATCTGCTTGTAGAGTTGCAGGGCGCCGGCGGCATCGCCGGCGGCAAGCGCGGCGGCGGCGGATGCGAGCAGCTTCGCGTTTTGCTGTTGCAACGCGACCGAAACCGGTGAACTTATCGGGCTGAGCGCGGGTGCGGGCTCCGCGGTGCCATGGTCAGTCGAGCTGCAACCGACCATGAGCAGGGCGGTGGTGATCGCCGTGACGATGGTGCCCAGTACGCGGGTAGCGAGTACACGGGTAGTGAGTACACGGGCATTGGACGAGGAAAGAATGATGGCCGGCACCCTGTACGTTGTTGCGACGCCAATCGGCAATCTGGCCGACATGGTACCGCGCGCCCTGGACATACTCAAAACCGTGGCGCTGGTGGCCGCCGAGGACACCCGCCACAGCGGTCGCCTGCTGCGCCACTTCGGCATCGCTACGCGCCTGGTCTCCTACCATGATCGCGGCGAAGCGGACCAAGGCGAGGCCGTGCTGGCGGCGCTCGCCGACGGCCGCGATGTGGCGCTGATCTCCGATGCCGGGACGCCGCTGATCTCCGATCCCGGCTACCGGCTGGTGCGCGCGGCGCGGGCGGCGGGCTTCGCCGTATCGCCGGTGCCCGGTGCCTGCGCGGCGGTGGCGGCGCTCAGCGTTGCGGGCCTGCCCTGCGACCGCTTCGTGTTCGAGGGCTTCCTGCCGGCGCGCGCCGGTGAGCGCTTGCGCCGTCTGGAGGCGCTGGCGCAGGAGCCGCGCACCCTGATTTTTTATGAGGCCCCGCACCGCATTCAGGAAACGCTCGCGGATATCGCGACGGTCTTTGGCGCCGAGCGCGAGTTGGTGCTCGGGCGCGAGATCAGCAAGGCCTTCGAAACCTTCCTGACGGGTTCCGCGGCGGAAGTCGGTGCCCGGGTCGCGGCGGATGCCAATCAGCGCCGCGGCGAACTGGTGCTGATGGTCGCCGGCGCCCCGGAGCGGGCGCCGGCGGGCGACGATCTCGACCGGGTGCTGAGCGTGCTGCTGGAAGAACTGCCGCTGAAACAGGCGGTCGGGCTTGCCGCCCGGATCACGGGTGCGGCGAAGAATCAGCTCTACGAGCGCGCGCTCGCATTGCGCGCGCCTTGACCGCGACGCGCCCTCCTGGCAATGGCGTATGATGCCGCGCCGCCGTCAGGCGCGACGCCGAACCCCCGTGTTCCTCGCCTGCCCGCGTTTGCAAAATTTGCATCCCCCAACACCTGTATCCCTCGACAGCAAGCCTGCGGTGCCAGCATGAATCCCGATCAATTGCTTGACCTCCTCAACCTGGAACGCCTCGACCGTGATCTGTTTCGCGGCAGCAACCAGGATATCGGCGCCGCTGCGGTGTTCGGTGGTCAGGTGCTGGGTCAGGCATTGATGGCGGCCTCACGCACCCGCGAGGAACGGCCGGTGCACTCCCTGCATTCCTATTTTTTGCGTCCCGGCGACAAGCGTATTCCCATCATCTATCAGGTCGAGCGGGTGCGCGACGGCGGCAGTTTCACCACCCGGCGCGTGGTGGCGGTGCAGGAGGGAGAGCCTATCTTCATCATGTCGGCATCCTTCCAGCGGCGGGAGACCGGACTCTCGCACCAGATCGAGATGCCCGCGGTGCCGGGTCCCGAGGGCCTGCCCGACGAATACGATCTGCGCCTGAGTGCCGCCGCGAGGCTGCCGGCCGCGCAGCGCGCGTTCCACACCAGCGCGCGGCCGGTGACCATGCGGGCGGTCGATCCCGTTGCGCTGTGGGCGACGGAAGTAACTTCCGCGCAGCAACAGTTTTGGGTACGGGTGCCGGGTACTCTGCCGGACGATCCTGAGCTGCATTGCGCGCTGCTCGCCTATGTGTCCGACTATTACCTGATGGGCACCGCACTGCGGCCCCACGGTCTGCGTTTCGGGGAGCCGGGGTTGCAGTCCGCCAGCCTCGATCACGCCATGTGGTTCCATCGCGAGTTGCGCGTCGACGATTGGCTGCTTTACACCATGGAAAGTCCCAGCGCGAGTGGTTCCCGCGGGCTCAATTTCGGGCATTTTTACCGCCGCGACGGCACCCTGGTGGCCACCTGTGCCCAGGAAGGGTTGATCCGGTTGCGTTCGCCAGCGGCGGATGGCGGGTGATCGGCCTGATGACCCGGCATGCAACAAAAAGGCGCCACGCAGGCGCCTTTTTGTTGCGCTGACGCAGCGCTGCCGGTCAGTAACCGCCGATTTTCGAAAACACCTTTTTCGGATTCTCCACCATCATGGTGTTGATGTCCCGGTCGCTCACCCCGGCGGACTTCAGCGCCGGCAGCACGTCGCGGGGGACGTGCTCGTAGCACCAGTTGGGCGCGAATCGCTCGATGTATTTCTGATCGAAGAAGTCTTGGAAGCTGCAGGAATCGTGGGAGATCACCATCTGCCCCGCAAAGCCTTTGGCGCAGAGCTGGGCGACCGTCTGTACCCGCTGGTCGGTGGGCAGGTAGGCTTCGAGGCCGAAGCGGTCCATGCCGATGAAGCTGCCCTGGTCGAGGATGGTTTGCAGGTAGTCGAGGTCGGTGGAATCGCCACAGTGGCCGATCACCACGCGCGTGAGATCGACGCCGAACTCGGCGAACGCGATCTGCTGATCCCGCGCGGAGGTGTTGGAAACCGTGGTGTGGGTCGAAATGGGTACGCCGGTCTCCCGGTGCGCGATCGCCGCGGCCTGCAACAGCTTTTTGTTGAAGGCATCGACGCCGGGGTTGTCGGTCGCGCACTTGATGACGCCGGCCTTGATGCCGGTGTCGAGGATGCCGTCGCGGATGTCGCGGACCATGTAGCTGGCGAGTGACCTGGCGTCCCAGGCGTGCATCTGGGGTTCTTCGGTCCAGTAGAAACCCGTGGGTGCTATGACATGGACGCCGGTGGCTTCGGCCACCCGGCGAATGGTGTGGATGTCCCGTCCAAGGTTGACCGGCGTCAGATCGACGATGGATCGCACCCCGCGGTCGGCGGCCCGTTTGAGCGCCGCGATGGCCTTGGGGATCTGCTGCTCGGCGTCGTAATAATTGGTGTAGTTCTGGCGCATCGACCAGTTGGCGACCACGATGTGCTCGTGCATCAGGCACATGCCCAGATCGTTGACATCGACAGGCCCGAGCGCGGTTTCTACGTGTGGCATGACAGTTCCCCCGGCAGAGTTGTAGTTGTTGCGTGCGCCGTCCGGCGCGTGCGGTGCTATTCGTGGCGCGATGGTAGAAGAAGTGCCGGGCCGGCGAAAGCCTGCCACCCGCATCCGCCACCTGGGCTAGAATGGGCGTGAAGTCGGCTGGACAGTCGCTGTCTCGCGCAAGCGGGATGGAGGAAAGTCCGGGCTCCACAGGGCAGAGTGCCAGGTAACGCCTGGGGGGCGTGAGTCCACGGAAAGTGCCACAGAAAATATACCGCCAAGCCACCGGGATCGTTCCGGCGGACGGTAAGGGTGAAATGGTGCGGTAAGAGCGCACCGCGCGTCTGGTAACAGGCGTGGCAGGGTAAACCCCACTCGGAGCAAGGCCAAATAGGAACCCCATGACGCGGCCCGTGTCGGGTTCGGGTAGGCCGCTTGAGGCGCACGGCGACGTGCGTCCCAGATGAATGATTGTCCACGACAGAACCCGGCTTACAGGCCGACTTCACCTCTCCGATCACCGCGCCGTCCGGGCCATTCCGGGCGGCGCGTGGGCCGGCTCCCGCGCAAAGCGACTCCGACCACGTCCACTCCTTACTAATTACTTTAAGTTTGGGCGTCACTATTTTGATAAGTATTGAAAGTTCGTCCGGGCGGTCTCCGCTCAGTGCACTTTTCATACGAGATCGTCTCTTTTCTCACCATTTTCAGGGTGTTTTGTGGTGATCGCCTGCTTGACTTTGGGTTAGGCGGGCATATAGTGGTCTGAATTGGGAGATTGTGGGAAATAGTGGGTTTCCCGGCGCATAGCCCGGTGGAGGCACAGTGTTTCGCGGCAATAACGAAATCAATATGGACGCGAAAGGCCGCATGGCAGTGCCTGCTCGTTACCGTGACGCCCTCACGGCGGGTTGCGACGGCCAGCTCGTGGCCACCATTGATATCGAAGATCGCTGCCTGTTTCTGTATCCCCTGCCTGCCTGGCAGGAGATAGAAGCCCAGATCGCCAAATTGCCGACGTTCAATCCCGACACCCGCCGCCTGCAGCGGTTGTTGATCGGTCATGCGCGCGAACTGGAAATGGACAGCAACGGGCGGCTGTTGATTCCGCCGGAGCTGCGGACCTATGCCGGACTGGATAAAGAGGTCGTGCTGGTGGGTCAGGGTCATCGCTTCGAGTTGTGGAGTACCGAGAGCTGGAACGCGCGACGCGAGCAGTGGCTGGCCGAGGCCGCCGGCGGACGGGCGATCCCGGCGGAAATGCAAAGCCTGTCGCTGTAGACCCGGCGCGTGGAGCAGGGGTTTGCAGGCGATCACCAAACAGTATTGCTGGAAGAGGCGGTAACGGCCTTGGTGACGGATTCGAATGGCTTTTACGTCGACGGCACCTTCGGGCGTGGCGGCCACACGCGCGCGCTCCTCGATCGCCTCGGGCCCGAAGGTCGGGTGCTGGCGCTGGATCTCGATCCGGAAGCCTGTCGCGTGGGCGCGGAGCTGGCCGCCCGGGACAGCCGTCTGGAGATGGTGCAGATGTCGTTTCGTGACCTGCTGCCGCACCTGGCGGCGCGGGCGGTGCCGGTGCGGGTGACCGGCCTGCTCCTCGACCTGGGGGTGTCGTCGCCGCAACTGGACGATGCGGCGCGGGGTTTCAGCTTTCTCCGCGACGGCGCGCTGGACATGCGCATGAATCCCGAGCAGGGGCAGAGCGCGGCCGCCTGGCTGGCGGTGGCGGGCGAGACCGAAATCACCCGGGTGTTGCAGGAATACGGCGAGGAGCGTTACGCGCGGCGCATCGCCCGCGCCATCGTTCACGCCCGGACGCAGGAGCCGCTGCTGCGCACCGTGCAGCTCGCCAAGATCATCGCGGAGGCGCACCCCGCGTGGCAGCCCGGTCGTCATCCGGCGACCCAGTCGTTTCAGGCGATCCGGATCCACATCAATGGCGAACTCGCCGCCTTGCGCGCGGCGCTCGATCAGGTGCTCGACGTGCTGGTGGTCGGCGGGCGCTTGGTGGTGATCAGCTTTCACTCGCTTGAAGACCGCATGGTGAAACGCTTTATCCGCGACGCGGAGCACCCCCGTGTGCCGCGTGGACTGCCCCTCCCAGAGGCGCATCTGCCGCGCCGCCTGCGCGCATTGGGGCGCGCAATCCGTGCCTCCGCCGCCGAGGTCGCAGCCAATCCGCGCGCGCGCAGTGCCGTGATGCGGGTTGCGGAGAAGCTCGCATGACGCGCACGGGTGTGATGATGGTCGGGCTGTGGCTGGCGCTGCTGGCCACTGCGCTGGCGGCAGTGTTGGTAAGTCAGGATTGTCGGCGGATTTATATGCAGCTGGCCAAGCATCAGCGCACCGAGCACCAGCTGCAGGTCGATTGGGGGCGTTATCTTCTGGAGCGCAGCACCCTGGCGTCGCCGGGGCGGATCGAAAAACTCGCCGCGGAGCAATATGGCCTGCGCGCGCCGGCGTTGCAGGAAATCATCATGGTGCAGCCGTGACGCGCCGGACGACGCATCAGCGCGCCATCGACCACTGGCGTTATCTCTGCGTGGTGGTGGCCCTGGGTTCGTTGCCGGTAATGGCGCTGTGGCACACCGCGGGGCTGCAAATATTCGAGCGCGGTGAGAAGGGCGCCCGCTTTCTTCAGTTGCAGGGTGATGCCCGTACGTTGCGGGTCCGGCCGGTTCCAGCCTACCGGGGACTGATCACGGATCGCAACGGCGAGCCGCTGGCGGTCAGCACGCCGGTGGTAACGCTATGGGCCAACCCCAAGGAACTTCTGGATGGCGGCAAGAGCCTGGAGTCTCTGGCCCGGCGGCTCGGTGTGCCGCTGGCGACGTTACGGGCGCGCCTCAATGACAACGCCAAACGTGAATTCATGTTTCTGGCGCGGCGGCTCACGCCTGCCGAGGCGAAACCGATCCTCGATCTGAAGCTCAAGGGCGTCTACGGCCGCGACGAGTACAAGCGCTACTACCCCGCGGGAGAAGTCACCGCGCAGTTGGTCGGCTTTACCAATGTTGACGACAAGGGGCAGGAGGGGCTCGAGCTGGCCTACGACCAATGGCTTGCCGGAGTGCCCGGCGAACGCCGTGTCCTCCAGGACCGCAATACCCAGGTAATCAAGGAACTGGAGCTGATCCGCAGCGAAAAACCCGGCAACGACCTGGCGCTCTCCATCGACCTGCGTCTGCAATATGTGGCGTATCGCGAGTTGCGCGTGGCGCTGGAAGCGCATCGGGCCGCGGCCGGGTCCGTGGTCATGCTCGACGCCCGTACCGGGGAAGTCCTCGCCATGGTCAGCCAGCCGTCGTTCAATCCCAATGCGCGCGGGCAACCGGACAATCATGTCCAGCGCAACCGCGCCATCACCGATCTGGTGGAGCCGGGCTCGGTGATGAAACCCTTCACCACGGTGGCGGCACTCGAAAGTGGTCGTTACCGGCCGGACACGCCGATCGATACCGCCCCTGGCTGGATTCGCTTCGGCAGCAAGACCTACCGCGATCCTCACAGTTACGGTCTCCTCGATCTGACCGGCGTACTGGTCAAATCCAGCCAGGTGGGCACGACCAAGGTGGCCATGACGCTCGAAACCGACCAGATTCGCGGCGTGTTCGAGCGAGTGGGTCTGGGCCAGGGGCTGGATACGGGCTTCCCCGGCGAGAATGCGGGCAACCTGCCCAGCAAGCACAAGTGGGCGACGGTCGAGCATGCATCCCTTGCCTTCGGTTACGGCGTGACGGTGACGCCGCTACAGGTGGCACGAGCCTACGCCGTGCTTGCCAATACCGGCGTGCGCCGCCCCGTGACGCTGTTGCGCCAGGAACCCGGCACTCCGCCCGCCGAGGGGCAGCGGGTTATCAGCACCGCGGTCGCCGGGCAGGTGCGCACCATGCTGAAAGCCGTGGTGGAGAGCGGCACCGGAAAGAAAGCGGCAATTCCTGTCTACGCATCCGCCGGCAAAACCGGGACCAGCCATAAAGTCGGGGTGGGCGGCTATCAAGAGCACCGCTACATATCGCTGTTCGCCGGCATGGCGCCGGCGGACAACCCCGAGCTGGTTACGGTGGTCGTGGTCGATGACCCGCAAGTGGGTGGTTACTTCGGCGGTGTGGTGGCGGCGCCGGTGTTCTCCCGGGTGACTTCCGCCGCGCTACGCCTGTTGGCGATACAGCCGCCCACCCCGTTGCTGCCTCAGCCCGGCGCCGTCGTGGACGCGACCACCACGACCGTCGCGTCGACCCGGAGGGACGCCGGGTGATGGCTGTGCAGCGCAATGACTCCGCTGTCCGGCTCGCTGATCTGCTGGCTGATGGGGTGGCGGCGGCTTGGGCCGAGCTCCGGATTCATGGGATCGCCCTCGACAGTCGCCGCATCGCGGCCGGCGATCTCTTTCTCGCCCTGCCCGGAATTCGCCAGGATGGACGCGATTTCATGGCCGCGGCGGCCGGGGCCGGCGCGGTTGCCGTGCTCGCCGAGGCGGCCGGACTGTCCGTGTACGCTGCCGCGCTGGCATCGCTCCGCATTCCGGTCATCCCGGTGCCGGGACTGGGGGCACAGATCAGCGCCATAGCCGGGCGTTTTTACGGTGATCCGGGCGCGGCGCTGACCATCACGGGCGTCACCGGCACCAACGGCAAGACCACCTGTACCCAATTGCTGGCGCAACTGTTCGCACTGCTGGAGGCACCGGCGGGCGTCATCGGAACCTTGGGCGCGGGTGTGCTGGGCGGGCCCGCCGCGCTGGCGACCACCGGGCTGACCACCCCGGACGCGATTGCCACCCAGCGCCTGTTGGCGGACTTCCGCGATCGGGGGGTACGCCGGGTGGCCATGGAAATCTCGTCCCACAGTCTGGATCAGCAGCGCGTGGCGGCGGTGCCCGTGCACACCGCCGTGTTCACCAATCTGAGCCGGGATCATCTCGACTACCACGGCAACATGGACGCGTATCGCGCGGCCAAGGCGCGCCTGTTCCAGCAGCCCGGGTTGGCGAGTGCGGTGATCAACCTGGATGATCCGGTCGGCGCCGAACTGCTCGGCGCATTGCCGGCCGGGGTCGTCGGCCACGGCTATTCCGCGCGGGGCGGCGTTGCCGCGATCCGAGCCATCGACGCGCAGTTCAGCGCGACCGGGGTGCGCGCCCGGATGGTTACGCCCTGGGGCGAGGGCGCGCTGGTCAGCGGGCTGCCCGGCCGCTTCAACCTTGCCAACCTGCTGGCGGTGATCGGCGCGGCCTGTGCCCAGGGTTTTGCGCTCGCTGCCGTGCTGGCTGCGGTTCCGCAACTGCGGGCCGCTCCTGGACGTATGCAATCGGTTGGCGGCGCCGAAGGTCCACAGGTGGTGGTCGATTACGCGCACACGCCCGACGCCCTCGAACAGGTGCTGGCCGCGCTGCGCGAAAACGCTGCCGGCGGGCGGCTGTGGTGCGTGTTTGGCTGCGGGGGTGAACGCGATCGCGGCAAGCGCCCCGGCATGGGTGCGATCGCGGTGGCCGGCGCGGACCGGGTGGTGGTGACCAGCGACAATCCGCGCGGCGAAGCTCCCGACGCCATCATTGCCGAGATTCTGAGCGGCGTTGCCGCCAACCAACGCGACCGTCTGCTGGTGATCCCCGAGCGCAGGGCCGCCATCGCGCGAGCCATCGCCGACGCGGACCCCGCCGATATCGTCCTGCTCGCCGGCAAGGGCCACGAAACCTGGCAGGAAATTGCCGGCGTGCGCTGGCCTTGCGACGACGCCGCCGAAGCGCGCCGCGCCCTCGCCGCGCGGGTGGGCCGGTCATGACCGTGCGCCCGTTGACCCTGTCGGAAGCCGCCGCCGCGTTCGGCGGCACGCTTATGTACCCGGATTGCCGCTTCCAGCGCGTCGCGACCGACACCCGCCAGTTGCGCGGGGGCGAGTTGTTCGTGGCATTGCGCGGCGAGCACTTCGACGCGCATCAATTTCTGTCTGAAGCGGCGCAACTGGCGTGCGGGCTGGTGGTGACGCGGGCCGACAAGCGCCTGAAACTTCCGCAATGGATCGTGCCCGATACCGGTGAAGCTCTGGGACAGCTCGCGTCCCTGGCGCGCGACCAGTTCGACGGCCCGGTGATCGCCATCACCGGCAGCAGCGGCAAGACCACTGTCAAGGAGATGACCGCGGCCATTCTGCGCGGTCTGGGACCGGTACTGGCAACGCGCGGCAACCTCAACAACCACATCGGGTTGCCGCTCACCCTGCTGGGCAGCGAGCCGGAACATCGTTTCGCGGTGCTGGAAATGGGCGCCAGCGCCGCCGGCGAAATCGCCTGGCTGGGCAGCATCGCGCGGCCGACCGTGGCGCTGGTCACCAATGTGCTGCCCGCCCATGTCGCCGGCTTCGGTTCCCTGGCCGGGGTAGCTGCGGCCAAGGGCGAAATCTACGCCGCGCTGGGCGCCAAAGGCACCGCCGTGCTCAATCTCGATCTGGATTCCCGCTGGCTGGCTGACTGGCGCGCCAATCTGCCCTGCCTCGAAGTGCTGACGTTCAGCCTCACGCGGGCGGACGCCGATGTCGGTGCGACGGCCATCGCGATCGACGCCGAGGGCTGCGCCAGCTTCAGGCTGCGCACCCCGCTGGGCGAGACCGCCATCCGGTTACAGGTCGCCGGTCGTCACAATGTCGCCAATGCGCTTGCCGCCGCCACGTGCGCGCTCGCGGCCGGCGCCAGCCTGGAAGCCATGGCGGCGGGATTGCGGGCGGTGCTGCCGGCGCCCGGCCGCATGCAGACCCGCCGCGGGCGCAACGGTAGCCGGGTCATCGACGACAGCTACAACGCCAATCCCGGTTCGGTGAAGGCGGCCGTGGATGCGCTAGCGAGCTTTCCGGGGCGGCGCCTGCTGGTGCTGGGCGACATGGCGGAACTGGGTCCGGACGCTCCGGCGCTGCACCGCGAAGTGGGCGCTTACGCGGCGGCGCAGGGTGTCGATGCGCTCTACGCCTGCGGGCCGTTGAGCGCGCTGGCGGCCGCGGCCTTTGGCGCCGACGGCCGTACTTTCCCGGACAAAACCACACTGACGCAGGCGCTGGTCGACGTCCTTGCCCCGGATGCCACGGTGCTGGTCAAGGGTTCGCGTTCCGCTGGGATGGAAGACATCGCGCGTCAACTCGACGCTGGGGAGGATGCCAGTGCTGCTCTGGTTAAGTGATTATCTGGCCCAGTACTACCGTGGCTTTGGCGTGTTTCACTACCTCACGCTGCGCGCCATCATGGGCGCGCTGACGGCGCTGGGCATTTCGCTGCTGCTGGGTCCGGGCGTGATCCGGCGCCTCAATGCGCTGCAGATCGGTCAGGCGGTGCGCAGCGACGGACCGCAGTCGCACCTGAGCAAATCCGGCACCCCCACCATGGGCGGCGCGCTGATCCTGCTGGCGATTTTCGCCAGCGCACTGCTGTGGTCCGATCTCGGCAATCGCTATGTGTGGACGGTGCTGCTGGTGACCTTCGCCTTTGGCGCCATCGGCTGGGTGGACGATTACCGCAAGGTGGTGGCGCGCAACTCGCGCGGGCTGCCGGCGCGCTGGAAATACCTCTGGCAGTCACTGGCCGGTCTGGCGGCGGCGCTGTTTCTTTATTACAGCGCGCAGTCCCCGGCGGCGACGCAACTGATCGTGCCGTTCTTCAAGCAGGTGAGTTGGGATATGGGCTGGGGCTACATCCTGCTCACCTACTTCGTGATCGTGGGCACCAGCAACGCGGTCAATCTCACCGACGGTCTCGATGGCCTGGCGATCATGCCGACGGTGCTGGTCGGCGGCGCGCTGGGACTGTTTGCCTACCTGGTCGGGCACGCGGAGTTTGCCCAGTATTTGCACGTCCCCTTCATTCTCGGTGCCGGCGAGCTGGTGGTGTTTTGCGCCGCGCTGGCGGGCGCCGGGCTCGGCTTTCTGTGGTTCAACACCTATCCGGCGCAGATCTTCATGGGCGACGTGGGGGCGCTGGCGTTGGGTGCCGCGCTCGGCGTGATCGCGGTGATCGTGCGCCACGAAATCGTGCTGTTCATCATGGGCGGCATTTTCGTGCTGGAGACGGTGTCGGTCATCCTGCAGGTGGCGTCCTACAAGCTTACCGGCAAGCGCATTTTCCGCATGGCGCCGATTCACCATCATTTCGAACTCAAGGGCTGGCCCGAGCCGCGGGTGATCGTCCGCTTCTGGATCATCACCCTGATTCTGGTGCTGGTCGGTCTGGCCACGTTGAAGCTGCGTTGACGCCGCCATGACCAGAGCCTTGCCCGCCAATGATCAGCGCACCGTGGTGGCCGGACTCGGCGCCACCGGGCTGTCGGTGGCGCGCCATCTGGCCGCGCGCGGCGAAATTTTCGCTGTGGTGGATACCCGCGCGGCACCACCGGGCCTGGCGGCGCTGGCCGCCGAATGTCCGGAGGTGCCGGTATTTCTCGGCGCTCTGGACGCCGATCTTCTCGCCCGTGCCACCCGCATCATCCTGAGTCCCGGGCTCGCGCTGGCGGAACCGGCGCTCGCCGCCGCGGCGGCCGCCGGCGTCGAGATCATCGGCGACATCGAGCTGTTCGCCCGCGCGGCGCAGGCGCCGATCATCGCCATCACCGGCTCGAACGGCAAAAGCACGGTAACCGAACTGGTGGGTGCCATGGCGCTTGCGGCGGGTATCCGGGTCGCCGTTGGCGGCAATCTGGGGACACCGGCGCTGGACTTGCTGGACGACAACGCGCAGCTCTATGTGCTGGAGCTTTCCAGCTTTCAGCTCGAAACCACGCTGACACTGGGCGCCGCGGTTGCCACGGTGCTCAACGTCAGTCCGGATCATCTGGATCGTTACCCCGATCTGGCGGCGTACCACAGCGCCAAACAGCGCATTTTCCGCGGCGCGCGGCACGTCGTCTGCAATCGCGATGACCCGCAGACGGAGCCCCCGGACGCCATTGGTGCGGTGCGCTCGAGTTTCGGACTCGACCGGCCGCCCGGCGATGGCTTCGGGCTGGTGATGGACGGTGGCCGCGAATGGCTCGCTTTTGGGCCGACCTCGCTGCTGCCGATCGACGAGGTCGGCCTCAAGGGCCGCCACAATATCGCGAACGCGCTTGCGGCGCTGGCGCTCGGGCGTGCCGCCGGACTGCCGATGACGTCGATGCTGGCGGCCCTGCGCCGCTTCACCGGTCTGCCGCACCGCTGTCAGCGGGTACTTGAGCGCGACGGTATTACCTGGATTGACGATTCCAAGGCGACCAATGTCGGCGCCGCCGTTGCCGCCATTGAAGGTCTCGCCGGCCCGGCGCCCAACCTGGTCTGGATCGCCGGCGGGCAGGGCAAGGGCCAGACCTTCGTGGCGTTGGCGGCGGCACTCCCCGGACGGGTGCGCAAAGCGTTGCTGCTGGGTGAAGCTGCCGGCCAGATCGAGACGGTCATCGCCGGGCGTGTGCCGGTGACGCGGGTGGCGTCGATGGTGGCGGCGGTGGCGGCGGCGCGCGCCGCGGCGCGTCCGGGCGACTGCGTGCTGCTGTCGCCCGCCTGCGCCAGCTTCGACATGTTTGCGAACTACGCCGACCGCGGCGAGCAGTTCGCGCGTGCCGCACGGGCGCTGCCATGAACGCGGCTTCGCCCGAAGCTCGCAGCACGGCAGCAGCGCCAAAAGCGCAGTTGCTCCAACGCCTGGGTCGGTGGTTTCCGGTGGGGTCTTCCCCGCCTACCCGTGGTCTCGACCGCTGGCTCGCCGGCAGCACACTGGCGCTGCTGTCGTTGGGGCTGGTGATGGTTGCATCGGCGTCCATAGGGTTGGCCACGGGACACGGCGACACGCTTTTTTTTGCCAAGCGACACCTGTTGTACCTGAGTCTGTCGGGCGCGCTGATCGCGGTGGTGCTGCGGATTCCGTTGGCGTGGTGGTATGCCCAGAGCGCGACCTTGTTGATCGTCGCACTGCTGTTGCTGGTGGCGGTGCTGATTCCCGGCATTGGCCGCGAAGTCAACGGCAGCCGACGCTGGCTGGCCCTGGGGCCGTTTTCCCTGCAAGTGGGCGAGTTCGCCAAGCTCGCCATGGTGGTGTTCACCGCCGCCTATCTGCAACGCCGGCAGTTACACCTGCGCGAGGAGTGGCGGGATTTCGCCAAACCCCTGGCCATTGTCTGCGTCCTGGCAGTGTTGATGTTGCTCCAGCCCGACCTGGGCTCGATCGTCGTGATTGCCGCGACCGTCGTGACGATGCTGTTTCTCGCCGGCGTGCGGCTGTGGCAGTTCTTCCTGCTGATCGCCGCCGGTACGGCCGCGCTGGCGGCGCTCGTGCTGCTCTCGCCCTATCGGGCGCAGCGCCTGGTGGCCTATCTCGATCCCTGGGCGGACCAGTACGACAGCGGCTATCAGTTGATCCAGTCGCTGATTGCGTTCGGGCGCGGCGGCTGGTTCGGCGTGGGTCTGGGCAACAGCGTGCAGAAGGCGCTGTATCTGCCCGAAGCCCATACCGATTTTATCTTCGCGATCTTCGCGGAGGAGTTCGGCTGGCTCGGCGTGGTAGTGGTGGTGCTGGCGTTTTCCCTGCTGGTGGCGCGCTGCTTCGTTTGCGCCCGTAGCGCGATGCAACGGCAGGACTGGTTTGCAACCTATATCTCGTTTGGGGTCGGGATTCTGCTGGCAGGCCAGGCTTTCATCAATATCGGCGTCACGTCGGGGCTGCTCCCCACCAAGGGACTCACCCTGCCGCTGGTGAGCTATGGCGGCAGCAGTCTGCTGGCAAGCAGTGCCATGGTGGCCCTGGTGCTGCGCATCGGCGCCGAGATGGAGCAGCGCGCGGAAGTGGCGCGGCAGGTGCGCCGTGAACGCAGTGGAGGCTAAGCGGGTGTTGATCATGGCAGGCGGTACCGGTGGCCATGTGTTTCCCGCCCTCGCGGTGGCGGATGAACTGCGCGCGCGCGGCTGCGCGGTGAACTGGCTGGGTACGCGTCGCGGCATCGAGGCGCGGCTGGTGCCGGAACACGGTTACCCGATCCATTTTCTCAAGGTCGCGGGGTTGCGGGGCGTGGGTATCCGGGCGCGACTGCGTGCGGTACTGAGTCTCGCTGCTGCCGGTGTACAGGCGTTCGCTGCCGTGCGCCGGCTGCGGCCCCAGGTGGTGCTCGGCTTTGGCGGCTTTGCGGCGGGTCCGGGCGGGATGGCCGCGCGGGCATTGGGGATTCCCCTCGTCATTCATGAACAGAATGCGATTGCCGGCACCACCAACCGTTTGCTGGCGCGGTTCGCGACCCGGGTGCTGAGCGCGTTTCCGGACGTTCTGCCCGGCACGCGGCAGTGTGGCAACCCGGTGCGCGCGGCCATCACCGCGCTGGCCGCGACTCCGCTGGACCGGGCGCATGCGGGCCCGGCGCGCCTGCTGGTGTTGGGCGGCAGCCTGGGTGCGCGCGCCCTGAATACGCTCGTGCCCGCCGCCCTGGCGCTGCTGCCCACGGCGGCGCGTCCGGTGGTGCGCCACCAGTGTGGTGAGGCGCATCTGGCGGCGGCCCGGGCCGCTTACGCCGAAGCCGGGGTCGAGGCCGAAGTGATGCCCTTTATCGCCGATATGGCGGAAGCCTATGGCTGGGCGGATTTTGCGATCTGTCGCGCCGGAGCACTCACCGTCTCCGAGCTTGCCGCAGCGGGATTGCCCGCCATTCTGGTGCCCTATCCCCACGCCATTGACGACCACCAGTACCACAATGCCCGCTGGCTGGTGCAAGGCGGGGCCGCGCTGCTGTTCCGGGAGGAAACGCTCGACAGCGTGCAGTTGGCGGCGGCGGTTGCCGAGCTGAGTACCGATCCGCCGCGTCGCGCCGCCATGGCCACCCAAGCCCGTGGTCTGGCGCTGCCGGACGCCGCCCAGGCGGTGGCCGCAGCCTGTCTGGAGGTGGCGCGATGAGCGGAGCCTTCCAGGTGCCCGAGATGCGCCGCATTCGCCGCATCCACTTCGTCGGTATCGGCGGTGCCGGCATGAGCGGCATCGCCGAAGTGCTGCTGAATCAGGGCTATGGAATTTCCGGATCGGATCTGGCGGAAAGCGCCAATGTGCTGCGCCTGCGGGAGCTGGGCGCCGAAGTCTGGATCGGCCATCGCAGCGCCCAGGTGGAGGGCGCCGACGTCGTGGTGCAATCGGCGGCGGTGACCGCGTCCAACCCCGAGCTGATCGCGGCGCGGGACGCGCGCATTCCCATCGTGCAGCGCGCCGAAATGCTCGCCGAACTGATGCGCTACCGGCACGGCATCGCGGTCGCCGGCACGCACGGCAAGACCACCACCACCAGCCTGATCGTGGCGATTCTGGCGGCGGCGGGGCGCAACCCCACCTTCGTCATCGGCGGCCGGGTGAACAGTGCCGGCGCCAACGCCGGGCTCGGCGAAAGCCGCTACCTGGTGGCGGAGGCCGACGAGAGCGATGCGTCCTTCCTGCACTTGCAGCCTATGGTGGCGGTGGTCACCAATATCGATCAGGACCACATGGCGACCTATGATTTCGAGGTCGCCAAACTCAAGCGCACGTTCGTCGAGTTTCTGCACAACCTGCCGTTTTACGGCCTCGCGGTGCTTTGTATCGACGATCCCACGGTGCGCGAGTTGCTGCCCCAGGTGGCGCGCCCGGTACTCACCTACGGGTTTGCCGAAGACGCGGACTTCCGGGTTGCGGATGTCGTTTTCGCCGCTTCGCGCACCCGTTTTTCGCTGCATCGGCCCGCTCGTGAGCCGCTCGCGATCGAGCTCAACATCCCCGGTGCCCACAATGTGCTGAACGCGGCGGCCGCCATTGCCATCGCGACGGACGAGGGTGTTCCCGACAGCGCCATCCTGACCGGGCTGGGTGGTTTTCAGGGTGTCGGTCGCCGCTTCGAGATTCAGGGCGAGTACACGGTCGGCGCCGGTACCGCCCTGCTGGTGGACGACTACGGCCACCATCCCGCCGAGGTGGCGGCGACCCAGCGCGCCGTGCGCGACGGTTGGCCCGACCGGCGCTTGGTGATGGTTTTTCAGCCCCACCGCTACAGCCGTACCCGGGATCTCTACGAAGATTTCGTGCAGGTGCTGTCCGGCTGCGATCTGCTGGTGTTGTTGCCGGTCTATGCCGCCGGCGAGGACGAGATTCCCGGCGCCGACAGCCGCAGCCTGTGCCGCAGCATCCGTCTGCGCGGTGTGCTCGATCCCGTCTACGCCGACAGCATCGAAGCGGTGCCGGACTTGCTGCGCAATCTGGTGCGGCCCGGCGATATCGTGATCACCCAGGGCGCGGGCAACGTCAGCCGCCTCAGTCGCCTGCTGGCGGAAGGGGGACTGGGCTGATGGCCACGGTGCGCGTGGATCCGCGCCGTTTCGGGCGCGTGGCGGTGCTCCACGGCGGGCGCTCCGCCGAGCGCGAAGTGTCCTCAAGAGCGGCGCCGCAGTGCTGCACGGACTGCTGGAGGCGGGCGTCGATGCCTACGGGATCGATGCCGGCGCCGATCTGCTGCAACAGTTGCTCGCCACCCGGCCCGACCGGGTATTCATCGCGCTCCACGGGCGCGGCGGCGAGGACGGCACTGTCCAGGGCGCGCTCGAATGGCTGGGAATTCCCTACACCGGCAGCGGCGTCAAGGCGGCGGCGCTCGCCATGGACAAGCTGCGCTGCAAGCAGTTGTGGCAGGGCGCCGGGCTCCCCACCGCGCGCTTTGCGGTGCTGAACGCGGGCTGCGACTGGGCGGCGGTACTCACCGAACTCGGCGGCGACGTGATGGTCAAGCCGGCGCACGAAGGCTCCAGTCTCGGCATGGCGCGCGCGCGCAGCGCGGCGGAACTGGAACAGGCGTGGCGTGCGGCGCACGCCTATGACGCCTGCGTGATTGCGGAGTCCTGGATCGCCGGCGCCGAGTACACGATCGCGATTCTCGGCGACCGCGCGCTGCCGGTGATCCGCCTGGAGACCGCGCGCGAATTCTACGACTACGAAGCCAAGTACTTGCGCGACGACACCCGCTACCTGTGTCCCTGCGGACTGTCCGCAGCGCGGGAGGCGGAACTCCAGGCGCTGGCGCTGCGCGCCTTTGCCAGCCTGGACGCGCGCGGCTGGGGGCGGGTGGATGTGATGGCCGATGCCGACGGTCGCTGGTGCCTGCTGGAAGTCAACGCCGTTCCCGGGATGACCGATCACAGCCTGGTGCCTATGGCCGCCGCCGCCGCCGGGCTGTCGTTTCCCGGGCTGGTGCTGGAAATTCTCGCCGCCGCGACCTGTGGTGACGGCAGGGAAGCGGCACCATGAGCGCGGCGCGGCGCTTTCAGGGTGCGCGTCCGCGCGAGCGGGAGTCACGCATCGATATCGGACGCCTGCTGTGGGTGGCGGGTTTTGCGCTGGTGCTGGCGGCGGCGTTGACGGTGCTGGCGGCGGCGGGTGTGGTGTTGTATCGCTATCTGGATGCACCCCTGCGCGTGGTTGCCGTCGATGGCGACATCCGCCACCTGCACCGCGCCGAAATCGAGGACCTGGTCAGCCACCACCTCGACGGCGGCTTCCTGACCCTGGACATGCGCGCGCTGCAGCGCGGTCTGGAAGCACACCCCTGGATTGCCCGCGTGCACGCGCGGCGCGAATGGCCCAACGGCCTCTATCTCCATATCGATGAGGAAGCGCCGATCGCGCGCTGGCGCGCCGATGAATTCCTCAATAGCCGTGGTGAAGTGTTGCCCGGCGTGTCGGCGGATGATTTCAAGGAACTGCCCGAGCTGGTTGGTCCGGAAGATTCCGAGACCGATGTGATGACCGCCTACCGCACGCTGGCGGCGCGTCTGGCCGGCGCGGGTCTGCGCATCGAGCGATTCGTCCGGGATGACGAAGGACTCGGTCTACGGATCGCCGGCGGTACCGAATTGATCCTGGGACGCGTTGATACGGACGCGCGTCTGGAACGTTTTCTGGTGTTGTGGCGCAAGGACCTGGCGGCGCGGCGGGACGAATTGGCGCGCGTCGACGCGCGTTACCGCAACGGTGTCGCGGTGCGCTGGCGCGCGGCACCCGCCGGCGCCCACGCCGGCTGAAGCGAGAACTTTGTATGGGGAGAGGGTATGGCAGGCATTAGCGGCGAACAAATGATCGTCGGACTGGATATTGGCACTTCCAAGGTGGTGGCGATCATCGGCGTTGCGGGCCCCAACGGACAGCTCGAAATCGTCGGGACGGGCATGCATCCGTCCTCCGGTATCAAGAAGGGCGTGGTGGTCAACATCGAATCCACGGTGCTCGCGATCCAGCGCGCCATCGAGGAGGTTGAGTTGATGGCGGGTTGCCAGATTCACTCGGTCTACGCGGGCATCGCGGGCAGCCATATTCGCAGCCTCAACTCCCACGGCATCGTGGCCATCCGCGACCGCGAGGTACACCAGACCGACATCGATCGCGTGATCGACGCGGCGCGCGCGGTGGCCATCCCGGCGGACCAGGAGATCCTCCATGTGCTGCCCCAGGAATTCATCATCGACAACCAGGAAGGCGTGCGCGAGCCGCTGGGCATGTCGGGGGTGCGTCTGGAGGCCAAGGTGCATCTGGTGACCTGCGCCGCCAACGCCGCCCAGAACATCAAGAAGTGCATCCGGCGCTGCGGGCTGGAAGTGGACGACATCATTCTCGAGCAGTTGGCATCGAGCTATGCCGTGCTCACCGAGGACGAGAAGCAGCTCGGCGTCTGTCTGGTGGACATCGGCGGCGGCACCACCGATATCGCCGTGTTCACCGAGGGCGCCATCCGCCACACCGGCGTGATCCCCATCGCCGGCGATCAGGTCACCAACGACATCGCCATGGCGCTGCGCACGCCCACCGCGCATGCCGAGGAACTCAAGATCAAGTACGCCTGTGCGCTGGCGCAGCTCGCCGGCCCCGAGGAGACCATCAAGGTGCCGAGCGTGGGCGACCGCGCCCCGCGCAGTCTGTCGCGCCAGGCGCTGGCCGAGGTGGTGGAGCCGCGCTACGACGAGCTGTTCACCCTGGTGCAGTCCGAACTGCGGCGCAGCGGTCTTGAGGATCTGCTCGCCGCCGGCATCGTCCTCACCGGAGGCACGGCCAAGATGGAAGGCGTGGTGGACCTTGCGGAGGAAATTTTTCATATGCCAGTGCGGCTCGGGATGCCCCAAAACATCCAGGGTCTCGCCGACATCGTCAACAACCCGATCTATTCCACTGGCGTCGGGTTGTTGCTTTACGGGCTGCAACAGCAGCAGGAAAACCGGAGCGTGCCGAAGAAGGGAGCCGGTAACGGACTTCTCGGCCGCGTCCGGCAGTGGTTTCAGAACAACTTGTAGGGAACGTTCAATTAGTCAGCGCGAGCGAGGGGTAATCACATGTTTCAAATCGTGGACAGTATTCCGGAAACGGCGGAAATCAAGGTCATTGGAGTGGGCGGCGGCGGCGGCAACGCGGTACGCCACATGATCGCCTGTCAGGTCGAAGGGGTAGAGTTCATCTGCGCCAACACCGACTCCCAGGCGCTCAAGGATATTCAGGGCGCGACCCTGCTGCAGCTGGGTAACGGCATCACCAAGGGTCTGGGCGCGGGCGCCGATCCGGAAATCGGGCGCCAGGCGGCGCTCGAGGATCGCGACCGCATCGCCGAGGTGCTGCAAGGCGCGGACATGGTATTCATCACCGCCGGCATGGGTGGCGGCACCGGCACCGGAGCGGCGCCGGTCGTGGCCGACGTGGCCCGGGAACTGGGCATTCTCACCGTGGCGGTGGTCACGCGGCCGTTTCATTTCGAACGCAGCAAGCGCCGGACCATCGCCGACGAGGGCATCCGGCAGCTCAAGGACCGGGTGGATTCGCTGATCACGGTGCCCAACGAAAAACTGCTCTCGGTACTGGGCAAATCCACCAGTCTGCTGGATGCGTTCCGCGCCGCCAATGACGTGCTGCTGGGCGCGGTGCAGGGCATTGCCGATCTCATCATCCGGCCCGGCATGATCAACGTCGATTTCGCCGACGTGCGCACCGTGATGTCGGAGATGGGTGTGGCCATGATGGGCTCGGGGCGTGCAACCGGTGAAAACCGTGCCCGCATCGCCGCCGAGGCGGCCGTCCACAGCCCGTTGCTGGAGGACATCGACTTGCAGGGCGCGCGCGGCATTCTGGTCAACATCACCGCCGGCCCCGACCTGTCGCTGGGCGAGTTCGCCGAGGTGGGCGACACCATCGAGGAGTTCTCCTCCGACAATGCCACCGTGGTGGTGGGCACCGTGATCGATCCGGACATGGGCAACGAAATCCGCGTTACCGTGGTGGCCACCGGACTCGGCCGGCCGGAAGAGCTCCGGGCCCCGGTGCCGCTGGGCCGTCCCGCCAAAGTTGTCCAGCACAATGGTGAAATCGATTACGGAGCGCTGGACAAGCCCACCGTTATCCGCCGTCCCATGACCGAGGCCACCGCCAGGAAGCTGGACCTGCGCCAGGATGCGGATCTGGATTACCTGGACATCCCGGCGTTCCTGCGGCGTCAGGCGGACTGACGCGCAGCCCCTGACCCCCTCTCGGGGATTGCGCTCCCGCGGCCTTGATTCTCCTCGCGTTCAGGGCCGCGGGTTATGGCGGCGGATTGTCGGCGGCCGATCGTGGGTGGCGGATTGCGGGCGGCGGATCGGGCGGCGGATCGTGGGTGGCGGATTGCGGGCGGCGGATCGTTCACGCGTTTCTGGCCGTGAATGGACGGCTGGCGGCCGGATGCGCGGTTTTGCTACCATGGGTCGCCCCGGAGTCCGGTAGGGCGTCAGTTTGATCCAGCAGCGCACACTCAAGAATGCAATCCGCGCGACGGGCGTGGGCTTGCATACCGGGCAAAAGGTGTTTCTGACCCTGCTCCCTGCCGAGCCCGATACCGGAATCTGGTTCCGGCGCACCGATCTGAACCCGCCGGTCGATATCCGCGCCTGCGCCGAGAATGTCGGCGATACCACGCTCTCCACGACCCTGGTCAGCGGCGAGGTGCGCGTATCCACCGTGGAGCACCTGCTCTCCGCGCTGGCCGGGCTGGGCATCGACAACGCCATTGTTGAAGTCACGGCGCCGGAAGTCCCCATCATGGACGGCAGCGCCGGACCTTTCGTGTTCCTGATCCAGTCCGCCGGCATTGTTGAGCAGGCGCGACCCAAGAAATTCCTGCGCATCCGCAAGGAAGTGTCGGTCGAGCAGGATGGCAAATGTGCCACCTTTCGCCCCTATGAAGGCTTCCGGGTGACATTTGCCATTGCGTTCGACCATCCGCTGTTCGCCACCGACACCCGGAAGGTGGCCGTCGATTTTTCCAGCACGTCCTTCGTCAAAGATGTCAGCCGGGCCCGAACCTTCGGTTTCATGCACGAAATCGGCTATCTGCGCTCCAAGGGGCTCGCGCTGGGCGGCAGCATGGACAATGCCATCGTGGTCGACGACACCGGCGTGTTGAACGAAGACGGGCTGCGTTACAAGGATGAGTTCGTCAAGCACAAGATTCTGGACGCCATCGGCGACCTGTATCTGCTGGGCTATGGCCTGATCGGCGAGTTCGACGCCGAAAAATCCGGCCACGCGCTTAACAGTGCGCTGCTGCGCAAGCTGCTGAGTCGGCCGGATGCCTGGGAGATCGTTACCTTCGAAGGCGAGGGGGAGACCGTTCCCGTGTCCTACTCCCGCCCGGTGCTGGCGAGTTGAGTCGGGCATGACCGTCATCGCGTACTTCGGTGGCCGCGTGCGCGCGCTGGTTTCCGGCCGGCTGCGGTGGGTACTCGCTGCGCTCTGCACACTGGTTGTGGGCATCGCACTGGGCCATGCCACAGGCTCCAATCAGACCCGCCTGGCGCAGCGGATCGAGCAGCTTCAGGGCGCGCTCGACAGCCAGCGCGACCAGGTCGCCGCCAGCGAGGCGGAGGCCCATCGTGTGCTGCAGGCCATGACGCTCAAGCTCGCCGAATTGCAGGCGCGCGCACTGCGACTCGATGCCGTGGGTGAGCGCATCGTCGAGCAGGCTGGGCTCGACCGGGAGGCATTCGGTTTTGATCGCCCGCCCGCCGTCGGCGGTCCCGAGGACGCGACCGACACCGTGGTGCCGCCCGCGGAGATCACCCGCCTGTTCGGAGATATCAGCGCCCAGTTCGATGAGCGCGAGCATCAGCTGTTACTGCTCAATGGCCTGATCGAAGATCGCAATCTGGATCGCCAGAGCAGTGTCGCAGGCCGACCGGTGGCGTCCGGGTGGGTGTCTTCCGAATACGGCTACCGGATGGATCCCTTCAACGGTCGGCGCGCCTGGCACGGCGGCATTGATTTTGCCGGTCCGGAGGGCTCGCGCGTGGTGGCGGTCGCGGCGGGAATCGTGACCCGGGCGGGTCTGGAGCGCGGTTACGGCAATATGGTGGAAATCGACCATGGCGACGGACTGGTGACGCGCTATGGCCACAACCGCGAGAACCGGGTCGCGGTCGGTGATCTGGTAAAAAAAGGTGATGTCGTCGCGCTCATGGGCAAGACCGGTCGTGCCAGCGGCCCCCATGTGCATTTCGAGGTGACCAAGGACGGCCACAGCATGAATCCGGCACGTTATATACACCGCGTCATTCAGTGAAATAACATACAGCCCCATTTTCGGCAGGGCGCTCGCGCGCTGCCGCCATTCGCACATGCGCAAGCCCGGGATGTCCACGTGGTTGGTTTACTCAGGAAGCTTATCGGAACCCAGAATGATCGGACCTTGCGCGCGCTGCGCAAGGTGGTGCGGGCGGTCAACAGCCGGGCCGGTCTGAGCGACCTGGACGATGCGGCGCTGCGGGCGAAGACAGACGAGTTTCGCCAGCGTCTCGCGGACGGTGCCACGCTCGACGACTTGCTGCCGGAAGCGTTCGCGGTGGTGCGCGAAGCGGCCCACCGCACCCTGGGGTTGCGGCACTTCGATGCCCAGCTGGTCGGCGGCGCCGTTCTGCACCAGGGTCGCATAGCGGAAATGCGTACCGGCGAAGGCAAGACGTTGGTGGCGACGCTGCCGGCCTACCTCAACGGCCTCACCGGCGAAGGTGTCCATATCGTTACCGTGAATGACTATCTGGCGCGCCGCGATGCCACCTGGATGGGTCCGGTGTACCGGTACCTGGGGTTGTCGGTCGGGGTGATCCAGTCCTTTGCCGGCCCCGGGGAGCCCAATTCCTTCCTGCTGTCCGACTCGGGCACAGACTTGCTGCCGGTGAGCCGGCGGGAAGCCTATGCCGCTGACATCACCTACGGCACCAATAACGAATTCGGCTTCGACTACCTGCGCGACAACATGGCACTGAGCCTGGAGGACAAGAGTCAGCGCGGCCAGGCCTACGCGATCGTCGATGAAGTCGACTCCATCCTCATCGACGAGGCCCGTACGCCACTCATCATTTCCGGCATGGCGCGCGACAGTTCGGCGCTCTACCAGCGCATCGACAAGCTGGTGCAACTGCTCGATCCCCACAGCGACGCGAACCCGGGCGACTTCACGCTGGATGAAAAAACCCGCCAGGTGGAGCTCTCCGAAGCCGGGCACGAAAAAATCGAAGGATTGCTCGCCAACGCCGGATTGCTCGCGCCAGAGGACAGCCTCTACCAGGCCGTCAACCTGGGGCTGCTGCACCATGTCCATAACGCGCTGCGCGCGCGGCATCTGTTTCATCGCGATGTCGAATACATCGTGCGTGACGGCGAAGTGGTGCTGATCGACGAGCACACCGGGCGCACCATGCCGGGACGCCGGCTCTCCGAAGGCCTGCACCAGGCCATCGAGGCCAAGGAGAACGTCAAGATCCAGAGCGAAAGCCAGACCCTCGCGTCCACCACCTTCCAGAATTACTTTCGCCTCTACCACAAGCTCGCCGGCATGACGGGCACGGCGGATACCGAAGCCTACGAATTCCAGCAGATCTACGGTCTGCAAGTGGTGGTGATACCGCCGAACCAGCCCGTCATCCGCAAGGATCTCAACGACCTGATCTTCATGACCCAGGCCGAGAAATACAACGCCGTGGTCGAAGACATCGTCTCCTGTCGGGACAAGGGCGCACCGGTTCTGGTGGGCACCGCGTCCATCGAAAGCTCGGAACTGTTGTCTGCCGAGCTCAAGGCACGCGGCATCGAGCATCAGGTGCTGAACGCCAAGTTCCATGAAAAGGAAGCCCATATCATCGCCCAGGCCGGACGGCCCGGGGCCTTGACCATCGCCACCAACATGGCGGGTCGCGGCACCGACATCGTTCTCGGTGGCAGCCTGCAAGCCGAGCTGGCCGCGCTGGAAAACCCCAGCCCTGACCAGATCGCGAGCGTCAAAGCCGGGTGGGAAGAGCGCCATGCGCGGGTGATCGCGGCCGGCGGTCTGCACATCCTCGGCACCGAGCGCCACGAATCACGGCGGATCGACAACCAGTTGCGCGGCCGCGCCGGGCGCCAGGGCGATCCCGGCCTGAGCCGGTTCTATCTGGCCATGGAAGACAACCTGATGCGGTTGTTCATCACCGACCGGGTCAAGGGCATGATGGGTGCGCTGGGCATGGACCAGGGCGAGGCCATCGAGCATCGCATGGTCACCAACGCCGTGGAAAAAGCCCAGCGCAAGGTCGAGGGCCGCAATTTCGATATCCGCAAGCAGTTGCTCGAATACGACGATGTCGCCAACGACCAGCGTCAGGTCGTCTACCAGCAGCGCGACGAGCTGCTGGCCGCGGACCACATCACCGACATCATCGAGAACCTGCACCGGGACGTGGTCACCGAACTGGTCGACCGCTTCATCCCGCCGGGCAGCCTGGCGGAGCAGTGGAACATCTCCGGGCTGGAAGAGGAACTGCACCGCGAGATGAACCTTGAGCTGCCGTTGGCGCAGTGGCTGGATGCGGATGAGCGGCTCGTGGAAGCCGGGTTGCGGGAGCGCATTCAGGCCGCCGCCGATGCCGCCTACGCCGCCAAGGTGGCGGAGATCGGCCCCGACATTCATGTGATCGAAAAGCAGGTGATGTTGCAGGTGCTCGACAATCACTGGAAAGAGCACCTCGCGGCCATGGATCAACTGCGCCAGGGTATCGGACTGCGCGCCTATGCCCAGAAGAATCCCAAGCAGGAATACAAGCGCGAAGCCTTCGAGATGTTTCAGGAACTGCTGTCCCGCATCAAGCACGACACGGTGCGCTTTCTGGTCCGGCTCCAGGTCCGCCGCGAAGAAGACGTCCATGCCCTGGAGCAGAGTCGACGCGAAGAGGAAGCACGGCAGCGGCTGGCCTTCCAGCACGCCGAAGCCGCCGGCCTGCTGGCTGCGTCGCCGGACGCAGCGCCTGCCGACGCCGGCCGTGCGCCGGCACCCTTCGTGCGGGAAGACGTCAAGGTGGGACGCAACGAACCCTGCCCGTGCGGCTCCGGCAAAAAATTCAAGCAGTGTCACGGCCGGCTATGAGCGCCGCCGGATTGGTTGCGGGAGCCCGTCATGGCCGTGGGTGAAGACGTTTTACCGGCACTCCATCCGATAGCGGGTTTGCGTCTGGGTACCGCCAGCGCGGGCGTCAAAAAACCGGGCCGCCGCGATCTGGTGGTGATCGAGCTGGCCGTCGACGCCACCAGCGCCGGGCTGTTCACCCGCAACGCCTTCTGTGCCGCGCCGGTCCAGGTGGCGCGCAACCATCTGGCGCAGGCCGCGCCGCGCTACTGGGTGATCAACACCGGCAACGCCAACGCGGGCATGGGCGCCGACGGCCTGATCCGGGCCGAATCCGTGTGCGCGGCATTGGCGGCGCAAACCGGCGTTGCGACCGCACAGGTCCTGCCGTTCTCCACCGGCGTCATCGGCGAACCCCTGCCCGCGGAGCGCATCGTCGCCGCCCTGCCGGCCGCGGTCGCCGCGCTGGACGCGGATGGCTGGGCGCTGGCCGCCGAAGGCATTCTCACCACGGACACCCGGCCCAAGGGCGCGAGCCGCCGTGTGCGGCTGCCGGGCGGCGCGACCCTGACGGTGACCGGGATCGCCAAGGGCGCCGGCATGATCCGCCCCGACATGGCCACCATGCTGGCCTTTGTTGCCACGGATGCGCGGGTCGGCGCGCCGCTGCTCAAGAAAATGCTGGTTGCCGCCGCGGAAAAATCCTTCAACCGCATCACCATCGACGGGGACACCTCCACCAACGACGCCCTGATGCTGGCCGCGACGGGCGCGGTCGCCGCCGAGCTCGACGGTGCGACACTGGCGGCGCTGGGCGATGCCGTCACCGAAGTCTGCACGGACCTGGCGCAGGCCGTGGTGCGCGACGGCGAGGGCGCCACCAAGTTTCTCACCATCGCCGTGGCGGGCGGCAGCAGCAGCGCCGAATGTCTGGCGGTGGGCTACGCGGTGGCTGAATCGCCCCTGGTCAAGACTGCCCTGTTTGCCTGTGATCCCAACTGGGGGCGGATTCTCGCCGCCATCGGTCGCGCCCGAGTGGATGCGCTCGACGTCGAGCGCATCAGCGTCTGGCTCGACGAGGTGCTGATCGCCGAGCGCGGCGCTCGCGCCGCCAGTTACACCGAAGCCGCCGGGCAGGACGTCATGGCGCGCGCCGAAATCACCATCCGCATCGAGCTCGGACGCGGCACCTGTGCCGAGACGCTGTGGACCACGGACCTCTCCTACGATTACGTGCGCATCAATGCCGAGTACCGCACCTGACATGGGATTGCCCCCAGTGCGGGTGGTGGCGGGAGTGATCCAGTCCCGCAGCGGCAATCGGGTCCTGATCGCGCGCCGGCCGACCGGCAAGCACCAGGGCGGACTCTGGGAGTTTCCGGGCGGAAAAATCGAGCCGGGCGAAACGCCGGATGCGGCATTGGCGCGTGAGCTGGCCGAAGAGCTGGCGATCAGCGTGGATCGCAGCGAGCCCTTCCTGGTGGTCAACCACCGCTACCCGGACCGCCTGGTGGTGCTTGATGTGTGGCGGGTGCTGGCGTTTTCCGGTATCGCCATCGGCAACGAGGGCAGGAGATCGCTTGGGTGCCCATCGGCGATCTCGCACAGCGACCTTTCCCCGCCGCGAATCAGCGGATCATCGCGGCGCTGTGCGGCACTGACCCCGGCCTCATTCTGGACTGAGGCCGTCCTCCTGCGCATCCCATTCCGCCACCGGTTCGGCGGGGATGCGGTGACGTTCGGCCGCCCATTCGCCCAAGTCGATTTGCCGGCAGCGCGCCGAACAAAAGGGGCGTTCGGGACTGCGCGGTCCCCAGACGACCGTTTTGCGGCAGGTCGGACAGCGCACGATCAGCGCGGTCTCGCTCATTGGGCGCGCTCCTGCGGTTCCCGCGCCGGTTTGGCCCGTTGGGCAGCTTCCGCCGCCAGCGCCAGATAAGTCCGGTGCAGCGCCGCCACCTGGGCCGCCAGCGCTTCCGGCGGGCCCGAGTTGTCGATGCAGTCGTCCGCCCGGTCCAGGCGGTCGGCGCGGCTCATCTGCGCCGCCATGATGGCGCGAATCTGCTCCGCGCTGTTGCCGTCCCGCGCCGCCGCGCGGGTAACCTGCACCTCTTCGGGGACATCCACCAGCAGCGCGCGGCCGATCATGCGGTGCTGGCTGCTCTCGAACAGCAGCGGGGACTCCAGGATCGCGTAGGGTCCGGGTGCCGCATCGAGCTGCGCGCTGAGCCAGGCACCGATCCGGGGATGCAGCAGTTGCTCCAGCCAGCGGCGTTCATCGGCATCGTCGAACACCCGTTGGCGCAGAGCGGCGCGATCGAGGCTGCCATCCGCCTGAATCACCCCGGGGCCAAAGTGCGCGGCGATCGCGGCCAGTGCCGGCGTGCCCGGCTCCACCACCGCGCGCGCCGCCTGATCGGCGTCCACCACCCTAATGCCCAGGGCGCGAAACTGTTCCGCCACCGCGCTCTTGCCGCTGCCGATACCGCCCGTGAGTCCGATGATGTACATAGCGTTCGCGCCAGCTTTTGGGGGCCGCTAGTGTAGGTTGGATGGGCGCCGCGCATCCACCCGGTAGCCTGCGGGAACGACGGCATCACGTCATTCCCGCGGAAAGCCTGCCCCCGCGAAGGCGTGGGGCGGGAATCCAGTACCGCGATGCTTCGGGGTACGGTGGCGCCTGGGTCCCCGCCTCTGCGGGGACGACGGGAAAGGGGCGGGGACGACGGGAAGAAGTCGTAGGGCGGATAAGCGCCAGCGCATCCGCCGTGTTTCAGTTGGCGGCGCGGGAACGTTCAGCCCAGCATCCCGTACCAGCCGCTCAATGCGTTGCCCCACATTAGCGCCAGCCCGCCCGCCAGCGCCAGAAAGGGTCCGAACGCGAAGGGCGTCTGGCGCGCCTGACGTTTCAGCAGCAGCGCGGTGGTACCGTAAAGGGCGCCCGTGAGGGAGGCGATGAGCAGGATCAGGGGCAACTGCTGCCAGCCCAGCCAGGCGCACAGCGCCGCCAGCAGCTTGAAGTCGCCATAGCCCATGCCTTCGCGCCCGGTGGCGAGGCGAAACAGCCAGTACACCGACCAGAGCACGAGGTAGCCCGCCGCCGCGCCCACCACGGCGCTCGGCAAATCCGTGAAGACACCGCCCAGGTTCACCAGCAACCCGAGCCACAGCAGCGGCAGGGTGATGACGTCCGGCAGCAACTGGTGATCCAGGTCGATACCGGCAAGGGCGATCAGCGCCCAAGTGAGCAGCAGCGCCATCAGCCCCTGAAAAGTGGGTCCGAATTGCGCGACCACCGCGACCGTCAACAGGCCGGTTCCCAGCTCCAGCAGCGGGTAGCGCAGGGCGATGGGCGCCGCGCAATGCCGGCAGCGCCCGCGCAGCAGCAGCCAGCTCAGTACCGGAATGTTGTCCCGGGCGCTGATCGGCGTGGCGCAGACGGGGCAGCGAGAGCGCGGCACCACCAGGTTGAAGGTTTCGGTGGCTGGCGGCGAAAGGGGTGCAAACGCATCCGGGATGGCGGGCCAGTGCTCTGCGGCGTCGTGTGCGACCGGGCCGGTAGCGGGCTCGTCGTTCCAGGCGAGCGCCTCGCGCTGCCACGCGCGTTGCAACTGCACGGGCAGCCGGTAGATCACGACGTTGAGAAAGCTGCCCACCAGCAATCCGAACAGCAGCGCCGCCGTAAGCAGCGCCGGCAGGGGCAGGGGCAGGTCGGCGAGCATCAGTTCAAAAATTGACAGTGCCGGGACCACGGCACGCAAGTTTCGATGCGGGCAGGAGCTGTCGTCATTCTCGCGTGCGCGGCCATGTGAAAAGACATCGCGGGGCGGGCAAGCGCAGCGCGCCCATCGGAAAACCACGCGCCAGCCGGCAGGCGCGAAGCCACGATCATGGCGGATGCGCTGGCGCTTATCCGCCCTACGCAGAGCGTTTTCAACATTTGCGTGGTCTGTGGGGTTTTCACACAGCCTCTTGCGCGGCCATGTGAAAAGACATCGCGGGGCGGGCAAGCGCAGCGCGCCCACCGGAAAACCAGGCGCCAGCCCGCAGGAGCGGAGTTGCGATCACGGCGGATGCGCTGGCGCTTAGCCGCCCTGCGCAAGGTGATATCCCGCGTGGGTACGGCCCATCGGCCTTGCGTCGCACTACTAGAGCACGTTGCCGAGGTTGAAAATCGGCAGGTACATGCCGATCAACAGCCCTCCCACCAGTACCCCGAGTATCGCCATGATCATGGGTTCGAGCAACGTGGTCAGGTTGTCCACCGAGTTGTCCACCGCCTCTTCGTAGTGATCGGCGGCGCGCGACAGCATGTCGTCGAGGGCTCCGGATTCTTCGCCGATGGCGACGAGTTGCAGCAGCATCACGGGAAACGCGCCGGTGCTGCGGAGCGATGAGTTCAGCGTGATGCCGGTCGCTACTTCGTCCCGCACTTTCAGCACGGCATCCCGATAAACAGCGTTGCCTGCCGCGCCGGCGACCGATTGCAGCGCCTCGATCAGCGGCACCCCGGCCGCGAAGGTGGTGCTGAGGGTGCGCGCAAAACGGGCGATCACCGCCTCATTCAGGATTTTGCCGATGATGGGAATCTTGAGCATCATCTTGTCGACCAGATCGGCAAATCGGGGCGAGCGGCGCCGTCCCTGGGCGAACGCAAAGCCGAAGACGACAGCGAGCCCGATCACGGGCAGCCACCAGGCCTGCGCGAACTCGGAAATATTCAGGATCAGCAAGGTGAAGGCCGGCAGCGCGCCGCCGAAGGATTCGTAGGTCTGGGCGAAGACCGGCACCACTTTGACCAGCAGCACACCGGTGACGACGATGGCCACCAGCAGCACCATGGAGGGATAGGTCATGGCTTTTTTGATTTTGCGCTTGAGCTGCTCGGTTTTTTCCTTGTAGAGAGCCACCCGGGCCAGCATGGTCTCCAGGGTGCCCGACTGCTCACCGGCTTCGATCAGGCTGCAAAACAAATTGTCGAAGTATTTGGGATGCGCGCGCAGTGCCGGCGCGAAACCGGAACCCGACGACACATCGCCATGAATTTTCAGGATCAGGTCGCGCATGGTGGGATTTGCTTCACCTTCCGCGACGATTTCGAATGCCTGTACGAGCGGCACTCCGGCCCGGGTCATGGTCGCCATCTGGCGCGTAAAGGTGGCGATGTGCGCGGGTTTGACTTTTTTTGCGCCGAACAGCGGCTTGGGTTTTTTCCGCACCGTGCGCGGCTGGATGCCCTGTTTGCGCAATTGCGCCTTGGCCATCGCGGTGGTGGTGCCGGCGATCTCGCCCTCGACAAGTTTTCCGTCGCGGCTCTTCCCCTTGTAGACGTAGATTTGCGGCGCTGCGATTGCCATTAGTCCGTTGTCACCCGATTGGCCTCTTCCAGGCCGATTATACCTTCGGCCACCTTTTGCAATGCCGATTGGCGCAAGGTTCTGAAACCTTCGCGGCGGGCGGCTTCGCCGATATCGATCGAGTTGGCGCCCTCCATGATCAGTCGCGACACGGCGGGCGTTATCTTGAGCACTTCGTAGACGCCGACCCGGCCCTTGTAACCCAGGTTGCACTTGGCGCAGCCGACCGGCTGGTACACCCTGATCTGGTCCAGCGGCATGTTGATACTGTCAAAACCGGCTTCCTTGAGGACCGCGTGGGGCAAGTCCGCAATTTGCTTGCACTCCGCGCACAAGCGCCGCGCCAGGCGCTGGGCCATGATAAGGATGACCGAAGTGGCGATATTGAATCCCGGCACGCCCATGTTGGCCAGGCGCGTCAGGGTCTCGGGCGCGCTGTTGGTGTGCAGGGTGGAAAGCACCAGGTGGCCGGTTTGCGCGGCCTTCACCGCAATCTCGGCGGTCTCGAGGTCGCGGATCTCGCCCACCATCACCACGTCCGGATCCTGACGCAGGAAAGCCCGCAGTGACTCGGCGAAAGTGAGGCCGACACGGGTGTTCACCTGCACCTGATTGATGCCTTCCATGTAGATTTCTACCGGGTCTTCGGCGGTGGAGATGTTGCGCTCGGCCGTGTTGAGGATATTGAGCCCGGTGTAGAGCGACACCGTCTTGCCGGAGCCGGTAGGCCCCGTCATCAGGATCATGCCCTGGGGTCGCGCCAACGCTTGGAGATAGGCATCGCGTTGATCCGGCTCATAGCCGAGGGCATCGATGCCCACGCGCGCCGCGCCGCCATCGAGGATCCGCAGCACGATTTTCTCGCCGTACTGGGTCGGCAAGGTGTTCACCCGGAAGTCGATGGCGCGGGTCTTGCTGATGCGGATTTTGATCCGCCCGTCCTGGGGCATGCGGCGCTCCGAGATATCGAGGCGCGCCATCACCTTGAGGCGGGCGGCGAGGCGCGGTGCCAGTGTCGGCGGTGGCTTGGCCACCTCCTGCAAAATGCCGTCGGTTCGGAAGCGCACCCGGTAGCGCTGCTCGTAGGGCTCGAAGTGGATGTCGGAGGCCCCCCGGCGGATGGCATCGAGCAACACTTTATTGATGAAACGCACGATGGGCGCGTCGTCGGCGTCCGGGTCGAGCATCGTCTCCGCGTCGACGGCGTCGCCCACCAGTTGTTCCAACTGGATATCGTCGAGTCCGCCCACCGCCGAGCCGATGTCGTCGTCGTGGACATCGAGGAAACGCGCGACATGGGTGCGGAGCTTGTCGAACTCGACCACCACCAGATCCACCGTCATGCCGGCCTGGAAGCGGATCTCGTTGAGGGCGCGGTTATCCGTGGGATCGCTGACGGCGATGCTGAGCCGGCCCATGTGCCTGCGCAGCGGCAGCGCCATGTGCCGTGCGACCAGTTTCTGGTCCAGCAGATTGCGGGGACAGGCACTGAGATTGAGGGCGTTGAGATCCAGCAGCGGGAATCCGAATTCGCAGGCCGTGGCCAACGCTACCTGATGGGGTGTCAGCAGATGTGCTTCGACGAGATGCTGGATCAGCGAAATTTTCGCGAGACCGGCATCGTTGACGGCGGCGGTGGCGACGGCCTCATCCAGCAGGCCATCCGCCACCAGCCGCCGGGGCAGTCCGCGCAAAACCTGATTGCGCACGTTCATGGAGCTGATCCTGTGGTCATCGCGTCCATCGAGTGCCGGCTGCCCTGGTTGTCGCATCGTGCGAGTGATGGTAAGAGTCCCGGCGCGCGCTGTCCAGACAAGCGGCGACCCAGAACAACCGTCATGCCCGCGAAGGCGGGCATCCAGCCATCGGCGGGCAATGTCCAACGAGAAAATCGCGTTCCGACGTCCGGATCGGAGCCGCGGCCTTGGCGGATGCGCTGCGCTTATCCGCCCTACGACTCAACAACCGTCATGCCCGCGAAGGCGGGCATCCGCCATCGACACGGGCGATGAAATCACCAGCCGCTGAAAATCGCCGCGACTGACAAAAAATGTCAAGCCGGGCGCCCGGTCGTCACGGGTGGTGAGGGGTTGGCAAGGATAATCCATTGATTTTCATGAATAATCCAAAGTGGCACGGTTTGTGTCTTCAAACTCCCGCAAGCTCCCCGCATCCGCGGGATAGCAGCGCGACACACAACAGGTCTTTCAAGGAGATTGAACATGCAACGCGAACAGCACAGCAAGCAACGGGGTTTCACCCTGATCGAACTGATGATCGTGGTCGCGATCATCGGCATCCTGGCCGCGGTGGCCCTGCCCCTGTACCAGGACTATGTGGCCCGCTCCCAGGTGGCCGAAGGCGTGGCCCAGGCCGGCGCCCTCAAGGTGGCGATCAGCGAATACGCCATGACTCAGGGCAAGTGCCCCGCTGCCGATTCGTTCAACAACAGCATCGGCGGTCGCTATACCTCGAGCGCCAAGAATACTGCTACGTGTCGAGTCGTAATCACCATGCGCAACTCGGCGCCGACGGCGACCCAGGTCAGGGGTTATGCTTTTGAACTCCAGCCCACTAACACTGTCGGCACGGTAAATGCTGGTACCTTTACCACTACTGCGGCCAGCTCCATTGTAAGCTGGAACTGTGTACCAACCGGCTCGTCGAAAGCAAAATACCTGCCCTCCGGCTGTAAGTAAGTCGGGACTGGTGGCTTGATTTCTGGCCACCGGGTACAGCAAAACGGAGGCTGCGGCCTCCGTCTTGCTGTCTCAACACGAGCCGGGCGATCTGACATTGGGCGATCGGCGCGCGGTTAGACTGGGCGGGACGCCTTTTGGGTGCCCTGCCACCGGAGACGAATTGCCATGATGCCCTTCACCGCCGCGCCGCCGCCGCGCCTTTTCCGGTTCTATCTCTGGCTGTCGCTGCTGGCTTTGGTGGTCCTGCTGGCCAAGCTGGCCGCCCCCCTGCAGGGCAACTTCCGCATGGAGGACCATGTGGGTGCGTTGATCCAGGGCGTGCTGGCAAGCCCCGGGGTCTGGCTCGATGTCGGCCATTTCGTCCTCGCCCTGGTGGCGGTGCACATTGCCTTTGCCGCCGCGCTCTGGCTGGCCACGGCCGGCTGGCTGGCGACGGTGGCGGTGCCCAGGCGCACGCTGCGGCTGCTGCAACTGCTGGTGTTCGCATTGGCGCTGTTGGCCATCTTCATTCTGAACGCACGCTGGTATCCCCTGGTGCCCAGCGCCTTTCTGCGCCGCGCGCCGACCTTGGTCGAAGGTCCGTTGCTCAACGGGATGTTGGGGTTGTTTGCGGTTTCCCTGGCCGTCAGCCTGGCCGGCCTGTTGCGCCGGCGCGGGCAAATGCTCGCCCCCGCCGCGGTGACCGCCGGGCTCGCCGCGGTGGTGGGATTGGGACTCTGGACGCCCGCTGCCACCGGCGGTGGCGGGATCGGCTCGCGCGACCCGGCGCGGCCCAATATTCTGCTGATTGGGGTCGATTCCCTGCGCCCGGACGAGACCGGGTTTGTCAACGGCAAGACCCGCCTGACGCCGAACATCGATACTTTCCTCGCCGACGCCAAGGTCTTCGACACCGCCTATACGCCCATGGCGCGCACTTTTGCGGCCTGGATGGGCGCCCTTACCGGCCTCGACCAGATCCACAATGGCGCGCGCGAGAACCTGATCGGCAACGACGTGGTGACCCGCGACGCCACGCTGGGGCACCGCCTGCAAGCGCTCGGTTACCGCTCGGTGCTGGCGTTCGACGAGCGCCACTTCAGCGCCATCGACAAGAGTTTTGGTTTCGATGCCATCGTGGGGCCGGAGCACGGCGCCATCGATCTGCTCGGCTCCTATTTCGATCACCCGCTGGTGAACCTGATTTCCCACCGGCCCATCGCCGAGCATCTGTTTCCCTACCTGTACCTGAACCGGGGCCGCGCCTACAACTACGACCCCGGGGCCTACACGGACGCGGTATTGACGGAACTCTCCGCCGGCGGCGAGCAGCCGCTGTTTCTGGCACTGCATTTTCTGCTGCCCCACTACCCCTACGTCTCCAACGAAGTGGAAGAGTTGGACGACATGGAGTTCCACCCCCAGGGCGACCGCAGATATCACTACTTTTATCGCATGCTGCTCAAGCAGGCGGACCGCCAGTTCGGCGATCTGATGACCGGGCTGGAGGAACAGGGTCTGCTCGACAACACGCTCGTGGTGTTTCTCTCCGACCACGGCGACAGCTTTTACCTGGAACGCGATGCGGCCACCGCCGGGGTGGAAACAGAAATCGAGATCGAGACCAACACCCGTGGCCATGGCACCAATGTGCTGAGCCAGGGCCAGTACCGGGTGATGCTGGCGCTGCGCGGCTACGGCCTGCAAGGAGAGGGCGCGGGACGGCTCGCCGCCGTGCCGGCGCGCAACGGGCAAACCGTGTCGCTGATCGATATCGCCCCCACGGTCGCCGATCTGCTGGCCGGCACCAGCGCCATCGCTGCGCCCTGGCCGGGCATGGACGGCCATTCGCTGCTTGGCTCCATCCCGCCGGAACGCGGCATCTACCTGGAGTCGGCGCTCACCTCGATGGCGCTGATGTCGAGTGAGATCGACGAGCAGCAACTGCTCTCCGAGACGGCGCGCTATTACTGGGTGAATGCCGCCGGCAAGGTGGTGATGCGCCCGGATCTGATCGACGCCACCGTTGCCACCAAGCTGCGCGCGGTGGTGCGCGACCACTGGCTGCTGAGCATGTCGCCGACGCTGGAGGATGAGCTGATCCTGCTCAACACCAAGGACAATGTCTGGTGGCCGGTGAGCCAGGCGCCGGAAGCGGCACCCTGGCGGGCGATGCTGGCGGACATGTGCCGGCACTACGACGGCGACCCAGGGTTCGATCATTACGGGCTGTGTCAGCGCTTCGCCGGGGGCTGATGCCTGGTGGGCGCCGGGTTGCGCTCGCAAACAATAACCCCCCCAGAGGATGATGTGATGACCGAGCAGGGACGCGGGCTGGAACGCCCCCTGGTGACCTTGTTTGTGCTGCTCAACGCGGTTCTTTATTTGCAGTTTCTGGTCGTGTCCGGCCCCAATACCCTGGTGTTGCGCCTGCTCGGTGTCCTGCTGCCGTTGCCGCTGCTGGCTTGGGCCATGGGTGCGCGCCGCGACCCGCGCGTGACGGTGCCGGGGGCGCTGGTCTGGTCGCTCGGATGCTGGCTTTTGCTCGGGGCGTTCAGCGTGCTGGTCAGTGTCCACCCGGCACCAGCTCTGCTGCGTCAGCTCGAGTGGACGGTTTTCGCTGCGTTGGCCGCGGTGCTGGTGGTTGCGCGCTATGACCGTGAGCGCACCGCCGCGGGCTTTCTGTGGGCGCTGCTGGTTGGGGTGGCCGCCGCTATCGCCGCCATGGCTTGGATCTGGTGTGCCGTCGAGGATCCGCGCGGCTACGACTGGGTGTGGGGTGCCGCCCCTTTCATCCATATCCGCCATCTGGGTTATTACTTGGCCGCAGGCGCGGTAGCCGCTCTTTACCCTTGTTTGGCGCCGGGCCGTGGCCTGCTTCAAGGTGTTGGCTTTGTGTTACTTACCCTGGTGCTGGCGGCGCTCTGCTGGGCCGGTGGGCGTGGTTCCGTGCTGGCTGTTCTGGTCGCCGTGCCTCTAGTGCTCTACCTTGCCCCGGCGACGCTGGAGAAGCGGCGTCTGTTGCTGGCGTTGCCCTTTATCCTGTTGGCAAGCTACCTGATTTCAAAGATTTTTTGGGTGGACAGTTCGGCGCTGGGTCTGTCTCTGTTCCACGGCGGTGAGCCCGACGATATCGACGACCTGAGCAGCGGCCGAGTAGCGCTGTGGCTGAGCGTGCTGCCCCGTCTTCTGGATTCGCCCTGGCTGGGCATCGGTCCGGACAACTACGGCTTTCTGGCCGACAAGCCGGCGATGCCGACCCAGCCCCACAGTTTCGTGTTGCAGGCGTTACTGGATTGGGGCCTGCCCGGCGGTGGACTCCTGCTGCTGGCGATGATCGGACTGTGTCTGTGGCTGGCGGGGTTTTTCTGGCGCCGGCGCGCGGCCATGCTGCCGGTGGCGCCCCTGGTGGTGTTCGGGGTGTGGGTCGCCATTCTCGTGTACGGCCTGATCGACGGCACGCTGTATCACTATCCGACCATGGCGCTCGGTCCGATGGCGCTGGGGCTGGTGTACGGGTTCGCACTGCACCGGGAGGGCCGCGGCGAAACTGCCGCCGTGCCTTTGCTGCACCGCCGCGCAACCGCTCTGGGGTTGCTGGGGGTCACCGGACTGGTCGCGGTTCTGGGCCTGGTCAATATCAAGGCGGTGGTCGATGGCTATCGCGGCCGGGTATGGGCCTATTACGCGCCGCGCATGGTGGTGCTGCGTGCGTTGCCGATCTATGCGACCGATGTGCCGGCCTGGACCGCCTACTGGCAGGAGCGCTCACCAGAAGTAATGGCCCACTGGCTCGGCTGGCTGCAACGCCACGCCCGCGACGGCTGGCAGTACTACCTTTGGGAGGCGAGCGCCTACCTGGCTAACGGAGATATTGGCCGGGCTCGGGCGCGCTATGCCGAGGGTCTGGCGCGCGCGCCGCTGGATCTGCGCGACAAGATCGCGCAGTCGGAGCTGGCGCGCCAATTGGGCTTCGGCGTCGCGGAAAAGGTGGAGCAATAGCCGTGCTGCGAACGGAATCGATAAACCACCGTCTGCTTCGTTGCGCGGTGCTCGCTCCCTCGCCTATCGACTTGATAGGTCTCGATCGCTGCGCGCCGTGCGCCTCGCAGCTGGCCACCTCACGACGTGTTTCAACAAGCTGCTATGGGAAGTCTGGGAAAAGGGTGTCGAAATCTCGCGCGCCATGGAGTATCCGTACGATCAACACGTCGGCTGCCCGTGGCTGGAAGAAGATCCGGTAGCGCCCGTGCGGGCAGGAGCGAAGATTCTCTCCGAGCTCCGGATGCGTCGGATAGCCCAATGGCGCATTGGCAATCCGTTCGCAGTGTTCACGGATCGCCTGCACAAACGCCAGGGCAAGGGCAGGGTTGTCGGCGGCAATGTAATCACCGACTTCTTCCAGATCGAGTTCCGCCCGGGCCGTGAGCCGGACCTGTTTCATCCCCGCTCCGCCAGCCGGGTGTATTTGCCTTCCAGCCGCGCCAGCACCTCGTCGGCGGATTTGCCCTCACCGCTGGCAAGGCCCTTGCGGATTTCTTCGCGCAGGGTTTCAAGGGCGGCGGCGCGCCGCTGTTCGACTTCTTCGAGCAGACGCAGGGCATCGCGGACGACTTCCGAGGCGCTGGCGTAACGACCTTGAGCGATCTGGTTTTTGATGAACTGCTCGAAGTGTTGACCGATGGCGTAACTGGATGGCATTGGGTGGTTCCTCAAGTTGCATCCATGGCAGGATGTTATCAGAGATTGATAAATCGCGAGAAATAGCGCGAGAAACGAGAAATAGAAACGAGAAATAGGGGACAGACCACGTTTTCGCGAAGACAGCCGTGGAGCACTTGTAATCTGAGTTTACTTTCCTTAAAAAACTGGGCCAGCTACGATATTTTTCAGTGCCGCTGTCGCTGTACCCCCATCGGGTTGTCGCCATTCGTTACCCAAAAATCGGGAGGTGGCCAGCGCTGTGGAATGGGTACACAGGATCCCGTGCTCAAGCCGAACTAGCGTGCCGGGATGTGCTGCATTTCACCATCCTGGTCCCTGGGGGCACGCTAATGACGGGCATCGGCTGGATCGTGGGAACGCTGGAATGTCGGAGGCGGCCGTCTTCTGCCCGTCCGACTAACCGTCGCTCGATGTCGCCCGGATGCTGCGCCCGATACCGGTGTAGCGCAGCCCGGCGGCCTGGGCGGTGCTCGGGTCGTAGAGGTTCCGTGCATCCACCATGACGGGTGTGCGCATCGCTTGGGCCAGGCGCGGCAGATCGAGCGCGCGGTAGTGCGGCCAGGCCGTCACCAGTACCAGGGCATCGGCGCCCGTGGCCATTGCGTAGGGGTCTTCGTAGAAGTCCAGGTCATCGTGCTGCAACAGCTCGCGGGCCGCGGGGATGGCGGCGGGATCGTGCAGCCGCAAATGGGCGCCTCGTGCCAGTAACAGCTCGATGATGTCGAGTGCGGGCGAATCCCGCAGGTCGCCGGTGCCCTCCTTGAAGGCGAGGCCGAGGATGCCGATGGTGGAGCCGCGCAGCACCTTGAGTTCGCTTTGCAGCTTTTCGACGATGCGCTGGCGCTGGCGTTGGTTTACCTCGCGGGCGGCGGCGACCAGCAGCAGGCTGTCGCCGTATTCCTCGGCCACGGCGAGCAGGGCGGAGGTGTCCTTGGGGAGGCAGCTCCCGCCCCAGCCGGGGCCGGCGTCGAGGTAGTCGCGGCCGATGCGGCGGTCGAGTCCGATGCCATGGGCGACTTCACCGACGTCCGCGCCGACGCGCTCGCACAGCGCGGCAATTTCGTTGATGTAGCTGAGCTTGACGGCCAGAAAGGCGTTGGCGACGTATTTGATCATCTCGGCGCTGGTGGGGTCGGTGGTCACCAGCGGCGGCAACTGATAGCCGTCGGGGCGGGGCAGCCCGGGTGGCGGAACGAAATCCTGCGCCAGCAGCGGCTGATACAGGGCGCGCATGACGGCGTGGGTCGCGCTGTCTTCGGCGCCGACGACGATGCGATCCGGGTACAGGGTGTCGCGGAGGGCAGTGCCTTCGCGCAGGAACTCCGGGTTGGCGGCGATTTTGATGTTGGCCTGCACGCCGCGGCTTTTCAGCGTGCGCTCGACCACGTGGCGGACCCGCCGGCCGGTGCCGATGGGTACGGTGGATTTCACCACCAGGGTGGGCGTGTGGTGCGGGTGCAACTCGCCGGCCACTTCACGCGCGGCATCCTCGACAAACCCGATATGGGCTTCGCCGTTCTGGGCGGCGGGGGTGCCCACGGCGATGAAGATGATGTCGGCATCGGCCACGGCCGTGGTGTTGGTGCTGAAGATGAGCCGGTCCTTGCAGGTGGCCAGCAGGTTGTCGAGGCCGGGTTCGTGGAGCGGGTTGCAGCCGTGATCGAGGCCATGGATGCGCGCCCTGTCCTTGTCAATGACCAGCACCTGGTGGCCGAGGTAGGCGAGCGCGGCGGCGGTGTTGAGGCCGACGTAGCCAGCGCCGAGGATGGCGATTTTCATTGGGGGTCGGTTGCCGCCAGTGAGAGGGGCCGGGAGTGGTCGGTGCGAGTTGCGTGCATCGGGTTGTTCCTTGTCTTCTTTGCCGGATGCGCTGCGCTTATCCGGCCTACGGGGGCAGAGACTGCGTGGATGGTACACGGGAAATTGCGCGCGGGGCATTGGATGGATGGCCGGCGTCACGCTCGGTCAGGGGCGCCGGGCCCGGTATTCCCGCGTCGGGGAGAAGATGATCGGTGAGAGCAGCACGAGCGCGATCGGGTTCGGAATGGCCATCAGCGCGTTCATCACATCGGCCAGCAGCCAGATGAAGTCGAGGCTGGTGATGGCGCCGATCAGCACCAGCCCCACCACGATCATCAGCGCGAGGCCCGTGGCCGTCGCCGGGATGGCGAAACTCTCGTTGAGCGCGTGCGCCACCGAGTTTGACGGCACGCCATTGCCGACGCCGAAGCCCTGGGACAGTTTCCGCCGGGGAATGAAGTGCAGGCCGATGGTAAGAAAGGCGCCGGCCAGCGCGAGTGCGGCAAGCATCCATGGCGATCGCACGGGAATGACGTGCGCGTTGCCCCCCCCCGCGGGGGGGCCCGCGCCCCCGCCCCGGGGGGGGGGGGGGGGGCGGGGCCCCCCCCGCGGCGGGGCGCCGGCCGGGCGGCCCCCCGCCCGGCGCCCCCCCCCCCCCCCCGCGCCGGAGGGTGGCGGCGTTATTGCCGCGTGAGCCGGAACGACAAATCGACCGCTTTCAGGTGCTTGGTCAGCGCGCCGGTCGAAATAAAATCCACTCCCGCAGCCGCGTAACGGCGCAGCGACTGCTCGTCGATATTGCCGGACACCTCGTATTCGGTGGTGCCCGCCCCGCGCAGGGTGACGGCGGTGGCGATGTCCGCCGGGGTGAAGTTGTCGAGCATGATGCGCTCGGCGCCGGCGGCCAGCGCCTGCCGGCACTCGTCGAGGTTTTCGACCTCCACTTCCACCGGCTTGCCGGGCGCGATGCGGCGTGCGCTGGCGACTGCTTCGGCGATCCCGCCGCAGGCCGCGATGTGGTTTTCCTTGATCAGGAAGGCGTCGTGGAGGCCGATCCGGTGATTGCGGCAGCCACCGACGCGCACCGCGTATTTCTGCGCCAGCCGCAGGCCGGGGATGGTCTTGCGGGTGTCGAGAACGGTGACGCCGGTGCCGGCGGCGAGGTCGCGGTAGCGGCGCGCGGCGGTGGCGGTGCCGGAGAGGGTCTGGAGAAAATTGAGCGCACTGCGCTCGCCGGTGAGCAGGGCGCGGGCGTCGCCCGCGAGTTCGCACAGGGTCTGGTCGGCGCGGATATCCTCGCCCTCGGCGGCCAGCCAGCGGATATCGATGGCGGGGTCGAGGCGGGCGAACACCGCCTCGGCCCAGGGAATGCCGCACAGCACGGCGTCTTCGCGGGTGATGATGCGCGCGCGCGCGGCGGTGCCGGCGGGGATCAGTTGCGCGGTGAGGTCGCCGTCGCCGATGTCCTCCGCCAGCGCTTGGGTCACGAGGCGGTCGCGGTCGGCGCGCAGTTCCGGGTCCAGGGTCATGATCGCGGTCCGTGGGTCAACCGGGCCATTATAGGTGTCTGCCGGACAGGGGTTGGCGGATCAGCCCCCGGCGGGATGGCAGGCGATGGGTGCTCGGGTGGCATCGGCTTGCGGTTTTTTGCCGGGGAGCAGTCTTGGCGGATGCGCTGCGCTTATCCGCCCTACGACTCCGCGACAGCGAAGCGCAATCTGCGGCGCTCACCAGAGCATCGGGCGGTCAAGCGCTGCGGAAAGGTGCCTTGACAGGCTTGCTCGAAATATTCAAAGATCGCCGCAACATTTTGATTATTAAACGGTTTGCATGTGAATTACCGATGGCTGCCCGGCCAGCACAAGATCCGCCACGCGCTGGAAGCGTCGCGATGACCGTGAGGTGTCAGGCTGCATTGCGCATGCTTCGGGAGCGCGCCCGGCAGTTCATGGCCAGCGGTATGGCGGCCTGCGTGGCGTGTGCCAACGACAATTTATTCGAGTTGACCACAGCCGCCCCGGATGCCGATGCACAAACGCGATATCTGGATGCGATGCGACTTTGGCATGGCGCTCGCCGCGGCGTGGCCGACGCACTGCTGGGCTGCGTCGACAGCGCTTTCACCGCGTTGGGCGAGCGCTCGGCCGGCGCCTCGGACGCGGCGCAGGGTCTGGTCTCGGACGAAGAACTGGAGGAAATCATCGCGATCGACTCCATGGCCGCCGCGGCGACGGAGCCCATGCGCGAAGTACTGGGGCGGCTTCTCGGGCGCGTGGAGGCCCTGTGTGGCGCGACGCTGACGCCGCGGGAGTTTCCGCTGACGCCGCATTTCATGCTCACTCATCTGGCACGGGAAATCGGCCGTCTGGGGCTGGCGCCGCAGGCGCGGTTGGCGATCCTGCGCGCCTGCCATGAAACCCAGTCGCGGACCTTGCCCGGTGTCGTCGCGCAGGCGGATGCGTTGCTCGATGAACTGGGCGTGACGCCGCGCGGCGCCGCCGGGCATTCCGGCATGGAACCCGGGCTGGCCGTATCCCGCACCTGGGTCAGCCGGCGCGTACCGGCTGCGGAGTCGGCGGCGGTGGTCGGCGCCAGTGCGGCGTCCGGGGTCGTGTCATCCGAAGTGGCGGCGCCTGAAATCGACGGCGCCGCGCCAGGCGCGGAACTCTGCGCGTTGCTGGATGGCGTGTGCGGATCGGCGCCGACGCCGGGCAGTAGACGCGTGAGCATCGGAACACGTCTCGAAGGCGCGCTGCTGCGGAAGGGGCGCAGCGTGGCGGAGCTGGATCCCGAGGTGGTGCACTTGGTGCAGTTGGTTGACGCGCTCTTTGACGAGATGGCAAGCGGAACCTGGATTACGGCGGCGCTGGGCGAGTTGCTGGCGGCGGCGGAGGTTCCGGTGCTGGCGCTCGCGAGCGCCGATCCGACATTCCTGGCCAAACCGCTGCATCCGGCGCGGCGTTTGCTCCAGGAAATTATCGTCGCGGCGACCGATTTCCTGCACATGGAAGATTATGCCGACCAGGAATTGTTTCGGTGCGCCGACGCGGCGATTCGCCGGTTGACGGAAGCGCGCGCCGATACAAGCCGGTTGGCGATGCTGTTGATTGAATTTGTTGCGCGGGCGGATCGGGAGCGCGAGCGGGCCGAGCTGCGCGCCGAACCCGCCTTGCGCGCAGCTTCCGTCCAGGAACGGACCGATGCCGCGCACGCACGGGTGGCGCGGCTTCTGGATAGCCACCTGAAGGGGCGCCGCTACCCGCTGGCGCTGATCGACATGCTTGAGCACGGCTGGTGCCGCGTACTCTTTGATGCCTGGTTCACCTATGGCGAGCAGTCGTCGCAATGGCGCGGGGCGGTTCATCTGCTGGATCAGCTGGTCGGGGTGATGGGGGACGCCGAGCCTGATCAGGAGTTGGTCACGCGGTTGCTGGAAACTGTGGCTGCCCGTCTCGATGCCATCGCGTTTGACCGCTTCGAGGCGCGCTGCCTGCTGGATGGCCTGCGCCTGTGCCTGGGCGGGGATGCGCAGCCGAGCCCGGTGCCACCCAGTCTGGTACTGACCCTGGCGGAAGCCCGCGAGCTCAACGATCCGCGACTTCTGGTTACGGTGGACGGTCTTCAGTTGGCGTTGCCGGGGGACATGGCGCCGGTCGCGAACGACTTTTCCGCGGACCTGGACGAAATCGACCTGGGGCGTGCCGATGCGCTGCGTCCTGGGGTCTGGGTCGAGTTTCGCGATGCTGAAGCCCATCGGTGCCGGGCCCGGCTGCTGGGCGTGGTCCAGCCCGCCGATACGCATGTGTTCGGCGACCCGGATGGGACCGTGGTGCGGCAGTTGCCGCGGTTGCGGTTGGCGCTGGCGTTGCGAGAGGGGAGCGCGATCGCGCTCGATAACGCGCACTTCTTTGACCGGGCGCTCGCCCAGGCGCGCAGTCGCATTGCGGTGGACTGCGGTTGAGTGTCGAGACGTGCCCTGAATATCACGACTCCGTTCGTGGTCCCCGCGCCGGCCGACGGGCGTATGTGATGGCCAAACTCCGGGCCGTGGCGTAGTCTGGAACCGTGTCGGCGATTCCTGTTGCCATGATGGATTCTGCAATCGATCCCCGGGGTTGGCTCATGGGCGCGCGTCACCTGCCGTCGCCCAATTTCGATGTGCGACCGCACGGCGAAATCTCGCTGCTGGTGATCCACAACATTTCGTTGCCGCCGGGCCAGTTTGGCGGCGCGGCAGTGGCGCAATTGTTTCTGAATCAGCTCGACAGCGGTGCGCACCCGGCATTTGCCGAGCTGGCGGGACTACGGGTGTCGGCGCATCTGTTGATCGACCGCGGTGGCGTGCTGACCCAGTTCGTGGCGTTCGGCGATCGTGCCTGGCACGCCGGCCGGTCGCGTTTTGCCGGGCGTCCCGATTGCAACGATTTTGCGCTGGGCATCGAGCTGGAAGGTACCGACACTTCCGGTTATACAGAGGCGCAGATGCGGGTACTTGCCGCCACGACCGCGATCCTGCTGCGGCGCTACCCGGCGCTCGCGCCGCAGCGTATCGTCGGCCACTGCGACATCGCACCCGGGCGCAAAACCGATCCCGGGCCGGGTTTTGACTGGTGCCGTCTGCGTACCCTGCTGGAACGGGAGTCAACTCCATGAAACTCATCGTTATGTTGCTCGTGGTGCTGTGGCGCCAGCGCCGGCCGCCGGGCGCGCTGGCCTGGCCCGCGCGCTGGAACCCCGTCATGGACGATACCGGGGGCGCGTTGCGCTGGCTGCCGGCAGCAGGTGTGCCCGCGGTGCTGGTGGCATTGTTGCTGTGGCTGGGCGGCGCCTGGCTCTGGGGGTCGGTGGGCCTTGTCATCGGGCTGGCAGTGCTGGCGAATTGCCTGGGCGGCACCGACTGGCGGCCAACGCTCGCGGCGCTCGCCGAGGACAGTGGGCGCGGCGACCTTCAGGGTGCGCTGCATCGTCTTGACGATCTCGCCGATCATGAAACCGCCGGTGAAATCCAGGATCCCGCCGGGCTGCGTGCGGCCACCCGGGAAAAGCTGGCGTTGCGCTTTTTGCGCGAGTGGTTCGCCGTGCTGTTCTGGTTTGCGCTGCTGGGCGCGCCCGGCGCGCTGGCCTATCGCTGCCTGGAGCGCGTTGCGACGAGCAGCGCGGGCGCCGCGCGGCTGCTGGCGTGGCTTGAGTGGCCGGCGCTGCGCGCCTTTGGTTTCGTGGTGGTGCTGAGCGGGCATCCGGGGCGCGGGATGGGCGTCTGGGCGGAATCGCTGTTGACGGGTACCAATGCGGCCCGGGTGGCGGGAGCCTATGTCGAGGCCGCGTTCGAACCGCTGCCCGAGGGCCTGACGCCGGAAGCGGGACTGGCGACCCAGGTGCGCGCGCTGGATGAGATTTTCCGCCGCGCGGTACTGGGCTGGCTGGTGGTCGCGGCGCTGTTACTGGTGATTTTCTGAAGTCAGGTGGGCTGGTCAGCGCCCGTTGCGCGGCTGCCACACCACATCGCCGCCGGCGCGCGCCGCGAGTGTACGGGCGACGGCGAACAGCAGGTCCGAGAGCCGGTTGAGGTAACGGCCGAGTTCGGGCGGCAGTGCTTCAGCGGTCGCGGCGGCGACCAGATCCCGCTCGGCGCGCCGGCACACGGCGCGCACCACATGGGCCAGTGCCGCAGCGCTGCTGCCGCCGGGGAGCACAAACTGGCGCAGCGGCGGCAGTGCGGCGCAAAGGTCGTCAATGGCCCGTTCCAGCGCGTCGATATCCGACGCTGCCAGGGTTGCGGGCGCGCCGGCCAGGGTCGCACCGAGGTCGAACAGCCGGTGCTGCACGGGCGCGAGCCGGGTCAGCAGGGGATCGTCCGGTGCGAATTCTGCGAGCAGCACACCCAGTTGCGCGTTGCACTCGTCCACGCTGCCCAGCGCCTGGATGCGGGCGTCGTCCTTGCGCCGCCGGCTGCCGTCGGCGAGGCCGGTCTCGCCGACGTCGCCGCTGCGGGTGTAGAGGCGGGTCATCGACCCGTCTCGGGTTGCAGATGGTCTTGCGAGTTCCAGGGCGCGACCATGGGCAGCAGCAACATACCGGGTACGGACAGCAGGGCGCAGAGATAAAAGAAGTTTTCCCAGCCGACGGCTTCGACCACGAAGCCCGCGCCGGCGTTGATCGCGGTGCGCGGCAGGGCGGCGAGCGCAGTGAACAGGGCGAGCTGGGTGGCGGTGTGCGCCGTGGTGGCCCGCGCCATGAAGGCGATCAGCGCCGCGGCGCCCAGGCCCACGCCGAGGTATTCGAAGCCGATGGCGACCGCCAGCAGCCAGAGTTCATGGCCGACCCGCGCCAGCACCGCAAAGCCGAAAATCGAAACAATCTGAATGGCGCCGAAGATCCACAGGGCGCGGTTGATGCCGATGCGGAGCATCAACAGACCGCCGGCCAGACTGCCGACGATCATGGGCCAGAGCGCGGCGTGTTTCGCCACGATCCCGATTTGCGACAGGGTGAAACCCAGGTCGAGGTAAAACGGAGTGGCGAGCGCCGTGGCCAGGTTGTCGCCCAGTTTGTAGAGCACCAGGAAGGCGAGCATCGCCAAGGCACTGCGGGTGCCGTCGCGGCCGAAAAACTCGCGGAAGGGTTCCACCACGGATTCCCGCAATGTCGCCGGCGGCGGCGCGGCGTGGGTCGGCTCGGCGATGCTGAGGGTGAGGCCGATGGCAACGAGCATGAAGGCGGCGGTGATGGCGAACACCGGACCCCAGGGCAATTGGTCGGCGAGGATCAGCGCCAGCGAGCCGGGGATCAGTCCGGACAGCCGGTAGAGATTGACGTGCAGGGCGTTGCCCAAGCCGAGTTCGGCATCCGGCAGCAGTTCGCGCCGGTAGGCGTCGATGACGATGTCCTGGGTTGCGCTCAGGAAGGCAATCAGCGCGCACAGCGCGGCGATCATGCCGAGTTGCGCGTGGGGATCGAGGCGGGGCAGTGCGGCGATGGCGACGAGGGTGCCGATCTGGCTCGCCAGCATCCAGCCGCGACGGCGGCCGAGCAGTGGCAGCGGGAAGCGTTCGAGCAGCGGTGCCCACACAAACTTCCACGCGTAGGGCAAGCCGATGAGCGCGAACAGGCCGATGTCCCGCAGTTCCACGTCCTCGCGGCGCAGCCAGGCCGGTACCAGTGAGATCAGCACATAGAGCGGCAGGCCGGAGGCAAAGCCGGTGAACAGACAGATGAGGAGGCGGCGGTTGAAAATCCCGCGCTGGCGGAGCGGTAGCATGGCAGCGGGCGCGACAAAGCGGCCACCTTACTGAATTGCGTCGCGGGTGGCCACCGGGGTTGCAAAGTCCGTCCCGCGCCCCCACTTCCGTAGCTCCGCGCTCACTCCTCTGGATCGCCCTTGCCGTTACTCCCATTGCTGTTTGTGGTCTTCCCCATCCTCGAACTCTGGGTGCTGATTCGCGTGGGCGCCGCCATCGGCGCGGGACTTACGATCGGCCTGGTGGTGCTCTCGGCAATGCTGGGTATCGCCATTCTGAAGCGGCAGGGCTTCCAGACCCTGGCGCGGGTCCGTGCCCGGGTGGCGCGCGGCGAGGAACCTACCGCGGCGGTGCTGGACGGCATGGTGCTGGCGGTGGCGGGTCTGTTGTTGCTGATCCCCGGATTTCTCACCGACGTACTGGCGCTGCTGGCGCTGATCCCGGCGCTGCGGGCGCGGCTGGTGCGGCGTCTGCTGGCCTCGGCGCAACCGCTGCGCGGTGCGCCGGCGCGGCGCGACTCCGGGGTCATCGAGGGGGAGTACGAGCGCGAAGACTGACCCGGACGCCGCGCCCGGGCTTGAAATCCGGACCACCAACCCCATCTAGGGGGCGCTGCCAGAGCTGCGCTGAAAGCAGAGGGAATCGAACGGTCCGCTCTTGTAATTCTTCCGGCCGGCACCATATCAGGCAAAGTTTTCGGGCTGACCCGGATTCTTTTGGTCAATAACTCAGGACAAGTGGAGAAGAAGCCGCAATGAAAATTCGTCCCCTACACGACCGCGTGGTCGTACGTCGCAAGGCAGAGGAAGAGAAAACCGCTGGTGGCATCCTGCTGCCGGGTTCCGCCAAAGAGAAGCCCAATCGCGGTGAAGTGATTGCTGTCGGCATCGGCACCGTCAATGACAAAGGCGATGTCCGCCCCCTGGATGTGAAAGTTGGCGACAAGGTGATTTTCGGAACCTATGCCGGCAATACGGTTGAAGACACCGACGGCAGCGAGCTGATCGTCATGCGCGAAAGCGACATCTTCGGCGTCATCACCGACTGAACCAGGCGTCCGCGCTGATTCAACATTGACTATTGGAGAAGGACAAGATCATGGCTGCTAAAGAAGTGAAATTTGGCGACTCCGCCCGCAGAAAAATGCTGGCCGGGGTCAATGTGCTGGCCGATGCGGTACGCGTCACCCTCGGGCCCAAAGGCCGCAATGTGGTGCTCGACAAGGCCTTCGGCGCACCGACCGTCACCAAGGACGGCGTTTCCGTCGCCAAGGAAATCGAACTCAAGGACAAGTTCGAGAACATGGGCGCGCAGATGGTCAAGGAAGTCGCGAGCAAGTCTTCCGACGAAGCGGGCGACGGCACCACCACCGCGACGGTATTGGCGCAATCGATTCTCAACGAAGGCCTGAAATCCGTAGCTGCCGGCATGAATCCCATGGATCTCAAGCGCGGCATCGACAAGGCCGTGGCGGCAGCGGTGATCGAGATCGGCAAGCTGGCCAAGCCCTGCAAGGACACCAAGGAAATCGCCCAGGTGGGCACCATTTCCGCCAACAGCGACGAAGAGATCGGCAGGATCATCGCCGAGTCCATGGACAAGGTCGGCAAGGAAGGCGTGATCACGGTGGAAGAAGGTTCCGGCCTCGAGAACGCGCTGGAAATCGTCGAGGGCATGCAGTTCGATCGCGGCTATCTGTCGCCTTACTTCATCAATACCCAGGAGAGCATGAGCGTCGAGCTCGATTCTCCCTACATCCTGCTGGCCGATACCAAGATCTCCAACATCCGTGACATGCTGCCGCTGCTGGAAGGCGTTGCCAAATCCGGCAAGCCCCTGGTCGTGGTCGCGGAAGATGTCGAGGGCGAAGCCCTGGCGACCCTGGTCGTCAACAACATCCGCGGTATCGTCAAGGTTGCGGCCTGCAAGGCGCCCGGCTTTGGCGACCGTCGCAAGGCCATGCTGCAGGACATCGCGGTACTGACCGGCGGCACGGTGATTTCCGAAGAAGTCGGTCTGAGCCTCGACGCCGCCACGCTGGAGCACCTTGGCCAGGCCAAGCGCATCAGCATGACCAAGGAAAACACCACCATTGTCGATGGTGCCGGTTCCCAGGACGACATCAAGGGGCGTATCAAGCAGATCCGCGCCGAGATCGAGGACACCAGTTCCGATTACGACCGTGAAAAACTGCAAGAACGCCTGGCCAAGCTGGCCGGCGGTGTTGCCGTCATCAAAGTCGGCGCGGCGACTGAAGTGGAAATGAAAGAGAAGAAAGCCCGCGTCGAAGACGCACTGCACTCCACCCGCGCCGCGGTTGAAGAAGGCGTGGTGGCGGGTGGCGGCGTGGCACTGATCCGTGTCGTGCAGGCCATTGCCAACCTCAAGGGCGACAACGACGACCAGACCGTGGGTATCGGCATCGCCATCCGCGCCATGGAATCGCCGCTGCGCCAGATCGTCGCGAACGCCGGTGCGGAAGCCTCGGTGGTAGTCGACAAGATCAAGCAGGGCAAGGGCAACTTTGGCTACAACGCCGCCACCGGCGAGTACGGTGACATGGTAGCCATGGGTATCCTGGATCCCGCCAAGGTCACCCGCACGGCGCTCCAGGGCGCGGCTTCCATCGCGGGCCTCATGATCACCACCGAAGCCATGGTGTCGGAAGTTGTCGAAGACAAAGCCGGCGGCGGCATGCCCGATATGGGCGGTATGGGCGGCATGGGCGGTATGGGTGGCATGGGCGGCATGATGTAAGGTCGTCCCCGGTCGCCGACTTGCCCGCAAGTCGTAAACCCCGCGCTTCGGCGCGGGGTTTTTTTTGTCCGAATCAAGCCCGGTTGGGTCGGTATGAGGTGTTTACCGGCGGATTTTCTGACTAGAATTGGCTCGGCGCCCCGGGGAGGCAAGACGTCGGTCAATTCGCGCCCGTGCCGTCTGGCCGGTTTTGTTTCAAGGACTCACGCAACAACTCAAGCAACAACAACTCAAGCAACAACAAGGTGGCAACATGGAACTGATGAATTTCGTGAACTTTCTGTTTCGCTGGGGGCATGTGCTGTTCGGGATCACCTGGATCGGCATGCTGTACTACTTCAATTTCGTGCAGGGTGCCTATTTCAAGGAAGCGACACCCGAGGCACTGGGCGATGCGAAGGCGAAGCTCGCGCCGCGCGCGCTGTGGTGGTTCCGTTGGGGCGCCATGTTCACCTTCCTGACGGGTATCGTTTTATGGGCGGGTATCGGCGCCAGTTTCAACAGCATGGTTTTGCTGGGCGCCGTGCTTGGAACACTGATGTTCCTGAATGTCTGGCTGGTCATCTGGCCCAACCAGAAAATTGCCTTGGGCATCGTCAAGGGCGGCGACGCCGCGGCCGCTGGCGCCAAGGCGCTGTTGGCGTCGCGCACCAATACCCTGTTTTCCGCGCCGATGCTGATGGGCATGCTTGGTTCCAAGCATATGGTGGGACCAAGCACCTATCCGTTGATCAATGAGGGCGCCAGTGTTTTGGGCCTGATCCTGGCGCTGATTGTCATTGCTGCGCTGGAAATCAACGCCCTGGTGGGCAAGCAGGGCCCCATGACCACGGTGAAGGGCGTGATCCATAGCAGCATCGGGTTGACGGTGGTGTTGGCGGGTCTGCTGCACTTCCTCTGAAAATCCACACTCCGGGTAAGCCAAAAAAGCCGGCCACAACAGGCCGGCTTTTTTGCGCCCGGCGTATAATCGGCGCTCCTGACGGGTAACGGAAGTGCGCGCATGAATGACGAGCGATTCGACTCTGCCGAGCCCTTGTTTGCGGAGCCCGACGAGCGCTCCGGCTACCACGAAGCACCGCCGCCCCGTGGGGACGTCGGGTCGGCGGCCGGCGCCACCGGCGGCGGATTCTGGAAAGCGTTGACGCTGTCGCTCTCGTTGCTGGTGGTGGGGCTCGCCTGGTTTTCCTGGTCCCAGAGTCTCGCTCAGCGCGACCTCGCCGCCCGGTTCACCGAGCTCCAGGCGCGGCTTGATTCGACGGGCGAATCCCTGAACGAGTCCGGCGCGACGCTCGCCTCCCAGCTCAAGGCGCTGGACACGGCGCTCGGCGTGAACGGAACCGAGATCAAGAAGCTGTGGAGCATCACCAACGAGCGCAATCGGCCGGCCATCGAGCAGCACGGCAAAGCCCTGGCCAGCCTCCAGGCGGAAGTGAAACAGACCAGTCAGGCGCTGGCCCGCTCCGGCAATGATGGCGCGGCGGCGCAAGCCGCGGTAGCGGCCATGAAATCCCAGCTTGCGGCGCTCGCCGCCAGTGTCGACGCCGTCAAGCGCGAGAGTCTCGCCGGCAACGCCAGGCTGGATGAATTACGTACCCAGGTTCAGGCCAGTCGCGGCGCGGTCACCAAGCTCGACGAACAGATACGGGGGATGCGCGACAGCGTGGCGAAGAACGCGTCGGACAACCGCCAGACACTGGCTGCCATCGACACCTTTCGCCGCGAGACCAATCTGCAACTGCGGGCCATGCGGGAGCAGCTCGCAACCCCCTGAACCCCGCATCCGCTCGACCCACACCGGCCGGGTCGGTGCCTGACCGGTGGCCACGGATTCACCACCCTGCCGTCTCTTTTACCCTGGGACGACCCGCAACCATGCACACCGGGATGACCCGGAACAACGTGAGGAGTTATCGATGACCATCATCCGTCAGGACGACCTCATCACCAGCATCGCCGATGCCCTCCAGTTCATTTCCTATTACCACCCCGTCGATTTCATTCAGGCGATGTATGCCGCTTATCAGCGCGAGGAAGCGCCGGCGGCGCGGGATGCGCTGGCGCAGATTCTGGTCAATTCGCGCATGTGCGCGCTCGGCCATCGCCCGATCTGCCAGGACACCGGCATCGTGACCGTGTTTCTGAAGGTAGGGATGAACCTGCGCTGGGACGCCGAGCTGTCCGTCGCCGACATGGTGAACGAAGGCGTGCGCAGAGCCTATCTGAATCCGGACAATGTGCTGCGCGCGTCGATCCTGGCGGATCCCGACGGCGCGCGCCGCAACACCGGTGACAACACGCCCGCGGTGATCCATTGCGAGCTGGTGCCCGGCGATGCGCTCGAAGTCCATGTCGCCGCCAAGGGCGGCGGCTCCGAGGCCAAAGCCAAGTTTGCGATGCTCAATCCCTCGGATTCGGTAGTGGACTGGGTGCTGGAGCAGGTGCCGAAAATGGGCGCTGGCTGGTGTCCGCCCGGCATGCTCGGCATCGGCATCGGCGGTACTGCGGAGAAAGCGATGCTGCTCGCCAAGGAAGCACTGCTCGATCCCATCGACATCCAGGAACTGCGCGTGCGCGGTGCCCGTAACCGCGCCGAGGCCCTGCGGCTCGAGCTGATGGACAAGGTGAACGCTCTCGGCATCGGTGCCCAGGGTCTCGGTGGGCTGACCACAGTGCTGGATGTCAAGGTGAAGGACTATCCGACCCATGCCGCCAACAAGGCGGTGGCAGTGATTCCCAACTGTGCCGCCACCCGCCACACCCATTTCGTGCTCGACGGCTCGGGTCCCGCCCGGCTCCAGCCGCCGCGGATGGAAGACTGGCCGGAGGTGGCCTGGGAAGTGGGCGCGAATGTGCGTCGCGTCGATCTCGATCGAATTACCGCCGAAGACGTGCAGAGCTGGCAGCCCGGCGACACCGTATTGTTGTCCGGAAAACTGCTCACCGGGCGTGACGCGGCCCACAAGAAAATCGCCGACCTGCTGGCGGCGGGTGAATCCCTGCCGGTCGATTTTCGCGGGCGCTTCATCTATTACGTCGGCCCGGTGGACCCGGTGGGCGATGAAGTGGTCGGCCCCGCCGGCCCCACCACCGCGACCCGCATGGACAAATTCACACGCATGATGCTGGAGCAGACCGGATTGCTGGGCATGGTCGGCAAATCCGAGCGCGGGCCCACCGCGATTGCGGCGATCCGGGACAATCGCGCGGTGTACCTCATGGCGGTCGGCGGCGCGGCCTACCTGGTGTCGAAGGCGATCACTGCGGCGCGCGTGGTGGCATTTCCGGAATTGGGCATGGAGGCCATCTATGAATTCGAAGTGCGCGACATGCCGGTGACGGTCGCCGTGGACAGCCGTGGCGAATCCGTTCACATCACGGGACCGCAATATTGGCAGGGAGTGATCGAAGCGCGGCGGCTTTCAGTCGGTTAGAAAATCTGTGACAGGGGCCGCATAGGGCGTGCGGGCTGGATTCAAGAATGCCGCCGCCAGAGCGAACTGCACTGATGTGGTGTTGCCGGGCTCAATGCGGAGCGAGGCAATGATTAAAACAAATCATGTGGTTAGATGATTTGTGTCGTGTTTTACGCTACCATTCCGCCCCCATGCTTGTTTGGCCGTGAATTGACTTTGGAGGTCAAACGGCTAGCATGGCTTGAAGCCCGCGTCGGGTTCGCTTGGGCCGGGTTCAAGGAATCGAATTTAACTGGAGGAAGTCGTAATGAGAAACACATTGGTTGCTATGGCGGGGGCCGTGGCTCTGACTGCTGGTCTTGCTGCACAAGTACAAGCCAACGAAGGGCCCTACGTCGGTGGTTCGCTGACCGGTTACCAACTGGACAGCACACGTTTCGTGGGCGGCGCTCAGCAGTCGGCTGTCGGCAGCATCAATCTGGGTTATCGGTTTTTCAACGACTGGGCGCTGGAAGCAGGTCTCGGCAGAGATGTCGCCGGCGAACGTCTCGATGTCGGTAAACTCGATATGTACTACTGGTTCGGAGAGGCGAATCCCGACAGCACCGCATGGCGGCCGTATTGGGTTGCCGGCGTGAGCTATTTCGATCTCAACAAGCAGGACGCCGGTCGCGGCCTGACCTATCTCAACGAGGGCAAGGACGAGCACAGCTGGCAGGTGGGCGCCGGTTTGGGCCTTTCCAAAATGATCTCCGACCACTTTGAGTTCCGCGGCGATGTACGTGGTCTCTACAAGGTGCGCGATAACGAAAACAAGGCGGTTGATGGCGCCGTGAATCTGGCGGTGAACTATTATTTCAACGGGCCGAAAGCAGCGCCGGTTACCCAAGCCGCACCGGCTCCGGCGCCTGCCGTCAAGGCAGCGGTGGCGCCGCCACCGGCCGCGGCTCCCGAGAAGCGCACCATCACCGTCAAGCTGAATGTGCTGTTCGACTTCAACAAGGCGGACGTTCGCGCGATCTACGGTGACGAGCTGCAAGCCGTCGCCAACGCGATGAAAGCCCATGACGACATTGAGCTGGTACTGGAAGGCCACACCGACGCCGTGGGCAGTGATGCCTACAACCAAAGCCTCTCGCTGCGTCGCGTAAACGCGGTCAAGGCAAAGCTGGCCAAGGACTATGGCATCCCGGCTAACCGCATCGCCACGGTCGGCTACGGCGAGAGCCGTCCGGTTGCCGACAACGCGACTGCCGAGGGCCGCGCGAAAAACCGTCGCGTGATCGGGGAGCTGAGCTATTCCGAGGTCGTGCCCAAGTAATGGCGTCATGCTGTGACATGAGTAAAAACGGCGCCCGCGGGCGCCGTTTTCATATCTGAATCCGCCCTGCGAGCGCATCTCGAACAGGACGTCGGATGGAGCTGAGGATGGCGACCCTCTACTGGCACGATTACGAGACCAGCGGCATTGATCCGGCGCGGGATCGGCCGCTGCAATTTGCCGGTGTGCGTACCGACGAGAACCTTGAGTTGATCGGCACCCCACTGCGCCTGCACTGCCAGCCGGATCCGGATCTGCTGCCCCAGCCCGCAGCCTGTCTGCTGACCGGAATTACCCCACAAAGGGCCGCGCGCGCAGGCGTCGCGGAGCCGGAATTCGCCGCCCGCCTTGGCGCCGAGCTCGGGGCACCGGGCACCTGCGGCGTCGGCTACAACAGCCTGCGCTTTGACGACGAGTTCACGCGCTTTCTGCTCTATAGAAATTTTTACGATCCCTACGAGCGGGAGTGGCGCGGAGGCAACTCCCGCTGGGACATCATCGACATGCTGCGCCTGGCGCGAGCGCTGCGACCGGAGGGAATCAACTGGCCCGACCGGGACGACGGCAACCCCAGTTTCCGGCTGGAAGACCTGGCCGCTGCGAACGGAATCGTCCACGACAATGCCCACGATGCGCTGGCCGATGTGCTGGCCACCATCGCGCTGGCGCGCAGGGTGCGGGACAGCCAGCCCGATCTGTATCGCTACGTTTACGAATACCGGCAAAAGCGCCAGTTGCTGGCGTTGCTCGATCCCGCCCGGCGGCGGCCGGTGTTGCATGTGTCCGGCCGCTTGCCTCGGGAGCACGGTTATACCGCCCTCGTGCTGCCGCTGGCCCGGCAGCCGGGCAATGCCAATGCCGTGATCTGCTTCGATCTCCTGGGCGACGCCGATGCGCTCATCGCGCTGGATGCGGAGGCGATCCGCGCGCGGGTATTCACGCCGGCGGGCGATCTTGCGGAGGGAATCCAGCGTCTGCCGCTCAAGGCGATCCACCTCAATCGCTGCCCGGTGGTGGCGACGCCGAAATTGCTGGATGCGAACGCCGCGCGCCGACTGGGCATCGATCTGGAGCGCTGCGAGGCCAACTGGCACAAGTTGCTGGCGGTCGATCTGAGCGCCAAGTTGGCGCAGGTGTTCGCGACACGGGCCATGCCGGCACCCGTGGATGCCGAAACCGCGCTCTACGCAGGATTTCTCCCTGACGATGAACGCGGCTTGCTGTCCGAGGTGCGCGCGGGTCGCGGGGCGGAGCTGGATCCGGCACGCTTGGCGTTTCGCGATCCGCGCTACCGGGAACTGTTGTTTCGCTACCGCGCGCGGCATTTCCCCGAGACGCTGACCCCCGGCGAGCAGGAAACCTGGCGTGATTTCTGCCGCTGGCGCCTGACCGACCCGGCGTCGGGTTATCTCGGGCTCAGGGCGTTTCGCGCCGAATTGGCGCGGCTGGAGCAGCAACCGGCCGATCCCGCGCGGCGCACCTTGCTGGCGGAATTGCAGGCCTGGGGCGCGACGGTTGCCGGGCGCCACGGACTCGGCGACGCTGGTTGAGGCCAGACAAAGCCGCTAGAATCCCGGCGGTTTCAGCGGGGGATGTGTGTGAAATTCAGGGGTTCCCATATCCTTTCCGTCGCGCAGTTCGAGCGCGACGACATCCAGCGGATATTCCGTATCGCGGATCGAATGGAGCCCTACGCCCAGCGCCGGCGCGCCACGCGTGTGCTCGAGGGCGCGATTCTCGGCAACATGTTTTTCGAGGCCAGCACCCGCACCCGCATCAGCTTCGGCTCCGCCTTCAATCTGCTGGGCGGCGAGGTGCGGGAGTCGGTGGGGATGGACAGCCTGTCCCTGGTCAAGGGCGAGTCGCTGCAGGACACCGCGCGCGTGCTGTCCGGTTTCAGCGATGTGATCTGCATGCGCCACCCATTGGCGGGTTCGGTGGCGGAATTCGCTGCCGCCAGCCGGGTGCCGGTGCTGAACGGCGGCGACGGCAGCAACGAGCATCCGAGTCAGGCGCTGCTCGATCTCTACACCATCGAGAAAGAGATGGCCGGTCGTGGTCGCGGTATCGACGGCCTGCGCATCACCATGGTCGGCGACCTCAAGTATGGCCGCACCGTGCACTCCCTGAGCAAGCTGCTGCGGCTGTTCGAGCGCGTCCATGTGGTGTTGGTGTCGCCGCCGGAACTGCGCATGCCGCCGCCACTGGTCGACGAGCTGCGGGCTTCCGGCCAGCGGGTGGATGAATCGGAGAACCTCGAGGCGAGCATCGCCCATGTCGATATCGTCTACTCCACCCGGATTCAGGAGGAACGCTTTCCCGATCGGGAGCAGGCCGACAGCTACCGCGGTCGCCTGCGCCTCAACCAGGCGATCTATACCCAGCACTGCGAACCCAACACCGTCATCATGCACCCGCTGCCGCGGGATTCCCGCGCCGAGGCCAATGAGCTTGACCGCGATCTCGATCAGAACCCGAACCTGGCCATTTTTCGCCAGACCGACAACGGTCTGCTGATCCGCATGGCGCTGTTCGCGCTGGTGCTGGACGTGGTCGATCTGGTGGACAAATACGCCCGGGAAGTGCCCTGGCATACGCCCAACCGGGGTGTCTGAATGGCCGCGGACCGGCCCGTGGCCGTCAACGCGGACCCCTTCGCCGATATCCGGCCCTACCGGGACGACGAAGTGCCGGCTGTGCTGGCGCGTCTGCGCCGCGATCCGGAGTTCGCCAGCGTGCTGGTGCAAATGCGACTGCCCCGGCTCGGACGCTGCTGCCCGCCGCTGGCGCGCGCCCTGGTGCGTCTGGCAATCGGTCGGGTGTTGCGCGGTGTCCATACGGTGGAAGATTTCCAGCGCCTCATCGAGCGCCACTTGCGACCCCATATGCAGAAAGTCGCGACCACGCTGACGGTCAGTGGGCTGGAGCGGCTGGATCGGACCCGCGCCCATGTCTACATCAGCAATCACCGCGACATTGCCATGGACCCGGCGCTGGTCAACCTCATGCTGTATGGAAACGGCATGGATACGGTGCGTATCGCCATCGGCGATAACCTGCTGACCAAGCCCTTTGCCAGCGACCTGATGCGTATCAACAAGAGTTTCATCGTCAAGCGGGCGCTCCAGGGCCGGCGCGAAACGCTCGCTGCCTTCCAGCAGTTGTCGGCCTATATCCGCCATTCGGTGCTCACCGAGGGTTGTTCCGTGTGGATCGCGCAGCGCGAAGGTCGCGCCAAGGACGGCATCGACGCCACCGAGACCGCCATCCTGAAAATGCTTGCCCTGAGCCGGGCGCCAGCGCAGGACGTGACCCAGGCGCTCGACGAACTCCGTCTGGTGCCTGTGGCGATCAGCTACGAATTCGATCCCTGCGACCGCGACAAGGCGAGTGAACTGCATGCGATCCGTAGCCAGGGCGAGTACCGCAAAGGTGCCCACGAAGATCTCCAGAGCATTTATCGCGGCATCATGGGCGACAAGGGCGCGGTGCACGTGGCCTTCGGCGCGCCCCTGCCGTCGGGACTGCCCAGCGCCGAGGCGGCGGCGGCCGTGATTGATCGCGAGATTCTGCGTGAATACCGGCTCCGTGCGACCAATTTCGCCGCCTACTCCCTGTTGTACGGAGCGGATCCGCGCGCGGACGCTCTGCGCGCGGCGCTGGAACAGGCCGACTGGGCGGCTTCCACGCAGCAGTTTCACGCCCGTCTGGCCGACGTGCCCGAGGCCGAAAGCGACATTTTCCTGGCCATGTACGCCAATCCCCTGCGCCGACGCCTGGAGCTCGACACCTGACATGGCGCTCGCCGCCGAGCTCAAGGAACAGATCCAGGCGGGCTATCGCGCCTTTCTCGCCCGGCGCGGGCTGCGCCCACGCGCCGGGCAGCGCCAGATGATCGCGGCCATCGCGGGCTTTCTGGATGCACGCGAGGACAATCCGGAGCCCGAAGCGCGCGTGTGCGCTGTCGAGGCGGGCACCGGCACCGGCAAGACGCTCGCCTACCTGCTCGCGGCGCTGCCGCTGGCGCGCGCGCAGGGCAAGAAGCTGGTGATCGCCACCGGCACCGTGGCGCTGCAGGCGCAACTGGTGGACCGCGACATCCCCGATCTGCTGGCGGCGACCGGCTGGGAATATCAGTTTGCGCTTGCCAAGGGTCGCGGCCGCTATCTGTGTCCGCTGCGGCTCGAGCAGTGCGAGGCCCAGACCAGCCAGGCGCGCGGCGGGCAATTTCTGTTCGAGGATGAGCTCGCCTTCGTGCCGGGCGCCGGCGACGAACGGCGGATCGAGGCGCTGGGCCGCGCCTGGCGTGAAGGCGAATGGGACGGCGATCGCGACCGCTGGGAGCAAACCCTGCCCGATTCCCTGTGGCGGGCGCTCTCCATCGATGGTCGCCAGTGCGGCGGCCGGCGCTGCCGCCTGATTGCCACCTGCTGTTATTACCGTGCCCGCTCGACGGTGGATGCGGCGGATTGCATCGTCGCCAATCAGGATCTGGTGATGGCGGATCTGGCGCTGGGCGGCGGCGTGGTATTGCCGGCGCCCGAAGAAACCATCTATGTGTTCGACGAAGCCCACCGGCTCGGGGACACGGCGCTCGCGCACTTCGGCGCTCAATGCGGACTGGAGGCCACCGGCGACTGGCTGGAGCGGCTGGAGACCCAGAGTGTGCGCAACGCCGCCCGCCTGGCGGTGGCGCCGGACGAGGCGGCGCGCGCGCAGGCATTGGTGGCCCCGGCCGCCGCCGCGGCGCTGCTGTTGCGGCAGATCATGCCCCTGCTCGCACTGCTGTTGGCGGATGCCGGGAATTCCCGCCACCGCTTTGCCAGCGGCCTGGTACCGGACTCACTGCGCGTCCCCAGCGGCGAGCTGGCGGCGTGCTTCGGCAGCCTCGTACAAAACCTGGAGCGCTGCCGCGAGGGCTTGGAGGCGGCGCTCGAAAAAACCGAGTTTCCGTTGCCCCGGCCGGAACTGGAAGCGCATTTCCAGGCGGTCGGTCAGTGGCTCGGTCGCGCCGAGGGCATCGCGCGACTGTGGCGGGCCATGGCCGAACCCGATCTGCCCGCTGCCCCGCCGCTGGCGCGCTGGGTGGCGCGCGAGGCGAATGGCGAGTTGCGTGTCGTCATCGCGCCGGTCAGCGCCGGTCATACGCTCGCCGCGCAACTCTGGTCGCGCTGCCACGCGGCGGTGCTGACCTCAGCCACCCTGCGTTCGCTGGGTAGTTTCGACCGTCTGCGGCTGGATACGGGCATCCCCGAAGGCAGTGCCACCCATGCGCTGGCGGGCGGCTTCGATTATCGGCGCCGCGCGGTACTGGCCATCCCGGCTGGTGCTGTCGAGGGCGGCGACAACGAAGCCCATACCGCCGCGGTGAGCGCCCAGTTGCCGGCGTTGCTGGGCGTGGAGTCCGGCGGCAGCCTGGTGCTGTTCGCCTCGCGGCAGCAACTGGAGCGGGTGCGCGAGGCCTTGCCCGCGGCGCTGGCGGAGCGACTGCTGGTGCAAGGCGAACTGCCGGTGGCGGAGATCATCGCCCGTCACCGGGCGCGCATCGATGGCGGCGAGCACAGCGTGATCTTCGGCCTGGCGAGCTTTGCCGAGGGTATCGATCTGCCGGGCGACTATTGTCGTCATGTGATCATCGCCAAACTGCCGTTCGCGGTGCCCGACGATCCGGTACAGGAGGCTCGCGCGGAGTGGATCCAGGCCGGCGGCGGCAACGCCTTTCGCACGCTGTCGCTCGCGGATGCCTGCCTGCGTCTGGTGCAAGCCTGTGGGCGTCTGCTGCGCACGGACGAAGACAGCGGCCGCATCACGATCCTGGACCGACGGCTGATCTCGAAAAGTTACGGACGTGAACTGCTGGCGGCGTTGCCGCCGTTCGGACGCGAATGATTCAGCCGCGCGTGGCCAGGGCCACTGGCTGTGCAATCGCGATACCGAGCGCGGCGGCGCGCGCGCCTGCCGCGCGACAGATGCCTTCGGCATCCAGTCCCACCTGCACCAACTGCGCGCTCCGGGTGTGGTGCTCGATGAAGGCGTCGGGCAGCCCCAGATACAGGATGGGGCTGGTGCGGCCGCAAGCGGCCAGATACTCGGCGACACCGGTCCCGGCGCCACCGGCGATGACGTTGTCTTCCACGGTGACCAGCAACTGGTGTGCGTCCGCCAGTTGCGCAATCAGATCGACATCCAGCGGCTTCACGAAACGCATGTCCGCGACGCTGGCATTCAAGCGCTCCGCCGCCGCCAGCACGGTGGGCAGCAGGGCGCCGAAGTTGAGCAATGCGATGGCGTGCCCGCTGCGGCACACCCGGCCGCGACCGATGGGCAGCGGCGCCAGACTTGGGTCGACGGCGACGCCCGGGCCGGTCCCGCGCGGATAGCGCACCGCCGCCGGACCCGGATGCCGGAAGCCGGTGTTGAGCAGTTGCCGGGTCTCGTTTTCGTCGGACGGGGCCATCACCACCAGATTGGGAATGCAGCGCAGATAGCTCAGGTCGAAGCTGCCGGCATGGGTGGGACCGTCTTCACCCACCAACCCGGCGCGGTCGATGGCGAACAGCACGTCGAGATTCTGCAAGGCGACGTCGTGGATCAGCTGGTCGTAGGCGCGCTGCAAAAACGTGGAGTAGATCGCCACCACGGGTTTCATCCCTTCGCAGGCGAGGCCGGCGGCCAGCGTGACGGCGTGCTGCTCGGCGATCGCAACATCCTGAAAACGCTCGGGAAAGCGCCGGGCGAATTCGACCATCCCCGAGCCTTCGGTCATTGCCGGGGTGATGCCCACCAGGCGCGGTTCCGCGCTGGCCATGTCGCACAGCCAGGTGCCGAACAGATCTTGGTACTTGGGTTTGCGGGGCGTCGGTGAGACCGGCGGCGCGGTCGGTTCGATCTTGGTCAGGGCGTGGTAGCCGATGGGGTCTGCCTCGGCGGGCAGAAACCCCTTGCCCTTGACGGTGGCGACATGGAGCAGCACCGGACCCGTCACCAGTTTGAGGTTGGTCAGGGTGTTCACCAGCAGCGGCAGATTGTGGCCGTCGATGGGGCCGATATAGGTGAAGCCGAGTTCTTCGAACACAATGCCGGGCGCGACCAGGGCTTTCATCAGCTCTTCGGTCTTGCGCACCAGGGTCGCGGTGGAGGGGAAGGCTTTCAGTACCCGCTTGCCGGCCTCGCGCACCCAATTGTAGAGCCGGCTCGACCACAGCTTGGAAAAATAGGTCGAGAGCCCGCCCACATTGCGAGAAATGGACATCTGGTTGTCGTTCAGCACCACCAAGAGGTCGAGGTCCAGGTGAGCGCTGTGATTCAGGGCCTCGAAAGCCATGCCCGCGGTCATGGCGCCGTCGCCGATCACGGCGACGGCGCGCCGGCCGCTGCCCGTCAGGCGCGCGGCAAGCGCCATGCCCAGGGCGGCGCTGATCGAGGTGCTGGAATGACCAACGCCGAAGGTGTCGTATTCGCTTTCACTGCGTTTGGGAAAACCCGCGATGCTGCCACCGCGGCGCACGCTCAGAATTTCTTCGCGGCGCCCGGTGAGGATTTTGTGCGGGTAGGTCTGGTGGCCCACATCCCATACCAGGCGGTCGTCGGGGGTGTCGAAGACGTGGTGCAGCGCGATGGTCAGCTCGATCACGCCGAGGCCGGCGCCAAAATGGCCGCCGGTCTGGCCGATGGCGTAGAGCAGATAGGCGCGCAGTTCATCGGCGAGCCGTTCCAGCTCGTCGAGCCCCAAGGGGCGCAGCGCTGCCGGACTCGCGATGCTGTCGAGCAGGGGCGTTGCCGGGCGAGTCAGGGGGATGTCGGTGAAGCTGAGTGCCATGGCCGGAGGGGGTGGCGGGGGCGGGAATTCTACCGCAAATGCCCGCGTCAGCATCAGTCGCGCCGGACCACTGCATAGTCGGCGAGCTGACGCAGGGGCTCGGCGCGGGCGTCGAGGTGGGCGATCGCGGCCAGGCTGCGCGCATGCAGTTCACGCAAGCTGGCGCGCGCTTCATCGGGGCCCAGCAGTGTGACGAAGGTAGCTTTGTGCAGGCGTTGGTCGGCGCCGCTGTGCTTGCCCAGCGTCGCGGTGGTCTCCTCCGCGTCGAGGAGGTCGTCGCGCACCTGAAAGGCAAGTCCCAGCTGGTGTCCGTAGTCATCGAGGGCAGCGAGCAGGGCGGTATCGTCCGTGCCGGCCGAAATGGCGCCCATGACCACGCTGGCGACAATCAGGTCGCCAGTCTTGCGGCGGTGCATGATTTCCAGGGTGTGTCGGTCCAGCGTTTTCCCCGTGGCCTGCAGATCCATGGCCTGTCCCAGCACCATGCCCTGTGCGCCGGCGGCCTGCGCCAGACGCTGGATCAGGCGCAGGGTTGTGCGCGCCGGCAATGAATCGATGGCGCTCAGTTGGGTGAATGCGAGCGCCTGGAGGGCGTCGCCGGCCAGGATCGCCATCGCCTCGCCAAACACGCGATGGCAGGTGGGGCGGCCGCGGCGCAGGTCGTCGTCGTCCATGGCAGGCAGGTCATCGTGGATCAGCGAATAGGTGTGCAGCAGTTCCACTGCCACCGCAACCTGATCGGTGGCGGCAGAGGGTGCTCCAGCGGCCGCGGCCGCGGCATAGGCGAGGCAGGGGCGAAGGCGTTTGCCGCCGCCCAGTAGGCTGTGTTCCATGGCGGCAATCAGCGGAGGCGGGTTGGCATCTGGAGCCGAGGTCAGGGCACGGTCAGTGGCCAGGGCGGCAGCGAGGCGTGGTTCCAGCCGCGTGCGGCATGCGGAGAGGAAGTCGGTCAGCGTGCCGGTCACTCGTCGTCAGCCTCTCCGGAGGAGAGGGGAAAGATAGTTGCCGTTGGGTCTTCACCCGCGTCGGCTTGGGTGAGTAATAGCACCCGCTGCTCGGCTTCGCGCAGTGCTTGCTGGCATTGCCGGGTGATGCGAACGCCTTGCTCGAAGCGGCCCAGCGCCTCATCCAGGCTGAGTTTGCCCTCTTCCAGCATGGCGACGATGGCTTCAAGTTGAGAGAGATTCGCTTCAAAATCCGGCGCTTTCTTTCTGGTTGCCAAAGGATTATCCCGGTTTCAATTGATCCAGCGAGCACCCTAACCGAGCCCTCAAGGGGGGTCAACGTGGTGTGCGTGTGCGATATATCCTACAGAAGGCTGAGGTGTTTTCGGACTGGGCGTTACCCGGGCTGCGCCGCATGATACCGCTCGCAAGGACACGCGGAATACGGATGTTGCTCTGGCGCAGGGATCGATCGCCAGAGAGCAGGGATGTTGCGGAGGGACGGGCGACCGGCATGGATTGGCTGGTGCGGGGGATCAGAACGCAGGAGTGTTCTGCCGCCGAGGGAGCCCGGAGCCTGGAAAGGATGTCTTCAGGCGGGGACAGGGAAGTCGCAGGATATTCCCCGCGTTGTTCTTGATCTGGCAATGCGTTCAGTTCTTCCATTTCTTAATGCCTTTGGCGTCCTTTTGTTTCTCCAGCAAAAGGGCGTTTTTCTTTGGTGGCGTTCGTGTTTCCTTTGCGGCCGATCCTGCCGGGCGCCGCACTGGCTGCTGTATTGACAGCGCCTTGCGGTTCCCTATGATAAGGCACGGTTTGCGTCAACTGGCGGAGGGTGCCGACTTCAGCGCGTGGTCGATGTCAGCGAGGCTGTTCGCGAATGGCGTGCCGTCCGGCAGGACAGCATCGCTTGTCGTGCGGTGCGGCATCGGGGACGGGTTTCTGGTGCGGCGCTCGCCGGTGCGCGAGGCGACATGAATCTCGTGCCGGAATTCGTGATGGCGGACCGGCAGCCGAAAATACTGCGGTTGAATATCGCGGGTCTGCCGATCGAGTGGCTCAACTGGCAGGAGGCGGTTTGCCTTTACGCACGCGATCTCGTGGCCTGGTCGCTGGGCGATATCGTGCAGAAGGTTCACGGCGGTTTGAGCCGTGCGACCGGGAAGCGCTCGGTGATCGAACTGCCCAGCATTATCGCCTGCGGCGGTGGTCAGATGGCACGGCCACGAACCAACTATCCGCTGACCAATCCGGCGCTCTTTGCCCGGGACCGGTTTCACTGTCTGTATTGTTCACGCCAGTTCGCCGCCAGCGAGCTCACCCGTGACCATGTGGTGCCGTTATCGCGCGGTGGCCGCGACCGCTGGCAGAACGTGGTTGCCGCCTGCCGCCGCTGCAACCAGTTCAAGGGCAATCGACTGCTCGAGGATATTGGCTGGGAGCTGGTGGCCTTGCCTTACCGACCCAATAACGCGGAATACCTGGCGCTGATCAATTCGCGGCGCATCCGCGCTGACCAGATGGATTTTCTCGCCGCGCAGTTTTCCAGCAACAGCCGCCGGCTGATCTGACGCCATGGCGCGGGCCGGCCCCGCGCCATGGCGTCCAAGTCGTTACCTGAAGACCGGCTTGCGCTTTTCGCGAAACGCGGCGACGCCTTCGCGGGTGTCATCATCCAGAAACAAAAACGGCATCACGTCCTTGGCGTAGGTGATGTCGGCGCCGCCGAGTTCCCGGTTGTACACCGATTTGGCGTAGCGGATGGCCATCTGCGGTTTGCTGGCGATCTTGTCTGCCAGTGCCAGAGCGGTGGTGAGCAGGTCCGCGTGAGGGACCACCTCCAGTACCAGACCCATCTCTTTCGCCTCCTGCGCCGAAACGGGTTCGCCGAGCATGCTCAGGTATTTGGCGCGCTGGCGTCCGACCAGTTCGGCCAGGCGCACGATGGCGAAACCGGGCAACAGGCCGAGCTGGATTTCCGGCACCGCGAAGCGGGCGCGCTCGGACGCGATGATGAAGTCGCAGGCGATGGCGATCTCGAAGCCGCCGCCGTAGGCGAAGCCGTTGACCGCCGCGATCACCGGTTTGCCGATGTTTTCCGGCAGGGCCAGAACGTCGAGCACCTTGTCGATGAATTCGCGGGCATAGCGGGTGGTGAATTCGAAACCGCTGATGTCTGCGCCGGCACAGAAGGCTTTTTCGCCGGCGCCGGTTACCACCAGGACGCGGACGTCGTCGTCATCGCGCGCGGCGGCGAACGCGGCGGTAAGACCCGCGCGGATGCCGGGACTCAGCGCATTCAGCTTGCTTGGTTCGTCAAGGGTAATCAGGGCGGTGGTGCCGCGCCGTTCGTAGTCCACGCTGTCGTAGCGCATTGCGGTCTCCGGGACAGAAAGCGAGGCCGCATTGTGCCATGCGTACCGCGAGCGGCAACCCGTCAGCGGTTGCGCGCGAGCTTCTCGGCCAGGGCAGCCAGTTGCGGGAGCGCGCCGGTGCCCGCCTGGCTCGGCAGCGCGATGATTGTCCGGCCGAGCCAGTGCGCGAGCTCGGCCGCGTTGTCCAGCCGGGCGTCGAGTGCGGGATCGACCTGATTCAGCACCACGGCGGCCAGGATCAGGCCGCGACGCGCGATGGCCTCGGCGGCGACCAGCACCTGGTGTACTGCGCCGAGTCGATCCGCGGTGACCAGCAGCACCGGCAGGTCGAGTTGTCGTGCGAGATCCGCGTTGAGCGCGTCCCGGGTCAGCGGCGAGAGAAAGCCACCGGCGCCTTCCACGACCAGAAAGTCTTCGGCGCCCACATCCTGCCGGCAGGCAGCGATCAGTTGCTCGAGATCCAGGGTCTGGCCGGCGAGCGCTGCCGCGCGGGCTGGCGAGACGGGTGCTTCCAGGGGAAAGGCGCAGACGCGATCCAGCGCTTCGCGGTTGCCGGCGGCCGCGCGCAGGGCGAAAGCGTCGGCGGGGACGAGTGCGTTGCCGTGGCGCATGCAACCGGATTCCACCGGTTTGCGCACGCAAATGCGCAGGTCGCGGCCGACCAGTTCGCGAATCAGCAGGGTGCCGACGCGGGTTTTACCTACGCCGGTGTCGGTGCCCGTGATGAACAGGCCTCGCGTCACCGTGGCGTACCGGCGCGGGACGGAGGGCGGGCCTGCGGGGAGGTCAGGCGATCGCCCGGCGCGCTTGCCACCATTCCAGAAAGCCTTCGAGGATCGAGTACACCGGCGGAATCACGACCAGGGTCAACAGCGTGGAGGATAGCATCCCGCCGATCACCGCAATCGCCAGCGGGCCATTGGTCTCGGACCCGGCGCCGACGCCCAGGGCCGCGGGCACCATCGCGAGGATTACCGTCAGGGAAGTCATCAGCACGGGCCGCAAGCGAATCGGGCAGGCGGCCAGCAGTGCCGCGTCCACGCCCAGTCCCTGTTCGCGCCGCTGGTTGGTGATGTCCACCAGCAGGATCGCATTTTTCGCCACCAAGCCGATCAGCAGCACCAGACCGATCATGGAATAGGTGTTGAGCGTCTGTCCGGTGAGCCACAGCGCCGCAATCCCGCCCACCATGGCGAGCGGCTGGGCGGTCATGATGATCAAGGGCTGCAAGAAGGAATTGAACTGGCTGGCTAGCACCATATACAGGAGCCCGGTAGCCAGCACAAAGGCGAACAGCATGTTGTTCGCGGTCTTGGCGAACTCTTCGGATTGGCCCTTGAATGTCAGGTTATACCCGGGCGTGAGAATGGCGTCGGCGTGCTCCCGAACCTTGGCGATTGCGGTGGCCAGGGGGATTTCCGGTTTGGCGTAAAACGGCGCCGAGTAGCGCAGGTCGTAGCGGGGAATCGACGCCGGGCCGAGGGCTTCATCCAGCGTGGCCACGGTATCGATCCGAATCATCTGACCTTCGCGGCTGCGCAGATAGATCTTGCTCAGGTCGGCGTGGTTGCGAAAAGCTGCGTCGCCACCTTTGAGACGCAGGTCGTAGCGCTCGCCATCGCCCGGGTCGTCGTTGTATTTGGCGGCATCCACGCCGCCGATCATGACGTTGACGGCGGTGGCGACGTCCTGGGCGGAGAACCCCAGGTCGGCGGCGCGGACGCGGTCGATGTTGAGCTTGAATTGCGGCAGTTCGAGGTTCAGGTCGAGATCCACATAGCCGAATCCGGGTTCGGCGAGCAGGCGCTGCTGGAGCTCCTGCGCCAGTCGGCCGACTTCGATCAGGTTGGTGCCGCGGATAACAAATTGCAGCGGCTCACCCCGGGTTCCTCCCAGGCTGGGAATCGGGATCGGAAAGGCGCGTACCCCGGGGATGGCGGCAAACTCGGCGCCAAGCGTCTTGAGCAGGTCCTGCTGGCTGATGGCGCGCTCCTCTTTGGGAATCATGCGCGCGAAACCCCAGGCTTCGTTCATCTGCCGGCCGCTGGTCCCGACCCCGATAAAAAACGACTGTACGACATCGTTGTGGCGCGCGAGCACAGTCTCGACTTCGTCGACTTTTCCCAGCATGTAATCGATGCCGGAGCCCAGCGGCGCGCGCACCATCACCATGAATCGGCTTTCGTCCTGCTCCGGGGAGAATTCCTTGCCGATATCCTTGAGAAAAAAACCGCAACCCAACACGCTCAACCAAGTGAGTCCGATCACCGTCCAGCGCCAGCTCAGCGCCAGGGCGAGCAGTTTTGCATAGGCGCCTTCCATTGCACGGAAAGAGCGTTCCAGCCAGTAGTAAAGACCCTTATGGTGTTCTTCCACTTCCAGAAAGCGTGAGCAGAGCATCGGTGTCAGTGTCATGGAGACGAACCACGACACGAGCACCCCCGCCGCCACCACCACCGCGAAGGATTCGAAGAAGCGACCGATGATCCCGCCCATGAAAATCACGGGAACGAAAATTGATACCAGCGAGAGCGTAGCCGCCAATACGGCGAAGACCACTTCGCGGGTGCCGTTGATCGCCGCGCTGCGCGGGTCCGGGTCCAGGCCCTCACGATGACGGTAGATGTTCTCCAGCACCACGATGGCATCGTCGACCACGATCCCGATCAGCAGCAGCAGCGCCAGCAGGGTCATGGAGTTCAGGGTGTATCCCATGAAGTAGATCAGGGCGACCGAACCCAGCAAGGAGACGGGGATGGCGACGGCGATGATCAGTGTCGATCGGATATTCTTCAGAAACAGCCACACCACGAGTGCTGTCAGCAGGGTGCCGAGCAGCAGGTGTTCTTGCAGCGCGGTCACCAACTCGCGTACGAATATGGAGTCATCGGACGAGACCGACAGCTTCAATCCCGGCGGCAACTGCGGGTTGATCACGGTCTCGATGCGTCGATAGACCTCATCGACGATGGCCACGGTGTTGGCGTCGGACACTTTGACGATACCCAGACCGACCGACTCGCGACCGTTGAATTTGGCCGCGCTGCGGCGATCCTCTAGACCGTCGATAACGTTCGCGATATCCGCAAGATGGAGAGGCGCGCTGTCGCGGTAGGCTACGACAAGCTTTTCGAGGTCCCGCACTTTGTGGTACTCGAGATCGAGCTTGACCAGGTGTTCGCGTCCTCCGCTGGTGAGGAAGCCACCCGCCATCATGAAGTGCTCGTTGCGGATCGCCGCGAGCACTTCGCTGGCGGTTACATTGAACGCGGCCATGCGTTCGGGATCGAGGTTGACGCGTACCGTGCGCTCGCGCTTGCCGCCGATCTGCACTTCTCCCACACCGTCGACGGTTTCCAGCGACTTCTTTACAGTGTTGATGGCATAGGTGTTGAGCTGCTGCAGGGTGCGATCGCCCTCAAGGGCGAGCCACATGATGGGTTGCGCTCCGAACTCGACTTTGGCGACCACCGGGGGGTCGGCGTCCGTGGGCAGTTGCCGCAGCACCTGATTGACCTTCGACTGCACCTCGTTGAAAGCGATATCGATGTTTTTGTCGAGGTTGAAGGTCACCACCACGCTGGAGGTGCCCGGTGAGGAGCTGGATTCGATGTGTTCGATCCCCGGCACGCTGTTGACGGCGGTTTCAATGACGTTGGTGAGAGCCGCGTCGATGACTTCCGGCGACGCACCGGTCAGGGTAGTGGTGACCGCCACCAGGGGAAACTCGGTGTAGGGAAACCGATCGACCCCGAGGCGCTGGTAGCCGATGATGCCAAACAGCACCAGCACGGCCGACGCCATGGTGGTGAGCACATGGCGACTGATTGAAAGCGTGGGAAGGTTCATGGTTCAGTCAGCTGGCGTCGTGCCGCCGGTCGGAATGACCGTCACGGGAGCGCCCTCGGTGAGGAAGCTGGCACCAGTGTGAACGACCAGATCGGTTGCGGTCACGCCGGAACGGATTTCCACCAAGCCATCGCGGAAGATGCCGGTTTCCACCGGCCGCTGGCGGGCCACACCGGCCTCGATGACATAGATCACATTGCCGGCCGGGCGTGGCACGACGGAGGATTCGGGTACCAGTAGTGCGTCAGGCCGTCGATCGATGACGATGGCCGCATTGACGCTGCCGCCCGGTTGCCAGCCGCCGGGATTCTCGACAATGGCGAACACGTCGATCGCGCGGTTGCGGACGCCGATGGTGGGGCGGATCTCCGAGATGGTGCTGGTCACCCGGGTGTCCGGCGCGAGCGGGGAGTACAGCTCGATTTCCTGGCCCACCGACAGCTTGCTGGCCAGGGTTTCCGGCAACGGCAAGCGGGCGCGGAGACGATTTGAAGTGGTGATGCGGAACAGCGGGTCGCCTACCTTGACGAAATCTCCGGGGCTGATCAGCTCGGCATCCACCACGCCGTCGTAGCGCGAGAGCACCCGGGTTTTCGTCAATGCGCGCTCGCTCTGTTCCAGCCGTGCCCGTGCCCCTTCGATCTGTTCGTTCAGTGCGCGCAACTGGGCGACCGCTTCATCGTGGCGATCCATCGAGATCTGATGGCCTGCCAGAAGTGCCCGATAGCGCTCAACGGTGCGCTGCTGGTTGTCCCGCAGCGCGGATAATTGCCGCAGCTCGGCGCTGGCGGCGGCGGCGGCTATGCGGTAGTCCTCTGGGTCGAGCTCCGCGATCAGCTGGCCTTCCGTCACACGCTCGCCGGTTTTGGCGAAACCCCGGAGAATCCTGCCTTCGACCTCGGCGGCCACTTCCGGCGTAATCAGGCTTTCGAGCTGCCCGACCGAGCGTTCGGTGACTGCGATATCCTGCTGTTGCGGTGGAGCCGCCGTGACGGCGGTGGCGCGGACTGCCGGAGACGTCGTGGCAGCAGGCGCGGTGGATTTTCCGGAGTCGCAGGCCGCCAAGGCCACAACAGCGATCAGCAGGGCGATGTCACGTCTACGCAGGGTGGTCAGCATCTTGCAGGCATTCTCGCGGCGAGCATGTGCTCGGGGCCAATCGATCGGGGCGTAAAACCATTAAGAAAGAGAATTTGGGTACTTGGCTGAATCGCGGGGCTTCTTGGGCGGCACGTCGATCAAAGCGGGCTATTGGACGCTAGAACGCGGCAGGGAGTCAAACGGCCTTTTGCGACATTCCCGCCCCGCAGTCTTTGGCCGGTGCCGATCCGCTGGATATTTTGCGGTATCCCGCAGTTGACGCAGGCCAATTGGTCGGCTTAAAAACAGGTTGCCCCGCCAATCTCCTTTGTGATTGAATCAGTCCGATCCGGCATGAAACGCGGACGCTCGGTCGCAGGAGCGCTTGACCGACACTGTGTTGTTTCGCCTAACACTTTGTCACAGAAGAGATTTATAACCTTACACGCCATCAGTGGTTTTCAGTGGTTTGTAGACTGCATCATCAACCTTTCAAACGATAGCAAGGGGGAAACATTGGCTACTTGGAGAGAAGAAACCGTTAAGGTCGCGGGCAGCGAGCTCGTCTTGGTCCGGGGTGGGTCCGGCAAGCCGCTGCTGGTGCTGCACGATGAAATGGGCTACACCGGCTGGATGGGCTGGAATGAGGAGCTTGCCAAGGGGCGCGAGCTGATCATTCCGCTGCAGCCTGGCTTCGGCAAATCGCCGCGTCTCGACTGGGCGTGGCGTCACCGGGATATCGCCAACTTCTATCAGAACATGATCCGCGAGCTGAATCTGGGCAAGGTCGATCTGCTGGGCTTCTCCGCGGGTGGGTATATCGCCGCGGAAATGGCGGCGTCCAATCCGGAGCAACTGGCGAGTCTGACCCTGGTCGGCCCCATGGGCATCAAACCCGACAAGGGCGAGATCTACGACATGTTCGCCTGTACCATCAACACTTACCTGCGCGCCAGCGTTTCCAGTCAGGATAATGAATTCAAGAATATCTACGGCGGCGAAATGTCGCCCGACCAGTTCGAGCTGTTCGAGGATGCCCGCGCCGAGAGCGCCCGCATCGGCTGGGAGCCCTACATGTTCAACCCCAGCCTGCCCGCGCTGCTGCGCAGTGCCGCCAACGTCAAGCTGCCAACCTTGTTGGTGCGTGGCAGTGAAGACGGTGTCGTTCCGGAAGATTGCATCCGCAAGTACAAGGAAGCGCTTCCCCAGGCCCAGGTGGTATCCATCGCCGGTGCCGGCCACCGGGTAGAAATCGAAAAGAAAGACGAATTCGTCGCCGCAGTCAAGAAAATTCTCGCCTAACCTCACGGAGGTCTGAGTCATGCAAATTGCACACTTTACCGAGCGCCCGATGCGCTATGTACCCGAAGCACCGGTGCTGCAGAATCGCGCCTTTTTCGGGGTTTCCAACAAGTATTTCGATGCGGAGAAAGCCGCACACGACTACAACTTCTATCTGGATGAAGCCTGCTATTGCGAAGAAGTGGGTTTTGACGCTGTTGCCCTGAACGAGCACCACGGCAATCCTTTCTGCTCCGGCAACGTTCTCACCACCGAGGCGGCCATCCTGGCGCGCATCACCTCCAAGGTGAAGATCGTGCTGATCGGCACCCCGCTTCCGGTCATCAAGCATCCGCTGCGCGCGGCCGAGGAACTGGCCACTATCGATGTCATTTCCCGCGGTCGGTTGGTATCCGGCTGGGTTCGGGGTGCGGGCAGCGAGCAGTTTTTCAACAACGCCAACCCGGCCTACAACCGCGAAATGTTCAACGAGGCGCATGAGTTCATCATGCAGGCCTGGACCCGCGAAGGACCCTGGCGCTACGAAGGCAAGCACTTCCATTACCGTCATGTGAATCCCTGGATCAAGCCCTACCAGAAGCCGGTTCCCCAGCAGTGGATTCCCGGCGTACTGAGTCCGGAAACCATTCTGTGGTGCGCCGAGAAAGCCTACCCTTACCTGGGATTGGGCACCGCCCTCGGGCCGACCTGCGACATGTGGGACATGTATGCCGACAAGGCCGCGGAGCTGGGTTATCAGGCGGGTCCGGAGAACTTCGGCTACCTGTTGCCGGTGTTCTGCGCCGACACCGACGAGAAGGCCCAGGAGCTCGGTCGCGGCTTCATTTACGGCGGCGGTCAGAACGCGTTCTCCCGTCCCGAGCACACGCTGCCCCCGGGCTACAACTCCAAGGCGGCGATCCGCATGCTGGCCAACCAGCCGGGCGGTAGCTGGCTCGGCGTCAGCAAGGCCAAGATGATGGCCGGCCAGGAGGATTCCTGGGATGCCTCGGCGTATGAAGGTCTGCGGCAGAAGCTGATCAAGGGCTACGAAAAAGTGCAGGAAAATCTGCAAGTGGTGGTCGGCAGCCCCCAGACCTGCATCAAGAAGATCACGGATATTCTGGGCGTTATCCGCCCCGGTGTGTTCACCGTGTTCGCGGTGCAGGGTACCGTCGGGGACAAGGACCGCCTGCGCAGCGTCGAACTGCTCGGCAAGGAAGTATTGCCGGCGGTACGCGCCTTCGGCAAACAGCAGGATCTGCAAGGCCCCTTCGATCGGAAGCCGGGTTCGGTCAAATTGGCACCTGGCACCAAGCGGTTGCCGGTGGTGGATCGCGCTGCTCTGGCGGCGCTCAATCTGCCCTGATAGTGAGCGTTTCCGGTTAGGAAAAGGGCGCCCTGTGGCGCCCTTTTTTATCTACCTTGCTATCCGTCGACGCGTGTCGGCCGGGCGCTTTTCACTGCATGTCCGGATCAGGCTTCCAGTGCAAAACCAGCCGTCAGTCCGCCGTCGGCGATAAATTCCGAGCCGGTGGAATAAGACGCATCGTCGGAGGCGAGATAGGCCGCCAGCGTGGCAATCTCTTCAGGCTGACCAATGCGCTGCAGCGGCACCCGACCGAAAATCTCGCCAGCGGTTTGGGCGTCGAGTCCGGCGCCGGTGATCATCGGGGTCAGGATGCCGCCCGGGTGAATGGAGTTGACGCGAATCCCGTCCTTGCCCAGTTCCAGCGCCGCCACCTTGGTCATGCCCCGTACCGCGAATTTACTGGCGCAATACGCCGCGCCTCCGGTCATGCCGATGAGGCCGTCGATGGAGGAAATGTTGACGATCGATCCGCCGCCGGCCTGCTTCATCGCGGGTACCACGGTTTTCATGCCGAGGAACACACCGACCTGATTCACCTGGATGACCTGCATGTATTCATCCAGCGGGCAGTCCGCCAGGTTGGTGACCTTGACGATGCCTGCATTGTTCACCAGCACATTGAGCTTGCCGAACTTGCCGACCGCCGCCTTGACCGCGGCTTGCCAGCTCGCTTCGCTGGTGACATCCAGGCGCACATAAGTGGCGTTCGCGCCAATCTCCGCCGCCACCGCCTGGCCTTCGCTGTCCAGAATATCGCACAGCACCACTTTGGCGCCGCGTTGGGCGAACAGGCGCGCTTCGGCGGCGCCCTGGCCCCGTGCGGCGCCGGTAATCAAGGCCACTTTGCCGTTGAGATTGCTCATGATGTGACTCCGTTTGTTATGGGTTGATTGAGGAAGGCTATTTTCAGCAGACGGCCCGAGTATGCGCGAGATGGCTTGGCGGGCAAAACTTTTATGGACAAGGCTTTATTATTGCAAAAGGAAAGCCCGCCAAATGGCGGGCTTTCCTGATTTCGGGATCGTGCCGGCGCTACCGGATCATCATCCGAGCGCGAAACCGGCGGTAAGGCCGCCATCGGCGATGAACTCGGAGCCGGTGGAATAGGATGCATCGTCGGAGGCGAGGTAGGCGGCCAGGGTCGCCATCTCCTCGGACTGACCGATCCGGCCCAGCGGAATCTTTTTGAACGCATCGACCGCCTGGCCTTCGGTCAGGCCGGTGTCGTCGAGTATCTTGGTTTGCACGCCGCCCGGGTGGAGGGAATTGACGCGAATGCCGTATTTGCCCAGCTCGAGCGCCGCCACCTTGGTCATGCCGCGCACCGCGAACTTGGTGGCGCAGTAGGCGGTGGCGCCGTACATGCCCAGCAGGCCGTCAATCGACGAGATGTTGACGATGGAGCCGCCGCCGGCCTTCTTCATCGGTTCGACCACTTCACGCATGCCGAGGAACACCCCGACCTGGTTGACCTGAATGACTTTCATGTACTCGGGGAGGCTGGTGTCGCCGATTTCCTTCACCGGGGTGATGATCCCGGCGTTGTTCACCAGCACATTGAGTTTGCCGAACTTGGCGACCGTGGCAGCGACGACTTCTTTCCAGCCGCTTTCGCTGGTGACATCCAGGCGCATGTAGGCGGCACTGGCGCCGATTTCGGCGGCGACCGCCTGGCCTTCGGCGTCGAGCACGTCGCATAGCATTACCTTGGCGCCGCGCTTGGCGAACAGGCGGGCTTCGGCGGCGCCCTGGCCGCGGGCGGCGCCGGTGATGAGTGCTACTTTTCCGTCGAGACTTGCCATGGTGGTTTCCCCTGTAGGTGATGGTTGCGAAGGCTGTGCAGCGGTCGGCGCAGACGGCGTCGAGCGGACTGATTGTTTGTCGCTGATCCCGTTTCTGCACCGATGTTGCCGGCCGACGGGGTTGCAAGCACGGGCCAATATAAGAGTTTTCGATGGGAAACGCGAACCCCTTGAGCGCGTTCCGCGGGGCGCTGTTACCCGGGAGTCGAGCGTGTACAATCCAGGGTTATCAACTTCATCACTTCACATTACAGGGGGTCATCATGGACATCGGCGTCCCGATGCTGTTTCAACGTCATCCCAACCTCTGCCTGACCTTACCACGCCACCTCACGACGGCTGATGGCCAGATCTGTAACGAGGTGGCGAACCGACGGGTGCGCGTGCCGGCCGCAGCGCCCGGGGCGCTCGCCGAGGCGAGCTGAAGTCGACACCGATTACGCAAACGGCCGGCGCCGACCGGCCGCGCAGATTCACCACGCATCAGGAGATTTTCCATGGCACGCTTGAGCCAGTTGAACCGTTCCGTGGCCGGCAAGGTCGTCCACATCACCGGCGCCGCCAGCGGCATGGGCCGCGCCACCGCGTATCTGTTTGGCGATGAAGGCGCCAAGGTCGCGGTCACCGACCGCTTCGGCGAGGACGCAGAGAAAGTCGCCGCCGCCATCCGCGAGGCCGGTGGCGAAGCCGAAGCCTGGGAGCTGGATGTCGCCGACCCCGACGCCATCATCAATGTCACGCGCGCCATCGGCGAGCGTTTCGGCGGTCTCGACATCCTGGTCAATAACGCCGGGGTCGGCGTCTTCTCCAAGATCGACGGCGACCGCTACGAGGAAAAGTGGAGCTGGGGCATGGATATCCTGCTCAATGGTCCCATGCGCCTGATCCGCGCTTCCCTGCCCATGATCCGCGCCTCCGCGCACGGCCGCATCATCAACATCGCCTCCACCGAAGGGCTGGGCGCCACCGAGGGCGCGAGCGCCTACACGGCCGCCAAGCACGGCGTGGTCGGCCTGACGCGCGCGCTTGCCGTCGAATTGGGGCGCGAGGGCATCACCGTCAACTGCGTGTGTCCGGGGCCCATCAACACCAAACTCACCAGCTTTATCGAGGAAAAAGACAAGGCGACCTTTGCCCGCCGCCGGGTTCCTCTGCAGCGCTACGGCGAACCGGAAGAAGTCGCCCACGCGACCCTGAACTTCGCGTTGCCGGCGGCATCCTTCATGACCGGGACGACCTTGCAGGTCGACGGCGGCCTCTGGATCCGCAACGCCTAGCATCGGGAGGACGTATGACTCAGTGGCAGATCGGTGGCGTCACCGTCACCAAGGTTGTCGAGGAGGATGCTCCGGTCCCGGGGCCCTTCGTGTTGCCGGATGCGCAGCCCGCCGCGCTCGCCGAAATTCCCTGGCTGGTCCCGAATTTCGTCACCGAGAAGGGCTGGCTCAAGATGTCGATCCACGCCCTGGTGATCGAGAGCCAGGGACTGCGCATTCTGGTGGATACCTGCGTCGGCAACGACAAGGAGCGCACCACCAAGGCCTGGTCGATGCGCTCGGGTCCGTTTCTGCGGGATCTGGCCGCGGCCGGTTTCCCCCGCGAAAGCATCGATTATGTGATCTGTACCCATCTGCATGTGGACCATGTGGGCTGGAACACCATGCTGATCGATGGCCACTGGGTGCCCACCTTTCCCAATGCCCGCTATCTGTTCGGTCGCACCGAATGGGAGGCCTGGAACGCCGATCCCCAGGATGAACACTTCGGGCCGGTGATGCAGGATTCGGTGACCCCGATCCTGGACGCCGGGCTCGCCGATCTGGTGGCGAGCGACCACCGCGTCAACGACGAAGTCTGGTTCGAGCCCACCCACGGTCACACCAAGGGCCATATCAGTGTGCGCATCGCTTCGCGGGGCGCGGAAGCCGTCATCACCGGCGACATGACCCACCACCCCTGCCAGTTCGCGCGCCCGGAATGGCGTTGCTACGCCGACTACGACGCCGCGGCGGCGATCCAGACGCGGCGGGATTTCTATGCCCGCTACGCCGGCACCGGGGTGCTGGTCATCGGCACCCATTTCTCGCCGCCCACGGCCGGTCACATCGTGCGCGACGGCGACAATTACCGGCTCGACTGCTGACCGATTTGCACGAGTATCTGAGGACCTGTCATGAAAGCGACGCGTTTTATCGAAGTGGGCCAGCCCATCCAGCTGGTGGATCTTCCCGATCCTGACGTGGGGCCGACCGACGTACTGGTGCGGATCGCCGGCGCCGGCGTCTGTCACTCCGATCTCCACGTCATCGACGGCGAAGTCGGTGTGCGTCAGAAGCCCATCACCCTGGGTCATGAAAACGCCGGCATCGTCGAGCGCGTCGGCAGCCTGGTCACCGAGGTCAAACCCGGCGACGGCGTCGCGGTATTCGGCGCCTGGGGTTGCGGTGTCTGCGCGCTCTGCGAGCAAGGCGAGGAAAACCTCTGTCAGAAGCCGATTTATCCGGGCGTGATGGTCGATGGCGGCTGGGCGGAGAAACTGCTGGTGCCGCACCCGCGCAATCTGGTCAAGTTGAACGGGCTCGATCCGGTTATCGCCGCGCCCCTCACCGACGCCGCGCTGACGCCGTATCGCGCCGTGCGCAAGGCGTTGGCTCGGCTCGGTCCCGGCCGCACGCTCGCCATCATCGGCGTCGGCGGCCTGGGGCACATGGCGTTGCAGATCGCGCGTGCGCTGACGCCCGCGACCCAGGTCATCGCCATCGATGTCAGCGACGCAAAGCTCGCCATGGCAAAGGAGCTGGGCGCGGACCACTGCGTCAACGCAAAAGGCGATGTGGAAGCGGCGGTGAAGGCCGCCACCGGGGGCGCGGGCGCCGATGCGGTGATCGACTTCGTCGGCAACGACGCCACCCTCGCCAACGCGGTTGCCAGTGTCGCCATCGCCGGCAAGCTGGTGGTGGTGGGTATTGCCGGTGGCACGCTGCCGTTCTCGTTCTGGAAGATCCCGCTCGAATGCGAAGTCACCACCAGCATCTGGGGCAACCGACGGGAACTGAAGGAGGTGCTGGAGCTGGCCCGGCGCGGTCTCATCACGCCGCACATCGAGCGTCAGCCGCTGTCGGCCATCAACGAAGTGATCGCCCGCCTTCACGCCGGCGATGTGCGCGGTCGCGTGGTGTTGACGCCCTGAGTCCGGCGAGTCCATTCATTCATTTCCTTAGTTGAGCATGCAGTAAGAGGTATCGCCATGCCGTTGTCACCTCCCAAGGCGCGCCGCCATTTGCACACGCGCACCATCGAGCTCACGGGCTATTACCGCGACGACGGGCTGTTCGATATCGAGGCCCATATCGTCGATCGCAAGACCTACAGCTATGACAGCCAGTGGCGGGGCGTGGTCGCGTCCGGCCACCCGGTGCACGACATGTCGCTGCGACTTTCCGTCGACGGCGATCTGGTGGTGCGCGAAGTGGAAGCCGTGATGGACGTGCAGCCCTACACCATCTGCTCCGAAGTGCTCGACAACTTCCAGCGCCTGGTGGGATTGCGGATCGGCGCGGGCTGGAACAAGCGGGTCCGTGAGGCGGTGGGTGGCGTAGAGGGCTGCACGCATCTGGGCGAACTGCTGGGGCCTTTGGCCACGGTGACTTTCCAGACCCTGTCCGGCGACTATCCGCGCGAGTTGATGGGCAAGCCGCCGCGCCAGCGCGGCGCCGCTTCCGATAGCGAGGGTGGCGCCGAAGATGGCGAGGCACTGTTCATGCTTAACGGCTGCCATACCTGGCGCAGCGACAGCCCGGTTGTAAAAAGGGACTATCCAGCGCATTACACCGGTGTTGATGTGGTGAAGATCGTCGGCGGCGAGCGGTGACCGTCTTGTCTGCACTACAGCTCCGGAGCGGAACGTGACCGGCGAACTGGACGTCAGGCAATACGGCCGTGTGGTGCGGATTCCGTCGCCCACGGGGTTCAGCGTCGGCGACATCAACAGCTATGTCATCCTGCCGCCGAAGGGTTCCGATCAACTGGTGCTGATCGACACCGGGGTCGGCAGTCAGACCGCCTGGGACGCCCTGCAGGCGGGGCTGGGCCAGTTCGGTTACCGCATCGAGGACATCCGGCTGCTGCTGCTTACCCATGGCCACACTGACCATTTCGGGCAGGCGACGCGCATTCGCGAGGCATCGGGTTGTGTCATCTGGGGCCACGAGGCGATCAACATGACCGTCTCCCGCTACCTGCCGTCGCCGGACCGGGAAGCCGAGGAGCGCGCCTTTCTGCGCCGCTTCGGCATCACCGATGCGCTCTACGACAAGGCCTACGCCTATCGCTCCTATATCGCGAATGTCTACACGCCCTGCGAGCCCGACCGCCTGCTGGTGGATGGCGACCGCATTCCCGTCGAGGACTTCGAACTGGAGACCATCCACACCCCCGGTCACTGCCCGGAGGAGGTGGTCTACTGGCAGAGCGAAAGCCGCCAGATGTTCTCCGGCGATCACCTGCTGCCCGACATCACGCCGGTGTGTCTGCTGCACATTCCCGCGACGCCCGACGGCGCGCGTATCCATGCGCTCACCCAGTACTATCAGTCGGCGGACAAAATACTGCCGCTGGACGTGCGCACCGTTTATCCCAGCCACGGCGACGTGTTTCGCGATCACCGCGAGCTGGTCGCGGGCTACAAGCTGTCCACCGACCGCCGCCTGCTGAAGATCGCGCGGATTCTGGAGCAACATGGCACCCTGACTCCCGTTGCAGTGGGCCAGCAGCTGTTTCCCAAAGTATGGGAAGACCAGCTCTATGCAGTGATCTCCGAGGTGATCGGGCATCTCGACATGCTGCTCGACCATGGCATGGTGGCCACCGAGGAGCGCGGCGGGCTGCTTCATTACCGCCTGTTGCGGGTGCCTGGTCCCGGCGAAATTTTTGGCGCGGCGGCCTAGTAGTGCGACATATAAACAAGGGAACGTCATGCCCGCAAAGGCGGGCATCCAGTTTTTGCGCGGGAATGACGATGGCTAGTTAGGCCTGTTGGCCCCAGGGGATAATCATGCTGAAACACACCAAATCCAACGAGCTGATCGGCACCTCGCCAAGGTCGTTCGAGGATGCCTTGCAGACAATTCTCGCCCGCGCCAACCAAACGCTGCGCGGCGTGCGGCGCCTCGATGTGATCGCCAAGGATCTCGAAGTGAGCGCCGCCGGCGAACTGACTTATCGGGTGCGAGCCCAGTTGCGTTTCGACGTAACGCCACCCGATGAACTGCATCTGTGATTCCAATGGGAAGCGTATCGCCATGACTGTATCCAGTGTTTCGACCCTCACCGCCAGTTCGCCCGAGAGCTGGCAGGACGCCCTGGTGCGCGGCATCGCGCGGGCACGCAAGACGTTGCGCGGCATCCACAAGGTCGAGGTAGTCGCCGAGCGCGCCTTGGTGGAGCGCGGCGAAATAAAGAGTTACGAAGTCGAACTCAAGGTGCTGTTCGCGCTCGACGATTGACGCGCGCTGCAAATTCATAACGCAGAGGCCCGCAGGGCCCGGGGGGAGGATGTCATGGCGCAAGCCACCGTATTTACCAATGCGCGTCTGATCGATGGCCTGAGCGCCAGCGCGCGTACCGGGGTGTCGATCCTGGTCGAGGGCGAGCGCATCAGTCAGGTGGCGGAAGGCCCCATCGCGGCGGCTGGCGCCATGGTGGTGGACCTCGCCGGCAAGACCGTGCTGCCGGGCCTGATCGACACCCACATTCACACCGTGATGATGGACGCCGAATGCTTCCCGCTGTTTCTGGCGGCGGGCGTCACCACCGCGCGTGATGTCGGTGGCCGCCTCGATCTGGTGTTGCAGAACCGCGCCGATCTGAATTCCGGCAAAAAACTCGGCCCGCGGTTGTTTGTCTGCGGCCCGCTGCTGGACGGCCCCGGCGCCAGCTTCGAAAGTCCCGGCTTCACCATCATGCTCGACCGCGTGCAGTCGGTCGCTGCGGTGCCGGACAAGATCGGCAGTCTGCTTGCCGCCGGCGTCGACGGCATCAAGTGCTATTTCACCATGACCGCCGACATCGTCCGCGAGGTGATCCGTTTCGTCGACAAACGCGTACCCATCACCGGGCACCTGGGTTACTGCTCGTCCATGGATGCGATCGAAGCCGGCATCGACGGCCTCGAACATGTGTGGATTTCGCCCTACAACGACATCTGCGCGCTCAACATGCGTTTCGGCAATGACGCATCGATGATGAAAAAGGAATTCTGGACCCAGACCATGGCGGGTTGGGAAGCGGCCGATCTGAACGGCGAGCGGGCACGCAAATGGATCGCCGCCATGGTCGAGAAACAGGTGCACATGGGCACCACTCTCGACCTGCTGTGGACCGCCAAGGCCGGCGCCGCCGCCTGCATGCAGGACGCGGATCGCAAACTGATCCCGCCCGCCGCGCTCGCCCGCCAGGCGAAGATGAAAAACTTCCTCGGCGACCGCCCTGACTGGGACATCCATCCCGGCTTCTACGATGTCGGCGAAGGTGGCAAGGCACTGGAGAAACACCAGGAAGTGGTACGCCTGCTGCACCGCTCCGGCGGCCGCATCGTCGGCGGCACCGACTGCGGTGCGCTCGCCTATCCGCCGCCCGGGTTTGCGCTGCTGCGGGAAATCGAACTGCTCGCCGAAGCCATCGGCAACATGGCGGCGCTGCAGGCGGTGACCAGTGTCGCGGCAAATTATCTCCGCGCCGATCGGGACATCGGCGCCATCGCGCCCGGGCGCTATGCGGATTTCCTCGTCGTCGCCGGCGATCCGCTGCGCGATGTGCGCGAACTGCGCACCCTGGAAACCACCTATCGCGGCGGCGTCGCTCACGATCCGCGGGAACTGATCCGCAATGCGCCGCAGCATCAGCCGGCCGGCCTGCATACACACTGATAATTCACTGGGTTGGAGAACGACATGAGCAAAGGCTACGCACTGATCACCGGCGCCATCGGCGGACTTGGCACCGCCATGACCAAGCGCCTGATCGCCAACGGCATCCCGGTCATCGGCTGCGACCGTAAAACCCCGACGGAACTCGAAGCCTGGCGGCAACAGGCGCTGACGCAGGAAGAAGCCGCCAAGGTGACGCTGTTTCCGCTGGACGTGACCAAGGACGAGCAGGTGGACGACCTCGCGGCGGAACTCAGGAACCGCGATATGCACGTCGCCTATCTGGTCAACAACGCCGGCATCCAGGGCTATGGCAAACCCTGGGAGCTGGACACCAAGACCCACGACCGCGTCATCAAGGTCAACATCAACGGCACGTTTTTTTGCAGCCGCGCGTTTTCCAAAGCCATGGTGGACGCCGGCTTCGGCCGCATCGTCAACTTCGCATCATTGGCCGCCTACACGCCACCGGCCGGCCAGGCCTGCTACGCGGCGGCCAAGGCGGGTGTGCTCGGCTACACCCATTCCATCGCGCTCGATCTCGCCCAGTACGGCGTCACCGCGAACGCCATCGCGCCCGGGCTGATCATGCACGAGGGTCTCAAGGGCGTGATGCCGGATCATGTCTACGAAACCATGCTCAAGCTGGTACCCATGCGCCGCGCCGGCAAGCCCCACGAAATCGCCGCCACCGTGGCATTTCTCCTGTCCGACGATTCGTCTTACATCACCGGGCAGACGTTTCACGTTAACGGTGGGCTCTACATTCCCGGCTAAGTGCTGCATTCTATAAATGCCGTAAGGGATTAAGCGATGGTGTCATTTCCGTTCACGCACCCCACCCGTCACCCCCGCGTAGGCGGGGGTCCGGAGGCTGCGGAGTCTCAACTACCGGGGATTTCTGGATTCCCGCCTGCGCGGGAATGACGCGGTGCCGGAATTCGGCTCCCCGATCAAGGCTTTCGGGAATTTCGGGGATGTTACGGAGATATGTATGATCCAGTGGGTATCTTGCGTCGCGATTGTTGATAGCGGTTGTGAACGATGGCGCCAAATCGTGATGCGCAGACGTCAGAGGTAAAGATCATGAGCAAACTGCAATTCGGTACCGGCCTGCGCAGCGTCGCCGACACCGCCCAGTTCGCGCGCCGCGCCGAGGCGCTCGGTTACGACGTGCTGGGCTGCGGCGAACACGTCATGTTCCACGGCCCCATCGGCAACACCTTCGTGCAGCTCGCGGTGGCCGCCGGAGCCACCGAGCGCATTCGCTTGATGAGCACCATCGCGCTGCTGCCGTTGTACCCGGCCACGCTCGCTGCCAAGATGGGCTCGGTGCTCGACGTCGCCTCGGCTGGCCGCTATCTGTGCGGTATCGGAGTGGGCGGCGAGTTTCCCAAGGAGTTCGAAGCCTGCGGCGTGCCGGTCGCCGAGCGCGGCGCGCGCGCCACCGAGGCCATGCAGGTGATGCGCAAACTGTGGACCGAGCGCGAGGTCAGCTTTCACGGCCGCTTCAATACGCTCAACCAGATCACGCTCGATCCGCCGCCGGAGCAACAGCCACCGCCCATCTGGGTGGCCGGGCGCAAGGCGGCGGCGATGCGCCGCGCCGCGCTGTTCGGCGATGGCTGGATACCCTACATGTACACGCCGGAGCTGCTCGCCGAAAGCATGACGAGCATCGGCAGATTGCGTGCGGAAAATCCGGTAGCCGCCACCGAATTCAATTACGGCGTCTTCATTTTCAGCACGGTACACCGCGACGGCGATGTCGCGCGCAAAATGGCCGCCGAACGCCTGGGCCGCCAGTACGCACAGAATTTCGAGAATCTGGTGGGCAAATACGCACTGATCGGCACGCCCGCCGAGTGCCGTGAGCGGCTGCGGCAATACGTCGATACCGGCGCCACCCTGTTCATGCTGACGTCAGCCTGTCCCGACGATTACATCGACGCCAACATCAAGCTGCTGGCGGAAGAAGTGATTCCGGAATTTCGCTGATGTTTTGATTTCATCCACGCAATCCATTTCACACAGTCCATTTCAACCAACCGAGGGCAATACCATGGGTAATCGACTGCAAGGCAAGATCGCCATCATCACCGGCGGTGCGCGTGGCATCGGCGAAGCGCATGCACGGCTGTTCGCCGCCGAAGGCGCCAAGGTCGCGGTCACCGACATCCTCAGCGCAGAGGGCAAGGAGACGGTGGCTGCCATCAAGGCCAGCGGCGGCGACGCCATTTTTCTTCAGCATGATGTGACCAAAGAAGCCGATTGGGCGCGAGTGGTAGCGGACACCATCAAGCAGTACGGCGGCCTCACCACCGTGGTCAACAATGCGGGTTTCGCCAACATCAAGGGCGTGGAAGAAGAGACGCTGGAAGGTTTCAATCAGATTGTCGCCGTGTGCCAGACCGGCGTCTGGCTGGGCATGAAGGCCGCGATGCCGGCGCTGAAAAAAACCGGCAACGGCGCCATCGTCAACATCTCCTCGCTGTACGGCATCATCGGCACGCCCAGCATGATCTCCTACCACGGCGCCAAGGGCGCGGTGCGACTGATGACCAAGTCGGCGGCACTGGAATATGCCAAGCAGGGCGTGCGGGTGAATTCCGTGCATCCGGGTATCATCGAGACGCCGCTAGCGATGACGCTCGCGCCGGAATACATCGAAGCCATCACTGCAACCACCCCCATGGGTCGGCGCGGCAAGCCCATCGACATCGCCACCATGTCGCTGTTCCTGTGCTCGGATGAAGCCGCTTTTATTACCGGCTCCGAATTCGTCGTGGATGGCGGCTGGGGCGCGCAGTAGTCGGTGACTGTTACAGTACAGGTAGCGCGGGACAGGGATGCCCCGTGCGTTGAAAAGGACTGAAAACGCACTTTTCACTTTCTGTCAGCGGTCCCCGGCGGCAATGCCGCCGGCCTTTTTGATGTGCGGAGCGCAGGTTCCCACGACCTTATTTGTGTGTTCCCGGAGTACCCGTTGCACGAATCCAGTTCTTTCCGCTCCGGGGCGATCATCGTCGCCACCTTGTTCTGCACGCTCGGGCTCCTGTACGGAGTCTGGTATTCCTATTCGGTATTTCTGGTGGCGCTGGTCGGGGACTTCGGCTGGTCGCGCTCGGTCACCGCGGGCGCCATGTCGGTATTCATTTTGGTCCACGGCGGCTTCGGCCCCATCGCGGGTCGGCTGGTGGAGCGTTTCGGCCCGCGCCGGCTGATGCTGGTGGGCAGCCTGGTGATGGCGAGCGGGCTCGCGCTCACCGCGTTGATCCAGACCTGGTGGCAGCTCTATCTCAGCTACGGCGTACTTACCGCCGTCGGTCTCGGCGCCTGCGGCTGGGTGCCCTCGGTGATCCTCGCCGAAAAATGGTTTCCCAACCGCGTCGGCACCGCGCTCGGCATCGTCACCGCCGGCATCGGCGTGGGGATTCTGGGGGTGGTGCCGCTCACCAATTTCCTGGTGGAGACGTTTGATTGGCGCCGGGCGTTTCAGGTGCTGGCGGTACTGGTGGCCGTGGTGATCGCGCCGGCAGCGCTGTTTATTTTGCGTGAGCCCAAAGCGTCTCCGCCGCTGCCAAAACATCGGCCGGGCGCAGCGAGTGCGCCGCCGCCTGCGCACTACTGGACGGTGCGCAGCGCGCTGCGCTCGCGCGCGTTTCGTTTTGCCGTCCTGGCGTTTTTCACTGGCGGCAGTCTGAGCCAGATGCTGCTGATGCACCAGTTCGCGTTCATGGTGGATCACGGCGTGGCGAAAACTGCAGGCTCGTTGATCGTGGGCGTGATCGGCATCACCAGCATACCCGCCAAGATCGTTTGGGGCAGCCTGTCGGATCGTATCGGGCGCGAAGTCACCTACAGCTTTGGCCTCGCCTGTATTTTGCTCTCGGTACTTTGTCTCGCGTTCATCGGCGCCTTGCCCGGACTCGCCATGCCCATCGCTTTCGCGCTGCTGCTGGGTACCGGCTATGCCGCCAACGCGCCCATCATTCCGGCCGCGGCGCGGGATCTGTTCGCCGGGCCGAAATTCCCGAGCATCTTCGGGACGCTCTCGATGTTCGCGGCGCTGGGCGGCGCCACCGGTTCCTGGCTGGGCGGCGCGCTCCACGATCTCACCGGCGATTACCGCGCGATGCTGCTGGTCGCCGGCGCGCTGGCCATCTGCGCGCCCTGCATGCTGTGGATCGCCGCGCCGCGCCGGCCGCAGCCGCCACCGCTGCCGGCTTGATCCCGGTCGAGTGGTCTCCGACGTGCGAGGCCTTCGCCTGATCGGACGTTATTTGGCCGGCGGCGGTGGGGCGGGAAATCAGCGGCCGGATGCGTTGCGTTTGCCAGGCTTGCCGCAAGCTCATCAATCGTCCCTGGGCAAAGATCAACGCCGACAGTGCCGGATGGGTGTCGATGATCACGCGGGGCCGCAGCGGGGCGCCTCTCATCGCCTGGACGACTTTGCTCCGGCAGGGGCTTGCCGGGCCCAGTCGACAGCATCGGCAATATCCTGTTCCTGCAAGCCCGGTTCGGCCAATTTGGCGCGCACGGCATCGCCGCGCTGAATGCGTACCGGGGTCAGGATAATCTGGCCGTTGCGCACCTCCACGTCGAAATACTCAGTCGCCCCCAGGGCAGTGGTGATGCTCTTGGGCAGGGTTAACTGGTTTTTTGAAGTCATCTTGGCGAGCATGACAGTGACTGCATTTCCGTAATCGAGGATTCCTTGCTTTAGGCTCGTTGCCGCGACCGATCAAGCGGGGGTTGTGGATCATGCGGGTTACACGCTCGCCGGATAGCGCGCGAGGCCCGACCAGTAGAGTGCAATCACGGCGCCGCACACCAGGGTGGCCCAGGCCTCAACACTCAGCCGCAATGCCAGGGGCGCGGTGCGCAGTTCCATGAAATCGAGAAACACCAGGCGGACTTTCAGGTAGGCGATCAGCACCACGGCGACGGCGGCGGCAGATAGTGCGCGAGAAACCAGAAGCCGACCGTGAACACTGCGACAAAAACCGGCCTGCTCCAAGTGCAGGGCAGTTGATTACGCATGTTCATGGGGTTTCCTCATGGCGAATTATTATTGTGTGCCGGCATTGCGTGGCCGCGCGGTGGTCGGCGGCGTCAACTATCGCGGCGTCGAGCCGATGGGCTATAGTTGAGAGACCGTTAGTTTTCTCCGACACGCATCAGCCGGTCTCGATGTGGGCCCGGTGGTGTCGATCCCGCTTACCCAATAAAAGGAAATCAGCATGAAAGACGTAGCAGGCAAAGTAGCCTTCATCACCGGTGCCGCGAGCGGCATGGGCCTTGGCATGGCGCGCGCCTTTTCCGCCGCCGGCATGAAAGTGATGCTGGGCGATATCGAAAAAACCGCGCTCGACAAGGCGGTCGCCGAACTCAAGGCCCAGGGCCGCGATGTGGCGGGCGTGGTGACGGATGTGACCAAGCGGGATTCGGTGTTTGCCGCCGCCCAGGCCACCATCGACGCCTTCGGCAAGGTGCACGTGGTGGTGAACAACGCCGGCATCGGCGCCAGCGGCCGCGCCGAGACCACCAGCGAGAAGAACTGGCGCTGGACCATCGACGTCAATCTGTGGGGCGTGGTCTGGGGCCTGCAAGCCTTCATGCCCCTGATCGAATCCCACGGCGAGGGCGGCCACGTCGTCAATACCGCCTCGATGGCCGGCATGTACGCCTGGGGCGAACTCTCCGCCTACAACGCCTCCAAATACGCGGTGGTCGCGATCTCCGAAACCGCGATGGCCGAGCACATCAACGACAATATCGGCGTCTCCGTGCTGTGTCCGGGCGTGGTCAACACCAACCTCGGCACCTCGGCGCGCAACCGCCCGGCGGAATACGGCGGGGCCACGGATTCCAGGTCCGAGCAGATGGTCGAGATGCTCAAAAAAGGCCTCAATCCGGATGTGGTGGGCGAACAGGTGCTGGAAGCGATTCGCGCCAACCAGCCCTATATTTTCACCGACCCCGGGTTGCGCAAATATGTGCAGGCGCGCTTCGACCGCATCCTGAAAGGCTACGACTGGGCAGACCAGTGCCAGGCCCTGAAGAAGGCGGACCAACAGACCGATATCACGCTGTAATTCAACGCCAAGGTTCCGCGCCGGGTCGCGCTCTGGGCTGCCGGTACTGGGCTTCACTGTACTGGGCTTCCCGGCACGGACCGTGCCTGAGTGTTTCCATTCGTTCCCGAGTGTGCGCGCATGATGCAAGCCCTGACCCGCAAGAAACCCATCAACTCCGTGGATGAGAACGGCCACCACGGCCTGGCGCGCAGCCTCTCGGGGTTAGATCTCACCTTGCTCGGCATCGGTGCCGTGATCGGCGCCGGTATTTTCGTCCTCACGGGGGTGGCGGCGGCCACCAAGGCGGGGCCGGCGCTGTCGCTGTCGTTCATCGTCGGTGGGCTGGCCTGCCTGTTTGCCGCGCTGGTGTATGCCGAATTCGCCTCGACGGTGCCCGTAGCGGGCAGCGCCTATTCCTACACCTATGTGACGCTCGGAGAATTTCCGGCCTGGATCATCGGCTGGGATCTGATTCTCGAATACGCGCTCGCCTGTGCCGTGGTGGCCATCGGCTGGTCGGGCTATTTTCTGCGCCTGCTCGATGGTCTTGGCATTCATCTGCCGCTGGAGCTGACCCGCGGGCCATCGCAGGGCGGCCTCATCAATCTGCCGGCGGCGGCGGTGATGCTGATGATCAGTGCGGTGCTGGCGCTGGGTGTGCGCCAGACCAGCGTCGTCAACATGATCATCGTGATCCTGAAACTCGCGGTGATCGGCATCTTCCTCTACGCCGCGATACCCCATGTGGAGCCGGCCAACTGGCAGCCCTTCATGCCCTTCGGCTGGTCCGGCGTGATGGCGGGCGCGGGACTGATTTTCTTCGCCTTTATCGGGTTCGACGCGGTATCCACGGCGGCGGAAGAGGCCAAAAATCCGCAGCGGGACATGCCGATGGGCATCATCGGTTCGTTGGCGATCTGCACCCTCATTTACATCGCGGTCACCGTGGTGCTGACCGGCGTTGCGCCTTACACATCGCTCAATGTGTCCGATCCCATCGCGTTTGCGCTGGTGCACGCGGGCGAACGCTTCGCCGCCGCGGTGATCGCGGTGGGCGCGGTGGCGGGCCTCACCTCGGTACTGCTGGTGATGCTGTACGGCCAGACCCGATTGTTTTACGCGATGTCCCGCGACGGCTTGTTGCCGCCGGTATTCTCCGCCCTGCACCCGCGGTTTCGCACGCCGGCGCGCACCACCATGGCCACCGGCGTCGTGATCGCGCTTGCCGCCGGCCTGCTGCCCATCGGCCAGGTGGCGGAGCTGGTGAATGTGGGCACGCTCGCGGCTTTCATGGTGGTGTCGATCGCGGTGCTCTATCTGCGCCGCGCCCAGCCCGATTTGCACCGCCCGTTTCGCACCCCCTTCATGCCCTGGATTCCCATTCTCGCCATCCTCACCTGTGGCTATCTGATTGCCAGCCTGGGCTGGGTGACCCTGATGCGATTTGTGATCTGGATGCTGATCGGCATCCTGATCTATTTTCTCCATGCCCGTCGGTACAGCGTGCTGGGCGGCAACATGACCTGACTGCGGCCCGGCGCGGATTCGCGAATTATCCTGCGCCGCGCGGCACAGTCGCCGCTGGTCCACTAGAATCGGGTGCACACCCAATAACACCAACCAGAGCGGCCGGTTTCAGGGCTCGGAGGCGACAATGCACTATCGAATTCTCGGCAACAGCGGCTGCGAGGTATCGGCCATCGGGCTCGGCTGCATGGGCATGTCGGATTTTTACGGCCCGGCGGATGAGCGCGAATCCATCGCCACGCTGCATCACGCCCTCGATGCCGGCCTCAATTTTCTCGACACCGCCGACGTCTACGGCAGCGGCCATAACGAGACGCTGATCGGCAAGGCGCTCGCCGGGCGGCGCGAACAGGCCTTCATCGCCACCAAGTTCGGCATCGCGGGCGCCAAGCGTCGGCCCGAAGGCGGGCTGGAGCTCCAGATCAACGGCCGCCCGGACTATGTGAGAAGCGCCTGTGACGCCAGCCTCAAGCGGCTCGGCATCGAGTGCATCGATCTCTACTACCAGCACCGGGTCGATCCCAATGTACCCATCGAGGAGACCGTGGGCGCCATGGCCGAGCTGGTGCGCGCCGGCAAGGTGCGCTGCCTGGGGCTTTCCGAAGCCTCCATGGACCCGGCGCTGATCCGCCGCGCCCATGCCGTGCATCCCATCGCGGCGGTGCAGACCGAATACTCGCTGTGGACCCGCGATCCCGAAGCCGAGGCGCTGCCGCTGTGCCGCGAACTGGACATTGCCCTGGTACCCTACAGTCCGCTCGGACGCGGCTTTCTCACCGGCGCCATCACCACGGTTGCGAACCTGGAGGACAAGGATTTCCGCAAGACCAATCCGCGTTTCCAGCCCGGCAATATCGAGCGCAACCTGGAGCTGGCGGAACAGGTGAAAGCCATCGCCGCCGCCAAAGGCTGCACCGCGTCGCAGCTCGCGCTGGCCTGGCTGCTGGCCCAGTGGGACCGCGTCATGCCGATTCCGGGTACTCGCCGCATCGCCAACCTCGACAACAACATGGGCGCGGCCGACGTTCGTCTCGGCGCGGCCGAGCTCCAGCAGCTCGCGGCGATCTTTCCGCCCGGCGCCGCCGCCGGCGCGCGCTACGCCTGAACCGCCGCATCCGTATTCGCAGGAGCCCCGCATGGAACTGCCCGCCGACATCCGCCTGAAGCTCGAAACCTGGGACGAGTACATGCATCCGCCGACCGCGGCGGTGAACTACAACGAGAGCATGTACTTCAATCTCTACGATGCCGGGCAGCGCATGGGCGGCTGGTTCCGGCTCGGCAACCGGGTCAACGAAGGCTATGCCGAGATGACCAACTGCCTGTATCTGCCGGACGGTTCGGTGGCGTTCATGTACCACCGGCCCCACATCAGCCACAACGAGGCCTTCGATGCCGGCGGCATGCGCTTCAGCGTGGTCGAGCCCTTCAAGCGCCTCGCCGTGCAATACCGGGGTGACGTGCTGCTGCTGAAAAATCCGGGCGAGATGATCGACCCCGGCCGCGCCTTCAAGAACAATCCCAAGCTGCCCTGCACCGTGGACATCCACTATCACGGCGTCTCGCCCCTGTACGGCGGCGAGCCGGTGCATGCCGATGGCAGCCCCTGGCTGGAAAACCCCAACACCGGGCTCTATGTCGGCCACTACGAGCAGCACATCGCCGGGCAGGGCACCATCCGGGTGGGCGAGCAGGAGTGGCACCTCAAGGGCCTCGGCCTGCGCGACCACAGTTGGGGGCCGCGCTACTGGCAGAACGTGCACTTCTACCGCTGGCTGCCGATGAACTTCCGCGAGGACTTCGCCATCATGGTGCTCAACAAGTCGCTTGGCGACGGCGGCAGGATCGTCGGCGGCATGGTGCTGAACGAAGGCCGCTACGACCTGATCCGCGCCGCCACGGTCGAGACCGAGTGGGACGCCAATTACTATCAGACCCGGCTGCGGGCCTGGGCGAAAACCGACCGCGCCGAATACCACATCGAAGGCCGCGTGCTTTCGCTGATCCCGCTGCGCAACCGCCGCACGCTGGAGGACGGCACCGAACTGATGACCCGCATCACCGAGGGCATGACCGAATACCGCTGCAACGGCCTGGTGGGATACGGCCTCTCCGAATACCTCGACCAGATCGTCGACGGCAAACCCGTGGGGATCGGCGCGTGAACCAGGCCGTCGATCTCGATCCGGCGCGCGTCGGCGAACTGCTGGCCCCGGATGTCGTGCGGCATTTCGGCCCGGCAACCATTGAGCATCTGGTGCGCCTGTCGGGCGGCGCCTCGCGCGAGACCTGGTCCTTCGACGTGGTGGGCGCGGATGGCAGCCGCCGCGAGCTGATCCTGCGCCGCGATCCGGGCGACACCGGCAGCGCCGGCCCCGAGGGCTGGCGCGGCGGCAAGACCGCCTATTCCCTCGACCGCGAGACCGAAGCCGAATTGCAGCGCGTGGTGTTCGAAGCCGGCGCTCCCGTGGCCCGGGTGCATTTCAGCCTGCCCGCCGAGCATTCCTTGGGCGGTTGCTATGTGATGGACCGCATCGCCGGCGAAGTGCTGGCGCCACGCATCCTGCGCGACGACGCCTTCGCGGGCGCCCGCGCCACCATGGCGCGCCAGTGCGGCGAAATTCTCGCCGGCCTGCACGCCATCGACACGACCCGCTTGCCGGCCGGTCTCACCCGGATGCCGGTGCGCGCCTTGCTCGCCTACTACCGCGACCTGCTCGACGGCATCAGTGATTTCTACCGGGACCAGACGCCGGTCGCGCGGCCGGAGTACCACCCCGCCTTCGAGCTCGCCTTCCGCTGGCTGGAGCAGCACTGCCCCGACGCTGCGCCCGCCGGGCTGGTGCATGGCGATTTCCGCAACGGCAACTTCGTGGTGGGTCCGGAGGGCATCCGCGCCGTGCTCGACTGGGAACTGGGCCACATCGGAGACGGCATGGAAGATCTCGGCTGGCTGTGCGTGCGCGCCTGGCGCTTCGGTCAGCACCAGCATCCGGTGGGAGGCTTCGGCCGGCGCGAGGATCTGTTCGCGGGTTACGAGGCCGCCGGCGGGCGCGCCGTGGACCCCAAAGCCGTGCATTTCTGGGAGGTGTTCGGCACCCTCAAGTGGGGCATCGTGTGCCAGTTCCAGGCCTACAAGCACCTCTCCGGCCTGATCGATTCCTTCGAGCACATGGCCATCGGCCGCCGCGCCTGCGAAAACGAACTGGATCTCTTGCAACTGATCGAGGAGGCCTAGCCATGCCCCAGGACCGCGCCACCGCGGACGAACTGCTCGCCGGCGTCGCGGCTTTTTTGCGCGACGAAGTCTTGCCCCAACTGGGCGGCGCCAGCGCCTACAAGTGCCGGGTGGCGGCCAATATCCTCGCCATCGTGCAGCGCGAGCTGGTCCTGGGTAGCGCAGCCGATCGCGCCGAGCTCGCCGGGTTGCAGGCGCTGCTGGGGAACGACAGTGACGCGCGCGGCGATGCCATCGACGATATCGCGGTGCGAATGCTGCAAGCGTTGGTGGGGCAGGACCGCGATGAATGCGATACACGCGCCGCCCTCGACGCCGGCAATGCCGAACTGTGCGCGCAGATTCGCTCCGGCGCGCTCGATGATCGCCGCGCGGAAATCTTCGCTCATGTGCGCCAGACGGTGCGCGACAAGCTGGCGATTGCGAATCCGAAGTATCCGGCGTTGCGGGAGCACGGTGGCTAACGCGACTAGCGGGATACGCAATGTCACGAAGCCTCCCGCGGCGACATGACAAGGGCGTCGTACGCATCGCGACGGTGGCGGGATTGTGCCGTGGATTTCAGGAAACACTGGATCCCGGCAACTGGCGCACCGAAGCCACTGCCGGGATAATGCCGGCCCGGCGCGCCAATCCGCGGGCCTTCGGTTTGGCCGGTTCCGGCGGCCCTTCGATCGGTATTCCCCATGACAGAAAGCAAAGCAGGACGGGTCGGTTTCGTCAGCCTCGGTTGCCCCAAGGCGCTGGTCGATTCCGAGCGCATCCTCACCCAGTTGCGGCTGGAGGGTTACGAAGTCTCGCCCAGCTATGACGGCGCCGACGTGGTGGTGGTGAACACCTGCGGTTTCATCGACAGCGCCAAGCAGGAATCACTCGATGCGATCGGCGAGGCGCTGGCCGAAAACGGCCGCGTGATCGTGACCGGCTGCATGGGCGGCGACGAGGGCGCGATCCGCGCGGTACATCCCGATGTCCTCGCGGTATCCGGACCCCAGCAGTACGAGCAGGTGGTGGCGGCGGTGCGCGCCTGGGCGCCGGCTCCGGCGGCGCACGATCCGTATCGCGATCTGGTGCCGCCCCAGGGCATCAAGCTGACGCCGCGCCACTACGCCTACCTGAAGATCGCCGAGGGCTGTAACCATGCCTGCACCTTCTGCATCATCCCCGATCTGCGCGGCCGCCTGGTCAGCCGCCCGGTCGGCGAGGTGCTGGACGAGGCCGAGCGGCTGGTCGCCGCCGGTGTGCGCGAGCTGCTGGTGATCTCCCAGGACACCAGCGCCTACGGCGTGGACCTCAAGTACCGCACCGGCTTCTGGCAGGGCCGGCCGGTAAAAACCAGCATGCTGGAGCTGTGCCGGGCGCTGGGCGAACTGGGTGTGTGGGTGCGCCTGCACTATGTCTATCCCTATCCCCATGTGGACGCGGTGATTCCGCTGCTGGCGGAGGGGCGCATCCTGCGTTACCTCGACATTCCCTTTCAGCACGCGAGTCCCGCCGTGCTCAAGGCCATGAAGCGCCCGGCGCATCAGGAAAAGACTCTCGACCGGATTCATGACTGGCGCCGCCAATGTCCCGACCTGGTGCTGCGCAGCACCTTCATCGTCGGCTTTCCCGGCGAAACGGAAGCGGATTTTCAGCTCCTGCTCGACTGGCTCGGCGCCGCGCAGCTCGACCGCGTCGGCTGTTTTCAGTACGAGGCGGTGGCCGGTGCCCGCGCCAACGCGCTGCCCGGCGCGGTGCCGGAGGAGGTCAAGCGCGAGCGCTGGGAACGGTTGATGGCGGCGCAGCAGGAAATCAGCGCGGCGCGCCTCCAGGCCAGGGTCGGGCGCACCCTTGAAGTGCTGGTCGATGAAGTCACCGACGCGGGAGCCATCGGCCGGTCCCGCGGCGACGCGCCCGAGATCGACGGTCACGTCTATATCGATCCGGAACCGGAGGGGAGCGCGTTGCGCCCCGGCGATCTGGTGCAGGTGCTGATCGAGGAAGCCGACGACTATGACCTGTACGGTCAGCTGGCGGCGCCCGCATCCTGAACATCCTTCCCGCCTGCGCGGCGGTGTGAAAACCCCACAGACGGCAGCAATGCCGGAAACATCTGTCGTCGGGCGGGCCAAGGTCGATGAACCGTGCCCACGCGGGATATCGCCATGCGTAGGGCGGATAAGCGCCAGCGCATCCGCCAGGATCGCGGCTTGCCGCGAGGGCGGAGGCAGGTTCTTCGCGGTAACGACGCGGGCCGCTGCGCGCGGTTGGCGTTTTTCGCGCAATTTTTCCTCATCCGATGCGCGCGTCAGGTTGACAGTGCCGGGGTGCCTGTATTGTTATGGGCGTCGCGCCGGCGAGCCCGCTGGTTATCCCGATAACCAGCGTGGTAACTACCCCGATAATTACAGGCCGGCGCGTGCGGCCGAGGCCGGGAAATCCGTCATGCGACGCTGACCACACTGGCTCCCGCCGGGTGCGGCTTGGGTGATCGCTGCGCTTCCCGCGGCCAGTCATCCTCTCGCAGTGGACGATATTTCATGGCATTTCTGGTCAATATCGACAACGGCGGCTCCTTCACGGACGCCATCGCCAGCGACGGCGAACGCGTACTGCACGTCAAATCGCCCACCACGCCGCACGACCTGTCGCAATGTTTCATCGCCGTGCTGGAGCGCCTGGCGCTGGAGTGCTATGGCGAAACCGATCTCGCGCGCCTGCTCGGCGAGACCGAATATCTGCGCTACTCGACGACTTCCGGCACCAACGCCGTGGTGGAACACAAGGGCACCCCGGTCGGCGTCATGGTGCTCGCGGGCGAGGAGCATCGCCTGTATGGCGCCGACCGCCTGGGCAGCACGGGACTGTGGGCGGCCATGGTGCCCAGTCCCGTGGTCGGCCTGCGCTTCGAGGGCGGTGCCGTCGATGCCACCGGGCTGATGGCCAGCGTCAGCCAGCTCATCTCCCAGGGCGTGTCGCGCATCGTGGTCGCGCTGCCGGAGCCGGCCCAGGAGCTGCTGGTCAAGGACGAAGTGCTGGAGCGCTATCCACGCCATCTGCTGGGCGCCATTCCCGTACTCTTTTCTCACGAGCTGGTGCGCGACGACGACCACGGCCGCCGGCTGTTTTCTGCGGTGGTGAATTCCTACCTTCATCCCGGTATGGAGCTGTTTCTGTACGGCGCCGAGCGTGTCACCCGGCAGCACCATCTGGGCAGTCCGCTGCTGATCTATCGCAACGACGGCGATTCCGCCCGGGTGGCCAAGACCACCGCGATCAAGACCTACGGCTCCGGACCGCGCGGCGGCCTGGCCGGCGCCGCCGCTTACGCGCGCTGGTATCGCTCGCCGCTGCTGGTCGCCGTGGACATCGGCGGTACCACCACCGATATTTCCACGCTGGTGGACGGCGCGGCCACCGAGTTCGCCCACGGCCTGGTCGGGGATGAGGAGATTCCCGCGTCCTTTCCGATGGGCGATATCGTCAGCATCGGCTACGGCGGCAGTTCCATCTTTCGCCTCGATGGCGACGCCATCCGCATCGGGCCGGAGAGCGTCGGCGCCGCGCCCGGCCCCGCCTGCTTTGGTCGCGGCGGCAGCGTGCCCACCATCACCGATGCCCTGTTGCTCGCCGGTGTGCTGGACCCGGACAACTACCTGGGCGGCGAGCTCAAGCTCGATCCCGGCCTGGCCGAGAAGGTGATCGGCGAAAACATCGCGGAGCCTTTGGGATTGGCGCTGGGCGCCGCCGTGCAGCGCATGATCGCGGCCTACGAAACCCAGGTCGCGACGCACCTGCGGGACATCCTCGCCAGTCGCGGCATTGCGCCCGGCGGCGATCTGCTCGCCTTTGGCGGCGGCGGACCCATGAACGCCTGCGGCATCGCCGCGGCAGCGGGGTTCCGGCGCGTGATCGTGCCGGCCTACGCGTCGGTGTTCAGCGCCTACGGCATCGGGTTCAGCGATCTGTCCCACCAGTACCGGATGCCGGTGGCGGAGGTGGCGGCGCGCGGCGCCGAGGTGGTGCTCGCCGAACTGCGCGAGCGCGCCCGCCGCGACATGTTTGGCGAGGGCCTGGCCGCGGGCGCCTGGGCCGAAGTGGTCGAGGTTTGCGGCGCCGTGAACGGCCGCCTGACGGCCCAGCCCTGGCAGGGCGCGGCCCCCGCCGGCCTGGACGATGCGGGCCTGCGCCTGGTGGCGACCCATGGCCTGCGGCAACCCCAATTGCCCGCCACTACCGAAGTGCCGGCGCGGGCGGCGGTGGCAGCCGGTTCGGCCCTGGTGTATCTGGATGGAGAGCCCGCCGAGCTGCCGGTCTACGCCCTCAAAGGCCTGTCGCCCGGCAGCGCAGGCACCGGACCCGCGCTGTTTCGCGATGCCTATCTCACCTGCCTGGTGCGGCCCGGCTGGTCGTTTCGGGTATCCGCCAATGGCGATCTGATTCTGGAGGCACAAGCGCATGTCTGAACCCGATCGGGTAGCCATCACCGAATACCTCGCCATCGATCTGGCGCGCGAGACCTGGCACTGCCGCCGCTGCGACGCGGAGCTGGGCAGTGCGCGCGGGCCTTACAAGGACGCACTGCTGGTGTGCGAGCGCGATCCCCGGGACGTGCATCATCCCAAGATCGACCCCGAGCGCTATGCGTTCACCTTCGCGCCGGACCCGACCTGGTGCCGGATCATCGAATACTACTGCCCGCAGTGCGCCACCCAGATCGAGGTCGAATACCTGCCGCCCGGACATCCATTGACGCGGGACGATCTGCAACTCGATATCGACAGCCTCAAGGCGCGTCACGGGGAGGGCCGGTCGTGACTCAAGCCGCAGCCATGACCGCGGCGGCCGGATCCGGCACCGCCGCCGAAATGAAACGGGTCAGCGTCGATATCGGCGGGACCTTCACCGACTGCTTTCTGGTATGGAACGAGCGCCGCGCCGAGGGCAAGGCGCTCACCACCCACCACAATCTGGCGTCCGGTTTCATGGCGGCGCTGGAGGATGCCTGCGGCCAGCTCGGCCTCGAAGTCGAGCTGGTGCTGTCCGAGGTGGATGCGGTGCGCTATGCCACCACGCTCGGCACCAACGCGCTGATCGAGCGCAAGGGTCCGCGCGTCGGCTTGCTCACCACCTCGGGCTTCGAGTTCTCGGTGCCGCTGATGCGCGCGCGCGGCTACGGCGATGGCCTCAGCGACGCTCAGCAGCAGGATCTGCCCGCCGCCACCCGGCCGGTGCCCATCGTGCCGCGCGCCATGATCGAGGGCATCGACGAGCGCATCGATTTCCGCGGCGATGTGGTTTTTACGGTGGATCCGGAGAACGTCCGCACCGCGGTGCGCCGGCTGGTGGATCGCGGCGCCCAGGCCTTCGTGGTGGCGCTGGTGAACTCGGTGGTCAATCCGGCCCATGAAAAACAGGTCGAGCGGATCATTCTGGAGGAATACCCGAGCCATCTGCTGGGCGCGATTCCCATTGTGCTGTCGCACCGCGTGGCCGGCCGCAAGGGCGAATACGCCCGCACCATGTCGGCGATTCTCGATGCCTATCTGCACGACCAGATGTACCACGGTCTGGCGAGTCTGGAGCGGGTGCTGCGCCGGCATGGCTACCGGCGTCCCATGCTGGTGGTGCACAACTCCGGCGGCATGGCGCAAATGAGCTCCACCCACTCCCTGCAAACCGTGCATTCGGGTCCGGTGGCAGGACTGGAGGCCACCCAGAGTCTGTCCGTGCAGTTCAACGAGCCCAATCTGATCGCCACCGACATGGGCGGCACCAGCTTCGATATCGGGCTGGTCACCGGCGACGGCGTGAAGTTCTACGATTTCAATCCCGTCATCGACCGCTGGCTGGTCAGCACCCCGATGAGCTACCTGCACACGCTGGGTGCGGGCGGCGGCTCCATCGCGCGCTTCGACCGCCTCTGGAACGCGGTGGAAGTGGGACCGGAAAGCGCCGGGTCCGATCCGGGTCCGGCCTGCTATGGCCGCGGCGGCCGCTTTCCGACCACGACCGATGCCAACCTCATCCTCGGCTACCTCGACGCGGACAACTACGCCGGCGGGCGCATCAAGCTGAACCGGCGCCGCGCCGAGCGCGCCATTCGCGAGCACATCTGCGAACCCACCGGCCTCGATCTGGAGGCGGCGGCGCTCGCCATGCGCCGCAAGGTGGACGCCAACATGGCCGATGCGATCTTCAAGGAAGTGGCGGTGAAGGGTTACGACCCGCGCCAGTTCACGCTGCTGTCCTACGGCGGCGGCGGTCCGCTCCACGCCTGCGGTTATGCCGGCAAGATCGGCATTTCGCGCATCCTGATTCCGCCCTTCAGCGCGGTGTTTTCGGCGCTCGGCGCGGGCAGCATGAATCAGCTCCACATCCACGAGCGCTCGCTGTATCTGATGCTCTACGACGCCACCAAGCGTCAGGTGCTGGACGATTTCACCCGCATCAACGCGACCGTGGCACTGCTCGAAGAACTGGGCCGCGAGGATCTGCTGCGCCAGGGGGTGGCACCGGAGGCCATCCGCGTCCGCGTCGAATTCGACATGCGCTACGGCAATCAGCTCGCCCAGACCGCGGTGGTGAGCCCGATCAACCGCCTGCGTTCGGATCAGGACGTGATGACCTTGCTGGACCTGTTCAGCGCCAACTACCAGAAGCGCTACGGCGTGGGCAGCGCGGCACCGGAAGCCGGAATCCGGGTCAATGTGATTCGCGTGCTGTCCTATGTCGAGCACGATGCGGTGATGCTGGAGCGCGCCGCCCCGCGACCGGCAGCAAGCACGTCCGCCAGATCGACCCGCGACTGCTGGTACGACGGCATCGAGGGACCGGTTGCCACCCGGGTGTACGACATCGCCGATGTGCCTGAGGGCGCGGTGATTGCGGGTCCGGCGCTGGTGGAGACTCCGCACACTACCTATCTCGTGTATCCCGACTGGTCGCTGACCATGGGCCGCCAGGGCTCCGCCTGGCTGGAACGGCACGGCGTCAACTGAGATGGCATCCATGACACAGACACCTACCCACGGTCACAGCCACGGTCACAGCCACGGCCACACACCCGGCCAGCGCAGCCTGATCGAGAAATTCCTCGACGAAAACGTGCTCTACCTCGGGCCCGATCCCGCGATCATGGGCGACCACAGCGTGTCGACGCCCACGGCGCGGGAGCAGGCCGCGGTCGCGGTCTGGAAAGACAAACCCGAGGAGCTCAACCTGATCCGCAACCGGCTCCAGACCGCCTGCAACGAATCCTTCGACATGGTCGAGCAGATGGGCGCGGCGCCCGGAGCCAAGTGGGGCGACCTGATCTCGGGAATCTTCTCGTGCCAGGGCGATTTGTCGCTGTCGAGCGCCGGCGGCGTGCTGGTGTTCTCGGTGCTGGCCCAGCATCCCGTCAAGTTCGTCCTCAAGTACTGGAAGGATGACCCCACGGTGGGCATCCGTGAGGGCGACATCTTCATGCACAACGACGCCCGCTACGGCAACATCCACAACACCGACCAGAGCCTGTTCATCCCGGTGTTCGACGGCGGCGAGATCGTCTGTTTTGTCGGCGCCATCGTTCACGAAGGCGAAAACGGCGCCTGCGAACCGGGCGGCATGCCGGGCGGCGCCGAGTCGCCCTACGACGAAGGCCTGAAAATGTCGCCGCTCAAGGTCGGCGAGAATTTCGAGTTCCGTCGGGATCTGCTCATCTTCCTGCAAAACTCGGTGCGCGAACCCAAGCTGCAACTCGAAGGCATGAAGGCCAAGCTGCACGCCTGTCTGCGCGTGAAGCAGCGGGTGGAGGACATCATCCGCGCGCACAGCGTGGAGGCTTTCCTCGCCACCGTGCGCGGCACCCTCACCGACACCGAGATGGAAGTGCGCCGCCGCCTGCGCACCTGGCCCGACGGCACCGCGCGCTCGGTGGTGTTCGCCGACAGTACCCTGCGCGAGAACGTGCTGATCAAGATCCGCTGCGAAGTGACCAAGCGCGACGACGAGCTGATCATCGACCTGCGCGGTTCCTCGCCGCAGTTTCTCAACCGCGCCAACAACACGGTGCTGGCGTCCATGAAGGGGATGCTGGCGCAGCTTTTTTTGATGTTCGTGTGGCCCGACCTGCCGCGCAATCAGGCGGTGTTCGCGCCGATCCGGGTACTCACCGATCCGGGCTCAACGCTCAACTGCTCGCCGGAGGCGCCCAACGCCCAGAGCATGATGACCTTCTTCCCGGCCTTTACCGCGGTCCAGCTGACGATTCCGAAACTGCTGTATTCGGCGGGCTATAAGTCCACCGACATCATTGCCTGCTGGTACAACATGATCACCACCTTCGTGTACGGCGGGATCAACCAGCACGACGAATTCGTCGGCAATGTCTGCGCCGACCTCAACGGCATGGGCGGCGCCGCCCGCGCCACCCGCGACGGCGAACATTCGGTCGCGCCCATCTTCGCGTCCATGGCCGACATCGGCGAACAGGAGCTGATCGAAGAAGAAGTGCCGATGATGAAAATCGTTCCGCACCGGGTGATGGTGGACAACTGCGGCTTCGGTAAATATCGCGGCGGCCACGGCTATCAGCAGATCGCCACCCACAAGGACACCGGCGCCTGGGGCTACATGACGAATTTCATCGGGTCGAAGTTTCCCTCGACCTACGGCATTTTCGGCGGCTATGCGCCGGGCTGCTATCCGCTGTGCAAGGTGAAGGGCGTCAATGTCTTCGAGGTAATGAAAGACGACCGCGCGCTGATGCGCTACACCATCGAGGAGATCATGAACGAGCGGCCGTTCCCGAACGCCCGCTACAGCAGCCACCACGGCGGCCTGCAATTCGAGCTGGGCCAGCCCGGCGAGCTGTACATGATCACCCAGGGCGGCGGCGGCGGTTACGGCGACGTGCTCGAACGCGACCCCGCGGACATCGTGCGGGACTGGCGCGACGGCATCGTCTCGCGCCGCGTGATCGAGACGATGTACCACGTGGTGATGAACTACGACACCGGCGCGGTCGATCTGGAAGCCACGCAACGGGCGCGCGCGGAGGAGCGCAAACGCCGCCTGGCCCGCGCCGTGCCGTTCAAGGAATTTGCCGCCCGCTGGACGCAGGCGCTGCCGCCCGCCCATCTGCCCTACTACGGTAGTTGGGACGACCCGACCGTGCTGCACCTGGGTGCACCCGCGCGCACCTGTCCGGCGGATGCCATCCAGGCGGTGATGATGCCCGATCCCAAGGATGTCGAGATCGAGCGGTTGCAGGCCGAGCTCGAGACGCTGCGGGCGCGGCTGGCGTGACCGGACGGGTACGCGCCTGGTGTGACGGCGGCGGCGCCCTGCGCTGGCTGAGTTTTCACGACTATGCGCGGCGTGTTCGGCGCCAATCACCCGGATTGGTTCCGCGAACCGATGCGCCAGGTCGCCGGGCTCGCCGACGCCAACAAGGTGCTGCGCTCCCAGGTCATCGCGTTCGATCTGGGCGCGCTCTGGGTCGCGCACGCGGCCCTGGCGGCGGATGCCGGGGGCGCCGCGCGCCTCGCCGCGGTGCTGGATTCTCCCGCCGTGGCGGGCTTTTGCGATACCGCCATCGCCGCGCTGGTCCATCAGCAGGCGGGCCGGGCCGATGTGTGGCTTGCGTTGCCGTCGCCCGCCGGCGCGCTGATCGCCCTGGGTGCGCCGGCCGCCGCCATCGATTTCGACATGCTCGACGACGCGGCGGGCCTGATCGCGGACTTTTTGCGCACCAAGGCCGCCGCCGGCATCGACGGCCTGGTGATGGTGCTCGCCGCTACCGGGGTCTCCACTGACGACGACCTCGACGCGGCGGAGTCTATCCGCGCCAGTGCCGCGCACTACGACTGGCTGTTTGCGCTGTGCGCCGACAGCACCGCACAGGCCGGGGATTGGACCGGCATCGCCCCCGATCTCTGGCTGCCGGCGGCTGCGCAGGTGGAATTGCCGCCGGATGCGCCGGCGTGTGCCAGCCTGGACCGGGCGTTCTGGCAGGGCGGGCCGCCGCCGGGTCCCGGCGCCGCCGTGTACGGTACGGTGCCGGCGGATCTCGACCCCGCGCTGATCGCGCAGCGGGCCGGGTTATTGCCCTGATCTTTCGGGCGTACGCGCCCGGCACTGGAGGTATCCATGATTCACACCAGCCAGACTTCCCAGTTCATGTTTCGCAATGCCTTGTGGCGGCACGCGGCCAAGACTGCGCTGGTGGTCGGCGGACGTTCTTACACCTATCGCGAACTGGACAGCCTTTCCAGCACCCTCGCCGCGGGTCTTGCCGAGCGCGGCATCGCGCGTGGCGACCGCCTCGCCATCATGCTGCGCAACAGTGTCGAATTTGCGATCACGGATCTCGCCATTTTCAAACTGGGCGCGGTGAAAGTGCCGCTCAACGAACTGCTCAGCCAGAGCGACGTGAGCTACATGATCGACCACTCGGGCGCCAAGGCCCTGGTGCTGCACGGTTCGCTCGCCGACAAACTGGACAGTGCGGCGCTGACAGCCACCGATCTCCGCAACATCATCGAAGTCGATGATCTGGGCAAAGGCACGGGCGCCGGCCGCGAAGCCTGGAGTGCGCTCTTTGCCGGTGGCGAGCGCGTCTTCGAGTGGCGCGAAGTACCGCCCCACGACCCCGCGTTCATCCTCTATACCGGGGGTACCACCGGGCGCTCCAAGGGGGTTTTGCACACCCAGCGCAGCATGATGATCAACGGCCTCACGCATCTGGTGAACGGCGAAATCGGCGAGACCGAACAGATGCTGCTGACCAGTCCGCTGCCCCATGCGGCGGGATTTTTTCTCCAGGCCGGTTTCCTGGCTGGCGCCTGCGTCCATGTGCATGACAAGTTCGATGCGGAACGGGTGATCGCGACCGTCATCAACGAAAAAATCACCTGGACCTTCATGGTGCCGACCATGATCTATCGGGTGCTGGATGCCTATGATCCGGCGCGCCACGACCTGAGCTCGCTGCGCACCCTGGTATACGGCGCCGCGCCCATTACCCGGGTGCGCCTGCAGGAAGTGCTCGCCAAGCTGGGTCCGGTGTTGTTGCAACTGTTCGGGCAGACGGAAGTGCCGGATTTTGCGACCAAGCTGTCCAAGGCGGATCACCTGGACGAGCGCTTTCTGGGTTCCTGCGGCCAGCCAGTGATTACCGCCGAGGTGGGTATCGGCGACGCCATGGGCCGGCCGCTGCCCTTCGGAGAAGTCGGCGAGATCATGGTGCGTTCGCCTTATACCCTGGAGAGCTATTACAACGACCCGCACAAAACCGCCGAGGTTTATGTCGGCGAATGGATCAGGACCGGCGACGTGGGTTATCAGATCGACACCGGCCATGTGTTCATTGTCGATCGCTCCAAGGACATGATCATCACCGGCGGCATGAACGTGTATTCGTCCGAGGTGGAGAACGCGGTGCAGGAATATCCCGGGGTGCGCCAGGTGATGGTGATCGGGATTCCCCACGAGGACTGGGGCGAAGCGGTGTGCGCGGCGGTGATTCCGAACGGCCCGGATTTCGACGCCGACGACCTGATCGCGTTCTGCAAGCGGCGGCTCGCCGCCTACAAGGTGCCCAAGGTGATCGAGGTAGTGGCGGACATTCCGCTCACTGCCTACGGCAAACCGGACAAGAAAACGCTGCGCGCCAAATACTGGGGCGCCCAGACTCGCCAGGTCAATTGATCCGGCGGATTTGTTTCCAGTTCAATGCGATAACATTCAACCTAATGGCAATCCGGAGAACGTGTGATGGGACGAGTGCAGGGGAAAGTCTGTCTGATTACCGGCGGCACCGCCGGGATCGGCTACGCCAGTGCCGAACTGTTCGGGCGCGAGGGCGGCAAGGTGGTGATCACCGATATTCGCCCGAAGGAAGGCGAAGCGGCGGCACAGAAGCTGCGCGATCAGGGCTATGACGCCCGCTTTATCGAGCAGGATGTGACGTCGGAGAATCGCTGGCCCGATGTGATGGCCGAGGCGGTGCGCCACCATGGGCGCCTCGACGTGCTGGTCAACAACGCCGGCGTCGGCGTCGAGACCGATCTGGAAAACAGCGATCTCGCGCACTGGCGCTTCGTCAACAGCGTCAACATGGAAGCGGTGTTCCTGGGCACCAAGCACGCCATCCGGCAGATGAAACTCAATGGCGGCGGCAGCATCATCAATATCTCGTCGATCGAAGGGCTGGTGGGCGACCCCAGGTTCGCCGCCTACAACGCCAGCAAGGGCGGCGTGCGGCTGTTCACCAAGTCTGCCGCGCTCTACTGCGCCGAGAAAAAATACAATATCCGCGTCAATTCGGTGCACCCGGGTTTCACCAAGACGCCCATGGTGGACAGCGCGATCGACATGTTCTCGCCCGCGGATGCCGAGCGCATCAACCGCGAAATCGTGGTGGGCTACATGGCCGAACCCATCGACCAGGCCTACGGCATCCTGTTTCTCGCTTCCGATGAATCCCGCTACATGACCGGCGCCGAGCTGGTCATTGACGGCGGCTTCACTGCGCACTGACGGCGCATCGATGGTGTACTGACGAGGAGATGGTCATGGGCAGGATTCAGGGCAAGGTTTGTTTGATCACGGGTGGCACAGCGGGCATCGGTTACGCCAGCGCCGAGCTGTTCGGGCGTGAGGGCGGTGTGGTGGTGATCACCGATATTCGTCCCAGGGAAGGCGAGGCGGCGGCACAGAAATTGCAGGACCAGGGCTACGACGCACGTTTCATCGAGCAGGATGTGACATCCGAAAGTCGCTGGCGCGAGGTCGTCGCCGAGGTGGTCCGTCACTACGGCCGCCTCGATGTCCTGGTCAACAACGCCGGCGTGGGCGCCGGCACCGATCTGGAAAACAGCGACCTCGCCCACTGGCGCTTTGTGCACGCGGTGAATCTCGAAGCGGTGTTCATGGGCACCCAGAATGCGATCCGCCAGATGAAGCAGAACGGTGGCGGCAGTATCGTGAACATTTCCTCTATCGAGGGCATCATTGGTGATCCGCGTTCCGCAGCCTACAACGCCAGCAAGGGCGGGGTACGGCTGTTCACCAAATCGGCGGCACTCTACTGTGCCGAGAAGAAGTACGGCATCCGGGTAAATTCGGTACATCCCGGATTTACCAAAACGCCCATGGCAGAGAGTGTCGGCGATGTATTTGCTCCCGCCGATCTGGCGCGCATCCAACACGAGATCGTCATCGGCTACATGGCGGAACCCATCGATCAGGCGTACGGGATTTTGTATCTCGCCTCCGACGAGTCCCGCTACGTCACGGGTACGGAACTGATTATCGACGGCGGCTATACCGCACACTGATTTGCGGAACCCGGCTGGGCAGAGGAAAGCCAGCCGGGCGGTGTCGCAACAGGGAGGAGGGGCAATGCGAAGTGTGCTGGTTCTCAATGCCAAGGGCGGGTGCGGCAAAACCACCCTGGCCACCAATCTGGCCGGTTATCACGCCAGCAAGGGCAAGCGGGTGGTGCTGGCCGATTTCGATCCGCAGGGCTGCAGTATGGACTGGCTGGCGGCGCGCCCCGCGGATCGTCCCGGCATCGAGGGAGTCGCAGTCTGGCGCGACGGGCTGCGGGTACCCCGCGATACCGATTGGCTGATCATGGACAGCCCGGCGGCGACGCATGGCCGCGCGCTGGCCGATCTGGTGCGACGCGCCGACAGCGTGTTGATGCCGCTGCTGCCTTCGCCGATCGATATCCGCGCCGCCAATCACTTCATCGGTGAATTGAACGCGGTGCGCAAGCTGGTCAACGGTGGCGTGCGGCTCGCGACGGTGGCCAATCGGGTGCGGGAGCAGTCGCTTGCGGCGGCCGGCCTCGAAGAGTATTTGCAGGAATTCAGATTGCCGAGCGGCAAGCCATTTCCGTTTCTCGCCGGGCTGCGCGCCAGCCAGAACTATATTTCGGCGGCGGAGCGGGGTTTATCGATCTTCGAATTCGCCCCGGCCAGGACCCTGCCGGACCGCGAACAATGGCTGCGCATCCTGCGCTGGCTGAGCCGGTCCGCGCGCGCGAACATGCGCCAAAAGCCGGACTGAACCCCTGCGGCTCAGGGGTTCAGTCTGTCGCCTGGATCAGGTCGCCGTGGTTCCGCCATCCACCACCAGTTCGGCGCCGGTGACCCAGGGCGACTGGTCGCTCGCCAGGAACAGGGCCGCCTTGGCGATATCGGACGGGGCGCCTTTCATGCCCAGCGGTGTGCCGCGCTCAAAGGCCTGCTGCACCGTGGCGGCGTCCTTGCCGAGGCCGGCAGCCACAAAGCCTTTCAGTACCGCGTTGCCCATGTCCGTGGGAATCAGGCCGGGATGGATGGAGTTGACCCGGATGCCGTAGTTCATGAATCCGAATTCGACGGCGGCGGCCTTGGTCAGCAGTTTCACCGCGCCCTTGCTGCCGCAATAGGCACTCAGCCCCGAGAATCCGCGCAGCCCGGCCACCGACGACAGATTGATGATGGCGCCACCGCGCCCCGCCGCGCCGCCCGGCTTCATCGCCTTGCAGGCGGCTTTCAGGCCCAGGAAAACCCCGGTCACATTGATATCCAGGATGCGCTGGAAATCCTTCAGTTCGGTGTTTTCCACCAGCGCGCAGATCTCGATGCCGGCGTTGTTGACCACGATATCCAGTCCGCCCAGTTGCCGTACCGTTTCGGCGACGGCGGTCTCCCAGTCGGCTTCGCGGGTCACGTCCTGGCGGATAAAGGCTGCGCGTCCGCCGTTGGCCTGGATGGCGGCAGCAGTTTGGCGCCCCTGATCGTCCAGGATGTCCGCGATCATGACGGCGGCACCGGCACGGGAAAAAGTGGCGGCGATTTCGGCGCCGAGCCCGCGGGCCGCGCCGGTGATCAGTGCAACCTTGCCGGCCAGCGAAATTTCAATACCTTGATTTGCCATGGGTGTCCTCCCGGACTGGGTGTGTTGGATGTTCCCGTCCGGGGCAGGCCCCGGCGGATGATCAGCGGCGTCAGTCGCGGCGGCTGCGCTCCCGGTACTCGGAGGCGGAGCAGCCGCACCAGCGTTTGAAGGCACGGCGAAAACTGGTGGTGTCCTGGTAGCCCAACGCCATCGCGATGGCGTCGATGGACTGGTCTGAATTCCGCAGCGAATTCATGGCCATCTGCTTATGGATACTTTCGCGTAGATCGCGGTAGGTGGCGCCTTCCGCTTGCAGATGCCGGATCAGGGTGCGTGACGAAAGGCTGAAAGTTTTGGCCATTTCCTTGAGTGTCGGCATCGCCGCAGGATGTTTGCGCAACTCCGCCAGGATATGGTGGGCGGTAATTTTGTTGGCACGCAGTTCATGCATCTGGTGCTGGAGCTGCTCTTCTGCCATGCGATGGATCCGGGCATCCGCCGACACGCAGCGCACTTGCTGGAGGGAAGCCGGCAGAATCATCAGGTGGCGATCGCCGTCGAACTCCGTTTTTCCGGAAAAATACAGGTCGTACTGGTCGGCATAGGGTGGCGGAGGGTAGCCGAAGACAATCCGGCTGTCGGCAAGCGGTTGGCCACTTACGAATTCGAGGGCATTTTGTAGTGTCAGCATCAGCGCTTCGACGACGATAACCTTGATTTCGGGGCTGGAGAACTCCTCTTTGAGCTCCAGGACGAGCCTGTCGCCCTCGTAGAACATGACCATGCCGCAGAAGGTAATCGTGGTCTGGTAGTACCGCGCGATATCCTTGATCGCCTGCCCCACGGTGTCGGCGGAGATGATCGCCATGCCGATGGTGCCGTGCTTGGAGACATGGAGCTTGGACCCCAGCGACAGTCCTGCGGCGGGCAGGTCGAGCGCCTCCATGACCGCGAACACCGCCTGCGCCAAGTCAGCAAAAGGTACCGGTGCGGTCGAGTCCTCCAGCAGCGACTGGGGGATACCGCAGCGCTCGAAAATACCGCGCACCTCCGGCCCTCCGCCCAGGGTGTGAAACACCATGTTGGCGTAGCTGGCATTCACCAAGCGGCTGTCCGGAGTGGGTGGCTGAGCCGCTACTGCTTGCTTGTCGGGGGTGCGGATGGGGTTGTGTTGTTCTGTCATGTTGTCTCTCTGACCCCGGCCCCCGCGGCGGATCGCCCCCAACGTCAATTAAGCAGTCAGGACGCGCGGGGCAGCTTCATTATGGTAAGTTCGCTGAACGGTGGATTCTCGCATGCCGACGGCAAGTGGGCAAAGGCGCACTGCGTGCGTGCGTCTGCGGGAATGCCTCCGGCATGCGCGTCCAGATGCGAATTCAGTCTGCCAGGGGTGCGGTTCGGAAACGAAAGCCTGTGTCACTTTCTGCAATGCCCATGTCACCTATTGTCCTGTATCAGGGGCTGATGGCTTACCTATAGTTTGTCCTGCAAAATAACGTATGATCATGAAGAGTTGCTCCACGCTTCATGATACCGTTCCGACCACGCGGTCTTCGGCGAGCGAGGTGGTTGCGGTGTCCGCTCACGAAGTGGGCTCGTCCGCCGGATACGGGGCGCATGCGGTTAACCGAACCACAAGACCGACTTTATTATTACAGGGGTATTCGATATGGCACAGACACGCACAGCGAACGATGTAGCGGTCGGCTCCCGCGAGAGCTTTGGCAGCAAGACCGCGGGGCACTTCAAGCGGAACCGAATTGCTTGGGGGTTTGGCGCGCTGGTGTTGGCAGTGGGCGCTGGTTTGCGTCTCTATATGGGGATGATGGCGTTTTCGACAGGAACTGACTATTACGCCCCTGAGTTCCAGACCTATTGGATGCCGCTGCTGTACGGCGAGATCATCGTGCTGACCCTGTTCACCGTTGCCGTGTCCGTTTATATGTGGATGACGCGGGAGACGGATGCCAGCAAAATCGGTCCCGAGCTTGAACTGAGCCGGTACTGGAAGTTGCTGGGGATATTTACCGTCATGGGGTTGTGGGCGGCAACAGTTGCGATTACGTCAGTTGAGTCGGACGCTGCTTGGCATCAGGTGACGATCCGGGATACCGACTTCACCCCGACGCACATCATCATTTTCTACTTCTCTCTACCATTCTTGACCGCGATGCTGATCCCGACGTTCATCTGGGCACATACCCGCTTGCCGGCCTACATGAACAAGGTGTCGCTGCCGTTCCTGGCAGTGGTCGTCGGCATCCTAATGATCATGCCCAACTATGGGTTCAATGAGTGGGGCCACACGTTCTTCTATGCAGAGGAACTGTTCGCTGCACCGATCCACTGGGGTTTTGTGTTGCTGGGCTGGTCGCTGTTCTTCTTTGTCCCGCTGGTCGTGCAGCTTTTCACCTACATGGGTCGCTCCATCGCCCAGGTAACCGCGCTGAGAACCCGGCAGATGGTTTGATCTCTCAGTCGAGGGGTCGCTTGCTGCGCGGAAAGTTTGCCCGGCGATAGTGATCCCAGCGTGGTGATTCCGGAGTCCCCGCAAGCCTGCTTGCGGGGACTACCTTTCTAAGAACTACCGTTGCGCGCCCGCGGTTTATTGATTCTTGAAAATACGAGGTGTTGCCCAGATGAGCGAATTGCAGTTGGAAGAATCTCGGGTCAAAGAAGCCAAGGAAGCCAAGGCGCAAATCCTCGATATGGAATCACTCAACAACCCGGCCGCCATGAAGCTCTATCGGCGGCTTGACGGGATTCTGATTCTGGTGTTGTTTACGTTCCTCACACTCGGAATCCAGATCCAGTTCACCCTGACGGCGGGAGATTGGGACTACTGGGTGGATTGGAAAGATCGTCGGTGGTGGCCTTTGGTGACGCCACTTACCCTGTTGATGCCGATAGGAGCGTTCACCTATGGGATCTGGCAGCGGGTACGCCTGCCCATCATGGCGACCGCGTTGACAACCCTGCTGTGCCTGGTCGCTTGGGGCAGCCACTATCTGAATTTCTATAAGTTCACCTACTTTCCGCTAACCTTTGTCTTTCCGGCGACCTATATCGGGGTTGGCATTTTGCTCGATTGCGCGTTGGTAATGACGCGCAGTCTTGTTGTTTCCGCTTTCATAGGTGCCGGTTTGTTCGGTGCCCTGGTGTACCCATTGAACTGGCCGCTGATTGCGGCATACAGAACGGCGGTGGAGTTCAATGGCACGCTGCTGTCGTTGGCTGATTTGATGGGGTATGAATACATTCGCACCACAACGCCGGAATACCTGCGAATTATCGAGAGTTCCACGCTGCGCACTTTCGGAGGGTCGGTGGTGCCGTTGACGGCCGTGTTCGCCGGCTTTGTCAGTATCGTTGTCTATGCCATCTTTCTTTGGGTGGGTTCTTATGTGAATAAACTGGTGACTTTTGCCAAACGCATCATGTGAGCAAATATCAACCAGGGTTTCAACAAGTACATGAACTGGACTGAGGGGCATGGGCGTGCGCGCTACGAAACATATCATGATGGCTGTAAAAAAAATGCGTTCGAGACTGGGGCTGGCATGGGTCGTGCTGTCGGCACTGGTGCTGTTCTCTGGCGATGTTCTGGCTCACGGCGAGCGCGCCCAGTTGGCGAGCATGCGGATGCGGACCGTGCATTGGTTCGATACCCAGGTCACTCCCCTCCAAGCCAAAGTGGGCGATACCGTCACTCTTACCGGTAAATTCATTCCTTCCGTATATTGGCCGGAAACTCTGCCCAGCATCGCCGCCATGGCTTTTCTGAACGTCGGCGTACCTGGCCCCACCTTCCTCAGGGTGCATTCCGAAGTAAACGGTGTGCCAATGATGCGGTCCACGGCTTTCCCCTTGGGGAAGGTGTACGAATACAAGGTCGTTATGCGCGCGCGAATCCCCGGCCGCTACCATGTTCATCCCCTGATCAATGTGGAGAATGCTGGCTCTCTTATCGGCAAAGGGACCTGGCTTGAGATTGACAAGGCGGACACGGATGCACCGTTTGTCAACAACGCAACCGTTCTTACTGGCGAGACCGTCGACCTGGAGACCTACGGTTTGGGTGGTGTTATCGGTTGGCACTTGGTTTGGATTGCCATGGGTGTCGCGTGGTTGCTGTTCTGGCTGGTCCGAAAAGAACTTTTTATCCCAAGATTCATGCGCATCCGGGCGCTGGGGGCTGACCGGGCAAATGAACTGCTGACCAAAAAAGACTTCGTTGTTTCGGCGATGTTTTTCACCCTGACATTGACAATTATTCTCACTGGGTATCTCTGGGCGGAGTGGAAATATCCCCTCACCATTCCGCTGCAGACAGGTAAGGTCGGCGTTTTGGGTCTTGACGTGCCAGACGGAAATCTAAAAATCGAAGTCGATAGCGCGTCCTACAAGCTCGACGGTAGAAGTCTGACAATGCACGCAAAAATGACCAACAACGGTGAACGCCCATTGCGCATCGATGAATTCATTACCGCCAACATTCGGTTTATCAATCCCAAGGTCGCGGAGGGGAAAATTGTCGAAGGCGAGGAAATGGTTGCGCGTAACGGCCTCACGGTCTCGGTTGACGTAATCAATCCAGGGGAAACCAAGGATGTCGTTATCGTGGCATCCGACACGCTGTGGGAGCAATATCGCATGACCGGCCTGATCCAGGATCCTGACAGTCGTTTTGCGGGACTATTGTTTTACGGCGACGATCAGGGGAAGCGTTATTACCAGGAAGTTGGTGGATCAATTCTGCCCAGCTATTTTTGACAGTGGGCGACGACGTGCGGGATGGTTGTCTCATGATAAGAAGTAAAAGCTATCGTCTCGCCCCTCCGTGCATCTCGACATTGGCGCTCGGCCTGTGGGTTGGGATTAGTTTTCTCTTCGCATCGACAACCGTATTAGGCCACGGCGGGGTCTCCATGGAAGAAGACATGTGCCTGATAAAGATCGGGCCTTACTCCGCGCACTTTACGGGCTATCTGCCGCAGGCACGCGCTTCCCAAGAGTTTTGTGAAGATATTCCCGTTGTCACCAACGCAATTTTTGTGCTCGACTTCATTAGCGACGAACTGCGGGCAATGGACGTTGATTTCAGAATTGTGCGCGATGTTAAAAATATTGGTAACAAGGCGAGTTACGAGGATTTGGGCGGTCCGGAAGCGGTAGAAAAAGCCAGTGTTTTCTATGAAACGCCCAAAACGTACAGCGCAGGCACCTTGAGTATCCATTACCCTTTTGTGGAAAGGGGAGGCTACGTGGGCATTATTGAGGCCCACCACCAGGCTACCGGACTAAGTTACCGCTCGGTGTTCCCCTTCTACGTTGGCGGTGGGCACTACGCCAAGTACCTGACCTACTACGCGCTGTTGTTTGTGTTTTGTGGCGTCTTTATCTGGGGCTCTGGTCGTCGCAGTATCTTTAGGCCGAAACCAAGGGCTGTTTAGCCGGGGCAGCAGGGTATAAAGATAGATGTGCAAGGTCTGTAGGGGGCAGAGATGACTGACCTTGCGCCAATGTAAAAATTCCTGCTCGATGAATTGGCCGAGGACTTCAGGGGCAACGTCAGAGAGCTTGCTGGGCGAGCGCGGTCTGATCAAGCAAGTCACCCGACGCGCGCTCGAATCAGCGCTAGAGAGCTTCCCTCGATAACAAGGTCATCGGCGCGCTATGCCCGGGGCCTGAGCATCCGCGAAATCGACGCCGAGCTGACCGAATGCATCGGCCCCCACCTTGATTTCCAACACCACCAACAGTGTGCGGGAGGACGTCCAAGTGTAGCAGGCGCGCCTCCGGGGATGCGGTCTGCCCGTTCGCCAAATCGCGCCAAGAGTGCTCCATCCGCGACAGGGTCGTCCATCTGGTGCTGCGCATCACTGGAGGGGCAGAAGAGTTTTTGGGACTGTGGCTGGCGGAGACGGAGGGTCCTACGCTCATCTGGTTGATGTTTCGCGCTCTCCGAGCGCGTTGCGTATTGCATCAGGCCGGCCTTGCGAGGTTTTCAGCAAGCTGCCGGCCAACGGGGCGGTTGCCACTTTCCTCAATAGTCGCATTGGCTACCTACTGGTAACACAATGTATTGAAAAGAATTTCTCTGGTGTTTCGTGCTGCCCGCCTATGGCCGGCTGAGATGCTGCGTGCTAAAGTCCGGCAGATTAACTGTGCCGCGGCCTGATCTCGCTGATTTGCCGTAGCGATTGCAACTAAACCAAGATCGGACGGGGGAAGCCTTGAAAACATTGCGCCAGCGAATTTCCGAATTTGTCATGCACAACGTATGGGCGTCGTTGCTCGTGCTGACTGCGGTGACGGCAGTGTTTGCCGTCGGTCTGCGCAACGTTGAGCTGAAGACCATTTTTTCTGATTTGCTCCCTGAAAATCATCCCTTTGTCCAGACCTTCAAGGATCATCCGAACTTCGGCAGCCCCTTGACCATCACAGTCATGGTAAAGCGCACGGACGGGCAGACGATCTACAACGCGGAGACGCTGCAGAAAATCTGGAACATGACCCGCAACATCGACCTGACGCCTGCGGTGGATCACGACCAGGTACTGTCGATCACCACGGAAAAGGCGCGTTACGCGGAAGCGACACCGTTCGGCATCGACAGCCAGCCCCTGATGGGCGATCACGCGCCCAGTACTCCCGAAGAAATTGCGGAATTCCGGGAGCGTGTCAAGAAGTCGCCCGCCAGCCAGAACTTTCTTATTTCCCCGGACGAAACCGCCACGTTGATTCAGGCCACTTTTATCGAGCGGCTGCTGGACTACCGCACGGTGTTCGAGTTTGTGCAGAAGACCCTTGTTGAAGACGAACGTGACGGGGTGCATGAGATTTACGCTGCGGGCCAGCCCATGCTCACGGGCTGGGTGTTTCGCTACCAGCACCAGATGTGGATGATTTTCGCCATCACCGGTGGGGCCATGCTGCTGTCGCTGGTGCTGTATATGCGGAATTGGGTCGGCGTTGTGGCGCCGCTCGTGGTCAGCGGGGTGTCGGCCATCTGGGGGTTCGGTTTTGTGGGCTGGATTCAGGATCCCGTCGAGCCCCTGATCATGGTCGTGCCCCTGCTGCTGGTAGCGCGATCGTTCAGCCATTGCGTGCAGACGACGGAGCGCTTTTATGAAATTTATCACCATGTAAAAGACAAAAAGAAGGCGGCGGAGATATCCCTCAGTGTCATGATGGTGCCCGGCACGCTCGGTATTGTCACCGACCTGCTGGGGCTGTTCCTCATCGCATTGGCGCCCATACCGACCATGCAGCGGTTTGCACTCTTTACCGGGTTTTGGGCGACGACCCTTATTCCTTGCGCCGTGTTCCTGTCGCCGTTGCTGGTGACGGTTTTGCCTGAGCCCAGGAACGTAAGAAAAATCATCGGGCTGGACGAGGGTGAAAAATTCAGTATTCACCGCGCCATCAAGCTTGGGCTGCAACGGCTTGGACACATAACCTACGGCGCCCCCGCCCGGGTGACCACGGTGGTGGTGTTGGTCCTGCTAGGCGTCAGCGGCTACAAAATGATGCAGTTGAAGATTGGCAACCCGGTCGAAGGTAGCAGCCTGTTGTGGGAGGATTCCCAGTACAACGTCTCCGTCAGCAAGATCAACAGCCATTTTCCCGGGCTGAACACACTGGAAGTCATTTTCGAGGTCAAACAACAGACGCAGCAGCGTTTGCTGAAGCAGGCCAATACCATTTTCACCATGGCGGCGCTGCAGCGAGCGATGGAGTTGTCGGACCCACCGCCCCAGGCCACGCTGTCGTTTGCGGACTATCTTCCGGAGGCCAACCGGCTGTTCAGCGGCGGTAATCCCAAGTGGGCGCCCATCGATCCCACCGACCAGGCCGTCGAGGCGGCCGCCAGCGCCGTGTTGTTCGGCAGTAGTCCCAAAGCATTTGCTCATGTAACCGACTTTGTGCAGCAGAATGGCACGGTGTCGCTCTGGTACAAGGACAACAAGCAGGAGACGGTAGACATTGCTTTGGCGCAAGTGCGCAAGGCGGTGGATGCAATCGGGTTGGATCACGAAACTTTCAGGATTAGGCTCGCGTCGGGCACCATCGCGCTGCAGCAATCCATCAACGACACGGTCGACAAATATCAATACGCGATATTAGGCGCCCTGAATGTGCTGATCCTGATTGCTGCGGCTTTTGCGTATCGTTCGCTGGTCGCTGGCCTGATCCTGCTTATTCCGGTCAATATGTCCAACATTTTCCTGGCTGCCGTGATGCAGCAGCTTGGCATCGGACTTGATGTCAATACGCTGCCGATCAGCGCCATCGGGATCGGAGTTGGTATCGATTACGGTATCTACCTGCTCAGCCGTATTTGCGAGGAATACCAGGGGCATCGGGATTACGGTGCCGCAATCGTTGGTGCCCTGGCGACGACGGGAAGGGCAATATTTTTTACCGCGGTCATCGTACTGATCGGCATCCTGCCTTGGTATTTTCTGTCCGATCTCAAATTTCTGGCCGACATGGGGCTGCTGTTGGTCGTCGTGATGCTGATCAATATGGTGGTTTCCCTCGTGGTGCTGCCTCTGCTGGTATGGCTGATCAAGCCCAAGTTCCTTGGGTCCGACAAGCTGCTCGTCGGTGAAGGCGTGGACCTCAGTGCATATCTCGCGAGCGACGAGGATTTGAAGTAGCAGGCGGGTAAATAACTTCCATGATCGCGAAATAGTTGAGGGGAGAAAGCATTCATGCACATCAAGAAATACGATTTTGATTACAGCCGCCGATTTTTTCTGGAGAAGACGACGAAAGGGCTGATGGGTGCGGGGGTATTGACGTCGCTGTGGCCTCTGATCGGCAACACGGGGGAGATTGGCAAGGCATATCCGGAGGAGCTGCAATCGCTGGAGGCGTATACCAAAGGCAAGGTGAAGGAAGGTGATGTCATCACGGCGGACAACGTCGAACACGTGAAAGACCTGCTGGACCCGGTGGCGTACCTGCAAGTGACGCAGATGGGGCGGCGTATCAAGGTGGTGCCGCAAACGAAGGACGTGACCAAGCTGCACCCGCATGATTTTCTCGAGGCCACCCTGAGGAACCAGGGCCAGGCGGTGCTGGATGCCAATGGCAACGTGGTGGTGAAGGACACGGGGAAAGCGTGGATCGGTGGTCTGCCTTTCCTGAATCCGCAGAGCGGCCTGGAAGCCCTGGCCAACCTGACGCTCACTGGTAGCCACCACGATCAGTTCCTCTACGCAGCCCGGGACTGGGATCTGTCGGCCCAGGGGGAAGTGGAGTATGCGTATGAGCTCGCCGTCTGCGAAAAGAACACGGTGGGTCAGGTGTCCAGCCCCGATGGCCCCTATCTGGCAGGGCCATGAAGACAAGCTGAAATACAGTTCGGTGTGGTTCGTGACGCCCAATGACGTCAAGGGCACCTCGTTTCTGAATATCTGGAAATACGATCAGCGGGAATTTCCGGATCTGTTTGGTTACCTGCCGGCGTTCAAGCGGGTGCGGCGATTCCCGAGCAATCAGCGCTTTGAGCCGCTGGTGCCGGGAATCACGGTGTTTTTGTCGGACTTCTGGGCGGCGGGCGATCCGATGCTGACCTGGGGCAACCACAAGATTGTGGGTCGTCAGCCCATGCTGGGAACGCAATCCGATGCCTGGTGGGGCGACAAGCCGAACTGGGAGCCGCCGGTTCACGGTGGCCCGAAAGGCAACACCTTCTGGGACACCAGCATGGAGCTTTTGCCGGAAGTGCTGGTGATCGAAGCGGAGCCGACGGGTTTTCCGCGGGCGCCGGTAGGCAAGAAGCGGGTGGGCTGGATGTACGGAACATGGCATATGTGGCCTACAACACCTTCGATCGCAAGGGCGAGTTGTGGAAATCCTTTGAAGTTGGTTGGTCGCAACAGGCCAAAGGCGACAAGGCGCACCTGGACAGCAAGGGTCGTCCGGACTGGGGTCCAACCCATGTGCATAGTTTTGACGCGCAGTCGGGGCGGATGAGTCGCCTGTATCTGGCGGAGCAGTTGAGCAATGGCATGAAGGCCGAATACAACGGCCCGCCAGACGCCTATGACAAATACCTGACCGTACAGGCCATTCGGCGATTGGGGACCTGACCATGATGAAGTTGGTGAAGGCGGGTAGGTTTGTGACGATCGCGGCCGGTTTGCTTGTGGCGGCCGGATCAATAGGCGAGGCATTTGCTGTCGGTGAAGCGGAATTCGACGTTCGGTACAAGGGGATTGCGCACGATGCCCTTTACGACATCTGCTTCAATCAGAATGCGGGCATTGCGGTAGGCGTTGCGGGCACCATGTTCGCAACCGATGACGGCGGGAAAGATTGGCGTCCCGGGACCCCCGTCACGCAGTCTGCGCTACTGAGCGTTGATTGTAACGCGAGCTGGCCCATCGCCGTTGGTCAAAGCGGCACTGTTCTGATTAGCCGGGATGGCAAATGGCAGGTAGCAACATCGGGAACCGATGCGCGGCTGCTGAGTGTTAGTGTGAATAACGCCGGACTCGCCTTTGCGGTCGGTGGATTTGGCGCGGTGCTGAGGTCAGCTGACGGCGGTAAATCCTGGGAACCCATTGCTTTTGACTGGGACGAACTGCTCGGTGATATCCTCGAGCCGCACATCTATGACGTCGAGGTTTCCGAAGCGGGGGTTGTGACTATCGCTGGTGAGTTTGAACTGCTTATGCGTTCATCCGACGGGGGCGATACCTGGGAAATTACGCATAAGGGCGATTCGTCGATCTTCGCGATAGAGTTAAACGACGACGGCAGTGGCTACGCAGTCGGTCAGGAGGGCAGAGTTCTGCGTACAGCAGATGGCGGGAACACCTGGGACGCGGTTTCTGTCGACACCAATGCCAATCTGCTGGATGTTTTGACGGATCGGGAAGGAACCGTTCATATCACCGGTATCCGTACGCTGTTGCAGAGTTTGGACGGCGGGAAAAACTGGACCGCGATAGATGCCGGTGATATCACTTCACGGTGGTATCAAGCGTTGGGTCTTTCCGACGATGGCAACGTGTTCCTGGTCGGTCACTCTGGGCGAGTTGTTCAGATCAAATAATTCAAAAATATTTTCTGCATCCTTCCTGGCGCTGAGGCCACTACCAGCGTCAGGGGGGTTGCTGCGCGCTAAAATTTGTTCGTTTCGGCGTCCAAGTGGTTGGTTTTGAAGTACAGGTGAAGTAACAGTCTATTAAACCAGCAGGGGGTAAGCATGCACATCAAGAAATACGATTTTGATTACAGCCGCCGATTTTTTCTGGAGAAGACGACGAAAGGTCTGATGGGGGCGGGTGTCTTGACGTCGCTGTGGCCTCTGATCGGCAACACGGGGGAGATTGGCAAGGCGTATCCGGAGGAGCTGCAATCGCTGGAGGCGTATACCAAGGGCAAGGTGAAGGAAGGTGATGTCATCACGGCGGACAACGTCGAACACGTGAAAGACCTGCTGGACCCGGTGGCGTACCTGCAAGTGACGCAGATGGGGCGGCGTATCAAGGTGGTGCCGCAAACGAAGGACGTGACCAAGCTGCACCCGCATGATTTTCTCGAGGCCACCCTGAAGAACCAGGGCCAGGCGGTACTGGATGCCAATGGCAACGTGGCGGTGAAGGACACGGGGAAAGCGTGGATCGGTGGTCTGCCTTTCCTGAATCCGCAGAGCGGCCTGGAAGCCCTGGCCAACCTGACGCTCACTGGTAGCCACCACGATCAGTTCCTCTACGCAGCCCGGGACTGGGATCTGTCGGCCCAGGGGAAGTGGAGTATGCGTATGAGCTCGCCGTCTGTGAAAAGAATGCGGTGGGTCTGGTTTCCAGCCCCGATGGTCCCTATATGCCGGGCCACGAAGACAAGCTGAAATACAGTTCGGTGTGGTTCGTGACGCCCAATGACGTCAAGGGCACCTCGTTTCTGAATATCTGGAAATACGATCAGCGGGAATTTCCGGATCTGTTTGGTTACCTGCCGGCGTTCAAGCGGGTGCGGCGATTCCCGAGCAATCAGCGCTTTGAGCCACTGGTACCGGGAATCACGGTGTTTTTGTCGGACTTCTGGGCGGCGGGCGATCCCATGCTGACCTGGGGCAACCACAAGATTGTGGGCCGTCAGCCGATGTTGGGCTGTCAGTCCGATGCCTGGCATGGCGACAAGCCGAACTGGGAGCCGCCGGTTCACGGTGGCCCGAAAGGCAACACCTTCTGGGACACCAGCATGGAGCTTTTGCCGGAAGTGCTGGTGATCGAAGCGGAGCCGACGGGTTTTCCGCGGGCGCCGGTAGGCAAGAAGCGGGTGTGGCTGGATGTACGGAACATGGTATATGTGGCCTACAACACCTTCGACCGCAAGGGCGAGTTGTGGAAATCCTTTGAAGCGGGTTGGTCGCAACAGGCCAAAGGCGACAAGGCGAACTTGGACAGCAAGGGTCGTCCTGACTGGGGTCCGATGCACGTGCACAGCTACGACGTGCAGTCGGGGCGGATGAGTCGCCTGTATCTGGCGGGGCAGTTGAGCAATGGCATGAAGGCCGAATACAACGGCCCGCCAGACGCCTACGACAAGTACCTGACCCTTCAGGCCATCCGGCGACTGGGGACCTGACCCCGGCGTTTTGGGCGTACTAAAAACTGGTAGTAAGCATAGATGTATTAAGCAGGGGGTAGTATGAAAACCATCAACAAGCAAGTGGTAAAGGCGAGCGTGGTAATCTGTGGCCTCGCCTGTGGCGGGATGGCGCAGGCGGTGGATGTAGCGATCTCGGGCTTTATCCGTCAGGAGGCGGCCTACCGGATCGGGCAGGAGCCCAATCCCTTGCTGCGGGGCAGTGCATACGCCAAGGGCCCGCAGACCAACACCGTGCGTGGCAATCCGGTTGCTGAAGCCACTTACGCGGCGCTTACCGGGCAGGATGTCACCAACCCGGCGAGCTGGGCATTACCGCCGGCGCAATTCCAGAAGGAGAATTTCAACAACGACGAGCGCTGGAATCTGATGGCGACGCGCGCCGAAGTCGATTTCAACCTGAAGTTCAACGAGAACTGGACCGGGTTCGTCAAGGTGCGGGGCTACTACACCGCCGACATCATCGACGAGTACGGCAAGCCGAACAATTTCAAAACCAACATGACCGGGTTGAACGGCGATTGCGGCAACCGGCTGGAAGTCTGCGACCGCAACTACATGATCGATCTGCCCGCAGCCTATCTCGATTACAACAATGGACCGCTGTGGGTGCGGGTGGGCAACCAGCAGATCGCCTGGGGCGAGGCGCTGTTCTTCCGGGTGGCGGACGTGGCCAACGGCTCGATCTGCGTCGGCACTCCTTTCTGGACTATGCCTCCGAAGAATACGCGGACGAGCGCACACCATCGCCGGCGATCCGGATGAGCTACAACCTGACCCAGCAATGGGAAGTGGAAACGTTCCTGCAGATGTTCCAGCCGACGATTCACCCGCGGTCGGGCTCGCCTTACGCCTTCATCAACTCGCCCTACCAAATTCGGGACGACATCGGTTTCGACGATTACGAAGACTTCGTCAACGGCGGGATCCGCTTCAACGGGCAATTCGACCAGTTGGGTCTGCAATTCTTCATAGTGAGCCGCCACAACCCCGATCCGGTCTACCGCTGGGGTGCGGGTGGACAAACGGCGCTCGATCCGGCGTTTCCCGTGGCGCCTGGCCAGCAGAAATTCTCGGAGCAGGTGTTCAGAGCTTCGGGTCTGCCGGGCAGTCCGGTGCCTGAGGGCGGTGGTACCTACGGTTCCGCGGACTGGATGGGCGGCGCGGCGCTGGGCGGACTGGACGGCGTGGAAGCGCTCAATGTGCTGGGTCGGGACTTTCCGTTTATCGGGAATTTTCTGACCGGAATTGCCGGGGCGAGCGCCATGCTGGACCCGAGCGGGCAAGGCATGTTGCCCAACGCCGATATTGCCAATGGCATCTGGGCGACCAATGTGCAAGAAGCGGCACCGGTCTTTGACATGTTCTTCTCGATTCTGGGGGATCTGGATGCGGACATTATTTCCAGCTACCCATCGGAGAACGTGTTCGGGGCTGGCGGTAACTACATCTTCTATGCCGAGCCGGATACGTTGCTGGATCAGTTGGTGGTGCGTTTTGAAGCGACCTACACGCCGGATCGCAAGTGGACCAACAATATGGCGCGGGAACCCTTGACGCACGACGAGTGGATCACGGCGCTGGCGTTCGAGAAATACCACCGCTTTTCGCAGAATTACCCGGCGACGTTCTTCTCGCTGCAGTGGATGCACAAGACCGCGAGCGACTTCGTGGGACGTCCGCTTGATTTCATCGGTGGCGCTGTGGACAAGGCGGGCCACGGGAAGCCAAAGGGCTGGTTGGGCGATGGTTGGGACGCTTTTTCCTTTGCGTTCCAGCAGCCGACCCCGGATCTGAAATGGCGGTATGATTTTTCGGTGCTCTACGACATCTTCGGCGGTTATCTGATCCAGCCGGCGGTGCGTTACAAGCCCTCTGCCGCCTGGACGGTGGAGACTTACGCTACCTGGATGTACGCCAAGAACACGGAGAGCGTTTTTTCTGCGCTCGAGTGGACCGACGAAGTGGGGATGCGGGTCGGCTACCAGTTCTAGTACCACGGCACGTAAGTTTCGACACATTACTGGCTATCGTCATTTCCGCGCAAAAACTGGATGCCCGCCTTTGCGGGCATGACGTTCCCTTGTTTATATGTCGCACTACTAGTTCGTTTCTCGATCCCATGGGGCCGGCGTTCCGATGCCGGCCCTTTTTTCTGCTTTTTCTGTTTCTGAATCCTGCATTGCAAAGTTAAAACGCAAGCCCGTCTCTTGAGCCCAGACCCCTGAAAATTTCCCGCCGGTGGGTGCCGCTTTCTCGCTTGCGTACGGGTCACCACGCAGCCGGGGCGATTTTCACCGCGGATTCCTGCTTCTGTAATCCCCCGTTGAGTTATCCGACAAAAAATCGTGACCAATCGGTCGTGGCCGGTCTCCGGCGGCAATGCATTCAACATAGACATGTCTTGCATAAGCAATCGTTATTTAATACAAAGGGCAGCACCGCGCAGCGAGATTTTGCTGGTGTCCCATGTAGCCGGAGAGCATTCATGCACATAAAAAAATACGATTTTGATTACAGCCGCCGATTTTTTCTGGAGAAGACGACGAAAGGGTTGATGGGGGCGGGTGTCTTGACGTCGCTGTGGCCGCTGATCGGCAACACGGGGGAGATTGGCAAGGCGTATCCGGAGGAGCTGCAATCGCTGGAGGCGTATACCAAAGGCAAGGTGAAGGAAGGTGATGTCATCACGGCGGACAACGTCGAACACGTGAAAGACCTGCTGGACCCGGTGGCGTACCTGCAAGTGACGCAGATGGGGCGGCGTATCAAGGTGGTGCCGCAAACGAAGGACGTGACCAAGCTGCACCCGCATGATTTTCTCGAGGCCACCCTGAAGAACCAGGGCCAGGCGGTACTGGATGCCAATGGCAACGTGGCGGTGAAGGACACGGGGAAAGCGTGGATCGGTGGTCTGCCTTTCCTGAATCCGCAGAGCGGCCTGGAAGCCCTGGCCAACCTGACGCTCACTGGTAGCCACCACGATCAGTTCCTCTACGCAGCCCGGGACTGGGATCTGTCGGCCCAGGGGGAAGTGGAGTATGCGTATGAGCTCGCCGTCTGCGAAAAGAATGCGGTGGGTCTGGTTTCCAGCCCCGATGGTGCCTATCTGCAGGGCCATGAAGACAAGCTGAAATACAGCTCGGTGTGGTTCGTGACGCCCAATGACGTCAAGGGCACCTCGTTTCTGAATATCTGGAAATACGATCAGCGGGAATTTCCGGATCTGTTTGGTTACCTGCCGGCGTTCAAGCGGGTGCGGCGATTCCCGAGCAACCAGCGCTTTGAGCCACTGGTACCGGGAATCACGGTGTTTTTGTCGGACTTCTGGGCGGCGGGCGATCCCATGCTGACCTGGGGCAACCACAAGATTGTGGGCCGTCAGCCCATGCTGGGAACGCAATCCGATGCCTGGTGGGGCGACAAGCCGAACTGGGAGCCGCCGGTTCACGGTGGCCCGAAAGGCAACACCTTCTGGGACACCAGCATGGAGCTTTTGCCGGAAGTGCTGGTGATCGAAGCGGAGCCGACGGGTTTTCCGCGGGCGCCGGTAGGCAAGAAGCGGGTGTGGCTGGATGTACGGAACATGGTATATGTGGCCTACAACACCTTCGACCGCAAGGGCGAGTTGTGGAAATCCTTTGAAGCGGGTTGGTCGCAACAGGCCAAAGGCGACAAGGCGAACTTGGACAGCAAGGGTCGTCCTGACTGGGGTCCGATGCACGTGCACAGCTACGACGTGCAGTCGGGGCGGATGAGTCGCCTGTATCTGGCGGAGCAGTTGAGCAATGGCATGAAGGCCGAATACAACGGCCCGCCAGACGCCTACGACAAGTACCTGACCCTTCAGGCTATCCGGCGGCTGGGAACCTAGGGTTTACAAGCGCGGTCGGGTTGCCCGGTACGATCGGGCAATCCGCGTGGTTGATTGGAATCCAGCGAACGGACAGAGAGTACAGGCTGGCGCGAGGTTTGGTGTCGGTGACGATTGCCGGTGGTTTGTAAGCGATAACAGGGCGTATTCAATAATAAGCAAGAGGGGAAGCACATGAATAAACGCAGACTTTTAAAAGTTGCCGTTGCGAGCGCTGTACCCGCAGCCATGTTGTGGACTGCGCAGACGATGGCGGTGGATGTAGCGATCTCGGGGTTCATTCGTGAAGAGGCGGCCTATCGGATTGGCCAGGAGCCCAATCCGTCTCTGCGGGGCAGTGCATACGCCAAGGGCCCGCAGACCAACACCGTGCGTGGCAACCCGGTTTCCGAGGCCACCTACGCGGCGTTCACGGGGCAGGACGTCACCAACCCGGCGAGCTGGGTACTGCCGCCGGCGCAATTCCAGAAGGAGGATTTCAACAACGACGAGCGCTGGAATCTGATGGCGACGCGCGCCGAAGTCGATTTCAACCTGAAGTTCAACGAGAACTGGACCGGGTTCGTCAAGGTGCGGGGCTACTACACCGCCGACATCATCGACGAGTACGGCAAGCCGAACAATTTCAAAACCAACATGACCGGGTTGAACGGCGATTGCGGCAACCGGCTGGAAGTCTGCGACCGCAACTACATGATCGATCTGCCCGCAGCCTATCTCGATTACAACAATGGACCGCTGTGGGTGCGGGTGGGCAACCAGCAGATCGCCTGGGGCGAGGCGCTGTTCTTCCGGGTGGCGGACGTGGCCAACGGCCTGGATCTGCGTCGGCACTCCTTTCTGGACTATGCCTCCGAAGAATACGCGGACGAGCGCACACCATCGCCGGCGATCCGGATGAGCTACAACCTGACCCAGCAATGGGAAGTGGAAACGTTCCTGCAGATGTTCCAGCCGACGATTCACCCGCGGTCGGGCTCGCCTTACGCCTTCATCAACTCGCCCTACCAAATTCGGGACGACATCGGTTTCGACGATTACGAAGACTTCGTCAACGGCGGGATCCGCTTCAACGGGCAATTCGACCAGTTGGGTCTGCAATTTTTCATGGTGAGCCGCCACAACCCGGATCCGGTCTATCGCTGGGGTGCGGGCGGGCAAACGGCGCTCGACCCGGCGTTTGGCATGATCAACGGTCAGGTGTTTTCGGAGCAGGTGTTCAGAGCTTCGGGGCTGCCTGGCAGTCCGGTACCTGAGGGCGGTGGTACCTACGGTTCCGCGGACTGGATGGGCGGCGCAGCACTGGGCGGACTGGACGGGGTGGAAGCCCTCAATGTGCTGGGCCGGGACTTTCCGTTTATCGGGGGATTCCTGACCAATATTGCCGGGGTGAGTGCCATGCTGGACCCGAGCGGGCAAGGCATGTTGCCCAACGCCGATATTGCCAATGGCATCTGGGCGACCAATGTGCAGGAGGCGTTGCCGGTTTTCGATATGTTCTTCTCGATTCTGGGCGATCTGGATGCGGACATTATTTCCAGCTATCCGGCGGAGAATGTGTTTGGGGCTGGCGGCAACTACATCTTCTATGCCGAGCCGGATACGTTGCTGGATCAGTTGGTGGTGCGTTTTGAAGCGACCTACACGCCGGATCGCAAGTGGACCAACAATGTGGCGCGGGACCCGTTGACGCAGAATGAGTGGATCACGGCGCTGGCATTCGAGAAATACCACCGCTTTTCGCAAAACTACCCGGCGACGTTCTTCTCGTTGCAGTGGATGCACAAGACGGCAAGCGATTTCGTGGGGCGGCCTCTGAGCACCATTGGTGGTACCGTGACGAAGCGGGCCACCGGGAAGCCGAAGGGCTGGTTGGGCGACGGTTGGGACGGGTTTTCGTTTGCGTTCCAGCAGCCGACCCCGGATCTGAAATGGCGGTATGATTTTTCGGTGCTCTACGACATCTTCGGCGGTTATCTGATCCAGCCGGCGGTGCGTTACAAGCCCTCTGCCGCCTGGACGGTGGAGACTTACGCTACCTGGATGTACGCCAAGAACACGGAGAGCGTTTTCGCGCCGATCGAGTGGACCGACGAAGTGGGGATGCGCGTCGGCTACCAATTCTGATCGACGCAGCGAGCGTTACGAAACCGGCGCCCAAGGCGCCGGTTTTTTTGTACCACCTTCAAGGCCGCGCCTGCGCCGGTATTATGATGTCGGGTCGCTGGCCCTGGCCTCTCGCGCTGATGGGCGGCGTCGCCAGCAGCGTTTGGTGGTGCGCGAAGCGGGTTGACGCACTGTCGCTCCCGGGTCAGCCGTGCGGTGAAATCGCCGCGAACAGGGTGCACGCGCTATGCAATTGCAGTGGTATCGGTCTTTTTCGCTGTGGCTGGCGCTTCTGTTGTTGTCTTTGCTGCTCCATATCTGGCTGTCCTGGCACGCCTCTCGAGAAGCCGATGCCGTGGTGTTGACGCCGCCTGCGCCTGAGCGTGTGGTGGACATCCAGTTGGTGAGTGAACCGCCGCCGAAAGAGCTGGTATTTGAAGACCCGATCGAATTTGAACCGCCGGAAGTCCTGGTCCCCACCGCTGCCGTCACGCCGCCCCCGCCGGATGTCGATCTCGCCATGAAAGCGGCGGCAGGCGGCGCAAGTCGCGGGTCTTCCCTGCCGCTGCTGACCGACACGATTGTCACGGCGGGCCGAGGTGCCACCGGCTTCGGGACCGGAGTCGGCAACGGTTTGAGCAATTCCGCACAGGGATTTGCCGCCTATGTGCAGGGCTTGCGGGAAACCGGTCTGGACGTCGTGTTTGTGGTGGACACCACCGGATCCATGGACTGGGTGCTCAACGAAGCGCGCGCGCACATGATCGATATCGTGGATGCGGTCCGGCTCCTGGTGCCGGTATCGCGATTTGGTGTTGTGGCCTATCGCGACTACGATTCGCCGGGTTATGTCACCCGCATGCAGTCGCTGACGTTCAGCCTGAACAAGTTGACGGGCTTTCTGGGTTCACTGACTGCCGAGGGGGGTGGCAACTTTCCGGAAGCCGTGGCCGCGGGCCTCGACGTCGGTGTCGCCAAGGCGGGCTGGCGCCTGGGCGCGCGCAAAGTGATCATCCTGATTGGCGACGCACCACCGCATGATGGCGATTTGCGCCACGCGTTGGCGCTGGCCCGGCAGTTCGCCACCGACAGTGGCCAGTTGTCGGCGCTGGACGTGAGTCACGACGGTAATCCGGCGCTGATCGAGGCGGTGGTGGGCCGGCCCGTGGATCACAATCTGTTCCGCAACAAGCCGCTGTACGACTTTCAGCAGCTCGCCGAGGCGGGGGGCGGGATCGCCACCACCATGGCGGGCGACGTGCGGATCACCAAGCAACTGATGTCGCTGATTCTGGGTGGGCGCTTTGCCTCCGAAGCGGGATTGTTGCTGGAGGGTTTCGTGCAGTGACGCGGGTATTCGCCGGCACGGTCCTGGCGTGCTGTGTCTGGGCCTCCGCCCTCGCCGCCGATCTGGCCGGACTGGAGCACGCCGCGGCGGATGCCGCCGATGGCGGGCGGATCACCGTGCTCGAAGGGGCATTGCGCGAGGCGCTCGACCAGGCACCGGAAACCTTGGCACCGTCGGACTATTTCAGTGCCTCCGAGGTGCTGGGTAAATTGGTGTCCCGCGCCCGGGAGCTGGGTGTCGATGCCCGGATATTCGAGCATCTGATGGCAACCGCGGAACGGCTTCAGGACCGTTGTCGCGGCAAGGTGCGCGCGCTGGAAGGCGCTACCGGCGAGAATGAAGCCGCGCTGGAGAGCCTCTACCGCTCTGACATCTGGTACGACATCAACCACGCCCAGTCCGCATTCGGCTATTGGCGCGCCTGGGCCATGCTCGGTCTGGCCGAAGCCAGACCGGATGACCGGGAGCGGGTCAAATGGCTCAATCGCGCCGAAATCGGTTTCAAGGCCGCGTCGGTGCGCATCCTCTATCCCGGCATCGTGCAGGGCAGCTGGCTCGGCCTGGGTTACATCGCCCAGGAGCGCGGTGATCTCGCCGGCGCCGAGCAGCGCTTTCGGCGCCTGGTGGAAGCGCTTGCGGACCGCCCCGAAAATCCGGTGCGCAAGCTCGCCGAAGCTGAACTTACCCTGTTCGCCGTGCGCCGCGGCGAGATTCGCGAATTGACGCAGATATCGCAAGAGCCCCTGAGTCCCAGTTTCGCGGCGGTGACGGCAGAGGAGGCGTTCGCGCTGCTGGAGCGCCGCCGCCGTGAAAACATCGGCGCCATGGCGGCCGGCCAGCGGCTCCGAAAACTGATCGCGGATGGTTTTTTGACCGACGCGCTGCTGGGCCGGATTCTGTCGTACCGCGACGAAATCGTCGGCGAGGATCTGGGCGTGTTGTCGCGCCTGATCGATGCCGAGTTCGCCTACGCCTATCGGCAATACAAGACCACCGTCATCAAGTACCGGCAGTTTCGCGAACAGGGGGGCGAGCAACTGCCGATTGATGTGACTCCGTTCCACTATCACTACATCGTCGCGCTGGTCAGTACCGATTTGCCACGCGAAGCCAGTGCCGAAATCGCGCTTCTCAAGCGCCAGCCGCACTTGCACCCCAGCGTCGCGGCCGCGCTGCCCAAGCTGAATTGGTTGGTCACCGAAGCCGTGTATGCCCAGCATCCCACCGAAGCCAATCGCCAACATCTCGAGCAGGTTGCCAATGCCTTTGTCGGGACCGCGCCCAGGGATGCCGATGCCGCCACCGCGCATTTGGGTTTGGCCCGGCTGAGCAAGGATCCAGCGGTGGCGGCCCGGCATCTGCGCGCGGCCCGAGCCGACCCGGCACTGCGGGGCGATATCGCGCTGACCGAGCTGCATCGGGGCATCAGTCTCTTTAACCGGGCTGCGGCGCGTGGTGATACCGTGCAGGAAGAAACCGTAGCGAAAGAGATTCTCAAGGCACTGGACGATCTGCCGGGGAAGCAGCGCCGCGAGCCCTGGTTCCGCGCCCTGTCGCTGCAGATGCGAACGGTTCTGGGCCGGGACCTGCCCAAGGTACTGGCGGAGCTGGATGCGCTGTTGGCGGAGGCCACCAACGATACGCGGGCACGGCCTGTGCTGCTGTGGACAAAATTGCGCGGCCTCGCCGCCACCGGCGACCGCGCCGGTTTGCTGGGCATGGCGGATGCGCTGGCGGCGCGCGGCGACGATACCGAAGGTGAGCGGCAGTTTTATCAGTTTCTGCTGGAACTTGAACGTGGCAAGAAATTCGATCTGGTGGCCGGATTGGCCGAGCATTTCTACCCGGCGCTGGCCGGACAGGGCCAGGATCAGCGTCAGGTGAGTCTGCTGAGGATTCGCGCATTGACAGCACTCGGGCGTCTGGACGAGGGCTTTGCACTGGCGCGCGGCATGACGCAGGAGTTTCCGGACTCGGGCGACGGCTGGCAGACTTATGCCGAGATCGCCGAACGCAGCAACCGCGCGGTGGAGGCCGACCGGGCCTGGGCCCGAATCGCGGCGGCGACGCCGGCGGGCTCGCCGCGCTGGCGGGATGCCATGCTGCATCGTCTGGCGTTGAGCGCGGCGGACACAGACCTCTGCCCGCTCGTGAACAAACTGGCCACCTACCGTCATTTGTTGAACGCCGGACAGGCCAGGGCGCTGGTACAGAAAGAGGGCGTCTGCAGTAGCTGACGGGGCGGAATGCAACGTACACACATCGTCCTGAACCAAGGACGGTCCACGACAGCGACCCGGGGGGTCACCATGCACATCCGAAAATACGATTTCGACTACAGTCGCCGTCACTTCCTCGACCAGATGCGGCGCGGTGTGCTGGCTACCGGGGTGCTGGCGCCGCTATGGCCGACCATCGCCAGGGGGGGCGACATCAGCGGCGTCTATCCTGACGAGCTGATGTCCATCGAGGCTTACACCAAGGGCAAAATTCACACCGGCGATATCATTGATGCCGGCAATGTGGAGCATGTGAAGGATCTGCTGGACCCGATCCGCTACCACCAGATCGCGCAGATGGGGCGGCGCCTCGAAATCATCGATACCACGCGCGAGGCCATGAAGCTCAGCCCCTGGGAATATGTCGAGGCCACGCTGCGCAACCAGGGCCAGGCGGTGTTTGACGCGGATGGCAACGTGACCACCCGCGAGGGCAAGCCCTGGATTGGCGGTAATCCGTTCCCCGACCCCAAGACCGCCATCGAAATTTTCGCGGGGATTACGCTCACCTGGGGGCGACGCGACGCATCCTTTTACGCGATCAAGGAGTACGACATCGGGCCGCAGGGCGAGGTGGAATACCTCTATGAGCTGTGCTGGGCGGAGCTGGCCCCGGTGGGGCGCACCGTGCTCGAGCCCAAGCCCTATTGGCCCGGCCATGAGGACAAACTGCGCTATCAGTCGGTGTTCTTCGTCAAGCCCAACGACGTCAAGGGAACCTCGTTCCTGAACATCTGGCCCTATGATCAGCGCCAGTTTCCCGATCTTTTTGGTTACATTCCCGCCTTCAAGCGGGTGCGCCGCTTCCCCACCAATCAGCGCTTCGAGCCGCTGATTCCCGGTTCGTCCCTGTATCTCTCGGATGCCTGGACCGCGGGCGATCCATTCCTGACCTGGGGCAACTATGCCATTGTCGGACGCGGCCCGACGCTGGCGGCCATTTCCCGCAACTGGAACGGGACGCACGAAAACTGGGAGCACACCACCCACGGCGGTCCCCAGGGCAACACCTTCTGGGACATGAAGGTCGAGCTGGTGCCCGAGGCGATTGTGGTGGATGCCGAGCCGGTCGGTTTTCCAAAGGCGCCGATCTCGAAAAAGCGGGTGTGGTTCGACGCCCGCACGCTGGCGCCACTGGCGATGGTGTCGTTCGATCGTCGCGGCGAGATTTTCCGCTCCTTCGACGGCGCCGGCTCGCTGTACACCGATGGCGCCAACACGGTTTACGACGGTGCGCATCCCTACGCGTCCTGGACCCGGGTGCATGCCCACAATGTCCAGACAAACCGGATGACGCGGCTGGAACAGGTGAAGCGTATCTCGGGCGGTTACGAGATGAGCGCCAACGCGCCGGATCTTTACGACCGCTTTCTGACCGAGTCGGCGATCCGGCGGCTGGGAAACTGAATCCGCCCCAGCGCGCCGTTCCCGGGGATTCAGTCCAGTTTGCTGCGGTCCGGGGGGCGTTTCTCGAGTATGGCCGCAATCAATTCCTGCGCGGTTGCGCTCGCCAGCCGTTCCTGAAAAACCGCGATTTCGGCGTGCAGGCGCGCGTGCAGCGATTCCGGCGGGCGCCGCAACAACTGTTTGCTTTGGCGTAGCGCCGCGCGCGGCAGTGCCGCCAGACGCGTGGCCGTGGCCTGTGCGGTCGCGTGTGCGGCTCCCGCCGGCGTGACGGCGGTGATCAAGCCGATGGTCGCGGCGGTGGTTGCATCGCACACTTGTCCCAGCAGGAGCATCTCCGCTGCGCGGCGGTAGCCCAGTTGCTGTACGAGCGTTTGCGAGGATGCCGCTTCGGGTACCACACCCAGGGCCACGAACGGCAGGCTGAAAGTGGCGTCGGGTTCCGCGTACACGAAATCGCAGTGGGCGAGCATGGTGGTGCCGATGCCGATGGCGCGGCCCTGTACCGCGGCGACCAGGGGCACCTGCGTGTCCGCGAGTGCGAGGAGAAAATTCCAGGCAGCCGGCTTGTCGCCGGGGCGGCGCGTCTGAAAATCGCCGAGGTCATTACCGGCGCAGAAGTCGCCGCCGTTGGCAGCGATCAGTATCACCCGCCGTTGTGGGTCGGTGTCGGCCGCGCGGATGGCTGCGGCGAGGGTGTCGTACATCTCGCGGGTCAGGGAGTTTTTCTTGTCCGGACGATTGAGCCGGAGCGTGCAGATGCCCTGTTCCGTCGTTACCAACACTGTCGCGGTCACCGGTGATCTCCTGGCTGGGCTTTCCGAGTATAGGGCGTCTCAAAAAATCCGTCATGCCCGCGGAGCCCCCCCCCGGCTCTGTGTTTGCTGGTTTCCGCCCCCCCTTGCGGGGGCAGGATTCGCAGTCCACAGCCGTGGGCGATCCCGCTCAGATTAGATGCAGGCGCACATAATCGAACAGTTTGCGCCGGGCCGCGGCCTGGGGGTCGGTGACGCCCTTGGCATTGCGCACGAGTTGCCGCAGTTGCTGGCGCTCGAGACCGGGATGGTCGGCGAGCAGCGCTTCGATGGCCGGATCACCGTCCGCGCACAGCTGCGTGCAGAGGGTGTCGATCTGATCCAGGTGGCGGCGGAAGTGGCGGTTGCGATGCTCGAAGTCGGCCAGCGCATCCAGGATCGCGGCGCTGTCGACGTCCCGCATCAGCTTGCCCAGGTACTGCAATTGGCGGCGGCGCGCCTCGTGCTGGGTGACGGTGCGACTGTCCGCCAATGCCTTGCGCAACAGGTCGCTTAGGGGAACTGCGGCGAGCTGCTTGGCGGGTAATGCGAGTAGGGTTTCGGCGAGCTTCTGCAGCGCCAGTCCCTCGCGTTTGCGCGCCGATTTACTGGGGGGACGCTCCGCGCTGGTTTCGGGTGGCAATTCGCTCATCACGGTGTCACCGATAAAACAGGGTGGCGAGGCCGAGAAACGAAAAAAATCCAACCACGTCGGTGAAGGTGGTCAATACCACGCTGCCCGCCAGCGCCGGATCGATCCTGATCGCCTTCAGGGAGACCGGCAGCAAGGTGCCCACGACGGCGGCGGTCACCAGGTTGATCATCATGGCGGCGGCGATGATCAACCCGAGGTGATAGTCCTGGAACCAGAACGAAGCGATGCCGCCGATCACCAGCGCCCAGAGCATGGCATTGAGCGCGCCGATGAGGAATTCCTTGTTGAACAGCCAGCGCAGGTTGTTGCGGTTGACGTGGCCGAGCGCCATGCCGCGCACTACCACGGTCAGTGTCTGACTGCCGGCAATACCACCCATGCTGGCGACGATCGGCATCAGGATCGCCAGCGCCACCACTTGCTGAAGTGTCGCTTCGAACAACCCGACCACCGACGACGCTACCAGGGCGGTGAACAGGTTGATGCCGAGCCAGAACGCGCGCCGCGGGGCGGAGCGGCGCACCGAGGTAAAGGTTTCCTCCTCGTCGCTCAGGCCCGCGAGCCCGAGCAGGGAGTGGTCGGCCTCGTCGATGATCACGTCCACCACGTCATCGATGGTGATGCGACCGAGCAGCTTGTTGTCGGCATCCACCACCGGCGCGGTGATCCAGTCGTTGCGCTCGAAGCGCTGGGCGACCTCGGTATCGGGCATGGTAGCGGGGATCGGCTGTACATCCGTCACCATGACTTCCCGCACCGTGAGGTTCGGATTCGAGGTCAGCAGCTTGGCAATCGGCAGGATGCCGAGAAACGTATCCTTGCGATTGACCACGAACAGGGCATCGGTGGCGCGCGGCAGTTCTTCGTGGCGGCGCAGATAACGCAGGATGACATCCAGCGACAGGTCGGGCCGCACTGTGATGGTGTCGGTATTCATCAGGCCGCCGGCGGTGTCCTCGGCGTAGCGAAGGATGTGCTCGACACGCAGGCGGTTCTGTTCGTCCATCGCCTGCAGCACGCGGGGGATGACCCGGTCGGGCAGTTGCTGCAGCAGGTCCACCACATCGTCGGCGTCCAGCCCCTCCATGGCCGCGGCCAGTTCGGCGCTGTCCATGCCGCGCAGAAATTCATCGCGCAGGCCTTCGCTCAGCTCGCCCAGCACTTCGCCGTCGAGGTCGTCATCGACCAGCTCCCACAGGATGCGCCGGATCTTGGGCGGCGCCGATTCGATGTGGTGGGCAATTTCGGCGGGCGCCAGGTTGTTCAGGATATGGCGCAGCTGATTGATCGTGGAGAAATCGATGAGGCCAGCGTACTGGGTGAGCAGGGTCAGTTTGTCGGCTTCCACCACACTGGCCTGCATCGCAGTGGATTCTCCTGGATAGGTGCGAAGGGATAGGCGCGAAGCGCGGCTCATTCTAGCAGGATATGAACCACAGACCGCCGTGGCCGGCGTCAGCAGCTGCTCGCGGGAGGCTAGCTGTCTTCGTTAAAGCGCGCAGCAATGAGGGCCGCCACGCTTTCGTGCGCGTCGGCTTCGTCGCTGCCGTCGAAGCTGAATTCCAGAGTGGTTCCCTGTGCGGCAGCCAGCAGCATCAACGACATCACGCTTTTTGCATCCACCAGACGACCGTCGCGCCCGACCCGGATGGAACTGGCGAAGCGCCCCGCCGTCGCCGCGAGCTTGGCGGCGGCGCGGGCGTGCAGGCCCAGTTTGTTCACGATGGTGAGTTCGCGCTTGATCATGGTGCTATGAACGCCCGAGCGCGGCATCTCTGTCAAGAGTGTCGAGTAGCCGTGTGGCGGTCGTTGTGGGCCGGGCCTTGTTTGCCATTTGAAGTTACGCCGAGCCCAGCTCGCGGTGCTGCGCCTGGATGTTGATGCCCAGGTAGCGGAATTGCCGGGACAGACGGTTGCACAGATAAACGGAGCGGTGCTGGCCCCCGGTGCAGCCGATCGCGATGGTCAGATAGCTGCGGTTGCTGGCGAGAAACGCCGGAATCCAGCGCGCGAGAAATCCGCTCAGGTCGGCAAGCATGGCGGCTACCTCGGTCTGGGATTCCATGAATTCGATCACCGGCGCGTCGTTGCCGGTCAGGTGGCGCAGCTCCGGCACCCAGTGGGGGTTGGGCAGGCAGCGCACGTCGAACACGAAATCGGCATCCTCCGGCACCCCATGCTTGAAGGCAAACGACTGAAACAGCACCGCGGTCAGACCGGCAGAATCCGGGGCGATCTGTTTGGTAATCAGGTCGCGCAATTGATGCAGCGTCATGCTGGAGGTGTCGATGCGGCGGTCGGCCACATCCATGATGGGTTCCAGAATGCGACTTTCGAGCGCGATGGCCCGCTTCAGGTCCACACTCTCCGAGCTCAGGGGGTGGCGGCGCCGGGTTTCGCTGAAGCGCCGCAGCAGGGTGCGCGGACTGGCGTCGAGAAAGATCACCTCGCACTGGACGCCGCTTTGGCGCAGTTGTGCGAGGATCGCCGGGAAACGACCGAGGCTGCCGGCGAGATTGCGGGCATCGATACCGACCGCGATCCGGGAAGCGGGTGTGGAGTCCAGGTCGGGCTGCTTGAAGAGTTCCGTCAGCATGCCTGCCGGCAGGTTGTCGATGGACGTGAATCCCAGATCTTCCAGAATGTGGAGCGCGGTACTCTTTCCGGAGCCCGAGCGCCCGCTGATCACGACCAACCGTTTCTGGTGGGCGGGGTGCGACATGTCAGGTGTCAGCGCCAGGCCCCTGAGGCCGTGAGCCGCCGGTCCTGTAACTCGCCGTCCTCACGACGCTTTTCGACAGCCGGCTAGTGTCCGCGCAGTCTCTCCTTGCGTTTGATCAGTTGCCGGTCGAGCTTGTCCGCCAGGGCGTCAATGGCGGCATAGAGGTCATTGTGTTCGCTTTCGGCGAACAGTTCGACGCCGTTGGCATGTACCGTGGCTTCCGCCTTCTGGACCAGCTTTTCCACCGAGAGAATCACCGCCACCTGCGTAATGCGGTCGTTATGCCGCTCCAGCCGCTCCAGTTTACTTTGCACATAAGTGTGCAGTGCGGCGGTGATTTCCAGGTGATGACCGCTGATGGTGAGTTGCATGCTGTGCTCCTGTGGTGGTTAGGCGCTGCGTTTGAAGCGCTTGCGATCGCCGGAAGAGGCGATGTTGAGACTCTCCCGGTATTTGGCAACGGTGCGGCGGGCAACCTGGATGCCCTGCTCCTGGAGCAGCAGGGCGAGTTGACTGTCGCTCAGTGGTCGGGTTGCAGGTTCGGCGGCGATCATCTTCTTGAGCATGGCGCGGATCGCCGTGGATGAGCATTCGCCACCGGACGCCGTGCTGACATGGCTGGAGAAAAAATACTTGAGCTCGTAAATGCCGCGTGGCGTGGCGATGTATTTGTGCGTGGTGACACGGGAAATGGTGGATTCATGCAGCTGGAGCTGACTCGCCACATCAGCCAGTACCATGGGCTTCATGCGCTCCGGGCCTTCTTCGAGGAACGCCTGTTGCATTTCGACGATGCAGTGAGCCACCCGGAGCAGCGTCTCGTTGCGGCTCTCGAGGCTGCGCAAGAACCAGCGTGCTTCCTGCAGGTTATCGCGTAAATAGCGATTGTCGGGACTGTTGTCCGCGCGCTGGACCTGGCTGGCGTAGTACTGGTTGATGCCGAGTTTGGGCGTGAATTCGGTGTTGAGCGTAACCACCCAGCGCTTGCCCTCCTTGCGCACACTGACGTCAGGATTGACGTAGCCGGTGTCGGGCGCCTGGAAGCGGTCGCCCGGGTGCGGGGACAGGGTCTGAATGAGGCGTACCGCGGCGCGAATATCGTGTTCCGGTACGCCGAGCCGGCGCGCGAGGCCCGGATAGTCGCCCTCGGCGACCAGTGCCAGGTGCCGGTCCACCAGGGTCAGGGCGATATCCCGATGCGGCGTTGCGGCGCTGAACTGGCCGAGCTGGATCATCAGGCAGTCGCGCAGGTCCACTGCCGCGACACCCGGCGGGTCAAATTGCTGGACATGGTGCAATACCGCGACCACTTCCTCGCGGTCTACACCGGATTCGCCGTCACCGGCGTGCGGCAGGTCGTCGGCGGAAGCGAGACCGTGCCAGATCTCGTCTATCGACAACGCCAGAAACCCGTTGTCGTCCACGGCGTCGATCACCGCCGTCGCAATGACGCGATCGACATCCGACATCTGGGTGAGGTTGAGCTGCCAGTGAAGATGATCGCGGATGGATTCCGTGACCGTGTGGAAACTCTCGAAATCGGGGGCATCGCTCTGACTCTGGCCGCTGGCTGGAGCGGAGGATGTCTGATAAATGTCGTCCCAGCGCGCATCGACGGGGAGCTCGTCGGGAATGGTCTCGTTCCAGGCGTCGCCGGTGTTGTGGTCCGCGTCGTCGTTATCGGATTCGGACGAATCCAGACTTTCGGTGTCGGCGGACTCCAAGTCTTCCAGCAATTCCAGCAAGGGGTTGGAGCACAGAACCTGCTGGATCTCCTGCTGCAACTCCAGGGAGGACAGTTGCAACAGCTTGATGGCCTGCTGCAGCTGAGGTGTCATCGACAGCTGCTGGCCGAACTTTAAATGCAGGCCTTGCTTCATTGCGGTACGCCGGAACCTCGGGACACTGGTCTGCTTGCAGTGTAGCCCTGTGGCGCGGCGTGTTCAAACGCTCAGCAATAACCATGCCGCAGACCGAGGCTGTACGGGCGTCGGCAGCCCGTCAGAGCGCGAAATGTTCGCCCAGGTAGACCTTGCGCACGGTGGCGTTATTGAGGATTTCTTCCGGCGTGCCCTGGGCAATCGTGCGTCCGCCGTCGACGATGTAGGCGCGTGCGCAGATGTCGAGGGTCTCGCGGACATTGTGGTCGGTGATGAGGATACCGATGCCTTTGTCGCGCAAGTGCCGGATGATGCTCTTGATGTCGTTGACGGAGATGGGGTCGACACCCGCAAAAGGCTCGTCGAGGAGGATGAATTTTGGCTCCATGGCCAGCGCGCGCGCGATCTCGACGCGGCGCCGCTCGCCGCCCGAGAGGCTCATTCCCGTATTGGCGCGCAGGTGCGTGATGTGAAACTCCTCAAGCAATGCCTCCATTCGGGCCCGGCGTTCCCGCCGGTCAAGATCGCGACGCGTCTCCAGAATAGCGAGCAGGTTGTTTTCAACGCTCAGTTTGCGAAACACCGAAGCTTCCTGGGGCAGGTAACCTATCCCCTGGCGGGCGCGGCCGTGCATGGGGAGCGCCGTGATGTCGCGGTCATCGATATAGATATGTCCGCGGTCACGAGGAACCAGCCCGACCACCATGTAGAAACAGGTGGTCTTGCCGGCGCCGTTGGGGCCGAGGAGACCGACTACTTCCCCGCTGGCCACCTCAAGCGAAACATCGCTCACCACAGTGCGCTTGCGATAGCTTTTCGCGAGGTTTTCGGCCCGGAGTTGCGCCATCAGGGAGCAGCGGCCGGTTTCTGTTGCTGGGGCGGGATCACCATCCGGATGCGCTGATTGGCCTCGGAGCCGCGTGCCTGCATCAGATCTTTCGCGATGTCGTAGGTGATCAGCCCGCCCTCAAGGGTGGAGCCGCCTTGTTCCAGATGCGCGGCGCGCGTCAGCACGAGGAAGTCCTTGGCGACCTGGTACTCGATCACTTCGGCATGCGCTTTGACGAGCTCTGCGTCCGGTTTTGGCTTCTGCTGGTAGGTCGCAGGTTTGCCGTCGCAGACAATGCGATCGACCTGTTTGTTGCCCGCGGACATGTACACGGTCACCTTGTCGGCCTCGATGTGCATGCTGCCCTGGTCAACGCGTACGCTGCCGGCATAGATGATGACGCCACTGCGGTCGTCGCGACTGGCGCTGTCGGATTCGATGTGCATCGGCTGCTGACGATCTTCCGGCAGCGCCCAGGACTTGCCGGCCGGCGCCGCCGCAACGAATGCCAGCAGGAGTGCATGGCACAGAAGCTTATTTGGGCTGAAAAACACTGTGCACCCGCGACAATAGTTTATAAACCTTGGGTTCGAGATCGGCGCTGAGACCGACCGCCGTGGAGTGGGCTTGGGGCGAGATCAATTCCACCGGGAGGTCGGACTGGACGTGTCGGGTGTCGATGAGGTACGCCAGTTCCTCGGTTTTGAGTTCGCTGGTGCCCTTGTCGGCGTCCTGCCAGACGCGGACATCGGTGCGCAGGACAACCCGGCGGTCGGCATTGTGAAGTACGCCGGTGGCTGCCTTCAAGTGCCAGGGTGGTTCACCCGGCTTCCTGGCGTTGGCGAGGATACGTGGTTGGTCCAGTACCGCGATGCTGTCGGTGTCGAAGGATTCAGCCCGGATGGTCGTCAGGGTGTAGGCGAGCGCGCCGGCGGCATCGAATTTCCGGGTCAATGTGGATGTCATGTAACTGTCTGCCGTGGGCAGGGTCGGCGGCCGCGTCTGCATGCCGCGCAGGAACAGGGTGGGCGTGGAATCCCAGAACACCAGAAAGCCGAGCAGCGCCGCGACGGTGAGGGCTGCCACGAGGATGTTTCTCATGGCGGCGCCTCCAGCAGCAGGTCGAAGCGCTGCTGGGCGCGAAGGATAAACTCCGCGGCTTCGCGCGCAGCGCCGGCGCCGCCGGGCCGGGTGGTGCGCCAACGCGCTTTATCCAGTACCGCGGGGCAGGCGTCCGCCACCGTCATACCCAGGCCGACGGCGCAGATCGCCGCCAGATCGGGCAGGTCATCGCCCATGTAGGCGACGCCGGCAAGGTCTTCTCCCCACTCGGGAAAATGCGTCGCCAGGAGTTCGCGCAGGGCTTCGAGCTTGTCTTCGCGACCCTGGATCAGATGGTTGATGCCGAGCTCCGTGGCGCGGCGGGTGACGCTTGGCGAGTTGCGGCCCGTGATGATCGCCACCTGCATGCCGGCGCGCTGGAGCAGTTTGATGCCGAGGCCGTCGCGCACATGAAACGCTTTGTATTCGCCACCGTCGGCGCCGTAGAACAGCTTGCCGTCGGTGAGGACGCCGTCGACGTCGAACACCGCCAGGCGGATGCGGCGCGCGGCGGCGACGGCGTCAGCGACCGTCATATCACACCGGCCCGCAGCAGGTCGTGCATATGGACCACTCCGGCGGGACGATTTCCGTCCGCGACGACCAAGGCGGTGATTTTGTTGTCTTCCATCACCGTCAGCGCTTCGGCGGCCAGCATTTCGGACGATACGGTCTTGCAGTTGCGGGTCATGACCTCGCCCACCCGGGCGACATTGATGTCGATCCGGTGATCGATGGCGCGGCGCAGGTCACCATCGGTGAACACCCCCAGGAGCTCGCCCTGTGTCGTTACCACGGCGGTCAGTCCGAAGCCTTTCTGGGTCATTTCGAGCAGCGCGTCCCGCAGCGGCGTGGCCTCGGTCACGCGGGGAAATTCGGGGCCGCCGTGCATCACATCGCCCACCTTGAGCAGCAGGCGACGACCGAGCTTGCCACCGGGGTGCGAGAACGCAAAATCCTCGGCGCTGAAGCCGCGTTTCTCCAGCAGCGCTACCGCCAGCGCATCGCCCATGACCAGCGCCGCCGTGGTGCTGGTGGTCGGCGCGAGCCCCAGAGGGCAGGCTTCCTGGGCCACGCTCACATCCAGATGCACATCGGCGGTACGGGCGAGCAGCGAGTCGGGCGCGCCGGTCAGCGCGATCAAGGGCACGCCCAAGCGCTTGAGCAGCGGGATCAGTGTGGTGACTTCGGTGGTCTCGCCGGAGTTGGAGAGGGCGATCACCAGATCGTCGCGGGTGATCATGCCCAGATCGCCGTGACTGGCTTCACCGGGGTGTACGAAGAACGCCGGTGTGCCGGTGCTGGCCAGCGTCGCCGCGATCTTGTTGGCGATATGGCCGGATTTGCCCATGCCGGTGACGATGGCGCGCCCCCGGCAATCGAGAATGAGCCTGCATGCCGCGACGAAATCCGCATCGATCCGGGTAGCGAGCTGTTGCACCGCGGCTGCCTCCAGTCCGATGGTGCGCAAGGCAGAAGCGATGGGATCGATATCCCGCATGAGGCAGTGTCCACGAGCGCGGCGGTCGGCCGCCAGTATAGCTGTACCCCTGCGCAAGCTGTTAGACGGGCCCGGCAGGCGGCACCGCGATTCCCAGTCCGGGGCGCCGATGCTATAGTGCCGCGCTGCGCAAGCGCCGGGATTTTCTGCGATTTGGCGGCGCGCGCGACGCATCACACGCATTGTTCATGGCGTTTTGCCGTTGCGGGCGACACCGCAGTCTGCTGCGCCAGAGCCCACTTCACGACAGCCCGCCGCGGCGGGGAAACCGTCACGACAGCCCGCCGCGGCGGGGAAACCGGAGGCAGACGCCGCCATGGATCTCGATGTCATTGGTACCCGCTTGCGGGGTGAGCTCAGTGATTGCGACGTGCAGGTGCAGGCCGAAGGCACTCATCTGAGTGTCGTGGCCGTCGGCGCGCTGTTCGAGGGGTTGCGTCCGGTGCAGCGCCAGCAGCGGGTGTATGCGGCACTCAAGGATCTCATCGCAGCCGGTGACGTACACGCGGTGAATATCCGCACCTACACCCCGGCGGAATGGCAGTCGCGCTGACTTCACCTTGGCGGGAGTCAGGCGGCGGCCCGGACCACCCCTCTCCCGATCCCATCTTGCCCCGAGTACATCATGGATAAACTGGTGATTTCCGGCGGTGTTCCCCTGAACGGCCAGATCCGCATTTCCGGCGCCAAAAATTCCGCGTTGCCCATTCTGGCCGCCACCCTGCTCGCCGAAGCGCCGGTGACCATCGCCAATATCCCGCACCTGCACGACATCACCACCATGATCGAGCTGCTGTGCTGCATGGGCGTGAGCGTGGTGGTGGACGAGCGGATGAACGTCGAGGTCGACTCCAGCACCCTGCACAGCCGGTCCGCGCCCTACGATCTCGTGAAGACGATGCGCGCTTCCATTCTGGTGCTGGGGCCACTGTTGGCCCGCTACGGCGAGGCCCGGGTCTCCTTCCCCGGCGGTTGCGCCATCGGCAGTCGTCCGGTCGATCAGCACCTGCGCGGTCTCGAAGCGCTGGGCGCCGAGATCGAGATCGACGGCGGCTACATCAATGCCCGCGCCCGCGGTCGGCTGCGGGGCGCGCACATCCTGATGGACATGGTCACGGTGGGCGGTACCGAGAATCTGATGATGGCGGCGAGTCTTGCCGTCGGCCGCACTGTCATCGAGAACGCCGCGCGCGAACCGGAGATCGTGGATCTTGCCAATTGCATCAACATCCTGGGTGGCGACGTACGGGGCGCGGGGACCGATACGCTCACCATCGAGGGGGTGGAACGCCTCCGCGGCGGCCGCTACACCATCATGCCGGACCGCATTGAAACCGGAACCTATCTCGCGGCGGCAGCGGCGACCCGTGGCCGGGTCCTGTTGAAAAATACCGATCCGCGCCTGCTCGAAGCCGTGTTGCTCAAGCTCGAAGAGGCCGGTGCGCAGATCACCACCGGGGTCGACTGGATAGAGCTCGACATGGGCGGCCAACAGCCTCGCGCCGTGCATTTGCGCACCGCGCCCTATCCGGCGTTCCCCACCGACATGCAGGCCCAGATCACCGCCTTGAACGCGGTTGCCGATGGCGTCGGGACCATCACCGAAACCATTTTCGAGAACCGCCTGATACAGATCCACGAGCTCAACCGCATGGGTGCGAAGATCAGTCAGCAAGGCAACACCGCCATCATCACCGGGGTGCCGTTCCTGAAAGGTGCGCCGGTGATGGCGTCGGACCTGCGGGCCTCCGCCTGTCTGGTGATCGCGGGTCTGGTCGCCCAGGCGAAACCGTGGTGGACCGCATCTATCACATTGATCGCGGCTATGAATGCATCGAGGAAAAGCTCCAGCAGCTCGGCGCCTGCATTCGCCGGGTGGCGGGCTGACGCGGAGGCCGGGACCATGGCGCAGAGTCTTACGCTGGCAATCACCAAGGGCCGCATCATCGCGGAAGTGTTGCCTATGCTGGCGCGCGCCGGCATCTTCCCGGACGAGGATATCGCCACCAGCCGCAAACTGGTGTTCGGCACCAATCGTGCGGATCTGCGGCTGCTGGTGTTGCGCGGCTCCGATGTGCCGACCTATGTGCAGTTCGGCGCCGCCGACCTGGGGATTGCGGGCAAGGACACCCTGCTGGAACACAGTGGCGCCGATTTTTACGAGCCCGTGGATATGGGCATTGCGCGCTGTCGCCTGATGACGGCCGGCCTGGTCGGTCTCGCGCCCCGGCCGGGTCGCCTGCGGGTGGCCACCAAATACGTCAATGTGGCGCGGCGCTACTATGCCGAGCAGGGCCGTCAGGTGGACATCATCAAGCTTTACGGTGGCATGGAACTGGCACCCGTGATGGGGCTCGCCGACGAGATCGTGGACATCGTGGATACCGGCAACACGCTCATCGCTCACGGTCTCGAACCCCGGGCGCTGATCGCCGACATCAGCTCCCGGCTGATCGTTCACAAGGGCGCGCTGAAAACCAAATATGCGCTGATCCAGCCCCTGATCGACCAGTTCCGGCAACTCGCGGCAGGCTGAACCCATGTCCGCCGCGCTCATCAAGCTACTCGATACCCGGGCCTCCGATTTCGAAGCGCGGCTCGGCGCGCTGCTCGCCGTGCAGGTCGGGATTGACCGGCAGCTGGAGCGGACGGTCGCGGAGATCCTCGCCAAAGTGCGTGAATCCGGCGACCCGGCGCTGGTGGATTACACCAATCGCTTCGATCACCGCCAGGTTGAAAACGCTGCGGCGCTGGCGATCCGCACGCGGAGCTGGACGCCGCGCTCAAGGCACTGCCCGACGATCAGCGCGTGGCGCTCGCCGCGGCGGCGGAGCGCGTGCGCGATTTTCACCTGCGTCAGAAACAGGAATCCTGGGATTATCACGATGCCCACGGCAACCGGCTCGGGCAGCGGGTAACCGCGCTCGACCGGGTAGGCATCTATGTGCCCGGCGGCAAGGCGAGTTATCCATCATCGGTGCTGATGAATGCGATTCCCGCCCGCGTCGCCGGTGTCGGGGAAATCCTGATGACCGTGCCCGCGCCGGGTGGCGCGCTGAATCCCATGGTACTGGCGGCGGCGGCTCTCGCGGGAGTGGACCGTGTGTTCACCGTCGGCGGGGCTCAGGCGATCGCGGCCCTGGCCTTCGGTACCGCGACGGTGCCGGCGGTGGACAAGATCGTGGGCCCCGGCAATGCCTATGTCGCCGCCGCCAAGCGCCAGGTCTTCGGTCAGGTGGGGCTCGACATGGTGGCGGGTCCGTCCGAGGTGCTGGTGATCTGCGACGGCAGCGCCGATCCCGACTGGATCGCCATGGACCTGTTTTCCCAGGCCGAGCACGACGAACAGGCGCAGGCCATCCTGCTCACGCCGGATGCGGATTTTCGCGCGCGGGTGGAGGCGAGCATCGCGCGTCTGCTGCCGACCCTGGAGCGGCGCGACATCATCGCCGCCGCCCTCGCCGGTCGCGGCGCGCTGATTCTGGTGCGCGATCTGGACGAGGCCATCGCGCTCGCCAATCGCATCGCCCCGGAACATCTGGAGCTCGCCGTTGCCGACCCCGAGCGCTGGCTGGCGGACGTGCGTCACGCCGGTGCGATTTTTCTCGGCTGCCATACCCCCGAAGCGATCGGCGATTACTGCGCCGGGCCGAGCCATGTGTTGCCCACGTCGGCGACGGCACGATTCTCGTCGCCACTCGGCGTCCATGATTTCCAGAAGCGCACCTCGATCATCCAGTGCTCGCCGGCCGGGGCTGCGGTGCTGGCGGCCACTGCGTCAGTGCTGGCGCGCGGCGAATCCCTCACCGCGCACGCGCGGTCGGCGGAGTACCGTCGCAAACCGGAGTCGTGATGAGCAATCCCTACTGGAGTCCGTGCATCCGCGACCTGGAGCCTTATGTTCCGGGCGAACAGCCGCGCCGGCGCGATCTCGTCAAGCTCAACACCAACGAAAACCCCTATTCGCCCTCGCCCCGGGTGCTGGCCGCGGTGCGGGCGGCGGCGGACGAAAGTTTGCGTCTCTATCCGCCGCCGGAAGCCGACGAGTTCAAGGCGGCCATCGCCGCCTACCACGGCATCGAGACCGGCCAGGTGTTTGTCGGCAACGGTTCCGACGAAGTGCTCGCCCATGTGTTCTACGCGCTGCTCAATCACGGCCGGCCGGTGCTGTTTCCCGACATCACCTACAGTTTTTATCCGGTGTATTGCCGGCTGTACGGTATTCCCTGGCGCGAAGTACCCCTGACCTCCGCTTACTGCGTCGAAGTGGCCGACTATCAGGGCGCCAACGGCGGCATCGTGCTCGCCAATCCCAATGCGCCGACGGGCTCTGCACTTGCCGCTCGCAGCGATTGAAACGCTGCTGGCCGGCAATCCCGCTTCCGTGGTGGTGATCGACGAAGCCTATGTGGACTTCGGCGCGCAATCCGCCATCCCGCTGGTGCGCCAATATCCCAATCTGCTGGTGGTGCAGACGCTGTCAAAATCGCGCGCGCTGGCCGGTCTGCGCCTGGGCTTTGCGGTGGGCGACGCCGGGCTGATCGCCGCGCTGGACACGGTCAAGAACAGTTTCAATTCCTATCCGCTGGACCGGCTCGCCATTGCCGGCGGCATCGCCGCCTTCGCCGATGACGCCTATTTTCAGGCCCGGCGCAACGAGGTGATGGCGAGTCGCGAGGCGCTGGTGGCCGCACTGGTGCGATTGGGGTTCGAGGTATTGCCGTCGGCTGCCAATTTCCTGTTCGCCCGGCACCGGGAACGGGCGGGCGCCGAGCTGTTCGAGGCGCTGCGGCGGGACGGTGTGCTGGTGCGCCATTTCAAGCATCCCCGCATCGACCGCTTTCTGCGGATCACGGTGGGGACGGAGGCCCAGAACGCGCGCCTGATCGCGGCGCTCGAATCTCTGCTGCGCTGACCGCCGGGCGGACGCCGACGATGGCGCTGATGGTCAGTGCCTGTTGCTCGCGCAAAACCCGCAGATTTACCGAGTCGCCGGGTTTGAGGTCCGCAATCAGGTTCGTGCTGTGAACCCCGTCGAGCACGGGATCGCCATTGATATGGGTGACGATGTCGCCGCTGCGCAGACCGCTGGTGGCGGCCGGGCTGCCCGGTTGCACCTCGACAATGATCAGCGCGGCGGGTGGTGCAACGCCGCCCTCCTGGGGCGCGGTAGCCACCAGCTGCTGAACCTGGACGCCGAGCCAGCCGCGCACCACATGACCTTCGCGGACGATGTCCTCCAGTACCTTGATCGCGGTCTTGACCGGAATCGCAAAGCTGATGCCCTGGGACGAGGTCTCGTCGAGCATCGCGGTGTTGATGCCGATCAGGTTGCCGTAGGCGTCGATCAGGGCGCCGCCGGAGTTGCCACGGTTGATCGCCGCGTCGGTCTGCAGGAAGTTTTCAAAGGTGTTCAGGCCCAGGCCGCGGCCGGTGGCGCTGACGATGCCCTGGGACACCGACTGACCCAGGCCGAACGGATTGCCGATGGCCAGCACCACATCGCCGACGCGGGCCTGCGACGAGCTGCCGATGGGCATCGGCGACAGATCCTTGAGGGCGATGCGCAGCACGGCGAGATCGGTCTCCGGGTCCGAGCCCGCCACGGCCGCTTCGGCCTCGCGGCCGTCGGCCAGCAGCACGATGATTTCGTCGGCATTCGCGACCACATGGTGATTGGTGAGAATGTAACCCTCGCTGCTCACGATCACCCCGGAACCCAGCGAACTTTCCATGCGCTGTTGCTGCGGGCGGTTGCTCTGGCTGAAATAGCGGCGAAAAACCGGATCGTTGCGCAGCGGCGACTGTTGTTGCGGCGTCAGCTTGCGGGTGTAGATATTCACGACCGAAGGCGCGGCGCGCTGCACCGCGGAGGCGTAGGACACCCGCTCCTCCGTGAACGGTTGCACAGTCGCAGGTCCGCCGAGTATCTCGGGTCTGGACAGCGGCTGAGGCTCCGGGCTGAGCGGGCGAAACTCGCGCCACAGTACGACGGCCGCAATCGCCAGCCCCGCGAGTATCGGCCACGCCAGAAACCTCACCAAACGCATCGGCTGCGACTCGTTTTCCTGCCCGTGCGGGGGCGGTATTATGTCATGGTGCCCCCGCGGTCGCCGGGGGCGTTGGTTTTTTCTCGGCGCGAATCGCGCCCGAAACCTGGAGTACCCGCATGACCGGACTGGTAAAACCGCATGGCGCCGATGCGCTCAAGATCCTGTTGCTCGAAGGCAACGCGCTGGTGGAGGCGCGCGCGCGCGCAGCCGGATTGCCCCAGGTGCGCCTGGCATCCCGCGAGGTGGGCGATCTGATCATGTTGGGCATCGGCGGTTTCACGCCGCTCGATGGCTTCATGGGCGAGGCCGACTGGCGCGGCGCCTGCGACGACATGCGGCTCGCCAACGGCCTGTTCTGGCCCATCCCGATCACGCTGTCCACGGACGTCGGCACTGCGGATGGCCTTGCCATTGGCGGCGAAGTCGCCTTGGTGGACGGCGAAAGCGGCGAGCTGATGGGCACCCTGCGCGTGACCGAAAAATACCGCATCGACAAGGCGCACGAATGCCGCCAGGTATTCCGTACCACCGATCCCGCCCATCCGGGCGTGAAACTGGTGCTGGAGCAGGGCGACATCAATCTGGCCGGTCCGGTACAGGTGTTCTCGCAGGGCGAATTTCCGGGCAAGTATCCGGATATCTACATGACGCCCGCCGAGACGCGCGCGCTGTTTGACGGCAAGGGCTGGTCAACGGTCGCTGCATTCCAGACCCGCAACCCCATGCACCGTTCCCACGAATACCTGGCCAAGATCGCCATCGAGATCTGCGATGGCGTGCTGGTGCATTCGCTGCTCGGGAAACTCAAGCCCGGCGATATTCCCGCCGAAGTGCGCCAGGAGGCCATCGGGGTGCTGCTCGACAAGTATTTCGTCGCCAATACCGTGGTGCAGTCCGGCTATCCCCTCGACATGCGCTATGCCGGTCCGCGCGAGGCGCTGCTGCATGCGCTGTTCCGGCAGAACTACGGCTGCTCGCATCTGATCGTCGGGCGTGACCACGCCGGTGTTGGCGATTACTACGGGCCCTTCGATGCCCACCACATCTTCGACGAGATTCCCGCGGATGCGCTGCTGACCAAGCCGCTCAAGATCGACTGGACGTTCTGGTGCCATGCCTGCGGCACCATGGCGTCCGAGCGCACCTGCCCCCACGACGCGGCGCAGCGTGTGCTGGTGTCTGGCACCAAGTTGCGCAAGGCGCTGTCGGAGGGCGGCGAGGTGGATCCGCAGTTTTCGCGCCCCGAAGTGCTCGAGGTACTGCGGCGCTATTACGCCGCGCTCGAAGCGGAAGATCGGGTGGAGGTGGAACTGAAGGGGCACTCTGCCCGCTGATGAGGCCCGCCGGTCGGTCCTACGCCGGGCCGAAGCAGTGTCAACGAATATTCAAACCGGCTTCAACCGACCTTCAGCGTGGGGTCGTCGTCACTGGCCCTGTGCAGGGGCGCGATGGTCCCGGTGTAGGCCTTGCCCTGTTGCTCCGCAGCGGCCCTGGGATTGCCGCGCAACAGGTTCTGGCTCGGCGCGTAATCCCGTGGTGGCTGCGCATCGGCGCCCGATGAGCGCGCAGTGCCCGGGGCGGCGAAGCGTCGCGCCAGTTCGGTACTCGCCAATTGATCGGCGCCGCCGGCCAGGTGGTGTTGCAGATCCTGCCACGCACGCCCCAGTTCGTCGGCCAGCGCGGCGGCGCGACTGAAATGCTCCTCGACCTGGCGTTCGTAGATTTGCAGTTTTTCCTCGCGGGCGCGCAACTGGTCCGTCAGCCGATCACGGCGGCCTGCGCGCCGGGCGAGATTCCGGCCCAGGGCCACGCCCGCCAGCAGGCCGGCGAGAAAGCCGGCCACGGTGATGAGAATGGCGTTGGTAGTCATGGAGCCTCCGGGGACTGTCGGCGCGTCGTTACCGAGACTCAAAGTCTAGCGACTGCACCGGGGTGCGTCGATGTCGGCGTGATGACGGGGGCTGAATGGCGCTCGCTACCAGACCGCCAATCGCTGGTGCGACGATCACTATATGCCGGTACAACTGAGGGTTACAGCATGGCGCAGCGCGACGAGCGACATCAACTGCCGGGTCCGGCGGGGATCATCGAGACCTGTTGGGAAAACGCGGAGTCCGGGCGCGAGCGGTGGCCGCAGCCGCTGGTCGCCGTCATCGCCCACCCGCACCCGCTCTACGGCGGCGCCATGGACAACAAGGTGGTCACCACACTGGCCCGCATGTACCGGCGCCTGGGCGTGGCGGCGGTGCGGTTCAATTTTCGCGGCGTGGGCGGCAGCGCCGGCAGCCACGACCAGGGGCGCGGGGAAGTCGAGGACATGCTCGCGGTGGTGCGCTGGGCGCAGGCCCGGGCACCCGAGTCCGCACTGCTGCTGGGGGGCTATTCCTTCGGTTCGGCGATTGCCGCGGCCGTCGGCGAGAATGTCGCGGCCCGGCATCTGGCGCTGGTGGCGCCGCCGGTGGACCGGTATCCCTATGCGCCGCAAGGCGATTTTGCCTGTCCCACCTCGATCGTTCTGGGTGGTGCCGACGATATCGTCGCGGTGGACGCAGTGGCCGCCTGGGCTCGCCAGCGGCCCCGGGTAACGGACGTCATCGTGCTGCCGGAGGCGAGCCATTTTTTCCACGGCCAGCTGGTGGCGCTCGAACGTGAGCTGGGCGCGGCGGTCAGTGCGGTGCTGGCGGCAAGCGCGTCTTGAAGCGTCGCGGCAGGCTGGCTACAGTGGCGCGCCTTTAATTCCAGTAAGTCTTCCCGGAGCGTCATGACGCCCAAGCAACGCTATTTACAGGATCTCCAGCGCGACGGTTTCCAGCCGGATGCCGCGCAGGAATTCGCCGTGGCGAAACTCCAGGAAGTCCATGACCGGCTGCTGGCGGCCCGTCGCCAGCCCGTCGGCTTGTTCGATCGGCTGCTGCGCAATCGCCGGGGCGCGCCGGTGAACGGGCTCTACTTCTGGGGCGGGGTCGGGCGCGGCAAGACCTATCTGATGGACAGTTTTTTCGAGAGCCTGCCGTTTCAGAATAAATTGCGCATGCATTTTCACCGCTTCATGTTGCGCGTGCACCGCGACCTGAAGCGCTTCAAGGGCAGCAAAGACCCGCTGCGCCTGGTGGCGCGGGGCATTGCCCACGACGCCCGGGTGCTGTGCTTCGACGAATTCTTCGTGTCCGATATTGCCGACGCCATGATTCTAGGCACCTTGCTGGAAGAGCTGTTCGCGTGCGGCGTCACGCTGATCGCGACTTCCAATATCGAGCCCGACCGGCTGTATGAAAACGGACTCCAGCGCGCGCGCTTTTTGCCCGCCATCGCCCTCGTCAAGCGCCACTGCGAAGTGCTCAATGTCGATGGCGGTGTCGACTATCGGCTGCGCACCCTCACCCAGGCGGGACTCTATTACTGTCCGCTGGGACCGGCGGCAGACGCGCATCTGATGGCAGTATTCCGCAGTCTCGCGCCGGCACTGGACGAAGTGCGCAAGGGCGTGCTGTTGGAAGTGGAGGGGCGCGAGATCATCGCCCGCTATGTGGCCGAGGATGTCGCCTGGTTCGACTTCGCGGCCCTCTGCGACGGCCCCCGCAGCCAGAACGATTACATCGAGCTGGCGCGCGAGTTTCACGCCGTGCTGATCGGTGCGATGCCGGCGTTGAGCGGCGCACAGGACGATCAGGCGCGTCGTTTCATCAGCCTGGTGGATGAGTTTTACGACCGCAACGTCAAACTCGCGCTGGCCGCCGCCGTCCCGCTGGCCGAGCTCTACACCGGCACGCGCCTCGCGTTCGAATTCGAGCGCACCCGCAGCCGGCTGCTGGAAATGCAGTCCCATGAGTATCTGGCGCGGCCCCACCGACCGTAACGGCCTGCCGAAGCGTTCTGCGCGCCGCGCCGGCGGCGGGTGCGCGCGGCCCTTGAGTTAACATGGCGCCTCGCCGTGAGTGAGAGTGCCATGCCGAAGGATTATCTGAAACGCATCCTGGATGCGCGCATCTACGATCTGGTCGAGGAGACGCCGATCGACGACGCCCCGATCCTCTCCGCGCGCCTCGGCAACCGAGTGCTGCTCAAGCGTGAGGATTTGCAACCGGTGTTCTCGTTCAAGCTGCGCGGCGCCTACAACAAGCTGCTGCAACTGTCCGAGGCCGAATGCACCGCCGGTGTGGTGGCGGCCTCCGCCGGCAACCATGCCCAGGGGCTGGCACTGGCAGCCCATAAAATGGGAATCAAGGCCACTATCGTGATGCCGCGCACCACGCCCCAGATCAAGGTCGATGCGGTGCGCAGTCGCGGCGCGCGCGTGGTGATGCACGGCGACACCTACGATGAAGCGTCCGAGCACGCCCACAAGTTGGTGGCCGAGCGCGGCATGGTCTATGTCCATCCCTTCGATGATCCTGATGTGATTGCCGGGCAGGGCACCGTGGGGGTGGAAATCCTGCGCCAGCATCCGGGGCCGCTGGACGCACTGTTCGTGCCGGTGGGCGGCGGCGGCCTGTGCGCGGGCATCGCCACCTACATCAAATATGTGCGGCCCGAGATCAAGATTTTTGCCGTGGAGGCGGAAGACTCTGCCTGCCTGGCCGCCGCCATGGCCGCCGGCCGCCGGGTGCGGCTGAACGAAGTGGGCTTGTTCGCCGATGGCACCGCCGTCGCCCAGATCGGCGCGGAGACTTTCCGGCTGCTGAAAAATCGCATCGACGGCGTCATCACGGTGTCGGTGGACGAGATCTGCGCCGCCATCAAGGACATCTACGACGACACCCGCTCCATCGCCGAGCCCGCCGGCGCACTGGCGGTGGCGGGCCTCAAGAAATACGTCGCGCGCGGCGGTCACCGCGATCAGGCGCTGCTCGCCATCGACAGCGGCGCCAACATCAATTTCGACCGCTTGCGCTACATCGCCGAACGCACCGAGAGCGGCGAGCGGCGCGAGGCGGTGCTCGCCGTCACCATTCCCGAACAGCGCGGCAGCTTTCGCCGCTTCTGCCATGCACTCAGCCGGCGCAGCGTCACCGAGTTCAACTACCGCTATGCCGACGCCGGCGAGGCGCACATCTTTGTCGGCATCGCGGTGGCCTCCGACGCCGACCGTCTCGCGCTGCTGGAGGATTTGCGCGGACGCGGCTACGCCGTGGTGGACATGACCGACAACGAAATGGCCAAGCTGCACATCCGTCACATGGTCGGCGGTCGCGCACCCGGGATCGACGACGAGGTGGTCTATCTGTTCGAATTCCCCGAACGCCCCGGGGCGCTCGCCAACTTTCTCGACAAGCTGGGCGGGCGCTGGAACATCTCCATGTTCCACTACCGCAACCATGGCGCCGCCTATGGCCGTGTGCTGGTGGGCATGCAGGTGCCGGCAGCGGCGCGCGGCGAAGTGCCGCAGTTTCTCGATGCGCTGCACTATCGCTATTACGAAGAGACCGGCAACGATGCCTATCGGTTTTTCCTGAGCTGAAAGCTTCTGAGCCGAAGCGGGAGCGATAGCTTGTCAGGGACGATTGCGGAGTGGTACGAGCGTCATAGCTGAAGCGTGGATGAAGAGAGCGGAATAGGGTAAATCAGGCGTTGCTTCTGACGGCGCCATGATCAGGAAGTTACGCAGTTGGATTGACAGACCCACAAGCCCCAGGCGTCTGAATTCGATCCGCTCGATCATCTGACCCTGGGCGCAGCCAACTCCCCCAGGGTGCGAATCTGGATGGCGCCCAAGCCGGCGCCGGCCAGGATGTCCGACAGCACCACCATTTTGTCGTTCGCCGAGAATTCCTTGCGCTCGATCAGGATGGCGGCGGCGGCGGCGAGAATGGTTTCCGGGTCGTCGTGGTGGGGAATGCAGTAACTCAACACATTGCGATTCAGAACCAGTTGGCGGCGCGTCTGCTCGTCGAAAGTAAACGCACAGATTACCGGTGTCTGCGGGTGGCAGCTGGTGACGTGGTTCGCCATGCGGCCGCTGCGGGTCGGCACGATAATGCCGTGGGCCCCGATGGATTCGGCGAGCTTCACCGCCGCCGCGGCGACCTGTTGCTTGTCGTCGTCGAGGATGATCTCGTCGGTAAAACGCAGCCCGCGACTGTTCTCGATCGAGCGCGCGATGCGGTCGAGCATTTCCACGCAGCGCACCGGGTACTTGCCCACTGTGGTTTCGCCGGACAGCATGATGGCGTCGGCTTCTTCGTACACCGCGTTGGCGACATCGGTGACTTCGGCCCGGGTCGGCGTCGGGTTCTGGATCATGGATTCGAGCATGTGGGTGGCGACGATGACACGTTTGCCCTGCACCGCGCACAGACGCACGATGCGCCGCTGCACGCGCGGCAGGAACTCGATGGGAATCTCGACGCCCAGATCGCCGCGCGCGACCATGATGCCGTCGGCGGCGGCGACGATTTGTTCGATATTGGTCAGCGCTTCCTGATTCTCGATTTTGGCGATGAGTTTTACCTTGCAGTCGGCGCCGAGCAGCTCGCGCGCCTGGGCGATGTCGGCGGCGCCGCGCACGAACGACAGCGCAACAAAATCCGCGCCCTGTTCACGGGCGAAGACGATGTCGCGCTTGTCCTTTTCGGTGATGCCCGGCAGGTTGACGCGGATGCCGGGCAGATTGACGTGGCGCTTGCTCTTGAGCACGCCGCCGTCGGTGACCCGGCAGCGCATGGAGCGCTTGCCCTTGCTCAGCACTTCGAGATTGATGAGGCCGTTGTCCAGCGTGATCTTGTCGCCCACGGCGACATCGGTAATCAGATCAGCGTAATTCACCTGAATCGAGGTCGTCTCGACGTCGGTCTCGCCGAGCGGCACCACGGAGATCTCGTCGCCGTCATGGAGATTCATGTCGTGCGCCAGATCGCCGGTGCGAATCTCCGGTCCCTGGGTGTCCACCATGATCGCCACCGGATGGTTGCGGTTGGCGTTGAGGGCGTGAACGCGGCGCATCACCTCGCCATGGGACGCATGGTCGCCGTGGGACAGATTCAGCCGCACCAGATTCATGCCGGCATCGGCGAGTTTTTGCAGCATCTCCGCTGATTCCGTCGCCGGTCCGATGGTGCAGATGATTTTGGTTTTACGCATGGCGGTGACCTGCGGCAGGGTGAAAAGCATGTTCGGTGGCGACGCCGTGCAGGGGCACGTCCCAGGGTGCCGGATGCAAGTGCGGCGCCTGCTGAAAAGCGTGGGCGAGTCCGATGAGCAGCGGGTGTCTTCCCGTCCGCCGCCGCATGGTGGCGAGACTGCGGTCGTAGAAGCCCGCGCCCTGGCCGAGGCGGTTGCCGGCGGCGTCGAAGGCGACCAGTGGCATGAAAATCACATCCAGACTCCAGATCGGTACCGGGTTGCGCAGGTACGGTTCCGGAATACCGAAGCGATTCGGGATCAGCGGCTCGCCTGCACTGTGACGCACAAAGTACAGCCGGTTGTGGCCGAGCGGATGCAGCACGGGCAGATAGCAGATTTTGCCCAAGGCGGTAGCCAGTTCAACAAGCGGCCGGGGATCGATTTCACCGCCATGCGCGAGATAAAACGCGATGCGGTGCGCGCGTCGAAAGGCGGGCAGGCTGGCGATAACCCGGCACAGACTGGCGCTGGCCTGCGCCTGTTGGCGCGGGTCGAGCGCGCGGCGTGCACGGCGCAGCGCGGTGCGCAGTGTCTGGTTTGCTTCCTGGTCGGGCAATGCGGAACTGCTCGGGTTGCCGGAAGCGCCTGCGGGATGGCTCATCGGGCACCGGTGTTCCGGAATGGTCGTTGATGGGCCCCGAAATGCCGCTGCCAAGGATGCCTTGAACCGAAGGCTCAAGGTGGGAATCTCCGGCGGGCTTCAGGCTTTCCGACGCGCGGACATGCACAACGGCCCTGATTGGAGAAACCCATGGTGACAATATCGGCCAAGGACGTTTTTGACTGGCGAACACCCCAGGGTGCGTCGATTATAGACACAAGGCGCATTGCGCACACCTGCAATTCATCGATGCAGAGCGGGTCGCGTCTGCGCGCAGGAGGTTTCGTGCCTTGCGCATGGCGCATCGCAACGGCCCGGAATCGACGATTCCGGGCCGTTGATTTCTGTCAAGGCAATACCGGAAGAACTGCCTAGACTGGTTTTCGTAAACCCAATTGCGAGGTGACCCATGAATACCCTGAACGAAGATGTCAGCGGCAAACTGATGGTGACGGCGTTTTGTCTGTTGGTATTTGGCGTGTTCCTCGCCATTGTGGTGTCCAATCTGGCGTGATGTGAAACCGGTCCGGCGCCGAGAGGATGGCAACCTTGCCGGCCGGCAGAGCGTCGTGGTAGGCCGTGGGAGGGTTCGCCAGTTCGGTGGCGTCGGGCGTTTGTCTGCCGAGTCAGCGATGGCGTCGTGGACGGCCGGAATCGTCGAACACAAAGCCCGTCTTGGCCATGACCAGACGGTGGCGCGGACCGGGAATACTGGCATCCCATGCGTCGTAGCCGGCGTCGCCTTCCCACAGGGTCACGCGGTCGCCGTCCGGAGTTTTGCTCAGGTGGGTCACATAAATCTGCGGTGGCTGCGCGCGCAAATGCGCGAGCAACGCCGCCACCGAGACGTGGCCCGACAGATAGTGCAGTGTGACCCAGGTCGGCGGCACCAGATCGATCTCGCCGGCCTGGTGGCGCGCGCGCGCCACTTCCGGATTGATCCACAGGTGGTCGTGAATCTCGCCGCCGTCGATGGTGACGTGGTGATGGCCTTCGGCCTGCGCCGCGAAGAACCAGGTGCTGAAGCGCTTCGGCGTGATCGGCGGCGGCGTCCAGTGCGAGAACCAGATGAACTCTTCCGGATCCACCTCGATACCGGCTTCTTCGCGCGATTCGCGCGCCGCCGCGTTGCGGGCCGCCGTCGTTGGATCGTTATCGGGCGGATAGTCCTCCGGATCGACCCGACCGCCGGGGAACACCCACATGCCGCCAAAGCGGATCTCGGAATTCTTGCGCAGCATCAGCACTTCCACCCCGCTCGCCCCGTCGCGCAACAGCGTGAGAGTCGCGGCGGGCGTGGCCGGCGCCACCTTGGCAGGGTCCACATCTTCCCGCTTCAGCAGATCGGCGTAGGGGTCGTACTTTCTCGGCTCACTCATCGCGTGGTCCCTTGTGGCATAGACCCCGGGTTCAGGGGTCTATGCGCGCGGTGGCTTGACCGCTGATGACTTCCTGTCCGTCCTGGTTGACCGTGACCACATCGAGTTGGACGAAGTGCTGGCCCTCGATGTTGTCGAGCGCCATCACCTTGGCGGTGGCGATCAGGTCGTCGCCCGGCCACACCTGGCGGGTGAAGCGGGCGCTGTACTCGGTCAGACGGCCATCGCCCACCCAGTTGGTCAGCATGGTCCCGGTCGCGCCCATGGACAGCATGCCGTGGGCGAACACCCCGGGGTAACCCGCGATCTCGCGGGCATAGATTTCATCCGTGTGCAGCGGCATGTAGTCGCCCGACGCACCGGCGTACTGCACGATCTGGGTGCGGGACAGGTTGGTGGCGACCTGCTCGGAATGGGTATCGCCTATGTTCAGTTGGCTCGCTCGCAGTGACATGGTGCGCTCCTAGTTCTGACTGACGGCCTGGCCGGTTTCGACGCCGACCATGGTGGAGGTGACGACCAGTTCGCCGTCCTGATTGCGGAATTCGGTGATCGCTTCGCTGAATTTCAGCGCGCCGCCGCGGCGGCCTGCTTTTTCCCAGCGGCGTCCGGGGCGCGTGGTCACCGTCAGCACATCGCCGGGGCGAATGGGTTTGTGGTACTGGTATTTCTGCTCGGCGTGCAACACCCGGGAACTCTGTCCGATGCCGCCCGTTTCACCTTCGGTTTTCGGCTTGGCCTTGATGCCGGTGGGCTCGCGACCGGAGCCGAACCAAGGCTCGCCGATGCGGGGCCGCAAGGGAAAGTTGGGGTCGTACTGGGCGGAGGCCTGCACGAACGTGGGTGGCGCGATGATGCCGCCCGGCTCGGTGGTCTTCGCGTAGGCGGCATCGTGGTAGATCGGATTCTTGTCGCCGACGGAGCGCGCAAACAGCATGATCTGGCTCGCGTCCACGGGAAACTGGTATTCGGCCATGGGTTCCTCCCGTTATGGTGATTGTGGTGGGTTTAGGGAACCCCGGCATTCTTGACCTTTGGCGGGGTTCTGACAACCTCGGGCGGTGTGGTGCGAGCGTTCCGCGCGGAGCCGTGACTGAGGCTGGCGCTACCAGACCCTGATTGGCGCGGCAGCGATTGTGCGTCGCAGCCAGCCCTGATGACGGCCATTCACGTGGCGCGAGGCGGAGGCAGTCGCCGTCACGCTGCGCGATGTCGGTGGATTCAGACGCTGCGGGCTATGTTAGGTGGCGATCACGATATCATCGTCGCGAAACCGGAAATCATTCCAGATCGTCGAATCGAAATGATGGTTATGCCGTTCTCTGGTCTTCCGCGGCCAGGGCTGGGCTTCCGTCATGGTGTTCTCCTGGGTGGGCTGTGCGCAGGCGGGTTCGCCGTGGGTTCCTCCAGCATCGTGACAGCACTTGAGCGCCGAAACTCCAGTATTCTTGATTTTGAGCGGGGTGCTGACAACCTCCCGCAACGCTTCCCTCGATCACCGCAGCGGGCGCTCTGCGGCTGCCAACTTGTCCACAGGTCCAGACCATGAAACTCGCCACCATTGTTTTGATCATCGCCCTGCTGACGGGGTTGGCGCTGCTTGTCGGTGGCCCCGGCGCGCGCCTCGGGCTGTGGGATTTCCGCTTCGGATTCCTGCTGATGCGTTACTCAGCCTATGTCGGGATCGCCGCCCTCGCGCTCGGTGCGTTGGCGCTGCTCGTCCCGCGCGCCCGCCAGGGCCAGGGTATCAAGCTCATGGTGGCGCTGGCGATCGCGGCGGTCGTGGTCTGGATTCCCTGGCAGACGCTGCAGCAGGCGCGCGCGGTGCCGCCCATCCACGACATCACCACCGATACCGACAATCCGCCGCCGTTCGTGGCCATTGCACCGCTGCGCGCCGACGCGCCGAACCCCACCGTCTACGATGGCGAAAACAGCGCCCGCCAGCAACACGCGGCCTATCCGGATATCCAGCCCATCGTGCTGCCGATGGCGCCCCGGGACGCGTTCGACCGGGCGCTTGCCGCGGCCCGCGACCTGGGTTGGGAGATCGTCGCCGCCGTGCCGGACCTCGGCCGGATCGAAGCCACCGACACCAGCTTCTGGTACGGCTTCAAGGACGATGTGGTGATCCGCATCGCTGGCGATGACCGCGAGAGCCGCATCGATATCCGTTCCAAATCCCGGGTCGGGAAAAGCGATCTGGGCAAAAACGCGGAGCGGATTCGCGCGTTTCAGGAAAAATTTCTGGCGCGGCAATGAAGTCGTCGCTACCGGCGCGCACGCATGCCTGACAATTTGTTGCCCACTGCTTTTCCAATTCAACCGGGACTCTCCCCATGAATTTCGATCTCGACGAGGAATACCGCCTCATCAACACCACGGTGAACCGCTTCGTGGACGCGGCGCTGATGCCGCTCGAAGCCGCGGTGCTGGCCCGCGAAGCGGCGGGAGAGGGCTATCACCTGACGGCCGATGAACTGGAACCCCTGCACCGCCAGTGCCGCGAACTGGGTCTGTGGGGACTCGACTGCCCGGCCGCCACCGGCGGCGCCGAACTGCCGGCGCTGGCCATGGTGGGCGTGAACGAAGCGCTTGGGCGCACCGTGACGCCTTTCACCTTCCCGCCGGATTCGCCCAACCTGCACATGCTGCAAGCGACGGTGAACGACGCGCAGCGCGTCAAGTATCTGGAACCCTATGCGCGCGGCGAGACGATTTCCGCCATCGCCATTTCCGAACCCGGTGCGGGCGCGGACCCGGCGGCGATGATCACCCGCGCCCGTCGCGACGGCGACGACTGGGTGCTGGACGGCCGCAAGATCTGGGTCAGCAAGGTGGACGAAGCCGACTTCACCGTGGTGATGGCGGTGACCGACCCGGCGCGCGGCGCGCGCGGCGGTATCTCCGCCTTTGTGGTGGATCGCGGCACGCCGGGTTTTGAAGTGGCGCGCGCCATTCCCATCATCGGCGGCCACACCACTTACGAGGTGGTACTGGACAACTGCCGCCTGCCGGCCAGTCAACTGCTTGGCGCCGAGGGACAGGGCTTCGCGCCCATGCAGTTGCGCCTCATCGTGCGCCGCCTGCAGATGGGCGCCGTGCCTGGGCATGGCGCGGCGCGCGCTCACCATGCTGTGCCAGCATGCCAACGAGCGCACCACCTTCGGCGCACTGCTCGCGGATCGCCAGGCGATCCAGTGGTGGGTGGCCGACGCCGAGACCCGCATCCACTGCCTGCAACTCATGCTCTGGCACGCCGCCTGCCTGCAGGACGCGGGGGCCGACGTGCGCACCGAGGCCAGCATGATCAAGCTCTACGGCACCGAACTCGCCACCGACGTCATCGACTGGGCCATGCAGGCCCACGGCGCCATGGGCATGACCAAGGAATTGCCGCTGCAACTGATGGCGCAGCGGGTGCGGGTGATGCGCATCTACGAGGGGCCGAGCGAAGTCCACCGCTGGGTGTTGGCACGCAATCGGCTGCGGGAAGCGAAATAGTTTCGCGCAGGGCGGACAAGCGTCGGATCAGCGGCCCGCTGATCCGAACGGAAGGCGACTTCAGGTTGCCCGTATGCGTTCCGAAAAACGCCGTTTGCGACGATAGGGAAACACATCCACGATCTTGCCGGCGCGAATCTCTGTCTGGATTCCCTGCCAGAATCCGGGCGTGTAAATGTCGCTGTGCAGTTCCTCGAAAAAGCGCCGCGCCAGCGGATTGCCGGAAAAGAACAGCCGGAATTCCTCCGGGAAAATATCGTTCGGGCCCACGGTGTACCAGGGCCTGGCCGACAAGGCCTGCTCCTCGTTCTGGGGTTCGGGCAGGTGACGGAAGTTGCAGTCGGTGAGATAGCAGATTTCATCGTAATCGTAGAACACTACGCGACCGTGGCGGGTGACGCCGAAATTTTTCAGCAGCATGTCGCCGGGAAAGATGTTCGCTGCCGCGAGCTGTTTGATGGCATTGCCGTATTCGTCGATGACATTGCGGGTTTCCGCTTCCTCCGCCGTCTTGAGGTAGAGATTCAGGGGTGTCATGCGCCGCTCGGTGTACAGATGGCGGATGATCAGCCGGTCGCCTGCGATGTGCAGCAGCGACGGCGCCGTGGCGCGTAACTCCTCCAGCAGCGCGGCGGAAAACCGGTACAGCGGAAAGCTCAGGTTGTGGAATTCCTGGGTGTCGGCCATGCGGCCGATGCGGTCGTGGCGGGACACCAGCCGGTATTTTTCGCGCACGACCTCCCGCGTGACTTCCTTGGGGTAGTCGAAGCGGTCCTTGATCACCTTGAAGACGATATCGTAGGACGGGAGCGTGAATACCGTCATCACCATGCCCTTGATGCCGGGTGCGGCGACGAACTGGTCGGGGATGTCTTGGGTGCTGGACAAATTCCCGATAGAACTCGGTCTTGGCGTGCTCGGTAAAAGCCCAGACTGGTGTAGACCTCGTAGTCGCCCTTGTGGGGCAACGATTGTTTGAGAAAATGCAGGTACTGATAGGGCGGCGGCGCATCCACCATGCAATGCGCGCGGGCGAAGCTGAAGATCACACTCATTTCGGCGCGATTGAAAATCGCCGCGTCGATCCACAGGCCCGCCCGCCTCGTTGTTGAGTACGGCCAGTACCAGCGGCAGCGAGCGATAGCCGTCGATGATGCGGCCGATCAGATAGCCCGCCTTGCCGCGTAGAACACGGATTCAAGCAGGTCGAACTGGAGTTGGTGAAACTTGCTGCTGATCTCGAGGTTCGGCTTCCTCCATGAACGCGGCGGCGATGGTGTCCGCATCGGTCCAGATCCTCCGAGGGCACCGAAAATTCGGCATCGAGCGGAATCTGCCGGAACAGCGCGCCCAGCGCGGACTGGTTTTCGTAGCGCACATCCGTACTGTATTCGCTGCCGGGCAACTGCTGGTGCTGGGACGAAAACACGGGATCAGTGCGTCGTCGATCTTGTCGTGATCGTTGATCGGTCCCAACACCGAATTGAAAAAAAGTCTCGGCGATTTCAAAAGTAGACGCGCCAGCCACCGGGCGGGTGTGGGCGATCGCGGTCTGGCGCCAGAGGTCGAGTTCAGTCCACGTCCCGGTTGGTTACGGTGCCGAGCAACTCCGCCGCCATCCGTACCTTGCTTACCCATACAGCTCGATGGGGTCCTGATTCGCGGGTTGCACGGCGTGCCAGTCAGCCTTTTTCAGAAGCGCGCCCCGGCGCCCTTGGTGATGTTCTGGAAATCGGCAGGAAAATAACTGTAGAAAGCCGACGCCAGGTGGTTTTCGCCATGCGCCGCGCCGCACTGTTGCGCAGCGGGCCTGCGGTCGCAACCGGTTCGCACGGCATTTGTTCCCACGCGCTCAGGACTCCAGTTGGCGGCGCAGTTCGTGCAACCGTTTGGCGCCTTCTTCCCGGCTCAGCGCCGGCGTCAGCGTCGGTTCGGGCGGTGCCGGAATACTCAGGTCTTTAACAACCAGCGCGCGCCGCGGCAACGATCATGGTAGGCGCGCTGGAACCCCAGCGAGGATCACGCTTTCAGGCCGCGTCGCCCGAGGTCATACCAGCCCAGGAAACGACCGGCGTGGTAGACCGCCGGGTGCGACCAACCGTGGGCGTCACCCAGGGCGGGGTGCGTTGCGGAAGCTTCCGCGGTAGGCGTCAACGCGGACGCGGCAGGCCCTCACCGCCAACTGGTCCTCTCAGGCGCCGAGCATCTTTGCCCAGGGTAGACGGAGTATTCCTCCTGCTCGATCCAGCGCACGGGCGGCGGCGAAGCACCGGCCCGGGAGCCGACAGTGACGCAGGCTGTCAGGCCACAGGCGCTTGGCTTTGGTCGAGCGGCGTGGTGTCGGCAAAGGCGCTGCCGGGCTGGTTGCCAGTAGTTGACGCGGAACAGCGCGAAGGCTTGGTTGATGGCGTCGATCAGCGCCGGATCGGGGAGCGGCCGTTCAGCCGGCCCAACTGCGGTCGCTGAGTTCTTCGACGAGGTCGCGAGATCGCGTGCTGCCTGTTCTGCCAGGTGCTTGCCGTGTTGCATGTCGCACTTCCGTCGTAGTGTTGCGCTGGAGCCCATTGCCGTTTAGCCATGCTGCCGAAACTTGGTGTTCCGGGTGTTGAGGACAGCGCCGCTTTCCTGCCAGTACAGGACGAATTCCGGAACCAGAACTGGCGCCGAAGTCACCCCCGATGCCCGCCGCGGTGAGCACATCGTAGACCACGGGTCAAGGCGTGCAATCGGACACCATGGGTCGGGCGTGGTGTCGTTGGCCAGCGTGGTGGTGTAGCGCGCCCGATGGCGCCGCACATGCTGGACAACTGGGAGTTCGAGGTGCTCACCAAGGTGCCGCGGTCGCGCCAGTAGAGGACGAGAACTCGGGCCCGGCGTCCTCGATGAAATTGCGGTTGATGTCAGCGCGGACGAGGATTTCCATGGCATCGACGCTGCCGGGCTGTGATCCGCCGTGCTCGGCACTTCCTGATCGCGGCGCGTCTGCACGGTTTCTGTTCGCCCAGCAGCGCAAGACCTGCTTGATGAATTTCGCGCCCCAACTGTGGCGCGGCTCGCCGCATGCACTCCCGTAGGTGACGAACTCAGGCACTTGCGCGAGAGCGAACGCGCTGGAATGCCGTACTGGGCGAAGGCTGAGCCAGCAGCAGGTCGCGCTCCGGCTGCCGATCGCCGCGAATCGGCTGCACGTTGGTGGCGGTGCGGTCGGCGGAACGGGCGGCACGCCAGCGCGCGCTGCTCGTTGAAGGCAGAAGCGCCAGCGGCCGGTCGCGAGACCGGGGGGCGCCGCCGATCAGCAGGATCCCTGCTCGCGCCAGTTTTGGCGCTGAGATTCTGCAATTCGCCTCGCTCCAGAACGGCAGCAATGCCAGCAGACTGGCCCCACAATCTCCACCCAGCGGAAGCCGTTGCGCTCCTCGGCGGGTTGGTGGCAGGCGATTTCACCGCGGTTTGCAGCAGGATGGCTTCGTGCAGCCCAAGCGTCACCGCCACATGGGAAGAAGAGCAGCGGCTTTTCGGGGATCAGGGACATGGCGAGCCACTTTGGCCGATCGCTGTTGCGGACCGTGCCCCCGACCGTCGGCGGTTCCCGTGGCCGGACAGTTTGCCGACATCGGCAGTGGGGGCTGGCGGGGTGGCTGGGAAGCTGCTGCGGCAGCCATCTGCTTCGTTGCGCGATGCGCTCCATCGCCTACCTGCTTGATACGTCTCGGTCGCCGTGCGCCTCGCGACGTTTTTTCGGCAACCTGCTGAGGATGCCGGCATTCAGGGGGAGACCGCGTGGCGAAGAAACCGGCGAAAACGCCTACGTCTGCGGCGACTGCGGCGCCGAATTCGGCAAATAGCAGGGCCAGTGCGGCGATTGCGGCGCACGGAACACGCCGCCGAAAATCCGACCTCGCCGGCGGTGACCGGCAGAAGCGCGGCGCGCAGAACTTCGCAGGCGCGGCGGACAGGTGCGGTCATTGCGCCTCGCGGATATCGAAGTGGCAGCGGAACCGCGCCTCGCCACCAGCGCCGGGCGCTGGATCTGGTGCTGGGCGGCGGTCTGGTGGCAGGCTCCTGCGTGCTCATGGGCGGCAGGCCCGGTGCCGGGCAAGAGCACCCTGTTGCTTCAGGCCCTGTGCGGATGGGCGCGCGGGTGCCGGCACTCTATGTCACCGGCCAGATCGCCCCAGCGAGTGGCGTTGCGCGCGGCGCCACAGGGCTGCCCTGGATCGGGTCGAGATCATGGCGGAGACCGCCACCGAGACCATCTGCGCCACCGCGTTGCGCCGCGCGCCCCGGGTGATGGTGGTGGACTCGGTGCGGAGTGCTGCACTGCGCCGAACTCAGCGCCGCGCCCGGCACCGTGTCACCAGAGGTGCGAAAGTGCCGCGCAACTGGTGCGGCTGGCCAAGCAGACCGGCATATTTTGTTTTTGGTCGGCCACGTCTGCAAGGAGGGCGCGCTCGCCGGCCCCAAGGTGCCATGGAACTACATGATCCGACTGCTCGCTGATGCCGGAAGCCTCCGACGACAACCGTTTTCCCACCCTGCGCAGCCACAAGAACCGCTTCGGCGCGGTCAACCAGCTCGGCGTCCATTCGCGATGACCGACCGCGGCCTGCGCGAGGTCGCCAATCCCTCGGCCATCTTCCTGCAGCGCGGCGAAGAAACTGCGGCCACGGCAGCGGCGGTGATGTGGTGGTCTGGGGAGGTGACCCGGCCGCTGCTGAGTGAAGTGCAGGCGCTGGTGGATGCGAAGCGCGCTCGGCAATCCCCGGCGGGTGACGGTCCGGGCTCGATGGCAACCGGCTGGCCATGCTGCTCGCCGTGCTGCACGCCCCGGCGGCCTGATGGGTGGCGACGAGGACGTGTTCGCGCCAACGGCGTGGTCGGCGGGGTGCGGAGTGCTGGAGACCAGCGCCGATCTGGCCGTGCTGTTCGCGGTGGTGTCAACTTTCGCGACCGCCCGCTGTCGCGGCAACTGGTAGCCTTCGGCGAGATCGGCCTCGCCGGCGAGATCCGCCAGTGCCGGGCGGCGGGAGGAGCAGGCTGCGGAGGCGGTAAGCGGCTACCCCCGCGCCATCGTGCCCGGCCGGCAACGCGCCCAAAGCAGGCGCCCGGCGGGCCCAAACGCCGTCGGCGTGCGCCATCTCGCCCAGGCGCTGGCCGCGCT
>JADJET010000021.1 GCA_016708925.1 Gammaproteobacteria bacterium | reverse complement strand
CGCTTCCGTGGTGGTGATCGACCAAGCCCTATGTGGACTTCGGCGCGCAATCCGCCGCATCCAGCAATTGCGCCAATATCCAATCTGCTGGTGGTGCGAACGCTGTCAAAATCGCGCGCGCCCCTGGCCGGTCTGCGCCTGGAAAACTAGCGGTGGGCGACGCCAGGCCGATCGCCCACGCTGGACACGATCGAAACAGTTTCAATTCCTATCCGCTGGATAGGCTGCGCGGCCCGGCGCGCATCGCCTTCGCCGATGACGCCTATTTTCAGGCCGCTGGCGCAAGGTGATGGCGAGTCGCAGGGCGCTGGTGGCAGCACTGGTAGGATTGGGGTTCAAAGCCTGTAAATCGTACTTATTTCCTGTTCGCCCGGCACCGGGAACGGGCGGCGAGGCGCCGAGGCTGTTCGAGGCGCTGCGGCGGACGGTGTGCTGGTGCGCCATTTCAAGCATCCGCATCGGCCGCTTTCTGCGGTTGACGGTGGGAGGACGGAGGCCTGACGCTGCGCGCCTGATCGCGGCGGCGCTCGAACATCTGCTGCGCTGACCGCCGGGCGGACGCCGACGATAGCGCTGATGGTGAGTGCCTGTTGCTCGCGCAAAACCCGCAGATTTACCGAGTCGCCGGGTTTGAGGTCCTGTGTCAGGTTCGTGCTGTGAGGAACCCCGTCGAGCACGGGATCGCCGATGATATGGGTGACGAATGTGCGCCGCTGCGCGAACCGCTGGTGGCGGGAAAACTGCCCGGTTCACCTCGACAATGATCAGCGCCGCGGCGGTGGTGCCTTGCGCCGCTCACCGGGCACGCGGTAACCACTCTCCAGCTGCTGAACACGGACGCCGAGCCAGCCGCCCACCACCATGACCTTCGCGGACGATGTGCCAGGATGCATGATCGCGGTCTTGACCGCAATCGCAAAGCTGATGCCCTGGACGCGGGGATCTCGTCGAGCATCGCGGTGTTGACGATGCCGATCAGGTTGCCGTAGGCGTCGATCAGGGCGCCGCCGGAGGTTGCCACGGTTGATCGCCGCGTCCGGTCTGCAGGAAGTTTTTCAAGGTGTTCGGGCCAGAGCCGCGGCGGTGGCAATGACGGTGCCCTGGGACACCGACTGACCAAAGACCGAACGGATTGCCGATATTGAAAGCACCATCGCCGACGCGAGGCCTGCGACGAGCTGCCGGTGGGCATCGGCGACAGATAGCGAGGCGATGCGCAGCGCGGCGAGATCGGTCTCCGGATCGGCATCCGCCACGGCCGCTTCGGCCTCGCGGCCGTCGACCAGCAACGCAGTGATTTCGTCGGCATTCGCGACCACATGGTGATTGGTAGGGAATGTAACCCTCGCTGCTCACGATCACCCCGGAGTCCAGCAGACTTTCCATGCGCTGTTGCTGCGGGCGGTAGCTCTGAGGCCGAAATAACGTGGAAAAACCGGATCGTTGCGCGGCGACTATTGTTGCGGCGTCAGCTTGCGGGTGTAGATATTCACGACCGAAGGCGCGGCGCGCTGCACCGCAGAGGGCGTAAGGACGCCACTCCTCCGTGAACGGTTGCTGATCGCAGGTCCGCCGGCGTATCAAGATCTGGACAGCGGCTGAGGCTCAGGCTGAGCGAGGCGAAACTCGCGCCACAGTACGACCCGGCCACCGTCCGCCCAGCCCAGTATCGGCCCGCCAGAAACCTCATGAAACGCATCGGCTGCGACTCGTTTTCCTGCCTGCGGGGGCGATTGATATGTCATGGTGCCCCGCGGTCGCCGGGGCGTTGGTTTTTCTCGGCGCGAATCGCGCCAGAAACCTGGAGTACCACGCCTGACCGGACTGGTAAAACCGCATAGCGCCGATGCGCTCAAGATCATTGCTCGAAGGCAACGCGCTGGCAGAGGCGCGCCGCCGCAGCAAGTTAACGCCCCAGGTGCGCCTGGCATCCCGCGAGGTGGGCGATCTGATCATGCTGGGTATTGGCGGCTTCACACCCCTCGACGGCTTCATGGGCGAGGCCGACTGGCCCGGCGCCTGCGACGACATGCGGCTCTGTAACGGCCTGTTCTGGCCCATTCCGATCACCTGTCCACGGACGTCGGCACCGCGGATGGCCTTGCCATCGGCGCCGAGAGCAACGCGTGGTGGACGGTGAGGCGAAACGAACTGATGGGCACCGTGCGCGTGACCGAAAAATGCCCATCGACAAGGCGCACGAGATGCCGCCAGGTATTCCGTACCACCGATCCCGCCCATCAGAAAATGAAACTGGTGCTGAAGCAGGGGCTGACATCAATCTTGCCGGTCCGGTGCGGGTGTTCTCGCTGGGCGAATTTCCGGGCAAGTATCCGGATAGCTACCTGACGCCCGCCGAGACGCGCGCGGTGTTTGACGGCAAGGGCACGGTCAGCAGTCGCTGCATTCCAGACCCACAACCCCATGCACCGTTCCCACGAATACCTGGCCAAGATCGCCATCGGGATCTGCGATGGCGTGCTGGTTCATTCGCTGCTTTCGAAGCAAGCCAGACGATATTCCCGCCGAAGTGCGCCAGGAGGCCATCAGGATGCTGCTCGACAAGTATTTCGTCGCCAATACCGTGGTGCAGTCAAAATATCCCCTCGACATGCGCTATGCCGGTCCGCGCGAGGCGCTGCTGAATGCGCTGTTCCAGCAGAACTACGGCTGCTCGCATCTGATCGTCGGGCGTGACCACGCCGGCGTCGGCGACGACTACGGGCGCTGATGCCCATCACATCTTCGAAACGAGATTCCCGCGGATGCCTGTGCTGACCAAACCGCTCAAGATCGACTGGACGTTCTGTTGCCATGCCTGTCTCATTAGCAAATCCAAGCATACCTGTCCGAACAACATGTTATTAATTAAATCATTTCTCTCAAGTTATGCAACGAAGATGACATATATCCAACAGTGACTATACAGTAAACACTGGTATTACTATCCAAGAGTCTACTGGCGTTTTGTGCCGCCCTTTGAAGCATGAAGAAGCGGGTGAAGTGGAGCTGAAGGGCACTCTGCCCGCTGATGGGGCCCGTTGGTCGGTCCGACGCCGGGCCGACGGATCTTCAAACCGGCTTCAACCGACCTTCAGCGTGGGGTCGTCGTCACTGGCCCTGTGCAGGGGCGCGATGGTCCCAGTGGCAAGCCTTGCCCTGTTGCTCCGCAGCAGCCTTGGGATTGCCGCGCAGCAGGCTCTGGCTCGGCGCAGCCAGTCCCGTGGTGGCTGCGCGTCGGCGCCAGGGTGAAGCGCACTGATTGCCCGGGGCGGCGAACCGTCGCGCCAGTTCGGTACTCGCCAGTTGATCGGCGCGCCGCCAGCAAAATTGTGTTGCGGATCCCGCCACGCCCGCCCGAATCGTCGGCCAGCGCGGCGGCGCGGCTGGCCGCCGACCTGGCGTTCGTGGGAATGCAGTTTTCCTCGCGGGCGCCTCTGGCTGGTCCGCCAGCCGATCACGGCGGCGCTTCGCGCCAGGCGATTAGGCGGGCCACGCCCGCCTGGCGCAGGCCGGTGAAATACATTCCCACGGTAATCAGAATGGCGTTGGTAGTCATGGAACCTCCGGGGACTGTCGGCACGTCGTTACCGAAAGCCAAAGTCTAGCGATTGCACCGGGGTGCGTCGACGTCGGCGTGATGACGGGGGTTGAATGACGCTCGCTACCAGACGGCTAATCGCTGGTGCGACGATCAGTATGTGCTGATAAAACAGTGGGTTACAGCATGGCGCAACGCGACGAGCTACATCAATTGCCGGGTCCGGAGGATTATCGAGGCCTGTTGGGAAAACGCGGAGTCCGGCACTGGCCACAACCGCTGGTCGCCGTCATCGCTACCGCACCGCTCTGCGGCGGCGCCATGGACAACCGAGGTCGGTCACCACTGGCCGGATGTACCGGCGCATGGGCGTGGCGGCGGTGCGGTTCAGTTTCGTGGCGTGGGCGGCAGCGCGGCGGCCCGCGACGAGGGCGCGGGGAAGCCGAGGACATGCTCGCGGTGGTGCGCTGGGCGCAGGCCCGCGCGCCCGAGTCCGCACTGCTGCTGGGGGCTATTCCTTCGGTTCGGCGATTGCCGCGGCCGTCAGCGAGAATGTCGTGGCCCGGCATCTGGCGCTGGTGGCGCCGCCGGTGGATCGTTACCCCTATGCGCCGCAAGGCGATTTTGCCTGTCCCACCTCGATCGTTCTGGGTGGTGCCGATGACATTGTCGCGGTGGACGTGGTGGCCGCCTGGGCGCGCCAGCGGCCCCGGGTAACGGACGTCATCGTGCTGCCGGAGGCGAGCCATTTTTTCCACCGGCCAGCTGGTGGCGCTCGAACGCGAGCTGGGCGCGGCGGTCGCGCGGTGCTGGCGGCAAGCGCGTCTTGAAGCGTCGCGGCAGGCTGGCTACAGTGGCGCGCCTTTAATTCCAGTAAGTCTTCCCCGGAGCGTCATGACGCCCAAGCAACGCTACTTGCAGGATCTCCAGCGACGGTTTCCAGCCGGATGCCGCGCAGGAATTCGCCGTGGCGAAACTCAGGAAGTCCACTGACCGGCTGCTGGCGGCGCCGTCAGCCCGTCGGCTTGTTCGATCGGCTGCCGCGCAATCGTCGGGGCGCGCCGGAGAACGGGCTCTACTTCTGGGGCGGGTCGGGCGCGGCAAGACCTATCTGATGGACAGTTTTTCGAGAGCCTGCCGTTTCAGAATAAATTGCGCATGCATTTCACCGCTTCATGTTGCGCGTGCACCGCGACCTGAAGCGCTTCAAGGGCAGCAAAGACCCGCGCGCCCGGTGGCGCGGGGCATTGCCCACGACGCCCGGGTGCTGTGCTCGACCAATTCTTCGTCCGATATTGCCGACGCCATGATTTCCCGGCACCTTGCTGGAAGAGCTGTTCGCGTGCGGCGTCACGCTGATCGCGACTTCCAATATCGAGACCCGACCGGCTGTGTGGAAACGGACTCCAGCGCGCGCGCGTTTTTGCCCGCCATCGCCCTCGTCAAGCGCCACTGCGAGGTGCTCAATGTCGATGGCGGTGTCGACTATCGGCTCCGCACCCTCACCCAGGCGGGACTCTCGGTTACTGTCCGCTGGGACCGGCGGCAAACGCGCATCTGATGGCAGTATTCCGCAGTCTCGCGCCGGCACTGGACGAAGTGCGCAAGGGCGTGCTGTTAGTGGAGGGGCGCGAGATCATCGCCCGCTATGTGGCCGAGGATGTCGCCTGGTTCGACTTCGCGGCCCTCTGCGACGGCCCCCGCAGCGAGAACGATTGCATCGAGCGCTGGGGCGCGAGTTTACCGCCGTGCTGATCGGTGCGATGCCGGCGTTGAGCGGCGCACAGGACGATCAGGCGCGCCGTTTCATCAGCCTGGTGGATGGGTTTACGACCGCAACGTCAAACTCGCGCTGGCGCCGCCGTCCCGCTGGCCGAGCTCTACACCGGCACGCGCCTCGCGTTCGAATTCGAGCGCACCCGCAGCCGGCTGCTGGAAATGCAGTCCCACGAGGTATCTGGCGCGGCCCCACGACCGTAACGGTCTCCCGAAACGTTCTTCGTGCGGGTCGGCGGCGGGCACGCGGCAGCCCCTGAGGTTAACATGGCGCCTCGCTGCGGTGAGAGTGCCATGCCGAAGGATTATCTGAAACGCATCCTGGATGCGCGCATCTGATCTGGTCGAGGAGACGCCGATCGACGACGCCCCGATCCTCTCCGCGCGCTCGGCAACCGGGTGCTGCTCGAGCGCGAGGACTTGCAGCCGGTGTTCTCGTTCAAGCTGCGCGGCGCCTACAACAAGCTGCTGCAACTGTCCGAGGCCGAGTGCGCCGCCGGTGTGGTGGCGGCCTCTGCCGGCAACCATGCCCAGGGGCTGGCACTGGCAGCCCATAAAATGGGTATCAAGGCCACCATCGTGATGCCGCGCACCACGCCCCAGATCAAGGTCGATGCCGTGCGCAGTCGCGGCGCGCGCGTGGTGATGCAGGGCGACACCTACGATGAAGCGTCCGAGCACGCTTGCAAGCTGGTGGCCGAGCGCGGCATGGTCTATGTCCATCCCTTCGACGACCCCGATGTGATCGCCGGGCAGGGCACGGTGGGGGTGGAGATCCTGCGCCAGCATCCGGGGCCGCTGGATGCGCTGTTCGTGCCGGTGGGCGGCGGTGGGCTGTGCGCGGGTATCGCCACCTACGTCAAATATGTGCGGCCGGAAATCAGGATCTTCGCCGTGGAAAGCGACGACTCCCGCCTGCCTGGCGGCGGCCGGTGACGGCGGGCCGTCGGGTGCGGCTGAACGAAGTGGGCCTGTTTGCCGACGGCACCGCGGTGGCCCAGATCGGCGAAGAGACTTTCCGGCTGCTGAAAAACCGCATCGATGGCGTCATCACGGTGTCGGTGGACGAGATCTGCGCCGCCATCAAGGATATCTACGACGACACCCGCTCCATCGCCGAGCCGGCGGGCGCGCTGGCGGTGGCGGGCCTCAAGAAATACGTGGCGCGCGGCGGTCACCGCGATCAGACGCTGCTCGCCATCGACAGCGGCGCCAACATCAATTTTGACCGCCTGCGCTACATCGCCGAACGCACCGAGAGCGGCGAGCGGCGCGAAGCGGTGCTCGCGGTCACCATTCCCGAGCAGCGCGGCAGCTTTCGCCGCTTCTGCCATGCGCTCAGCCGGCGCAATGTCACCGAGTTCAACTACCGTTATGCCGACGCCGGCGAGGCACACATTTTCGTCGGCATTGCGGTGGCCTCCGACGCCGACCGCCTGGCGCTGCTCGAAGACCTGCGCGGGCGCGGCTACGCTGTGGTAGACATGACCGACAACGAGATGGCCAAGCTGCACATCCGTCACATGGTCGGCGGTCGCGCGCACCGGGATCTTTGACGAAGTGGTCTACCTGTTCTGAGTTTCCCGAACGCCCCGGGCACTCGCGAATTTTCTCGACAACTGGCGGGCGCTGGAACATCTCCATGTTCCATTACCGCAACCACGGCGCCGCCTACGGCCGCGTGCTGGTGGGCATGCAGGTGCCGCCAGCGGCGCGCGGCGAAGTGCCGCAGTTTCTCGATGCGCTGCACTACCGCTATTACGAAGAGACCGGCAACGATGCCTATCGGTTTTTCCTGAGCTGAAAGCTTCTGAGCCGAAGAGGAAGCGGTAGCCTGTCAGGTACGATTGCGGAGCGGTATGAGTGTCATGGCTGAAGCGTGGATGAATAGAACGGATCAGGGTAAATCAGGCGTTGCTTCTGACGGCGACATGATAATGAAGTTACACAGTTGGATTGACAGACCCACAAGCCACAAGCATCTGAATTCGATCCTCGATCATCTGACCCTGGGTGCGGCCAGCTCCCCCAGGGTGCGAATCTGAATGGCGCCCAGGCCGGCGCCGGCCAGAATGTCCGACAGCACCACCATTTTGTCGTTCGCGGAGAATTCCTTGCGCTCGATCAGGATGGCGGCGGCAGCGCGAGAATGGCTTCCGGGTCGTCGTGGTGGGGAATGCAGTAACTCAACACATTGCGATTCAGAACCAGTTGGCGGCGCGTCTGCTCGTCGAAAGTAAACGCACAGATTACCGGTGTCTGCGGGTGGCAGCTGGTGACGTGGTTCGCCATGCGGCCGCTGCGGGTCGGCACGATAATGCCGTGGGCCCCGATGGATTCGGCGAGCTTCACCGCCGCCGCGGCGACCTGTTGCTTGTCGTCGTCGAGGATGAGCTCGTCGGTAAAACGCAGCCCGCGACTGTTTTCGATCGAGCGCGCGATGCGGTCGAGCATTTCCACGCAGCGCACCGGGTGTTTGCCCACCGTGGTTTCGCCGGACAGCATGATGGCGTCCGCTTCTTCGTACACCGCGTTGGCGACATCGGTGACTTCGGCCCGGGTCGGCGTCGGGTTCTGGATCATGGATTCGAGCATGTGGGTGGCGACGATGACGCGCTTGCCCTGCACCGCGCACAGACGCACGATGCGCCGCTGCACGCGCGGCAGGAACTCGATGGGAATCTCGACGCCCAGATCGCCGCGCGCGACCATGATGCCGTCGGCAGCGACGACGATTTGTTCGATATTGGTCAGCGCTTCCTGATTCTCGATTTTGGCGATGAGTTTGACCTTGCAGTCGGCGCCGAGCAGTTCGCGCGCCTGGGCGATGTCGGCGGCGCCGCGCACGAACGACAGCGCAACAAAATCCGCGCCCTGTTCACGGGCGAAGACGATATCGCGCTTGTCCTTTTCGGTGATGCCCGGCAGGTTGACGCGGATGCCGGGCAGATTGACGTGGCGCTTGCTCTTGAGCACGCCGCCATCCGTGACCCGGCAGCGCATGGAGCGCTTGCCCTTGCTCAGCACTTCGAGATTGATGAGGCCGTTGTCCAGCGTGATCTTGTCGCCCACGGCGACATCGGTAATCAGATCAGCGTAATTCACCTGAATCGAGGTCGTCTCGACGTCGGTCTCGCCGAGCGGCACGACGGAGATCCGTCGCCGTCATGGAGATTCATGTCGTGCGCCAGATCGCCGGTGCGAATCTCCGGTCCCTGGGTGTCCACCATGATCGCCACCGGATGGTTGCGGTTGGCGTTGAGGGCGTGCACGCGGCGCATCACCTCGCCGTGGGACGCATGGTCGCCGTGGGACAGATTCAGCCGCACCAGATTCATGCCGGCATCGGCGAGTTTTTGCAGCATCTCCGCTGATTCCGTCGCCGGTCCGATGGTGCAGATGATTTTGGTTTTACGCATGGCGGTGACCTGCGGCAGGGTGAAAAGCATGTTCGGTGGCGACGCCGTGCAGGGGCACGTCCCAGGGCGCCGGATGCAATTGCGGTACCTGCTGAAAAGCGTGGGCGAGTCCGATGAGCAGCGGGTGTCTTCCCGTCCGCCGCCGCATGGTGGCGAGACTGCGGTCGTAGAAGCCCGCGCCCTGGCCGAGGCGGTTGCCGGCGGCGTCGAAGGCGACCAGTGGTATGAAAATCACATCCAGACTCCAGGCGGGTGCGGGACTGCGCAAACGCGGCTCGGGAATGCCGAAGCGATTCGGGATCAGCGGCTCGCCTCGGTCGTGGCGCACGAAGTACAGCCGGTTGTGGCCGAGCGGATGCAATATGGGCAGATAGCAGGCTTTGCCCAAGGCGGTAGCCAGTTCAACAAGCGGCCGGGGATCGATTTCACCGCCATGCGCGAGATAAAACGCGATGCGGTGCGCGCGTCGAAAGGCGGGCAGGCTGGCGATAACCCCGGCACAGGCCGGCGCTGGCCTGCGCCTGTTGGCGCGGGTCGAGCGCGCGGCGTGCACGGCGCAGCGCGGTGCGCAGTGTCTGGTTTACTTCCTGGTCGGGCAATGCGGAACTGCTCGGGTTGCCGGAAAGCGCCTGCGGGATGGCTCATCGGGCACTCGGTGTTCCGGAATGGTCGCTGATGGGCCCCCGAAATGCCGCTGCCAAGGATGCCTTGAACCGAAGGCTCAAGGTGGGAATCTCCGGCGGGCTTCAGGCTTTCCGACGCGCGGACATGCACAACGGCCTGATTGGAGAAACCCATGGTGACAATATCGGCCAAGGACGTTTTGACTGGCGAACACCCCAGGGTGCGCCGATTATAGACACAAGGCGCGCTGCGCACACCTGCAATTCATCGATGCAGAGCGGGTCGCGTCTGCGCGCAGGAGGTTTCGTGCCTTGCGCATGGCGCATCGCAACGGCCCGGAATCGTCGATTCCGGGCCGTTGATTTCTGTCAAGGCAATACCGGAAGAACTGCCTAGACTGGTTTTCGTAAACCCAATTGCGAGGTGACCCATGAATACCCTGAACGAAGATGTCAGCGGCAAACTGATGGTGACGGCGTTTTGTCTGTTGGTATTTGGCGTGTTCCTCGCCATTGTGGTGTCCAATCTGGCGTGATGTGAAGCCGGCCCGGCGCCGGAGAGGATGGCAACCTTGCCGGCCGGCAGAGCGTCGTGGTGGGCCGTGGGAGGGTTCGCCAGTTCGGTGGCGTCGGGCGTTTGTCTGCCGAGTCAGCGATGGCGTCGTGGACGGCCGGAATCGTCGAACACAAAGCCCGTCTTGGCCATGACCAGACGGTGGCGCGGACCGGGAATACTGGCATCCCAGGCGTCGTAGCCGGCGTCGCCTTCCCACAGGGTCACCCGTTCGCCGTCGGGCGTTTCGCTCAGGTGAGTCACATAGATCTGCGGTGGCTGCGCGCGCAAATGCGCGAGCAACGCCGCCACCGAGACGTGGCCTGACAGATAGTGCAGTGTGACCCAGGTCGGCGGCACCAGATCGATCTCGCCGGCCTGGTGGCGCGCGCGCGCCACTTCCGGATTGATCCACAGGTGGTCGTGAATCTCGCCGCCGTCGATGGTGACGTGGTGATGGCCTTCGGCCTGCGCCGCGAAGAACCAGGTGCTGAAGCGCTTCGGCGTGATCGGCGGCGGCGTCCAGTGCGAGAACCAGATGAACTCTTCCGGATCCACCTCGATGCCGGCTTCTTCGCGCGATTCGCGGGCGGCCGCGTTGCGGGCCGCCGTCGTTGGGTCGCGATCAGGCGGATAGTCCTCCGGATCGACCCGACCGCCGGGGAACACCCACATGCCACCAAAGCGGATCTCGGAATTCTTGCGCAGCATCAGCACTTCGACACCGCTCGCCCCGTCGCGCAACAGCGTGAGAGTCGCGGCGGGCGTGGCCGGCGCCACCTTGGCCGGGTCCACATCCTCCCGCTTCAGCAGATCGGCGTAGGGGTCGTACTTTCTCGGCTCACTCATCGCGTGGTTCCCTGTGGCATCGACCCCGGGTTCAGGGGTCGATGCGCGCGGTGGCTTGACCGCTGATGACTTCCTGTCCGTCCTGGTTGACCGTGACCACATCGAGTTGGACGAAGTGCTGGCCCTCGATGTTGTCGAGCGCCATCACCCTGGCGGTGGCGATCAGGTCGTCGCCCGGCCCACACCTGGCGGGTGAAGCGGGCGCTGTACTCGGTCAGACGGCCATCGCCCACCAGTTGGTCAGCATGGTCCCGGTCGCGCCCATGGACAGCATGCCGTGGGCGAACACGCCGGGGTAGCCCGCGATCTCGCGGGCATAGACTTCGTCGGTGTGCAGCGGCATGTAGTCGCCCGAGGCGCCGGCGTACTGCACGATCTGGGTGCGGGACAGGTTGGTGGCGACCTGCTCGGAATGGGTGTCGCCTATGTTCAGTTGGCTCGCTCGCAGTGGCATGACGCGCTCCTAGTTCTGGCTGACGGCCTGGCCGGTTTCGACGCCGACCATGGTGGAGGTAACGACCAGTTCGCCGTCCTGATTACGGAATTCGGTGATCGCTTCACTGAACTTCAGCGCGCCGCCGCGGCGGCCTGCTTTTTCCCAGCGGCGTCCGGGGCGCGTGGTCACCGTCAGCACATCGCCGGGGCGAATGGGTTTGTGGTACTGGTATTTCTGCTCGGCGTGCAGCACCCGGGCACTCTGCCCGATGCCGCCCTTTTCGCCCTCGACCTTTGGCTTGGCCTTGATGCCAGTGGGCTCGCGACCGGAGCCGAACCAGGGCTCGCCGAGGCGGGGCCGCAGGGGGAAGTTGGGGTCGTACTGAGCGGAGGCCTGCACGAACGTGGGTGGCGCCACGATCCCGCCCGACTCGGTGGTCTTCGCGTAGGCGGCGTCGTGATAGATCGGATTCTTGTCGCCGACGGAGCGCGCAAACAGCATGATCTGGCTCGCGTCCACGGGAAACTGGTATTCGGCCATGGGTTCCTCCCGTTATGGTGATTGTGGTGGGTTTAGGGAACCCCGGCATTCTTGACCTTTGGCGGGGTTCTGACAACCTCGGGCGGTGTGGTGCGAGCGCTCCGCGCGGAGCCGTGACTGAGGCTGCCGCTACCAGACCCTGATTGGCGCGGTAGCGATTGTGCGTCGCAGCCGGCCCTGATGACGGCCATTCACGTGGCGCGAGGTGGAGGCAGTCGCCGTCACGCTGCGCGATGTCGGTGGATTCAGACGCTGCGGGCTATTTAGGTGGCGATCACGATATCATCGTCGCGAAACCGGAAATCATTCCAGATCGTCGAATCGAAGTGATGGTTGTGCAGTTCTCTGGTCTTCCGCGGCCAGGGCTGGGCTTCCGTCATGGTGTTTTCCCTGGTGGGCTGTGCGCAGGCGGGTCCGCCGTAGGTTCCTCCAGCATCGTGACAGCGCTTGAGCGCCGAAACTCCAGTATTCTTGATTTTCAGCGTGGTGCTGACAACCTCCCGCAACGCTTCCCTCGATCACGGCAGCGGGCGCTCCGCGGCTGCCAACTTGTCCACAGGTCCAGACCATGAAACTCGCCACCATTGTTTTGATCATCGCCCTGCTGACGGGGTTGGCGCTGCTGGTCGGCGGCCCTGGCGCGCGCCTCGGGCTGTGGGATTTCCGCTTCGGATTCCTGCTGATGCGTTACGCTGCCTATGTCGGGATCGCCGCCCTCGCGCTCGGCGCATTGGCGCTGCTCGTCCCGCGCGCCCGCCAGGGTCAGGGTATCAAGCTCATGGTGGCGCTGGCGATCGCGGCGGTCGTGGTCTGGATTCCTGGCAGACGCTGCAGCAGGCGCGCCCGGTACCGCCCATCCACGACATCACCACCGATACCGACAATCCGCCGCCGTTCGTGGCCATTGCACCGCTGCGCGCCGATGCGCCGAACCCGCCGTCTACGACGGCGAAAACAGCGCCCGCCAGCAGCTTGCGGCTTATCCGGATATCCAGCCCATCGCGCTGCCGATGCCCGCCCGGGACGCGCTCGGCCGGGCACTTGCCGTCGCCCGCGACCTGGGCTGGGAGATCGTCGCCGCAGTCCCCGACCTGGGGCGGATCGAGGCCACCGACACTAGCTTCTGGTACGGCTTCAAGGACGATGTGGTGATCCGTATCGTCGGCGACGACCGCCAGAGCCGCATCGATATCCGTTCCAAATCCCGGGTGGGGAAAAGCGACCTGGGGAAAAACGCGGAACGGATTCGGGTATTCCTGAAAAATTTTCAGGCGCGGCTGTGAGGGCCGCAAAGCGTGGGTCGTGGCGCTCACGGGCCGGGCTCGAAAACGGGGCAGAGATCGCTAGCAGCCTTTTGATCGCAGCGGCCACAACCAGTACTGTCGTTCTCAACTTGCATAAATAAAAGCAGTTTTGCTCATTTGGGAGATACAGCATGAGTCAGCAACAGTCCACCACGCAGCGTTTCGACATCGGCGGCATGACCGTCACCAAGGTGATCGATACCGTCGAGACCTTCAGTCCGCGGGTGCTCTATGTGGACAAGGACCGCAGTGCTTTCGATCCGCACCTCGACTGGTTGCAGCCGCACTTTGTCGATGCCAACAAGGCCATGCGACTCAGCATCCACAGCTTCATTATCGAGACGCGGCATCACCGGGTACTGGTGGACACCTGCGTGGGCAACCACAAGCAGGGCTCGGGTTTCCCCCAGTGGAACGACCGCACCGACGCCGGCTACCTGACCGATCTGGCAGCGGCGGGCTATCGGCCGGAGGATATCGACTATGTGTTCTGCACCCACATGCACGTCGATCACACCGGCTGGAATACGCGGCTCAGGGATGGCCGCTGGGTGCCCACTTTTCCCAATGCTCGCTACCTGTTCAACAAGCGCGAATGGGCCGCCTGGGAACACAGCGACAATCCCCACGACAAAGCGACCATGACGCAGAACGTGGTACCCATCATCGAAGCCGGGCAGGTGCAGTGGGTGGACAACAACTGGGCCATCGACGACCAGGTCGAGCTGCTGCCCACCCCCGGCCACACGCCGGGCCATTGCAGCGTGCGGATCGCGCACCGGGGCGCGAGCGCGGTAATTACCGGCGACATGATGATTCACCCGGTGCAGATCGCCGAGCCCGGCTGGCAGCAAACGGCCGATGCCGACAAGGCGCTGGCGGCGCGCACCCGGCTTGCCTTTGTGGACAACCATTGCGATCGCGATGTGATGATCCTGGGCACCCACTTCCATACCCCCACGGGCGTGTACATCGTCGAGCGCGGCGGTGCGCGGCGCGTGCGCCTTCCCGATAGCTGATTGCCCTGCCGGAGAACCGCGCAATGAACTTCGATCTCGACGAGGAATATCGCCTCATCAACACCACGGTGAACCGTTTCGTGGACGCGGCGCTGATGCCGCTCGAAGCCGCGGTGCTGGCCCGCGAAGCCGAAGGCCAGGGCTATCACCTGACGGCCGATGAACTGGAACCCCTGCACCGCCAGTGCCGCGAACTGGGTCTGTGGGGACTCGACTGCCCGGCCGCCAGCGGCGGCGCCAGGCTCCGGCGCTGGCCATGGTGGGCGTGAACGAAGCGCTTGGGCGCACCGTGACGCCTTTCACCTTCCCGCCGGATTCGCCCAACCTGCACATGCTCCAGGCCACGGTGAACGACGCGCAGCGCGTCAAGTATCTGGAACCCTATGCGCGCGGCGAGACGATTTCCGCCATCGCCATTTCCGAACCCGGTGCGGGCGCGGACCCGGCGGCGATGATCACCCGCGCCCGCCGCGACGGCGACGACTGGGTGCTGGACGGCCGCAAGATCTGGGTCAGCAAGGTGGACGAAGCCGACTTCACCGTGGTGATGGCGGTGACCGACCCGGCGCGCGGCGCGCGTGGCGGCATCTCCGCCTTTGTGGTGGATCGCGGCACGCCGGGCTTTGAAGTGGCGCGCGCCATTCCCATCATCGGCGGCCACACCACTTACGAGGTGGTACTGGACAACTGCCGCCTGCCGGCCGGTCAACTGCTCGGCGCCGAGGGACAGGGCTTCGCGCCCATGCAGTTGCGCCTCATCGTGCGCCGCCTGCAGATGGGCGCCTGGTGCCTGGGCATGGCGCGGCGCGCGCTCACCATGCTGTGCCAGCATGCCAACGAGCGCACCACCTTCGGCGCACTGCTCGCGGATCGCCAGGCGATCCAGTGGTGGGTGGCCGATGCCGAGACCCGCATCCACTGCCTGCAACTCATGCTCTGGCACGCCGCCTGCCGACAGGATGCCGGCGCCGATGTGCGCACCGAAGCGAGCATGATCAAGCTCTACGGCACCGAACTCGCCACCGACGTCATCGACTGGGCCATGCAGGCTCACGGCGCCATGGGCATGACCAAGGAACTGCCACTCCAGCTCATGGCGCAGCGGGTGCGGGTGATGCGCATCTACGAGGGGCCGAGCGAAGTCCACCGCTGGGTGTTGGCGCGCAATCGGCTGCGGGAAGCGAAATAGTTTCGCGCAGGGCGGACAAGCGTCGGATCAGCGGCCCGCTGATCCGAACGGAAGGCGACTTCAGGTTGCCCGTATCCGTTCCGAAAAACGCCGTTTGCGACGATAGGGAAACACATCCACGATCTTGCCAGCGCGAATCTCTGCCTGGATTCCCTGCCAGAATCCGGGCGTGTAAATGTCGCTGTGCAGTTCCTCGAAAAAGTTCCGCGCCAGCGGATTGCCGGAAAAGAACAGCCGGAATTCCTCCGGAAAAATATCGTCCGGGCCCACGGTGTACCAGGGCCTGGCCGACAAGGCCTGCTCCTCGTTCTGGGGTTCGGGCAGGTGACGGAAGTTGCAGTCGGTGAGATAGCAGATTTCATCGTAATCGTAGAACGCTACGCGACCGTGGCGGGTGACGCCGAAATTTTTCAGCAGCATGTCGCCGGGAAAAGATGTTCGCTGCCGCGAGCTGTTTGATGGCATTGCCGTATTCGTCGATGACATTGCGGGTTTCCGCTTCATCCGCCGTCTTGAGGTAGAGATTCAGGGGTGTCATGCGCCGCTCGGTGTACAGATGGCGGATGATCAGCCGGTCACCTGCGATGTGGAGCAGCGACGGCGCCGTGGCGCGTAACTCCTCCAGCAGCGCGGCGGAAAACCGGTGCAGCGGAAAGCTCAGGTTGTGGAATTCCTGGGTGTCGGCCATGCGGCCGATGCGGTCGTGACGGGACACCAGCCGGTATTTTTCGCGCACCACTTCCCGCGTGACTTCCTTGGGGTAGTCGAAGCGGTCCTTGATCACCTTGAACACGATGTCGTACGAAGGCAGGGTGAATACCGTCATCACCATGCCCTTGATGCCCGGCGCGGTGACGAACTGGTCCTGGGATGTCTTGAGGTGCTGGACAAATTCCCGATAGAACTCGGTCTTGGCGTGCTTGGTAAAGCCCAGGCTGGTGTAGACCTCGTAGTCGCCCTTGTGGGGCAACAATTGTTTGAGAAAATGCAGGTACTGATAGGGCAGCGGCGCATCCACCATGAAATGCGCGCGGGCGAAGCTGAAGATCACACTCATTTCGGCGCGATTGAAAATCGCCGCGTCGATCAGCAGGCCGCCCGCCTCGTTGTTGAGCACGGCCAGTACCAGCGGCAGCGAGCGATAGCCGTCGATGATGCGGCCGATCAGATAGGCCGCCTTGCCGCGGTAGAACACGGATTCCAGCAGATCGAATTTGAGTTGGTGAAACTTGCTGCTGATCTCGGGCTCGGCTTCCTCCATGAACGCGGCGGCGATGGTGTCCGCATCCCGGTCCAGATCCTCCCAGGGCACCGAAAATTCGGCATCGAGCAGAATCTGCCGGAACAGCGCGCCCGGCGCGGACTGGTTTTCGTAGCGCACATAAATGCTGTATTCGCTGCCGGGCAACTGCTGGTGCTGGGACGAAAACACATAGATCAGTGCGTCGTCGATCTTGTCGTGATCGTTGATCAGTCCGAACACCGAATTGAAAAAAGTCTCGGCGATTTCAAAATTCGGCGCGCCGGCCACCAGGCGGGTGTAGACGTCCTTGGTCTGGCGCCAGAGGTTGAGTTCGGTGACGTCCCGGTTGGTTACGGTGCCGAGCAACTCCGCCGCCATCCGTACCTTGCTTTTATACAGCTCGATGCGGTCCTGATTCGCGCGTTGCACGGCGTGCCAGTCGGCCTTTTCGAAGCGCGCCTTGGCGCCCATGGTGATGTTCTGGAAATCGGCGAAATAGCTGTGAAAGCCGTTGTAGATGGTTTTCGCCATGCGCCGCGCGGCGCTGTTGCGCAGCGGGCCCGCGGTCGCGGCGGTTCGCACGGTGGCTGTTCGCACGCGCTCAGGGCTCCAGTTGGCGGCGCAGTTCGTGCAGCCGTTTGGCGCCTTCTTCCCGGCTCAGCGCCGGCGTCGGCGTCGGTTCGGGCGGTGCCGGAATACTCAGGTCTTCGCCGGCCAGCGCGCGGCGGCAGCAGTCGCGGTAGGCGCGCTGGAATTCCGGCCAGGTCACGCTTTCGGGCCGCGTCGCCAGGTCATACCAGCCCAGGGCACGACCGGCGTGGTAGACCGCCGGGTGCGACCAGCGCTGGGCGTCCTTGGGGCGGGGTGCGTTGCAGGCTTCGCGGTAGGCGTCGCGCGGACGCGGCAGGCCCTGCGCCGCCAACTGGTCCTCGCAGGCGCCGAGCATCTTGCGCAGGGTGGGCAGGTATTCCTCCTGCTCGATCAGCGCGCGGGCGGCGGCGAGCACCGGCCCGGGGCCGACATGACGCAGGCTGTCGAGCCACAGGCGCTTGGCCTGGTCGAGCAGCGTGGTGTCGGCAAAGGCGCTGTAAAACTGGTTGTGGTAGTTGACGCGGAACAGCGCGAAGGCCTGGTTGATGGCGTCGATCAGCGCCGGATCGGGGAGCGGCCGTTCAGCCGGCCCAACTGCGGTCGCTGAGTTCTTCGACGAGGTCGCGAGATCGCGTGCTGCCTGTTCTGCCAGGTGCTTGCCGTGTTGCATGTCGCACTTCCGTCGTAGTGTTGCGCTGGGCCCATTGCCGTTTGACGTACTGCAGAAACTTGGTGTTCCAGGTGTTGAGGACGGCGCCGCTCTCCTGCCAGTACAGGACGAATTCCGGAACCAGGCTGGCGCCGAAGTCCTGCCCGATGCCCGCCATGGCGAGCACGTCGTAGACCGCGGGGTCGGGCAGCCAGTCGGGGACCATGGGTCGGGGCGTGGTGTCGTTGGCCAGCGTGGTGGTGTAGCGCGCCCACTGGCGCCGCACATGCTGGACGAACTGGGAGTTCCAGGTGCTCGACAGGGTGCCGCGGTCGCGCCAGTAGAGGACGAACTCGGGCACCGCGTCTTCGATGAAATTGCGGTTGATGTCGGCGCGGACCAGGATTTCCATGGCATCGACACCGGGCTGCCAGTCCGCCGTCATCGGTACTTCCTGATCGCGGCGCGTCTGCACGGTTTCCTGTTCGCGCCAGCAGCGCAAGACCTGCTTGATGAATTTCGCGCTAACTGTGGCGCGGCTCGCCGCGTTCGCTCCAGTAGGTGACGAACTCCGGGCACTTGCGCGAGGGCGAACGCGCCGGGATACCGTATTGGGCGAGCTGTGCCAGCAGGTCGCGCTCCGGCTGCCAGTCGCCGCGAATCGGCTGCACGTTGGTGGTGCGGTCGGCGGAACGGGCGGCGCCGGCGCGCTGCTCGTTGAAGGCGAAGCGCCAGCGGCCGGTCGCGGACAGGGGCGCGCCGCCGATCAGCAGGATCCCCTGCTCGCGCAGTTTGGCGCTGAGGTTCTGCAATTCCGCCTCGCTCCAGAACGGCAGCAATGCCAGCAGACTGGCCCCCGCAATCTCCACCCAGCGGAAGCCGTTGCGCTCCTCGGCGGGTTGGTGGCAGGCGATTTCCTTGAGGGTTTGCAGCAGGATGGCTTCGTGCAGCCCAAGCGTCACCGCCACATGGGGGAAGAAGAGCAGCGGCTTTTCGGGGATCAGGGACATGGCGGCCACTTTAGCAGATCGCTGTTGCGGACCGTGCCCCCGACCGTCGGCGGTTCCCGTGGCCGGAGAATTTGTGGACATCGGCAGTGGGGGCTGGCGGGTGGCTGAAAAACTGCTGCGGCAGCCATCTGCTTCGTTGCGCGGTGCGCGCTCCATCGCCTACCTGCTTGATACGTCTCGGTCGCCGTGCGCCTCGCGACGTTTTCGGCAACCTGCTAGGATGCCGGCATTCAGGGGGGGAGACCCGCGTGGCGAAGAGACCGGCGAGCGCCTACGTCTGCGGCGACTGCGGCGCCGAATTCGGCAAATGGCAGGGCCAGTGCGGCGATTGCGGCGCCTGGAACACACTCGCCGAAATCCGCCTCGCGGCGGTGACGGGCGGCGGCGCGGCGCGGGGCTTCGCGGGCGCGGCCGACGGCACGGTCGTGCGCCTCGCGGATATCGAGGTGGCGGCGGAACCGCGCCTGGCCACCGGCTTTGCGGAGCTGGATCTGGTGCTGGGCGGCGGTCTGGTGGCGGGCTCCTGCGTGCTCATGGGCGGCGAGCCCGGCGCCGGCAAAGAGCGCCTGTTGCTTCAGGCCCTGTGCGAACTGGGCGCGCGGGTGCCGGCGCTCTATGTCACCGGCGAGGAATCGCCCCAGCAGGTGGCGTTGCGCGCGCGGCGTCTGGGGCTGCCCCTGGATCGGGTCGAGATCATGGCGGAGACCGCCACCGAGACCATCTGCGCCACCGCGCTGCGCCGCGCGCCGCGGGTGATGGTGGTGGACTCGGTGCAGGTGCTGCACTGCGCTGAACTCAGCGCCGCGCCCGGCACCGTGTCGCAGGTGCGCGAAAGTGCCGCGCAACTGGTGCGGCTGGCCAAGCAGACTGGCATGGCCCTGTTTTTGGTCGGCCACGTCACCAAGGAGGGCGCGCTCGCCGGCCCCAAGGTGCTGGAACACATGATCGACTGCTCGCTGATGCTGGAAGCCTCCGACGACAGCCGCTTTCGCACCCTGCGCAGTCACAAGAACCGCTTCGGCGCGGTCAACGAGCTCGGCGTCTTCGCCATGACCGACCGCGGCCTGCGCGAGGTCGCCAATCCCTCGGCCATCTTCCTGCAGCGCGGTGAAGAGACCGCCGCCGGCAGCGTGGTGATGGTGGTCTGGGAGGGCACCCGGCCGTTGCTGGTCGAGGTGCAGGCGCTGGTGGACGCGAGCGCGCTCGGTAATCCCCGGCGGGTGACGGTCGGGCTCGATGGCAACCGGCTGGCCATGCTGCTCGCCGTGCTGCACCGCCACGGCGGCCTGATGGTGGGCGACCAGGACGTGTTCGCCAACGTGGTCGGCGGCGTGCGGGTGCTGGAGACCGGCGCCGATCTGGCCGTGCTGTTCGCGGTGGTGTCGAGCTTTCGCGACCGCCCGCTGTCGCGGCAACTGGTAGCCTTCGGCGAGATCGGCCTCGCCGGCGAGATCCGCCCGGTGCCGGGCGGCCAGGAGCGGCTGCGGGAGGCAGCCAAGCACGGCTTTACCCGCGCCATCGTGCCGGCCGGCAACGCGCCCAAGCAGGCGCCGGCGGGCATGGAAGTGGTTGGTGTGCGCCACCTCGCCGAGGCGCTGGCCGCGCTGGACTGAGACGACTACACTCCCGTCCCGTTGTGGTGCCCGCGAGGGCCCCGAGGGAATTCGCCCGCAGCCCAAGTGGCTGCATCAATCGAAGCTGTCTCCGCAACTGTACCCGGCGAGCGCCGCCCGGATGCCACTGACCTCGGTCGGGAAGGCGGGCGGACGCACTGACCCGGAAGCCAGGAGACCTGCCACAACCGCGTTGTCGTGTAACGGTCGGGGTAACCGTTACTGCGGGCCGTCGTGGTTCGCCGTGCAGCGCAGACGCACGGTTGCCGCGCCGGAACCCCATTCCTGAGGTCTCCGCTGCTGTGGCCGTGTCCGGCGATTTATCTTGCGGAGCACGTTCATGTCAGGTCAATTCAATGCAAAACGCCTGTTGTCGGGCGCATTTTCCGGTGCGCTGGCCGCGCCCCTGTTCGCTATCGCCGCAGCGGGTGCGGACCTTCCGGTCGACGAAGAACTGGTGGTCACCGCCACCCGCTCGCCCTACAGCCTCGATCATGTCGCCACCACGGTGCGGGTGATCGACGCGGTACAAATCCGCGCCAGCGGCGCCCACAATCTTTCCGAACTGCTGCGCAACCTGGGCCCGGTTCAGGTGCAGGACAGCATGGGCAATGGACGCGACAGCCGGCTGGCGCTGCGCAAGGGTTCGCCACCGCGCAGAACGTCCTGGTGCTGGTGGATGGACGTTCCCTCAACAACACGGATCTGGCGGGGCCCGACCTTACGGCGGTCGCGGTGGAGGACATCGAGCGCGTGGAAATCCTGGAAGGCGGCGCCGGCACCCTCTACGGCGATCAGGCGGTGGGCGGGGTGATCAATATCATCACGCGCGGTGGCGGACCCCGCCAGGGCCGGATCAGTGTCGGCGCGGCAGCTACGCGGCCGAAAATTATGCCGGGAGTTATCAGGATCGTTTCGAGTCCGGCCTCTATTATCGGGTCGGCACTCAGATCGAGCGCAGCGACGCCTACCGGGATGGCGGCGCCGTCAATTACGAAAATTACAGTGGGCGGGCGGGCTGGCGCCACGGGGATGGCGAGTTGTTCGTCGAGGCGCGCCAGAGCGACGACGAGTTCCGTCTGGCGGGTGCGTTATCCGCGGCACTGGTCGCACAGGATCGCCGTCAGGCCGGGTCGAGCTTCAACGCTTACGCCGCCGACAACCGGGCGACCCGGATCGGGATCGACCAGCGGCTCGGCGAGTATCTGGAGCTGTTCGCGAGCTACGGCGACCGGGACGATGACGTGGTCATCAATTCGATGTCCAGTTTCGGCGCCGCCGTCACTGGCCAGCAGCGCCGGGTCAAGACATTCGATCCGCGCCTGGTGTTTGCGGTGGACGGGCTGCGCGCCACGCTGGGCATGGATGCCGAGCGGGTGGACTACGACTTCGCGCTGGATTTCGGCTTCGGCCCCAGCGGCACTGAACAGCGCCAGCGCAAACGCAGCGAATATCTGCATTTCATCTACACCCGGTCGACCGTCTCGATCTGCAAGGCGGGCTGCGTCATGCCCGCCTGGATGCCGACGTGGCGCCCTTCGATCTGGATTACGACCAAAGCACGGTCGTGCATACGATCGGCCTCAACTGGCGCGGCGACAGCGGCCGTTATTACCTGAATCGGGACGAGACGTTCCGCTTCGCCCTGGCCGACGAAAACATCGATTTCATGGGCAATTTCACTCCGCTGAAGGTACAGCGCGGCGTCGCCTGGGAGCTGGGCAGCGAGTGGAGTTGGTCCTCGGTCGAGCTCCATGCCGCGCTGTTCCAGCAAGACATGAAACATGAAATAGGTTTCGACCCGGGCTGGGTGACTTTGGCGCCAACGCCAATTTCGATGACACGCGGCGCCGTGGCGGCACCCTGGATGCGCGCCACCACGCGACCGACGCGCCGTGTTGGGCGGCATTTATACCTATGTCGATGCCCGCTTCGTCGCCGGACCCTACGACAACAATCGGGTACCCGATGTCGCCCGCGAGTTGCTGAAACTCAACGCCAACTACCGCTTCGACCCGAACTTCAGCCTGTTCGGCGAGCTGGTGTATACCGGCCCCCGCAACCTCGATCTCGGCAACCGTGCCGAACAGGGTGGCTATACCGTGGCCAATCTGGCGGCGACCTGGGCCCGACGGTCCTGGACGCTGCAGGCCCGGCTCAACAATGTCACCGACAAGCAGTACACTGAGTTCGCCAGCTTTTTCGGCACCCGGGCGCTGTATCCTTCGCCCGAGCGGAATTTGATGCTGACCCTTTCCCGCGACTTCTGATCAGGACCCCCTGACCAGCAACGACATTACCAGGAGCCATGCCATGCCGTCCCCGACCGTCCGTGTCCTCGTGTTGGCCATCGCGGTTGCCGCGCTGACCCGCCTGCTGCCGCATCCGCCGAATTTTTCGCCGGTGATGGCGCTGGCCCTGTTCAGCAACGCGGCGCTGCCGGGACTGGCGGCTGGCACTGCTGGTGCCGTTGGCGGCGATGCTGCTGGCGGATCTGTGGCTCGGATTTCACGCCACCATGGCGTTTGTCTAACTGGGCGTGGCGCTGGTGGTCGCGGCCGGACGCTGCTCGGACCCCGGCGTCGTCCTCCGCCGCTGCTGGCAGCGGGGATCCGGGCGCGAGCCTGTTTTTCTGGTCAAAGCAACGCCGCGTCTGGTTGACCCAGGATCTCTATCCGCCACCGGCGCGGCCGGCGGCTTCATCTCGCGGCGTTGCCGTTTTTTCACCAGACCCTGTTCGCGACGCTGGTTTATGGCGCGTGCTGTTCGGGATGGAGCGCTGGCTCGCCATCCGGTCGGCACGGGACGCGGCGCTGATCTGAAGGAGGTTCGGGCCACTGCCATGGCCTTGTTCTGGTCGCGGTGATCCGGTGCGGGCATCAGAGATCTAACCGCGCTGTCGTGCTGGGTGAGGTCGAGGCCCTCGGTCTCCTGGTCAGTGGTTACGCAAGCCCGCTTGGCAAGGGTCCAGAACCTTGAGCGGCACGGAAGTTGATGGCGGTGAACGCCACGGTTGCGCTAATTCCGGTCAGCTGGACACTTACCGGCCACTCATCGTCATGCCCTCGGCGTAGCCCCTGCTGCTGAGCACACACCCAACTGGTCGGACGCGAAGACGCCGGCCAGCAGGTGCCGAGTATTCCGCCCCACCTTGCTGGACCGGAAACACGTCCAGCGAATCATCTATCCGGAATACCTGTTTGATGGTCTGGGTGGCGGAAATAGCAG
>JADJET010000020.1 GCA_016708925.1 Gammaproteobacteria bacterium | reverse complement strand
GGCGCTTATCTCGGCGAAGACGACATCGTGCGTTTCCCCGAGGACCGCTACGGCCGCGCCTGATGGGCGGCGGCGCTTGTTAGTCGGGATCGGGCGCGCAGAAAATAGCGGCATCCCGTGCCGGTGGGTTTGTGCGCGGATTCCGGTTTTCAGAGGGAAAATGACGGGCGTTGACAACTTGAAGGCTTGGCCGACCCGGATTGGCACAGCGGCAATCCGCACGAGCCGTTTCCATCTGGTGGTGCCGGATGCATTCGCCCCAGCGCTGTATCAAGAGCTGGAGCTGCTCCTATCCGGCGCTGGCCGAAGTCGCCGGGCCGGCCCTTCGCCAACAACCGGCGCTACAAGTTGGCAGGCGGCGGACGGGATGACCGTCTGGCGGATCGCGCCCCTGTGGGCGAATTTTGCCTGGCTCACACCTCCGCGGAATTCTTCCGTCGGGTTTGCGCCTCTGGCAGGATGAGCTTGCCAGCCCCGCATCCCGGTATTCGTGACGCTCAAGGCAAGGCGCCCGGAGGCCTTCGCGACCGTGCTTCGGCCGGAAAAAAAGCAATGCCGCCATTTCGCCGCCGATGTCGCCCTCGACGCCAGTTCGGCATGAACAGCCCGGTGACGACGCCGTCCCCGGTGCGCGGTCCCATCTCGATAATCCCGCCAAGCTGTTTGCGGCCCTGCTCTATTTCCGCTTCGCGCGGATGACAGTTCCACTGGCGGGCGAGTTTGAGCTGTACCGGGTCAAGCCCGCAGCGTCCCATGGCGCACGGGCCTGCGGGTCAAGCCCGACGCGCGGCGGAGGTGGCCGAGCGCGTGGCCTCAGCGCCGAACAATTCCGGGTGATGGCTCAATCCGCCTCCCCGCCATCCACGGCGTGTCGCCGCGCTCCGTCACTTCGGTACCGCGGCGTTACATTAATCTGCTTCGGGGAATGCTATGGCGCTGGCGTGTCGTTCACCGATCTGCCGGCTTGCGTCCCCGCCCTCGGCAGTTGCTCGAGCGCTATCGACGCCGCCGCGCACGGTGATCGCCAAGTTGTGGTGCCGCCCACCGAACGGTCCCTGACCGGATCGGTATCGTCTTGGCTTTTGCGGGGCCATTCTGTATTCTAGCCGCCCTCCGGTTATCCTGCTGCGCTAACCCCTGCATGCTGACATCCTCAACCGCGCGCCTTGCTGGCCCCGGTGCGTTTCTATGCCACGCGGATGCTGGGACCGTTCATGGTGCTGCCGGTACTTGCGCTCAATGAAGCCCAGTACACCGGCGCCACGGCCGCGACCATAGGCCTGCGTCTGGGGATCTACGGCCTCACCTGCAGGCATGTTGTAAATCCCTTCGGCCTCGCTTCCGACCGCTTTGGACGCAAGCCGCTCATCATCACCGGCATCCCGCTGTCTGGGCGGGCTCGGTGATTGCCGCCTCGTGCTGATACCGGTACCAGTTGATGCTGGGCGGGCGGTGCAGTGCGCGGGCGCAGTGGCCGGCGTCATCATGGCGTTGCTGGCGGATGTGACGCGGAGCAGGTGCGCACCCGCGCCATGGCGGCGTGGTGGGCGGCAGTATCGGGCCTCGTTCGCGGTGGCGATGGCCCGGTCCGGTGGATTTCCACCGGGGGATATCGGTGGTGTTCCGGGTGATTACGTCGCTGGGATTTTGGGATTGCCGGTGTTGTGTCGATTCCCACGCTAAGCCGGGTCTCGACTCACGAATTGTTCCGATGCCCGAAATGTTGGGCCGGTGCTGCGCTCCGAGCTGCTGCGGCTGGACGTGGAATCTTCGTGCTTCACTTCGCCCAGATGGCGACCTGGGTAATGGTGCCCGTGCTGCTGGAACAGGTGGTGGGATTTGAGCGGGACCGGCATTGGTATCCTTATCTGATCACCATGGGCGCCGGCTTGCAACTTGATGGTGCCGTTCATCTGGTGGCGAAACACGGCGGCGGATGAAGCCGGGGTGGTGGGCGCTATCGCGCTACTGGCGGTGGCTGAGGCGGTGCTGGCTTCGGCCGGCAGTCAGCTTCTCTGTGATGGCCACGGGCTGTTGTTGTTTTTCATGGCGTTCAACCTGCTGGAGGCATCGCTGCCGTCCCTGGTCAGCAAGCTGTGCCCGCCGGGCACCAAGGGTACGGCGCTTGGGATTTACTCCACCAGCCAGTTTCTGGGCGCGTTCGCGGGCGGCGCGCTGGGTGGTCTGGTCGCGCATCGCTTTGGTGGCGGGAGCGTGTTCTGGTTCGCCGGCGGCGCGGCGCTGGTATGGTTTGCCGTGGCCAGCACTGCATGCGCGCTCCGCGCCGGCTGGGCAGCCTGACGTTGATCTGGCGGCGGGAGAACCGTGGTCCGGCGCGAAGCCTTGGTGGGCGTGGTGGCCGGAGTCGAGGACGTGATTCACATCCCGAGCCACCAGTCGCCTATGTGCAGGTGGACGACGATGCGCTCGACAGCGCCCATCTGGAGCGTGTTCTGGGACGCCCGCTGAGCGCTTGATGCACGGCGTGCGTTGCGCACGGGCGTGGTTGGCGAGGCCGGAGCCAGCGGTTGCACTGGACTTCGCAGCAGTACAATTTTGACAGGGGATTCTGGCGATGGCTCGCGGCATCAATAAAGTCATTTTGATCGGCAATCTCGGCAACGACCCGAAACCCGCTACATGCCCAGCGGCGGGCGGTGACGATCATCACCCCGGCGACGTCCGAAGGTTGGCGCGACAAGCAGACCAACGAGCAGAAAGAGCGCACCGAATGGCACCGGGTGGTGTTTTTCGAACAAGCTGGCGGAGATCGCCGGCGAGTAACTCAAGAGGGTTCCAAGGTTTATGTCGAAGGTTCCTGCGCACCCGCCAGTGGAGAAGGACGGCCAGAAGCACTACACCACCGAGATCGTCGCGAATGAAATGCAGATGCTGGACGGACGCGGCGGCATGCCAGGTGGACAGCAGGGCGGCGATTTCAGTGCTCCGCCACGCGCGGCGCAGGCGAGCAGCGGCGGCACTCGGCGTTGCCCGGCCGGTCCGGACCCCACCAGCTTCGACAATTTCGATGACGATATCCCGTTTTAGTCCGGCCCGGTTCCGCGGCTCCCGTGAACGCCTGCGCGTGAGTACCAATCTGACTTCGCACCCGGGCGGCGGTGTCAAGGACGATCGTGCGCGCCAGAAACGCCAGAAGCCCTGCATGATCTGGTTTACCGGCTCAGTGGCGCGGGCAAATCAACCCTGGCAAATGCGCTGGAGCGGGCGCTCTTCGAGCGTGGCCATCATTGCTACCTGCTGGACGGCGACAACGTCCGCCACGGTCTCAACCGGATCTGGCTTCAGCGACGCTGATCGGGTCGAAATATCCGGCGCATCGCCGAGGTGGCGAAGCTGCTTGTCGATGCCGGTCTGATTGCCATGACGGCATTCATCTCGCCGTTTCGCGCTGACCGCCAGCTCGCGCGACTGTTGCCCGCGGATGAGTTCATCGAAGTGCATGCCGCCACCTCGCTGGCGGTCTGCGAGCAGCGCGACCCCAGGGTCTCTACCGCAAGGCGCGCGCCGGCAGATTCCCAACTTCACCCGGCATCGATCCGCGTATGGAGCGCCAGTGAGTCCGGGTTGGTGGTTGATACCGGGCAGAGGTCTCGACGGCTGCGTGCAAAACTTGCTTGCGTACCTGGAGCAGCGCGGCATTTTTTAAGGGCGGCTTGGCTGGCCCAAGGGGGCGAATGTGACCGCTGCACTTCCTCCCGCCCCGCGCCGCCGCGTTCCGGTGTCGTTACACGGTTAACCGACTGCTGAAAAAAACGTTGCGACGAAGCCAGCAATGCGCAGCGGAGCAGGTGGCGCCCGCCGGGGCTTGAGCAGCCGGTCAGGCTCAGTCGCCGCGATACCGCTGCAATACCAGGCTGGCGTTGGTGCCGCCGAAGCCGAAGCTGTTCGACATCACCCGCTCCAGTTCGACGCCGTCGATACGCTGCCGGACGATGTTGGCCCCGGCGACTGCGGGATCGAGGTTGTCGATATTGGCCGAGGCGGCGATGAAGCCGTGGCGCATCATCAGCAGACTGAACAGGGCTTCATGCACCCCGGCCGCCCCAGTGAATGCCCCGACAGCGATTTGGTCGAGCTGATGGGCGGCGTCTGGGGGCCGAAGACTCGGGATCGGCCCCGGATTTCCTTGACGTCGCCGACCGGCGTGCTGGTGCCGTGGGTGTTGAGGTAGTCGATCGAACCATTCACCGTCGCGAGCGCCGGCGCATGCAGCGCACCGCGCCTTCGCCGGAGGTGCGACCATGCCGTAAACCGTCGGAGGTGGCGCCGTAGCCGACGATCTCGGCGTAAATGGTGGCGCCGCGCGCGCGTGTTCGAGCTCCTCGACCACGAAACAGCCGCCGCCGCAGGACATCACGAAGCCGTCGCGGTCCAGGTCATAGGGCCGCGAGGCACGTTCCGGTGTCGTTGAAGGGTTGACCGCGCGCCCTTGGCGTCGAATATGCTGACCATCGACCAGTGCTCTTCCTCCGCGCCGCCGGCGAACAGGATGTCCTGCTTGCCGAGCTGGATCTGCTCCCACCGCCGAGCACGTAGGGCGCTGGTGGCAGGCGGAAGAAATGTTGATATTGAGCCTTGATGTGGAACGGCGTGGCGGCAGGCCGACACCGTGCTCATGATCTGGGTGACGCGGTAGGGCCCGATGCGCTTCACACCTTTCTCGCAGAGTGTCCACCGACTCGAGGAATTTTTCCCGAGATACCGCCGGAACCCATGATGATGCTGGTGCGGGGATTGGAGACATCCGCCTCGAGAGGCCGGAGTCGGTGATGGCCTGTTGCATCGCGACATATTCCAGACCGCCGCCGTGCTCTTGAAGCGCAGATGTTTGCGGTCGATGAGATCCGTGGGATCCAGATCGATCTGTCCCGCGATCTGGTCTTCATCCCCATCTCGCGATAAACGGGCATCGGGCGAATGCCGGATGTGCCCTCGCGCAGAGAACGGACAACGGTTTCGACATCATTGCCTGTGCATGACACCACCCCATGCCGGTAATTACCGCTCGTCTCATGGAGTGCCTCTCGGGTGGTTGTGGGCGGGAAATTGGCCGGCATTGTAAGGAAGCCGGTGCCGCTAAAAGTTGTCGGTGGATTTGAAAATACCCACCCGAAGATCCTTGGCGGTGTAGATTGCGGCCATCCACCGCCATTGAGCCGTCGGCGATGGCCATCACCAGTTTGCGCTCAACCATGCGTGAAATGTCGAGTCGGTAGGTCACTTTCCCGCAGTAGGCAGTACCTGCCCGAAAAACTTCACTTCGCCGGGCCGAGCGCGCGGCCGTGACCGTCGTTGCCGCGCCGTGAGAAAGAATCCGGTCAGCTGCCAGAGGGCATCGAGACCCAGCAGCCCGGCATCACCGGGTCGCCGATGAAGTGGCAACCGAAGAACCACAGGTCGGGATGGATATCCAGTTCCGCGATCACCTGGCCCTTGCCATGCGTACCGCCGGTCGAGTCGATATGCGTGATCCGGTCCACCAGCAGCATCTGGCCATCGGGCAGGCGTGCCGCATGGGCGCCAAACAGTTCCCCGCGCGCGCAAGCCAGCAGCTCATCGCGCGTGAAGCTCCTCTGCCGGCCGCGGATGGCGGTGTCTTCCTGGACGGAGGTGGATGTTGGAGCGGGCATCGGTTTCTCGGGTTGCCGTTATGTGTCAGCCATTTTACGCGACCTGCGACCCGCCCGCAGCGAGCCATTGTGAGCCCTTGGCTTTCTCCGCGCGGGCCATATGCAAACGCGCAAATGCTGCGTTAATGTAGCCGCCACGCCACCGTGGCGCACGACTCCGGGCACGGCAGCGCCGGTGCTGGAGTTCGACCGCAATCGCCCGTCAAGGAACTGCCATGATCAAGAAATGCCTGTTTCCGGTCGCCGGGTATGGAACCCGCTTCCTGCCCGCCACCAAGTCCATGCCCAAGGAAATGCTGCCCGTGGTCAACAAACCCCTGGTGCAGTACGGCGTTGAAGAGGCGCTGGCGGCCGGACTGAACGAAATCTGCTTTGTCACCGGCCGCGGCAAGCGCTCGATTCACGATCACTTCGACATCAGCTACGAGCTCGAGCATCAGATCGCCGGCACCGACAAGGAAGATTACCTGATCGAAATCCGCAAGGTGATCAACAGCGGCCGCTTCGCGTCAACCCGGCAACTGGAAATGAAAGGACTCGGTCATGCGATCCTCACCGGCGAGTTGCTGGTGGGCAATCAGCCGTTCGGGGTGATTCTGGCGGATGACCTGTGCTTCAACGATGACATCGGGGTCATGGCGCAGCTGGTCGATATCTATCGACGTACCGGCAGTACCGTGGTGGCGATCCAGGAAGTCGAAGAAAAGGACGTGTCGAAATTCGGCATCATTGCCGGTGTCGAGGAAGAACCCGGCCTCTACCGCGTCACCGACATGGTGGAAAAACCGGCGCCGAGCGAGGCGCCCAGCAATCTCGCCATCATCGGCCGCTACGTCCTGTCGCCGTTCATTTTTGAAGTCTTGCGCCACACCCCGCCGGGCAAGAACGGCGAGGTGCAGCTTACCGACGCGTTGTTGACGCTGGCCCGGACCAGCAAAGTGCTGGCCTACAAATTCAAGGGTCAGCGCTTTGACTGCGGCAGCGTCGGTGGCTTTGTCGATGCCACCAACCACGTCTATCAGAACATCTATCTCAAGGGACGCAAATGATGTCGGCACTCACCTGCTTCAAAGCTTACGATGTGCGCGGTCGCGTTCCCGAGCAGCTGAACGAAGAGATCGCCTACCGCATCGGCCGCGCTTTCGCGGTCTATCTGGGCGCGCGCACCCTTGTTGTCGGCCACGACATCCGCCTGACCAGCCCGGCGCTGTGCGACGCGGCGGTGGCAGGCATTCGCGATGCCGGCTGCGATGTGGTGCATATCGGCCAGTGCGGTACCGAGGAAATTTACTTCGCGACCTTCCACGGCGGCTACGACGGCGGCTTGGTGGTGACCGCCAGCCACAATCCCAAGGACTTCAATGGCATGAAGTTCGTGCGCGAAGGGGCGCGTCCGATCAGCGGCGATGCGGGGCTGCCCGAGATCCAGGCGCTGGCGGAGGCGGCGGATTTTCCGGCGGCTGCGCGCCAGGGCACGCTGCGCCATGCCGCTGACAAGAGCGCCTATATCGACCACCTGTTGTCCTATGTGGATAAATCCGCGCTGCGGCCGCTCAAGGTGGTGGTCAATGCGGGCAACGGCGGTGCCGGCGCCGTCATCGATCTGCTGGAGCCGCATCTGCCGCTGGAGTTCATCAAGCTCCAGCACGCGCCCGACGGTCACTTTCCCCACGGCGTGCCCAACCCGCTGCTCGAAGAAAACCGCGCGGCGACCGCCGCCGTCGTGCGCGCGAGCGGCGCCGATCTGGGGATCGCCTGGGACGGCGACTTCGACCGCTGTTTCTTCTTCGACGAGCGTGGCGATTTCGTCGAGGGCTATTACGTCGTCGGCCTGCTCGCGGAAGCCTTTCTGCGCAAGTACGGCGGCGGCGCCATCGTGCACGACCCGCGCCTGATCTGGAACACCACCGACATCGTCGCCCAGTTCGGCGGCCGGGCGGTGCAGAGCCGCACCGGCCATGCCTTCATCAAACAGGTGATGCGCGATAACGACGCTCTCTACGGCGGTGAGATGAGCGCGCACCATTATTTTCGCGACTTCGCCTATTGCGACAGCGGCATGATTCCCTGGCTGCTGGTGGTGGAATTGTTGTCCCGGCGCCGGCAGCCGCTGTCCGAACTGTTGGAGGAGCGTCAGCGCGCCTATCCGGTGAGCGGCGAAATCAACCGCCCGGTCGCGGATCCGCCGGCGGTGCTCGACGCCATCGCCCGTCGCTACGGGAGCGGAGGCGGCGTGCTCGATACCATGGATGGCATCGGCATCAGCTTCGCGGACTGGCGCTTCAATGTGCGCATGTCGAACACCGAGCCGCTGGTGCGCCTGAATGTGGAGAGTCGCGGCGATCATGCGCTGATGGTGGAAAAAACCGCCGAGCTGCTGGCGTTCCTGGATGGTGGCTAAGGAAAAAACGGTCCATTAGCGCGCCGCGCGGACAGCGCATCAGTCTGAACGCGCACCCGCGCTGTTCCACCGCGCCATGAGGGCGCGGGTGGAGCTGTCGTAGGCGCTCGCGTCCGCGCCGACCAGTGCCGCGCCGATCGCACTCGCCGCCTGCTTGCCCAATTCGACGCCCCACTGGTCGAACGCGTTGATACCCCAGATCACACTCTGCACATAGACGCTGTGTTCGTAGAGCGCCAGCAAGGCGCCCAGACAGGCGGGCGCGTGGGCGGCGAGCACCAGCGTGTTGCTCGGGCGATCGCCGGGCACTTCCCGGTGGGAAGCCAGAAAAGCGGCCTCTGCGCCGGAGTGTCCGGCCGCAAGTAACTCCTTCTCCAGCGTGGCGCGATCCTGGCCCACCATCAGCGCCCGGCTCTGCGCCAGGCAGTTGGCGTAGAGCTGTCGGTGCGGCTCCGCGTCACAGTGCGGAATCGCGGTGGCGATGAAGTCCGCCGGCACGGTTTGCGTGCCCTGGAGCAGCAGTTGATGAAAGGAGTGTTGACCGTTGGTCTCCTCGCTGCCCCAAATGATCGCCCCGGTCTGGATGGTGAGTTCGCGGCCGTCCTGAGCAACCCGCTTGCCCAGGCTTTCCATCATCAGTTGCTGCAAATAATCGGGCAGATGGCGCAGGCCGTGCACATAGGGCAGTACGGCGCGGGTGCCGTGGTGCCAGAAATTGATCTGCCAAACGCTCAGCAGTCCATGCAGTATCGGCAGATTGGTGCGCAAGGATGCCGTGCGAAAGTGCTGGTCCATGGCATTGGCGCCGGCGAGCAGCTCGGTAAAGATGTCCGGTCCGAGCGCAACGGCAATCGGCAGTCCCATGGCTGACCACAGCGAATAGCGGCCGCCGATCCCTTCGCCCAGGGTAAGGATGCGGTCGTCGGCGATGCCCCAGGCTTTGGCTCGTTCAGGCTTGCTGGTGATTGCCGCGAAATGCCTGCCGATGTGGTCCGCGGCAATGCCAGCTGCGCCGAGCCAGCGTCGTGCCAGGTCGGCATTCGACAGGGTTTCCAGGGTCGAGAAGCTTTTCGACGCCAGTACAAACAAGGTGGTCGCGGGAACGCAGTGCGCCAGGACGGCGGCGAGCGCGGTGTTGTCCAGGGATGTCACGAAATGCACGCGTGGAGACGGCGCACGGCGTTCGGCAAAGGCCGAGACCACCAGGCGTGGACCCAGGTCCGAGCCGCCGATACCGAGATGCACCAGGTCGGTGATGACCTGCCCGGTAGCGCCGCGAATTTCACCCGCCCGCAGCGCCTGTGCCAGCGCCAGCATCCGTGTCCGGCTCTGCTCTATCTCGCGGCCGATGGCGGCATCAGGCGCCGCGCCGCGCAGCGCGGGGTGCAGGGCGGCACGCTGTTCGGAGCGGTTTACCGGCGCGCCGGCGAACAGCGCCACGATATGCTCTGGCAGTTCGGCGACGGCGGCGAGTTCCTCCAGCAAACTCAGCGTGGTGTCGGTGAAATGGTTCTTGGAATAGTCGAGGTAGATGCCCGCCGCGGTCGCGTGGCAGCGCTCGCCGCGTGCTGGGTCAGCGGCGAACAGGTCGTTGAGCGTGGTGCCGGCAAAGCTTGTGCGATGTGCGTGGAGGGCGCGCCAGGCGGCGCTGCTGTCGATGGCGGGTCGCAGGGGCATGGTGCTTGGCTCGCCAGGGTGCAGGGGGCGCTACTGTCTCAGAAGTCACGATGTGCGGCAAATTCCGCGAGTTCGCACAATGCCTGTTGTTGTGGCGATGCCGGCAGTGGCGCGAGCGCTGCCCGCGCCCGGCCCGCCTGCTGGCGCGCCACAGTCAGGGTGTAGTCGAGCGCGCCACAGGCGCCGACGATGCGCAGGACTTCGGGCAGCGCAGCGCCCTGGCGGTTGGCAATGGCGTCGCGGATCAGGGTGGCGTCGGCGTGCGGCGCGGTGCGCAACGCATGGATCAGGGGCAGCGTCAGCTTGCCTTCGGCCAGATCGTCGCCGATGTTCTTGCCCAGTTGCCCGGCGTCGCCGCCGTAGTCGAGGGCATCATCCACCAGTTGAAACGCCATGCCGAGGTGATGCCCGTAGTTTTGCAACGCCGTGACAACGGTGGTGTCGGCGCCGGCGAGCAGGGCGCCGGTCTGGGCCGCCGCCTGAAACAGCTCGGCGGTCTTCTTGCGGATCACTTCGGTATATCCCGGCTCGTCGAGTTGGGCGTTGCCGGCATTGAGCAGTTGCTGGACCTCACCCTCGGAAATGGTGTTGGTGGTATCGGCCAACACGCGCATGACCGCCATGTTGCCGATCCGCACCATGAGTTGAAAGGCGCGGGAATACAGAAAATCACCGACCAGAACCGTCGCCGCATTGCCGTACTGGTTGTTGGCGGTATGGCGGCCGCGGCGCAACTCCGAGGTGTCCACAACGTCGTCGTGCAACAGGGTCGCGGTGTGAATCAGTTCGATCACCGTGGCCAGCAACACATGCTGGTCGCTGTCGTAACCGCAGGCGCGGGCGCTCAGCAGGGCCACGATGGGGCGCAGGCGCTTGCCGCCCGCCGTGATCAGATAGGTGCCGATTTCCTCGACCAGACCGACGTCGGAATTCAGTTCAGTGATGATGAGCTGGTTGACCGCTTCCATGTCGGATTTGACGACGTCCAGAAATGGCAGCATGGAGCACAACGGCGCGGCGGGGAGGCGCGGAAATGCTAGGTGTGGCTCCGGCGGCTGTCAAGGAAACCAGGTGCGGAAACCCCGTTGGCGGGAATAAAGTTCGTCGCGCGCGGCAGCCGGACACACCCGGCCGCACTGGGTGGCGAGCTGTGGTCGGGGTAAGCTTCGGAATCCGGGCCGGTCGGTTGCAGGCAATCCGACAGCTTCTGCCACTGTTTTCGCTGCGAGGGGTTTCCCATGAAAGTCTTTACCACCATTCCCCAGGACAATCTGCGCAAGGTGCCGGCAGCGGCGCGCGCCATCGAGGCGGCCGGCTACGACGGCATCATGACCATGGAGAACGCCCATGAGCCGTTCCTGCCGCTGGCGGTGGCGGCTACCGTCACCGAGCGCGTGGAGCTGATCACCGGCATCGCCATCGCCTTTGCCCGCAGTCCCATGGTGGTCGCCAACGCGGGTTGGGACTTGCAGGCGGCGGCGCCCGGGCGCGTGGTGCTGGGGCTGGGCAGCCAGATCAAGGCCCACAACGAGCATCGCTTCAGCGTGGCCTGGTCGGCGCCGGCGCCGCGCATGCGCGAATATGTACAGGCGCTGCGTGCGATCTGGGCCTGCTGGAAAGGTGAAGGCGCGCTGGCGTTTCGTGGCGAGCATTACCGTTTCACACTGATGACGCCGAATTTCATTCCCGAGGATTTTCCGGGACCGCTGCCCGCCGTCACCATCGCTGCCGTGGGCCCGGCGATGCTGCGCGTGGCCGGCGAAGTCTGCGACGGCGTGCGTCTGCATCCGTTCTGTACCCGCGCCTATCTGGAGCAGGTGGTGTTGCCGGAACTCGCCACCGGCTGGGCGCGTGGCGGACGTCGGCGGGAACATTTCGAAATCTCGGGTGGCGGTTTTATCGCCACCGGGCCGGATGACGAAGCCGTCGCCAGGATGGTCGAGTGGGTGCGCTATCGGGTGGCGTTCTATGCGTCCACGCCCGCCTATTGGCCGGTGCTCGCCCAACACGGGCTGGAGGAGCTGGGCGCCAAGCTCAACCGCATGACCAAGGCCGGGCAGTGGGACAGGATCGCGGCGGAAATCCCGGATGACGTGGTGAACCTGTTTGCGGCGATTGGCCGCCACGACGAGATTGCCGCCGCCATCGCAAAACGCTTTGGTGGCGCCTCCGATGCCATCTTCGCCAGCGTCGCCACCGCGGTGCCGGCGGATCTGCCGCCGGACCTGGTGCAGGATATCCGGCGGCTTCCGGCGTCATTCACCGGCTTCCTGCGCTGACAGGAAGCGGTGAATGACAGCGGTATTCCTACCACTTGATGACGGTGGTGCCGACGGTGCCGAAGCTCGCCATCGCCTCGATCACGCCGGACGCTTTCTCGATGGGGAATACGTTGGTCACCATCTCGCCCGGGCGCAGCTTGCCGCTTTCCACCATGTTGAGCATTGCGCTGTAGCGGCGCGGCTGCATGCCGATGGTGCCGATGAATTGCAGCTCCATCGCCACGATCAGGTCCACCGGCAGCGACACGAAACCTTTTCGGCTTGCGTCGTGAGGCCGATCTGCAAGTGGCGACCGCGTTTGCGCAGGCTTGATCGAGTTCAGGCAGGTCGTGGCAATGCTAGGCATCCACCGGGTCGTGGGCGCCGCCGCCGGTGAGCTCCTTGATGGCCTCGGCGGGATTGGTCTTGGCGGCGTTCACGGTGCACCGCGCCCATCTTGCGGGCGACTTCCAGCGACTTGTCATTGATGTCCACCGCGATCACGTTGGCGCCCATGGCGTTGGCGATCTGGGTGGCGGCGAGGCCGATGCCGCCGCAGCCGTGGATGGCCACCCATTCCCCGGCGGCGACCTTTACCTGATCCACGATGCCGTGAAAGGAGGTCATGAAGCGGCAGCCCATGCTGGCGGCGTCGGTAAAAGGCACGGATTCCGGCAGATTGATCAGATTGAGATCGGCTTTCAGGATATGGGCGTACGCCGCAGCCGCCGGAAGTGCGGAAACCGGCCAGATTGCCTTCGGCGCAGGTGTTCTGGCCGGCGGCGCAGTATTCGCAGGTGCCGCAGCCCAGGTTGAACGGACACACGACGCGGTCGCCGACCCGGAATTTTTTGACATTGGCGCCGACTTCCGCCACTTCGCCGACGAATTCATGGCCGATGACGTGCGGCAGTTCGGGTTGCAGGCCGAGCCAGCCCCAGTCGCCGACGCAGACGTGCCAGTCGCTGCGGCAGACGCCGTTGGCGGCCACCTTGATGATCGCGTCCTCCGGCCCGCATTTGGGCTCCGGCCAGTTCGCGTGAATGACAAAAGGCTTGTTGAAGGCTTCCGAGTACGGCGGCTTTCTGGGTTGGCTCCTGTTATTGTGGGGCACGTTTAGTCGGGCGTGTTCGGCCCACACTAGAACGGCGTGCTGACGGTTGTCAACGCCATGGTCTTCGTTGATGGACACAGGCGGGTCTTTTGAATTTCGAGTGGGTTAAGCGGCATGCGGGTTGATCTTGTAGCCGAGCTTGCCGGCAAGCAGGAAGACCACCAGTGGGGATGGTGGAGAAATTGCCCAGCCGCGCGCCTTGAGCTTTGCGGTCCGGAAGAGGGCGTTAATGGCTTCGAGGAAGCCGTTGGTCTGGCGGGTCCGGGTCCGTGTGACGATGCCCTCGATGTGACGGCGGATCATCCTGGCGACCTCCTTCATCGGCTCGACCTGGAGCGCATCACATCGGTCGCCCATTGCCGGAGCATGGCGCACGACATTGACCTGCTTGCGCCCGGTGGATCTCGCGCAACGGCTCTCGGAAGCCAAGCCCGGGGCGGTGCGCTTGGTCGTCACCGGCGATCAGCGTATCGAGGTCGACGCGGGCCGCCGGCGCCAGGCTCGCCCGGTCCTTCAGAAGCTTCAGCGCAACCCTTGAGGCTCGGACCAGCCCGTTGTCTGATGCTCCGAGTCTTGCCGACGGCGGTACTGGCGTGGGCGATGACGTGGAACTTGTCGAAGGTGATCTGGGCATTGGGCAGATGCTTGGTCACGCCCTTGATGAAGGCGGTGATATGTCGATGGAAATGGACGCCACGGCCTCAGGATTGCCGCCGTGGGCGGTAAAGTCGGCGGCAAAGGCCCGGATCGTCCCAGCCCCCGGCCCCCGGTGACGAACAGCACCCGGCGCTCGTCAGCATCGGGCGACCGTGTGATGTAGTCGTGGCCGTGGGCCTTCGAGTAACTCATCCGCCGCCAGACGCTTGACGGCGGAGAAGTCGGCCTGCGCTACGCCCAGATCGACGTAGCGCTTGCAGATAGGCCACCACCTGATGCCAGGAGAGATTCACCGCAGCTGGGCCACGGCCGCGAAGGTCATTTCCCGGCACAGGGTCATGATCAGCGCCTCGAAGAGGAGCGTGAAGCCGGCCAGCCGGCCGGACCAGTCGGGTTCGACCCGGCGAATGCCGCCGTCGGGCAGCCGCACTCGCGGCACGCGGACTTCCAGATGGCACTCGTGTTGGAAGAAGTTCAGATGCCGATAGCGCTTGGTCACGGTGTCGGGCCGGGTGGCGCCTCGATGCCGGGCACGGCAAAGCGGCTGCCGGCGACGAAATCGACCGCGATGGTCAACGACTTCTGGGCAGTGTCGAAATCGACGCCTTTGATGTAACAGTGGGACGTAATGCCCGGGGCGGCTTCGAACAGCTTGGCTGTCATGTTGCGGTCACCCGTGTTCTCAGGGACGGCATCCTACCCTTCCAGCGCGGCGGCCCTCTCGCCCATG
>JADJET010000019.1 GCA_016708925.1 Gammaproteobacteria bacterium | reverse complement strand
ACTTCAGGTTGCCCGTATGCGTTCCGAAAAACGCCGTTTGCGACGATAGGGAAACACATCCACGATCTTGCCGGCGCGAATCTCTGTCTGGATTCCCTGCCAGAATCCGGGCGTAAATGTCGCCGTGCAGTTCCTCGAAAAAGCGCCGCGCCAGCGGATTGCCAGAAAGAACAGCCGAATTCCTCCGGGAAAATATCGTTCGGGCCCACGGTGTACCGGGTACGGCGACAAAGGCCTGCTCCTCGTTCTGGGGTTCGGGCAGGTGACGGAAGTTGCAGTCGGTGAGATAGCAGATTTCATCGTAATCGTAGAACACTACGCGACCGTGGCGGGGGACGCCGAAATTTTTCAGCAGCATGTCGCCGGGAAAGATGTTGCTGCCGCGAGCTGTTTGATGGCATTGCCGTATTCGTCGATGACATTGCGGGTTTCCGCTTTCCCTCCGCCGTCTTGAGGTAGAGATTCAGGGTGTCATGCGCCGCTCGGTGTACAGATGGCGGATGATCGCTGGTCGCCTGCGATGTGCAGCAGCGACGGCGCCGTGGCGCGTAACTCCTCCAGCAGCGCGGCGGAAAACCGGTACAGCGGAAAGCTCAGGTTGCGGAATTTCCGGTGTCGGCCATGCGGCCGGTGCGGTCGTGGCGGGGACACCAGCCGGTATTTTCGCGTATCGACCTCCGCGGGCGACTTCCTTGGGGTAGTCGAAGCGGTCCTTGATCACCTTGAAGACGATATCGTAGGACGGGAGCGTGAATACCGTCATCACCATGCCCTTGATGCCGGGTGCGGCGACGAACTGGTCCTGGGATGTCTTGAGGTGCTGGACAAATTCCCGATAGAACTCGGTCTTGGCGTGCTTGGTAAAGCCCAGACTGGTAGACCTCGTAGTCGCCTTCTTGTGGGGCAAACAATTGTTTGAGAAATGCAGGTACTGATAGGGTAGCGGCGCATCCACCATGAAATGCGCGCGGGCGAAGCTGAAGATCACACTCATTTTCGGCGCGATTGAAAATCGCCGCGTCGATCAGCAGGCCGCCCGCCTCGTTGTTGAGCACGGCCAGTTCCAGCGGCAGCGAGCGATAGCCGTCGATGATGCGGCCGATCAGATAGGCCGCCTTGCCGCGGTAGAACACGGATTCCAGCAGGTCGAATTTCAGTTGGTGAAACTTGCTGCTGATCTCAGGTTCGGCTTCCTCCATGAACGCGGCGGCGATGGTGTCCGCATCCCGGTCCAGATCCTCCCAAGGGACCGAAAATTCGGCATCGAGGCAGAATCTGCCGGAACAGCGCGCCCGGCGCGGACTCCGCCGCCATCCGTACCCTTGCTTTTATACAGCTCGATGCGGTCCTGATTCGCGCGTTGCACGGCGTGCCAGTCGGCCTTTTCGAAGCGCGCCTTGGCGCCCATGGTGATGTTCTGGAAATCGGCGAAATAACTGTGAAAGCCATTGTAGATGGTTTTCGCCATGCGCCGCGCCGCACTGTTGCGCAGCGGGCCTGCGGTCGCAGCGGTTCGCACGGCATTTGTTCGCACGCGCTCAGGACTCCAGTTGGCGGCGCAGTTCGTGCAGCCGTTTGGCGCCTTCTTCCCGGCTCAGCGCCGGCGTCGGCGTCGGTTCGGGCGGTGCCGGAATACTCAGGTCTTCGCCGGCCAGCGCGCGGCGGCAGCAGTCGCGGTAGGCGCGCTGGAATTCCGGCCAGGTCACGCTTTCGGGCCGCGTCGCGGTCATGCCAGCCCGGCACGACCGGCGTGGTAGACCGCCGGGTGCGACCAGCGCTGGGCGTCCTTGGGGCGGGGTGCGTTGCAGGCTTCGCGGTAGGCGTCGCGCGGACGCGGCAGGCCCTGCGCCGCCAACTGGTCCTCGCAGGCGCCGAGCATCTTGCGCAGGGTGGGCAGGTATTCCTCCTGCTCGATCAGCGCGCGGGCGGCGGCGAGCACCGGCCCGGGGCCGACATGACGCAGGCTGTCGAGCCACAGGCGCTTGGCCCGGCCGAGCAGCGTGGTGTCGGCAAAGGCGCTGTAAAACTGGTTGTGGTAGTTGACGCGGAACAGCGCGAAGCTTCGGTGCTTGCCGTGTTGCATGTCGCACTTCCGTCGTAGTGTTGCGCTGGGCCCATTGCCGTTTGACGTACTGCAGAAACTTGGTGTTCCAGGTGTTGAGGACGGCGCCGCTTTCCTGCCAGTACAGGACGAATTCCGGAACCAGGCTGGCGCCGAAGTCCTGCCCGATGCCCGTCATGACGAGCACGTCGTAGACCGCGGGGTCGGACAGCCAGTCGGGGACCATGGATCGGAGCGTGGTGTCGTTGGCCAGCGTGGTGGTGTAGCGCGCCCATTGGCGCCGCACATGCTGGACGAACTGGGAGTTCCAGGTGCTCGACAGGGTGCCGCGGTCGCGCCAGTAGAGGACGAACTCGGGCACGGCATCCTCGATGAAATTGCGGTTGATGTCGGCGCGGACCCAGATTTCCATGGCATCGACACCGGGCTGCCAGTCCGCCGTCATCGGCACTTCCTGATCGCGGCGCGTCTGCACGGTTTCCTGTTCGCGCCAGCAGCGCAAGACCTGCTTGATGAATTTCGCGCCCCAACTGTGGCGCGGCTCGCCGCGTTCGCTCCAGTAGGTGACGAACTCGGGCACTTGCGCGAGGGCGAACGCGCTGGGAATGCCGTACTGGGCGAGCTGTGCCAGCAGGTCGCGCTCCGGCTGCCAGTCGCCGCGAATCGGCTGCACGTTGGTGGTGCGGTCGGCGGAACGGGCGGCGCCGGCGCGCTGCTCGTTGAAGGCGAAGCGCCAGCGGCCGGTCGCGGACAGGGGCGCGCCGCCGATCAGCAGGATCCCCTGCTCGCGCAGTTTGGCGCTGAGGTTCTGCAATTCCGCCTCGCTCCAGAACGGCAGCAATGCCAGCAGACTGGCCCCCGCAATCTCCACCCAGCGGAAGCCGTTGCGCTCCTCGGCGGGTTGGTGGCAGGCGATTTCCTTGAGGGTTTGCAGCAGGATGGCTTCGTGCAGCCCAAGCGTCACCGCCACATGGGGGAAGAAGAGCAGCGGCTTTTCGGGGATCAGGGACATGGCGGCCACTTTAGCAGATCGCTGTTGCGGACCGTGCCCCCGACCGTCAGGCGGTTCCCGTGGCCGGAGAATTTGTGGACATCGTCAGTGGGGGCTGGCGGGTTGCTGAAAAAACTGCTGCGGCAGCCATCTGCTTCGTTGCGCGGTGCGCGCTCCATCGCCTACCTGCTTGATACGTCTCGGTCGCCGTGCGCCTCGCGACGTTTTTCGGCAACCTGCTAGGATGCCGGCATTCAGGGGGGGGAGACCCGCGTGGCGAAGACCGGCGAGCGCCTACGTCAGCGGCGACTGCGGCGCCGAATTCGGCAAATGGCAGGGCCAGTGCGGCGATTGCGGCGCTGGAACACACTCGCCGAAATCCGCCTCGCGGCGGTGACCGGCGGCGCGGCGCGGGGCTTCGCGGGCGCGGCGGACGGTGCGGTCGTGCGCCTCGCGGATATCGAAGTGGCGGCGGAACCGCGCCTCGCCACCGGCTTTGCGGAGCTGGATCTGGTGCTGGGCGGCGGTCTGGTGGCGGGCTCCTGCGTGCTCATGGGCGGCGAGCCCGGCGCCGGCAAGAGCACCCTGTTGCTTCAGGCCCTGTGCGAACTGGGCGCGCGGGTGCCGGCGCTCTATGTCACCGGCGAGGAATCGCCCCAGCAGGTGGCGTTGCGCGCGCGGCGTCTGGGGCTGCCCCTGGATCGGGTCGAGATCATGGCGGAGACCGCCACCGAGACCATCTGCGCCACCGCGTTGCGCCGCGCGCCCCGGGTGATGGTGGTGGACTCGGTGCAGGTGCTGCACTGCGCCGAACTCAGCGCCGCGCCCGGCACCGTGTCGCAGGTGCGCGAAAGTGCCGCGCAACTGGTGCGGCTGGCCAAGCAGACCGGCATGGCCCTGTTTTTGGTCGGCCACGTCACCAAGGAGGGCGCGCTCGCCGGCCCCAAGGTGCTGGAACACATGATCGACTGCTCGCTGATGCTGGAAGCCTCCGACGACAGCCGTTTTCGCACCCTGCGCAGCCACAAGAACCGCTTCGGCGCGGTCAACGAGCTCGGCGTCTTCGCGATGACCGACCGCGGCCTGCGCGAGGTCGCCAATCCCTCGGCCATCTTCCTGCAGCGCGGCGAAGAAACTGCGGCCGGCAGCGTGGTGATGGTGGTCTGGGAGGGCACCCGGCCGCTGCTGGTGGAGGTGCAGGCGCTGGTGGATGCGAGCGCGCTCGGCAATCCCCGGCGGGTGACGGTCGGGCTCGATGGCAACCGGCTGGCCATGCTGCTCGCCGTGCTGCACCGCCACGGCGGCCTGATGGTGGGCGACCAGGACGTGTTCGCCAACGTGGTCGGCGGGTGCGGTGCTGGAGACCGGCGCCGATCTGGCCGTGCTGTTCGCGGTGGTGTCGAGCTTTCGCGACCGCCCGCTGTCGCGGCAACTGGTAGCCTTCGGCGAGATCGGCCTCGCCGGCGAGATCCGCCCGGTGCCGGGCGGCCAGGAGCGGCTGCGGGAGGCGGCCAAGCACGGCTTTACCCGCGCCATCGTGCCGGCCGGCAACGCGCCCAAGCAGGCGCCGGCGGGCATGGAAGTGATCGGCGTGCGCCATCTCGCCGAGGCGCTGGCCGCGCTCGATGGGTAGTAACGGTGCGGCGACTTGCCGCTGACACGACCGCCGACTATTCTCCGCAAATCTCTGCGGAAAAGGACTGCCAGGATGCCGTGTTACGAAAATTAGCCTCTTTTGAATTTTGAGTGGGTAATGGGGCGTTACGGGGTGGCCCGGGGCTGTGGGTCAAGGGCGGCGAAGCCCGGCGAGCGGACCTTGAGGCGCAGCCCTGAGATCTGCCAGTCCCATGGCTGGATGCAGCGGGGTTGTGCATCCAGCCATGGAGACATGGGCGGCGAGAGGGCCGCCGCGCTGGAAGGTAGGATGCGTTTCGACGCTGCCCAGAGGTCGTTGACCATCGCGGTCGATTTCGTCGCCGGCAGCCGCTTTGCCGTGCCCGGCATCGAGGGCACCCACCCGGCCCACGACACCGTGACCAAGCGCTATCGGCATCTGAACTTCTTCCAACACGAGTGCCATCTGGAAGTCCGCGTGCCGCGAGTGCGGCTGCCCGACGGCGGCATTCGCCAGGTCGAACCCGACTGGTCCGGCCGGCTGGCCGGCTTCACGCTGCTCTTCGAGGCGCTGATCACGACCCTGTGCCGGGAATGACCTTCGCGGCCGTGGCCCGGCTGGTGAATCTCTCGGCATCAGGTGGTGGCCATCTGCAAGCGCTACGTCGATCTGGGCGTGGCGCAGGCCGACTTCTCCGCCGTCAAGCGTCTGGCGGCGGATGAGACCTCGAAGGCCGCGGCCATGACTACATCACCTCGGTCGCCGATGCTGACGAGCGCCGGGTGCTGTTCGTCACCGAGGGCCGGGGGCTGAGACGATCCAGGCCTTTGCCGCCGATTTTACCGCCCACGGCGGCAATCCTAAGGCCGTGGCGTCCATTTCCATCGACATGTCGCCCGCCTTCATCAAGGGCGTGACCAAGCATCTGCCCAATGCCCAGATCACCTTCGACAAGTTCCACGTCATCGCCCACGCCAGTACCGCCGTCGACAAGACTCGGCGCATCGAACAGCGGACTGATCCGAGCCTCAAGGGTTGCGCTGGAAGCTTCTGAAGGACCGGGCGAGCCCGGCGCCGGCGGCCCGCGCCGACCTCGATCGCTGATCGCCCAGGTGACGACCAAGCGCACCGCCCGGGCTTGGCTTTACAAGGAGCCGTTGCGCGAGATCCTGGAGCGCAAGCAGATCAATGTCGTGCGCCATGCTCCGGCAATGGGCGACCAATGTGATGCGCTCAAGGTCGAGCCGATGAAGGAGGTCGCCAGGATGATCCGCCGTCACATCGAGGGCATCGTCGCCTGGACCCAGACCCGCCAGACCAACGGCTTCCTTGAAGCCATTAACGGCCTCTTCCAGGCCGCAAAGCGCAAGGCGCGCGGCTATGGCAATTTCTCCACCATCCGCACAGTGGTCTTCCTGCTTGCCGGCAAGCTCGACTTCAGCAAGATCAACCCGCATGCCGCTTAACCCACTCGAAATTCAAAAGACCCGCATTTTGAAAACTCTGGGTTCCCGCTTTTGCGGGAACGACGCTCATGAGGTTGTCGCACGCAGTCAAGCGAACACGGGAAGACTTCGACCATGACCAATGACCAATGACCAATGACCACATGACGCTTGACGTTGCCGACGGCATCGGCCTGATTACCCTGAACCGGCCGGAGGAAGGCAATCCGGTGGTGCACGGCATGGTGCAGGAGCTGATCGACAACGCCATCGTTTGCGACGAGGACCCGGCGATACGGGTGGTGGTGCTGACCGGCAGCGGCCGGTTTTTCTCGGTCGGCGGCGGCTTGAAGGATTTCGCGAGCCAGGGCGACAAGGTGTCGGCGCATCTGAAACTGGTCACCCAGTTGTTTCACGGCGCCATCGCCAAGTTCAACCGCATGGCGCCGCCGGTGATCGCCGCCGTCAATGGCACCGCCGCCGGCGGCGGGCTCAGCCTCGCGCTGTGCACCGATCTCGCCATCGCTGCCGAGTCGGCCAAATTCACCATGGCCTACACCAATGCCGGACTGCCGCCCGACGGCAGTTCCAGTTTCTATCTCGCCCGCATGGTCGGCATGCGCCGCGCCAAGGAAATGGCCCTGCTGAACCCGGTGCTGAGCGCGCAACAGGCGCTCGACTGGGGTCTCGTCAACCGGGTGGTGCCCGACGCGCAGCTCCTGGACGCGGCCCTGGCGCTGGCCGCGCAACTGGCGCAGGGCTCGACCACTGCCTACGGCGAAACCAAGCGCCTGATTTTGTCTGGCGCCACCGAAGGGCTGGAAACGCAAATGGAACTGGAGTCGCGCGCGATCTCCTCGCTCGCCGGCAGCCGCGACGGGCGCGAGGGCGTCGCCGCTTTTCTGGACAAGCGCAAGCCGGTGTTCAGGGATTAACAGCTTGTTGAAAGACGTCGCGAGGCGGTCAGCTGCGAGGCGCACGGCGCGCAGCGACCGAGACATATCAAGTCGATAGGCGAGGGAGCGAGCACCGCGCAACGAAGCAGATGGCCGCCGCAGCAGTTTTTCAACAAGCTGTTAACAGGCGTGGTGCCCTGGCCCCACATTCACCGGTACCCGCGTCATGGTGTCGTTGCCGACGCCGTGGGTCACCTTTCTGGCGTCCGATGCCCGATGCGTCGGAGTTGATGCCAGGCCGGCGGCGTTGGCCCCGAATCACCGCGGATCCTCCCGAGAAGCGCTTGCATGCCCAATCTTTTCCGAGATCTACCCACCGGCGCCGCCACCGGGGAGCGCATCGACCACCTGCTGGACCGGCCCGGGCTGCGCGTGGAGCGCATTGTTTCCACCGGTCAGGCGAGCCCGCCCGACTTCTGGTATGACCAGTCGGAACACGAATGGGTGCTGCTGCTCCAGGGCGCCGCGGAACTGACCGTCGCCATGCCCGACGGTCTGCGGACGGTGCAGCTGACCCCCGGCGATAGCCTCGAACTGCCGGCGCATCGCCGCCACCGCGTCGTGTCCACCTGTGCCGATCCGCCCACGCTGTGGCTGGCGCTGTTCTGGCCGGTCGCCGCACCGTGAATGGCCCCGGCACGCGGGTGCTATTGCTGGCCGACACCCATGGCGCGCTCGACCCGCGCATCGCGGAACTCGCACAGGATTGCACGCTCGCCGTGCATGCCGGCGATGTCGGCGCGAGCGCCGTGCTGGAAAAGTTGGCAATGGACGCCGGGCGCGTGCTCGCGGTGCGCGGCAACAACGACGTAGCCGGCAAGTGGCTGGGCGCCCTGGCCGATTTGGCGGCGCTGCCGGAGCGGCTCGAAGTGCCGCTGCCGGGCGGCATTCTGGTGGTGGAACATGGCCATCGACAACCCGCGGCCCGCCGCCACGCGCGCCTGCGTGCCGCCCATCCAACCGCCCGCGCTGTGCTCTGTGGCCATAGCCACCGCCTGCTGCAAGACCTCGCTCCCGCGCCCTGGCTATTGAATCCCGGCGCCGCCGGCCCCGCCCGCACCCACGGCGGGCCGTCGTGTCTGGTGCTCGAAGCGGGCGGCGGCGACTGGCAGATCACTGCCCATCGGTTTCCTGTTCTCGGCCGAGCCGGACGGCGTTCTTAACGCGCGTCTGATCATCACCATCCACAGCAGCCCGTGGGCGTCTTCGAGGCCGGCGGCGGATACCACCAGCGCCGGACTCGACTGCCGGGTCGAGCGGTCGGTGTACGGAAACGGCACCTTGATGACGTCGCCCGGCCTGAAGCTCGGCATACGCCTTCGCGTCCGCCTCGGTGCTCCATTCCTGAAAAGTCCGGAACGGGTCGTCGGTCCTTAGCGCTCAATCACGCAGCAACGCTTTGAATCCCGCCTGCTCGAAGTGATGGTCATGTGCCAGTGCCTCTGCAATTCCTCGCACCTTCATAATTTCGAATGAGGCGCAATCGGTGAGGCTCCATTCCTTGTCGTTTCTCCTTTTGTACAATTCGAAGGCGTCCCGGAACTGGATGGATGTTTGCGGTACTACTTCGACATTGGGGTTGGTGCGGATGGCATCCACGCCGCGTATTGCGAAAGCCCTTTCGGGCAAGCCGGAAAGGGCCGCGAGCAGTTCGTCCAGCACCATCTCCGTCGTCAGGATTCGAGACTTGCCGAGATTGTTTGAAACCACGCGCGCCTTCTCATGCAATTTGTCTTGCGGATCCAATACCGCTACCCAATAGCCCGTATCCGCGAAGACAATCTTCATTTTGTGGGCTCTGAACCGCGCCGATAGACGATCTCGTCGATGCGCATCGACAGGTCGTTTGGAACGCCGTCCCAGGTTCCCTCGGGGGCTGACCCGCCGATCATCGCCAGTTGTTCCCAAATAGGGATGGCGGTTTCATCGAAATCCGGTTCCGTCAATGCCGCAGCGGCCACCTTGTCCACGCGCGAGAATTTCTTGATTTGCCGATCGCTGGTCGCGAACTCGGCTATGCCCTGAACGCGAAGGCGCAAAGATCGGTGATTGCGCAGCGCATCAAGTACTGCCGATTCCTGCGCAGGGCTGAAACGCCCGCTGACCGAGGTTTCCGTATCATCAAGCTGTAGTGAAAATGTCCCTGGCCCTACATTAGCCATGCGAACTTCGCCAACCACGTCCACCACATCCTCATAGGTCTGACCGACCCATTCGGACAAGCATTTGCGGGCCTTGGCGGTATAGGCCGCCTCGCTGGAACCATGGCGCGAACGGGTGAATAACACCTCGTCGACGCGCAGCGATTTTCCAAAATTTCCAAACAGGGGGATAACATTTGAGGGCAGCGCCGCCGGCAACAATGCATCGTTGTCCGCTGCAATGATGGCTGCGTCGATCAATTCGGCCGCCTCGTCGAATTCGTCGTCCAATAATTCGCCCTGATCGTTCGTGCGGACTCGTTCCAGAGGAACGACTGCGGAGCCATCTTCCAGGCGGCTGAATTGGAGTCGGAAATCTTCCTCGAATCCCTTGGGAATCCGGACGCGACCGGGATGCTTACGGCGCCAGAGTTCTTTCGCGCATTCAACGATCAGGTTGCGATACGCGATCAGCTCTTGCGTGCACTCAACGTCCAGCGCGTGGCCCGCAAATCGCTGCCCATCAAAACGCAGCGTACCCAAGTCGGTGGCGATGTCTGTAGCCATGATGGTTTCTCCAGTGAGCTATCCCACTGGTGCGGATTATGCGACCCTGGCGTCGATTCTCGCCATAGTTATCCCACATTCACCGGCACCAGCGTCATCGTATCGTTGCCGAAGATGTCGATCACCTTCACGGCCACCGTGTAGCGTCCCGGCCGGTCGTAGGTGTGCTTGGCGGTGGTCAGTTCCAGCTCGCGGTCTGCGGCGGGTGCGGAAGCTCTGCCATTCGTTCTCGAAGATATAGCCGCCGGTCCAGCGTTCCTCAAAGTCCGGCAGCGTGAGTTCGCCCTGGGGCGGTTCAAACCCCGGCAAGGTCGCCACACCCCCAAGCCCGGTGCCCACCGGCACCTTGATGATCTCGCGGCGCGACAGGTAGTCGAAATCCACCGCCCAGTAGTCCACCCAGTCGGTCCAGTGTTTGGTGAGGCGGTCGCGGGTGATGATGCCCTCCTTGCTCTTGCTCACCTTGTAGAGCTGGCCCTGTTCACACATGACTTCGCTCTTGCCTTCCTTCAGCGCGGCGATCGCGGCTTCAAAGGCGCCCTGGGTGTAGTAGACCGAGAAGTCGGTCAGTTCGATGCTGACGGCGAACGTGTTTTTCGCGTCGTAGCGCGGCGTGGCCTCGACGAAGCTGATGTCGTGGAACACCACCTGGCCCTTGTCCACCGCGCGCTTGTCGAACACCTCGGCGGGGATGTATTTGGGGGTCAGGTCGATGCCCTTGCCGCGCGCTTCTTCGAGCACGGCCGGGAACAGCCCCATCTCGAACTCGAAGGCCAGCACGTCCACCCGCGTGGCGCCGCGCTTGCGGCATTCGGTGATGACCTCCTCGACGAACAGCCGCCCGACCGGCAGGTTGATCGGCCCGATCACCACCAGCCGGCCGTTGCGCGCGCCGTGGAAGAAGCCGTCCTGTGCGGTATTCGCAGAACCGGCGCTTTCGCTGCCGCCAAAGGCGGTGGCCTTGTAGGCGCGCAGGATCAGCTCGCGGAACTCGGTTTCCTTCCGGGCCAGCGCCTGCTCCTTCTGCGCGCCGGTGAGCCGGCCGCCGACGTTCAGGTAGGCCTGGCGCTCGTAGCGGCCCAGGTTCAGCACCTCGAAGGCGCGGAAGTTTTTCTCCGCCGCCTTCAGCGCGCGCTGCACGCCGATCAGCCGCTTGCGCGTGGTGTGGATGCCGAACTTGCCCAGATCGGTGGCGATCCACTTGCGCCCCAGCTTCTCGGCCACCGCCGCCGTGGTGCCGGAGCCGCAGAAGAAATCGGCGACCAGATCGCCTTCGTTGCTGCTGGCCTTGATGATGCGTTCGAGCAGGGCTTCGGGTTTTTGGGTGGCGTAACCTTCGGACTCTTTCGCCTGCGAATTGATCGGGGAAATATCGGTCCAGAAATTCTGGGCAATCTGTCCTGGCGTTTCGTCTAGGTAGCGCTTTAGGCGAATTCGTTTCGCTTTGTCCTCGGGGAAATACAGACGCCCCTGACGATCAAGCTCTTCCATACGTTCTAGAGCTACGGCCCAACCATTCGGATGTGGCTTGTAGCCCTTGTAGTCGTACTTTAGGTTCGGGCGATATCCAGGGTTTCGCATGTCTGATGTGGTAAACCTTCTCCCATCTGAATCAACACTGCTGAAGTGCGATTTGATGTAGGAATCATCGAATGGTATGTGCTGCTGGTTCCACGTCCATGTTTCTCGCGAACGTGAATAGAAGTAAATCGACTCCCAAATTTCCCCGAACGAGCGGCTTACGTTGCCATGAGATGAGGTTCGCTTCCATGCGATCTCCGTTCTCAAGCAATCCCGGCCAAATACTTCATCGAGGGCAACGCGAACAAGATTTCCTACATCCGGTTCGAGATGCACATAAATGCTCCCATCCTCCGCCAGCAAATCCCGCATCAATATCAGCCGCTCGTAGATCATCGAAATAAACGAATCCGCGCCGCGTCCCCAGGTGTCGCGGTAGGCGATCTGTTCCAGCAGGTTGGCTTCCTTGTGAAACGTTTCCCCACCGATCTCGATGTCCATGCTGAAATCCGCGCCGACATCGAAGGGCGGGTCGATGTAGATCAGCTTCAGGCCGCCGGCGTCCTCGATCTGCTGGCGCAGCGCGCCGGCCTTGAGCGAGGACAGAATCAGCTTGTTGTCGCCCCAGATCAGCTTGTTGCTCCAGCCGCGCAACTGGCGGCCGCGGCTGTCGAACAGGTCGCCCTGCGCCCTGGTTTCGGCGCGCGGCTCGTCGATGTGCTCGAGCGTCTGGAAGGGCAGCACGGTGGTGCACACGTCGCGGCTCTTGCCGTTCCACACCAGTTCGACCTCGCGCTTGTCCTCGAACAGCACAAAGCGGTAGCGCTCCGGCAGCGGCCGGCCCTGCTGGATCAGCGCGATCAGGTCGCGCTGCTCGGCGGCGGTGAGTTCGTAGGCGGGCTTGGGTGGTTTGGACATGCTCAGGTCACCGGCTTGGCGTTGCCTGCCACGGCCGCGATCGCATCGAGCACGCTCGTGACCTCCGGGTCGATCTCCTCCACCGGAATGGCGTCGGCCAGCCCGTGGTAGTCGCGCTTGAAGAGCTGTTGCGGCGTGCCAAGACGCTCGTAGTAGAGCTTGAACAAGGGATCGAGAAATTCATCCGTGACCTTGATGTCCGGCCCCCAGGGGTCATGCCGGGTGGTGATTCGCAGTGCATCGAGCAACTGGGCCAGGCATGTGTCGAGCGTCTCCAGCCGATGCGCGCGTTCGACCTGTCCGATCAGATCGTCGCTCGGCAGGTCCTGCACGACGAAGGCGCGCAGGCTGGCCGGGGTAACCAGGTAGTTTTCGATCTCGCGGCGGCGCCACATCCGCTCGGTGAGCAGCGAGCCGGTGTGCAGTTCGCGCTCCAGCCGGTCGAACAGCGCGAAGCCGGCCGGCGGGTTGGCTTCGCGCAGCCCGTGGAAGTGATCGCGCTTCCTGCGGCTGGTTGCTGCCCAGATAAATGGCGGGTACCGAATCGTGCAGCGCGGCCCGGCGGGATGGTCGAGACGTTCCGCCAGCCGGCGCAGGATGGCGAGGTCGGTAGAGCCTTCCAGATAGAGCATCCAGCCCTTCTGCTCGGCCAGGTAGTAATCGGCCATGCGGATGCTTTCCAGCGCCTTGCGCAATTGGCTGCCACCGGAGCGGGTGTCGATGCGATGCGGCGTGCCGACGAAGGCCATGACTACATCGCGCTCGGCAGCTTCCTGCAGAACGGTTCCCGAGTGGCTGGCGGCGATGATCTGCGAGCCGTTCGCGGAGGCCACCTGCGTGATGAGGTTGTAGACGTCGCGCTGGCGCAGGATCTCCAGATGGGCATCGGGTTCGTCCAGCAGCAGCACCGAGCCCGGGTTGGCGAACAGGAAGGACAGCAGTAGCAGCACCTGCTGACAGCCGCGACCCGACGACGACAGGTCGAGTTCGATCCCGCTGCGCTCGCGGTAGGTGAGCGAAAGCTCACTGCGTTCCTTGATGTATTTTGGCTCGTCGAGGCGAATATGGAACAGGTCGTCGATATGGTCCACCAGTTGCCGCCAGGCGCGTTTGTCCTCCATCGAAAAGAGCTGCCAGCACAGGTTGCGCAGTACCTGCGCGGTCTGGCCCTCACCGATGAGCACCTTGATCTCGCCCTGCTCCTTGCGGTATTCGCGCTCAGCCAGCCCGGACATCGGCGGCAGATACACGACCGAATGATGCCGTGCGCCTTCGGGAATCACGCCATCGGCGCTGTCCCGCAAGCGGCAATAGAAGGACTCTTCGTTGGCATAGTAAAACTCCAGCGCGCAGACCCAGGGCTTGTCATCGTGAATGCCTTCCGCCGTCAGCACAATGTAGGTCTTTTCCGCGCGCTGTTTGCTGGTGTCCTGGGTGTGCAGGTCTTTCCACAGCAGGCGGGCGCTCGGTACCGGAATCGAGTAGAGATCGCGCCGGTTGATGGTCACCCCGGGGCGCTTGCCCGGCGTGCTCCTGTCGCGCTTTTCCGCCCACCGCCGCCAGCCGACATCCCACAATGCCAGGGCTTGCAGCGCGGTGGTCTTGCCGGAATTGTTTGGCCCGATGAAGACCACGGCATCGCCCAGCTCCAGCTCGGCCGACTTGATGCGCTTGAAATTGCCGATGGTGAATTTGGTGATCACGCAAAGCTCCTGGCCCGCTGCCGAGCGGTAATGCCGTTCCACACCGGCTCGACCTCGCGCTTGTCCTCGAACAGGATGAAGCGGTAGCGCTCCGGCAGCGGCCGGCCCTGCTGGAGCAGCGCGATCAGGTCGCGCGGCTCGGCGGCGGTGAGGTCGTAGGCTTTTTTCTCTTGACGGGCCATTGTTTAGCTTGCCGGCTGGGGTGGTTCGATACGTTCGAGAATGGCGACAGCGAGCGCCTTGAAGTCGCTCCAGGCCTGCTTTACTGCCTGGGCGTGGCTACCGATGGCGCCATCGGCCGTGGTGAGTTGAAAGATGGGTTTATGCGCTTCCTGCGCCATGGGCGCGAGGCTGCGGTAGTGTTTCAGGCGGGCCAGGCAATGGCCATCGCTGGGCTGAATTTTTGGCGAGGCCGGCTGATTCAACACGTTTTCCCGATAGGTCTGGGGGATTCGATCCGCCCATTTTTTGTAGGCCTGAACGGGCCGTGACAGGCGCTCGCTGTGTTGCATCAGGATATAGCCCGCCGGCTGCATGGCACCGGCCGGCAGCGCGAAAGCTGGATTGGGCCAGTTGTCCACTCGCTTCTTCCAGTCGGTCCGCCAGGTCCGCAAGGTCGGGCCGAGGTTGCGCAAGCCTTGTAATGAAAAAAGATCCGCGGCAAGGGGAATAACGACGTGGTCGCTCGCAATCAGGGCGGAACGATTGATGGCGCCCAGGTGCGGCCCAACATCCGCAAGAATTAGATCCGCCTGGTGCTCGGTCGCCGCCATTTGGGCCACCTGCCAGAACGCCGAAACGGCGCATGGGGCGGTAGTGGTTGGTGGAGCCCATGGCGGCCGGCCAAGCCCCCGACAGCGCATCTTCAAACCCCGCCAAGGCCAGATCGCCGGGCACCAGTTGCAGGCGCGCATTGATGGATTGGGTTTGTGGGGAAAGGAGGTCGCCGACCTCCATGAGCGGTTTGATGCACTGGTAAATGGTGGTGTTGCGTGGCGCCGTGTTGTCGGGATCCCACAGGACTTCCAGCTCGTCTTCCGACAAAAAAGCCGATGTCAGGTTGGCTTGCGGATCGAGGTCGACGCCACCACCCGTTGCCCATCTCGGAAAACATCCAGGCCAGATGGAACACCAGCGAGGTCTTGCCGACGCCGCCCTTGTTATTGAAAAAGGTGAGGACAGGAACACTCATGGCGCTCTCCTGACAATCGCCATAACGAAATTCGGTTCGATCTCGAATTCCGGGGGCGGGTTGCCGTTCTTTTCCAGGGCCTGACGGGCCAGGGTGATCCCGGCGCCGAAACGCTGCGCGTAGCCGAGCACCTTGAACGCCGCGGCGAGTTGGGGGTTGCGGTAATCGGAGAAGCCGGGTTTGCCGAAATTGTGCTTCGTCATGCTGCCATACGGGCCGCCGCTGTTGATGATCTCGATACGGTCGTCAAACCAGTAGAGTTTCACCGGCGCATTGGTGCCCTCATAGGTGCGATGCAGAACGGCATTCCGCGCCAGTTGTTGCAGTGCCACCATCGGATAGGAGCGGCGGCGTACTTCCCGATCCTGCGAGGTGAAATCGATGCGGGTGGTGAGATGCGCGTGCAGCTTTTCGTCCAGGCGCCTGAGCATCAAGCCAATGGTGCCGTCGATCTCGGCCTCGTCGGCAATCGGATCACCCAGGGTGGTGCCGTGAATGCGCAGGAACTGGATGTAACTGCCGGGGATCCAGGTGCGCGGCGAGATGCCGAGCACGAGCTGGCCGAGAACCGTCGGCGTCGGTTCATCAGCCGACACCACCATGCCGCAGGAGGCGAGCCGCTGCTCGTAGGTACGTTCGTTGGCGGCAAGCACGTCAGTGGCGACCGCATTCGGCAGATATTCCTGCTCGAAGATCGTCCGACTCAGGTCGCTGAGTGAACTTGCCGCGATCGGACGGGCTTCGAAATGCAGATCGCGATAGCGACGTTTTTCGTTGAGGATGCGTTCGTCCTGCGCGCTCGCCAGACCGCGCCGTGGGCCAATCCGAATCCAGATGCGCCCCTCATAACGCACAGGCGGCGCATCGGCCGGCCAGACCGTGACAATCGCCATGGCGGCGCCTTTCAAAACACGGCGCTCCACCGTCAGGGTCGGTGGCGGGACGGTCTTGCCGTCGGTCTTGATATCCGAAAGCGTTTGCAGAAGTCGGTCGGTGACCGCGATGTTGGCGGCGCTGCCATCGTCGTTGGCACCGATGAATACGATCCCCGGTTGGCCGTGGTTGGGTAAATCATTCGCGAACGCACAGACTGCCTGCCGGGTTTTTCGGAGGCGTCTCCCGCCCATGCTTGCTTGCGCTCGACGCAATCCGATTCCAGATCATCCAGCAGCGCGGTCAGTTCAGCATCACTGAGTGGATTCATGGCGCAGCCTCCTGGTATTCGATAAAGGTAACCGCCGGCACGGCGGACCATCCGGCAACGGCTCAGCGCGGCCACACGGCGCAATCAGATCGCGCTGCTCGGCGGCGGTGAGTTCGTAGGCGGGCTTGGGTGGTTTGGACATGGAATTGGCGCTTTCAAGGTTTGTGGGTGTCTTATAACCGGTTGAATTTATTGGTATCACCAGCTTTCTATGACCTTGCCTAAGACCCTTCAGCGGGTTTTGGGGTTTTAGCCGGCGCCAGATGCCAGCGCGCCCAGCGCCGCGTATTGACGACCCGGACGCGGCCGTCATCGCGCAATTGCGTTAACAGCGTTTGAATCTGCTTGGTCGAAAGCGCTGGTAACACCTGTTTGAGATCGGCCAGTGGACTGCCGTCGGCATTATTGTCGCGGATATGCTGGTAGAGCAGTGCTTTGTTGGTGTTGTGATCCAGTCCTCGCCTGCGGGTGTAGTCGCCCTTTTTGCCCAGGGCGGCATACAGACCGCGGGAAAGCAGAGTGCGCATGCCACGGCCGCGTCCGTGCGATTCGACCACGCCCGCCTCGATCAGAGCCGGGAGTTGTGCTTGCTGTGACGGTGTCAGCGGGTGGTCGCGTCGCAGGGCATCGAGGACGAGAAAATCGTGGGTGGAAAAACTGCGCAAGCGCTCTTCGCCCACGCGCTCCAGAAAGCGCACAAACGCGGCATCCTGAACCGTGCCTTCCAGCGTCAGGCGCACCTCGTGCGCCGCCGATCCGGCGAAATCCGGCAGCGGTTTGCTCATGTCGCCGCGCCGGTCGGGAGCTGGTCGAGCGTGAGCACCGGAATGCGCGCCGCGAGGGCGCCCAAACGCTGATCGCCGGTAACGAAGAAATCACAGTCTGCCCGCAGGGCCGAGGCCAGGTGCAGGGCATCCGGCAGTTTGAGCGCCGGATAGTCCGCACGCAGTTCGGCGGCGCCGTCCATGGTCGCCCGATCCAGCGTGAAGATGGCGATGGGCGCGTCACCGGAGAGCAGGCCCCGGTAGCGATCCGCCAGTTCGGCCTGACGCAGGCGCAGGGGGCGCACCAGCACTTCGGCGCGCGCGATCAGGCTGGTGCCGGCACTGCTCCCGCCGCCGTAGATCCAGCGCAACAACTGTCCGATGGCTTGGCGCAGCGGTCCTGGCTGCGCCTCGAACGCGTAGATAAAAACGTTGCTGTCGAGGTAGAGCCGTGCTCCTTTCAGCTCGTCCAGCGCGTTCATGCCGATGCGTCGTCGCGGTCGGCCCGCAGTTCGTCCAGGTAGCGGTTCAGCTCGTCGAGGGAGCCGAGATGCGCGAAACGGTTGTCAGCGATAGCGGCATCGATGTCTTCGACCGACAACATGCGGCCTGTCTGGCGCTTGAGTACCGGTAGCGATCTGCGTGGTGCGGGCGACTCCGGGGCAGTTCCGCCCGCAGCGGTGACGGCGTCGAGGCCCTTTTCAATCAATTCCGCGACCACGTCCTTGAGCTTGCGGTCGGTCTGGGCGGCGCGCACCTTCACTCTGCGCAGCAGGGGATCGGGGAGTTCAAGCGTGGTTTTCACGGCTGTTTTTCCATAAAGCTGGATTTATGGGGATCACTAGATCAATTCTGATAGGTCCGGAACGCCGCCACCAACCCGCCGAAATCCGTTGGCCGGTGCGCCGCGAAGCTCTCCTGATCCACATAGACGAAGCCGTAGCGCGTGCCGTCCTCGTTCTCGCTGGCCTCGGTCGCATCTGCACACCATTGCTTGAGCCGCGCCATTTTTTGCGGCAGGTCGAGCTCTTCGCGGCCCTTGGTCTCGACCAGCCACACCGCGCCATCGACGGTGCGGACGATGAAGTCGGGCGTGTAGGTGGACAGCTCGCCGTTGGCTTTCACATAGTCGAGCTTGAAGCCGACCGCCAGATAGTTCTTGCCGAAGGCCTGCACGTCGGGCGCGCTGTCGAGAAAGGCGGCGAAGTCCAGTTCCAGGCTATCCGCATTGACCTCGCCGACGATGCGGTTGAACACGGATTTCCGGGCCGGCAGGAAGCCGCGCGGCTCGGTGCGAAACGGCCGGGTGTCGCGCAGGCGGATATGGCCTTCGATGCGCGAGCTGCCGCTGTCGCGAATGGTCAGGGCGTTGATGGCGGCGCGGAAGTGATCGAACAGCAGCTTGCCGACTTCCGGCTCGGACAGGTTGCGCAGGACGACCGGATCGTCGAGATCGACCGGCTGCTCGAATAAATGCGCACGCAAAAAATCGCGCACCCTGGGATAGAGCAGATCGTAGCCGCCGACCAGGTGCAGGTCCTTGAGCAACTGGCGGGCGAAGAAGGCGACCACGGAGCGCCAGTCCGCCGATCCCGTGCCGTCAAGCTGGATGACATGATCGACCTCGGATTCGAGCAAGGTCTTGAAGACGATCTCGCGGGTCTCGTCCGGCGTGAAGGACTTGACCGGCAGCCGGGGATTGCCGAACGCGGCCGGGTTCAGTTCCGCCAGATCCTTGAACTCGCGGTTGAAGCGCCGGGTCAGGCGCGGCAGGGCGATGTCGAGCGCGTCGATGTCCTTGTCGGGCGATTCGCTATCGACCTCGACCACCACGGAATCCTGCCGCTCGCGTCCGCTCGCGCCGCCCATGGGCACGCGGTCGAAGGTCACGCCCTCGCTCTGGATCGACTCCACGAACTCCATGAAGGCGCGCGTGCCCATGACCGCGACGGTTTCGGGCGTATCCGAACCCCCGCCGGCGGCCCCGGACGCCGGCACAGGCGAGGGGTACATGCGGCGCAGGCCACGCCCCAGCGTCTGCTCCGGCAGGATGTTGCTTTGCGCGGCGTAGGCGCGCAGGCCGACGATGGTGGTGACGTTGCGCACGTCCCAGCCTTCCTTGAGCATCAGTACCGAGACGATGGCCTTGTAGGGCGACTGCCAGGTGTCGATGGCGTTCGACTGCTTGCGCAGCAGTTCCAGCTCGTCCCGGCTCCTGCCCGAGGCGGCTTCGGAAATCTCGCCGTTGTTCTTGGTGTGGATCACCAGCACCGCGTCTTGCAGCTCGGGGCAGATTTTTTGCAGGTACTCACCCACGGCGTCGCAGTTGCGGGTGTCGTCCACCATCACGAACAGCACGGCTTTCTTGCCCAGCGCCGCGTGCTCGGACTGGCTCTTGCGCCACTCCTCGACGCCCAGTTGCAGGTAGTCGGCGTATTTCTCGGTGATGATCGGGCTTGTGTGTTCGGTGAGGCGGGCGCGGCTGGCGGCGTCCGGCAGCACCGGATGCTTGACCACGTTCTGGGCGATGGCCTCGACCAGCGGGTAGTCGCTCACCGTCTGCGCGAAGATGGCGCCGTTGTTGTGGCGCGGCGTGGCGGTGACATCGATCTGCAACGCCAGCCGCAAGTCCTTTTGCAGCAGGCGGTGGTGGATGTCCTGGATCGACTTGAACCAGGCCATGCGCGGGTCGTGGATGTGGTGCGCCTCGTCGTTGAACACGGCCAGTTCGTCGATCTCGCGCACGATTGCGCCGAGATCCGTGCCGCTGTCGGTGGTCCTGCCGACGGGTTTCGCGCCGAAGGGCGACAGGAAGTAGTCGCGCAGGTCGTCATCGTCCAGCGCAGGTTCCGGCACCTCGCCCAGATAGACGCGGTGGATGTTGGTGAGGAACAGGTTGCCGGTGGGGCGCACGACGCGCACGTCGTCCTGGATGTGCAGCGCGAGCTGGAAGTCGTCGCGCCAGTTGCGCCCGGCGTGGCCGTTGTCGGGCAGCACCGGATCGTTGAAGAAGATGCGCAGGCCGTCGAAGTCGGCGCGCAGGCGGTCGAGCACGATGATGTTGGGCGCGATCAGCAGGAAGTTGCGCGCCAGCGGCGAATCCGCCTCGTAGCGCTTGTGGAAGTAGCTCCAGGCGATCAGCAGCGCCAGCACCTTGGTCTTGCCGGCGCCGGTGGCCATCTTGATCACGTAGCGCGGCCAGTCCTCGTCGAACATATTGCTCGATACTGCGCCGGAGGCATCGAAACGCAGCAGGTCGAACTTGTCGCGGGCGCCGCGCGCATCAAACAGCCAGATGACGGTCTCCACCGCCTCGCGCTGGGCGAAGTAGTAGCGGAACGGCGATTGCGCGCCGTCCGCCTGCTCGACCAGATGCTCGGTCGCGAACCACCAGTGCAGCAGTGCGAGGGAGGTCGCGGAGGTGCCGGGGTAAGCGTTGGCGCGCCAGGCCGCGACCGCCTCGCGAATTCGCGCCACCAGCGGTGGCAACAGCTTTTCGTAGGCAGTGGCGCGCAGCTCTTCCGCCGCCGGGAACCAGCGCGATTCGGGGGGCAGGATGGCGTAGGGCGAGCGCGGGAAATCCGGGTGGAGTGCCATGACTCACCTCCCTGTTGCTTCAGGTTTCCGGCGCCACCGACCGCTCCACGTCACAGCGCCGGCCACAGCCCACCCGACACCGGCAGGGTCACGCCGGTGACATAGCTCGATTCGTCGTTGCTGAAAAACAGCGCGGCGTTGGCGATGTCGAGGGGCTCGCCCATGCGCTTCATCAGGTTCTTTTGCTCGAACTCGCGGGCCACGTCTTCGCCCACATCGCGGATGGCCGTGGTGCGGATGATGCCGGGGGCGATGCAGTTGACGTTGATGTGGGGTGCGAGTTCCTCGGCCAGGCTGCGGGTCAGGGAGGTGACGCCGGCCTTGGCAGCGCCGTAGTCGGCATGACCGGCGGCGCCGGCGTATTCCACCGAGGACACATTGACGATCTTGCCCCACTTGCGCGCCAGCATGCCGGGAGCGAGCTTGCGCACCAGGTAGAAAATGCCTTTCAGGTTGACGCGGAAGCAGCCGTCCCAGCGCTCTTCGGAGACTTCCAGCACCGGTGTGTATTTGGCGTCGATGAACAACCCGCCAACCACGTTGATGAGCACGTCGACGCGGTCGAAATGCTCGCGCGAGGACGCGAGCAACTCGTCCACTTCCGCCTCGACCAGCACGCTGGCGCGGTGCGCGTGGACCTTGGCGCCGGGTGCCAGCAGCGGAGTGATTTCCTCGACCGCGGCTTCGAGGCGGCGGCCGGAAACGTCGGTGATGATGACGGAGGCGCCCTCTTCGGCGAAGCGCTTGGCGACGCCCAGACCCATGGGGCCGGCGGCGCCGGTGACCAGGGCGACTTTGTTGGCTAGTCTCATGATGTATCTCGCTGATGTGTTGTTGATGTTGCGTGCCGTCTTCTCGTCACCCCCGCGCAAGCGGGGGTCCAGGTGCCAACGGATTCTGAGCTAGCGCGGCACCTGGGTTCCCGTTTGCACGGGAACGACGGGCTCTGCGCGATGCCCTGATGTCAGTTGGCCGCCCCGCTAACGCGGCCGCAGGGTGCGAAACACATGGCGCATCACGTCGTTGGCCGAGTCGTAGGGCTGGGCACCGCTCATGTCGGCGATGCGCGCGTAGTTGTCGCGGATCTGTTCCGGGGTTGGCACCTGACCGCCGCCCAGCACCGCGCCCGCGGCTTCCATGATCTGCACCCGGGCGTAGTAGCCGGCGCCGGCTTCCACCACGTCGCCGGAGGTGTCGTTTTCCTCGGCGCAGAACCAGGCCACGATGGGCGTCACGAATTCCGCTTTCACCAGCGGCTTGATCTGCTCGGACATGATGTCCTGGGTCATGCGGGTCAGCGCCATGGGCGCCACCGTGTTGATGTGGATGTTGTACTTGCGCCCCTCGTGCTTGAGGGCGTTCATCAGGCCGACCACGCCCAGCTTGGCAGCGGCGTAGTTGCTCTGGCCGAAGTTGCCGAACAGGCCGGCGGCCGAGGTGGTCATCACGATGCGGCCGTAGTTGGCGTCCTTCATGTGCGGCCAGGCGGCGAGGGTGCAATAGGCGGCGCCCGCCAGATGCACGGCCACCACGGCATCGAAATCCTCCGGGGTCATCTTGGCGATGGTCTTGTCGCGCAGGTTGCCGGCGTTGTTGATCAGGATATCGATACGCCCCCAGTTGTCGAGCGCGGTCTGGACGATGCGCGCGGCGCCCGCCGGCGTGGCGACGGAATCGGCGTTGGCCACCGCCTCGCCACCGGCGGCTTTGATCTCCGCCACCACCTGCTGGGCTGGTGTCGCCGAACTTCCGCTGCCGTCCACCGCGCCGCCCAGATCGTTCACCACCACGCGCGCCCCGCGCGAAGCGAGAAAGAGCGCGTGGCTGCGCCCGAGTCCGGCGCCGGCCCCTGTTACAACCGCTACCCGATTGTCGTATCGAATGGTCATTATTGTGTACTCCGTTGGTTAGGGATGGATCCGATTTTACACAGGCTGACTCGACAAGCTCGCCCTAAAGGGCAACAATCGATTGTCACAACAATAATGATCGGCAGCCCCGCCATGAGCATCAATCCGAAGACATTGCCACGCCCGACGCCCGAGACCCGGCATTTCTGGGAGGGCGCCAAACTGGGCGAGCTGCGCTTGCAGCAATGCGACGCCTGCACCCATGTGTATTTTCCGCCGCGTCCTTTCTGTCCCGAGTGCGCTTCGCGGCAGGTGTCGGTGGTGCGTGCCAGCGGCCGCGCCACGCTGTACAGCTATGTGATCAATCACCGGCTGCCGAAATGGATCGACGCGCCCTATGCCATCGCCGTGGTGCAGCTTGAAGAGGGGCCGCGCATGATGACCAATATCCTGGGGGTGCCCCAGACACCGGAAGCCCTGGTGCTGGATATGCCGCTCGAAGTGGTGTTCGAATCGGTGAGCGCGGATATCGCGCTGCCGAAATTCCGCCCGGCGCGGGGAGATGCGCGATGAAGCCCGGCGCCGTCGCCATCGTGGGTGCCGCCGAGACCACCCGGCTTGGGCTGGTCCCGGACATGTCCCAGATTCAGTTGCACGCCGATGCCGCGCTGAACGCGCTGGCCGACTGCGGGCTCACTCCCAAGGACATCGACGGCGTCGCCTGCGCCGCCGAATGGCCCACCGAACTCGCCCACTATCTGGGCATCACGCCGACCTGGGTGGACGGCACCATGGTGGGCGGCTGCTCCTTCATGCTCCATGTGCGGCACGCGGCGGCGGCCATCGCCGAAGGCCTGTGTACCACCGTGCTCATCACCCACGGCGAAAGCGGCCGCTCCTGGGTCGGCAGCCAGGCGGTGGGAATCAACCAGGCGAGCCTCGCCGGCCAGTTCGAATTGCCTTATGGCGTGCTGGGCGCGCCCACCATGTTCACCATTCCGGTGCTGCGCTACATGAAGGATCACGGCCTCACCCACGAGCAACTGGCCAATGTCGCCGTGGTGCAGCGCGAATGGGCGGGCATGAATCCCCGTGCCACCCACCGCGATCCGATCACGGTGCAGGACGTGCTCGATTCCAAACTCATCGCCTATCCGTTTCATGTGCTCGAATGCTGTCTGGTGACCGACGGCGGCGGCGCCCTGGTGCTGACTTCGGCCGAGCGCGCCAAGGATTTCCCCACCAGGCCCGTTTATATCCTGGGCACGGGCGAAAGCGTCGAGACGCCGATGATCAGCCAGATGCAGGATTTCACATCGTCGCGCGCATTCCGGGTATCCGGCGCCAAGGCCTTTGCCGAAGCCGGCATCACCCATGCCGACGTTGATCACCTGATGATCTACGACGCTTTCGCCCATCTGCCCATTTATGGCCTCGAAGACCTGGGTTTTGTCGGCAAAGGTGAAGCGGGCGCTTTTATCTGGGAGCGCCACACCGCGCCCGGCGGCAAGCTGCCCATGAACACCAACGGCGGCGGTTTGAGCTACATGCACTCCGGCATGTACGGCATGTACGCGCTGCAGGAGAGCGTGCGTCAGATGCGCGGCATTGCGCCCGCGCAGGTGGCCGGCGCGAAAACCTCGGTCTGCCATGGCGTGGGGGGCATGTTCGGCGCCAGCGGGACCATCATCATGGGTAACGCGTTGCCTTGAGGGGCGCACCGGCAGCCCCGTGTAAGATTGCCGGATACCGGGCGACGAATATGCCTGTAACTCATGCGTTCCAAGGACACCATGCGCGCCACCCTGCCCCTGCTCGAAGTGACGGATTTCCCCGCCATCGCGCGCCGCGCTACCCGCACCCTTCAGGTCAATCTCGGCTACCGCTGCAACCAGCGCTGCCTGCATTGCCATGTCAACGCCGGCCCGACCCGCACCGAGATGATGGACGCCGACAACCTGGCACTGATTCCCCGGGTGCTGGCGGCGCGCGGCATCGACACCCTCGATCTCACCGGTGGCGCGCCCGAGTTGCATCCGCAGTTTCGCGATCTGGTGCGCCAGGCGCGGGGCCTCGGGGTGAAGGTGATCGATCGCTGCAATCTCACGATTCTGTTCGAGCCAGGGCAGGAAGAGCTGGCGGAGTTTCTCGCCGCCCAACGCGTGGAGGTGGTGGCGTCGCTGCCGTGCTATTCGGCCGCCAATGTCGATAGCCAGCGCGGCGTGGGCGTGTTCGAAAAAAGTATCCGGGCGTTGCAAAAGCTGAATGCGCTGGGCTACGGCCATGATGGCTCGGGGCTGGCGCTGAACCTGGTCTACAACCCCCAGGGTGCCAGCCTGCCCCCCGCTCAGGCCAGGCTCGAAGCGGATTACAAGCGCGAACTCTCCGAACAGTTCGGTGTCCGGTTCAACACCCTGTTTGCGCTCGCCAACATGCCCATCAACCGTTTCGGATCGACGCTGGTTTCGCAAGGGCAGTTCGCCGGTTACCTGCGGTTGCTGAAGGACAATTATCAGTCCGCCAATCTCGACCACGTCATGTGCCGCGATCTGATCAGTGTCGATTGGCGCGGCCATCTCTACGACTGCGATTTCAATCAGCAACTCGGTCTGCCGGCAGCGAGTTCCGGTCATGTGCGCGACCTGCTTGTGGCGGATGTCGCCGGCACACCCATCCGCGTCGCCGACCACTGCTACGGCTGCACCGCGGGGCAGGGCAGCAGTTGCGGCGGGGCGCTCTGAGCGGCCATCCCCTTGACGACTGGCCCCGTGGCGAATGAGTTGGCAGAAGACGCGGCGCAAGCGGGCGGCGGCGCGGTGACACTGGCCGATCCGGAGTTTCTGGTGCCGCTGCGGCGCCAGATGATCAAGTTCGCCACGCTTCAGCTCAGGGATCCGGATCTCGCCGAAGACGCCGTACAGGAAGCGCTGGCGGGCGCGCTCAAAAACCAGCGCTTTTTTGGCGGGCGCTCGGCACTGAAAACCTGGGTGTTCGCCATTCTCAAGAACAAGATTGCGGACGCCCTGCGGCAGCGTTCGCGCATTGTGACCGCGAGCAGTCTGGGCGACGCCGACGATGACGGCGAGACCTTTGCCGCGCTGTTCGACGCGCGCGGCCATTGGCACCTGAGCGAGCAACCGGCCGGCTGGCGTGAGCCGGAAGCCAGTCTGCGCGAGACCCAGTTCTGGCACGTATTCGAAGCCTGCCTCGAAGGGCTGCCGGAGCGCCAGGCGCGGGTGTTCATGATGCGGGAGTTCGTCGGGCTCGACGCCGATGAAATCTGTAAGGCGCTCGCGCTTTCCCGGACCAATCTCAATGTGTTGCTGCACCGTGCGCGTTTGAGATTGCGCGCGTGCCTGGAAAACCACTGGTTCGTCGAGGGTCTGCGCTGATGCCGAGCTGTCGGGAAAGTACCCGCCTGATGTCGGAAGCCCGGGAGCGTGCGCTGACTCGGGGCGAGCGGGTCGGTCTGAGATTGCATCTGCTGATGTGCGCGGGCTGCCGGAATTTCGGCAAACACCTGGATTTTCTGCGCGGCGCGGCGCAGGCCTATGTGCCGGGAGCAGCTGCCGACGATGAAGCCGCGAATCCCGACAGCACCTCCGTGATGCACGAAAGTGATGCGCCAACCGGCCGCTGAAACCAGGGTAGGCAACAGCTATGGCCGGCAATCGAGTGGACGATGGGATGTGCGTGGAATGAATTCGGCAGCGCCCCGTATTTCGATCGTCGTGCCCATGCTCAATGAGGCGCCGGAACTGCCCGCGACATTGGCCGCGCTGCGGGTAGGGTTGGACGCGGGCTGCGAACTGATTCTGGTCGATGGTGGCAGCAGCGACGGCAGCGTCGCCATTGCCGGCGCGGCGGGCTTCTCGCCGATCACCGGGCCGCACGGCAGAGCGCGGCAGATGAACGCGGGTGCCGCCAGTTCCTGCTCTGAAGTCCTGCTTTTTATGCACGCCGACACGCGCTTGCCGGATGATGCCGTGGCGCTGATCGAGCACGCCCTGGCCAGCGGCCGCCACCGCTGGGGTCGCTTCGACGTGCGCATCGCCGGGCGTCCCCGGATGCTCCGGGTCATCGCGCGGCTGATGAACCTGCGCTCGCGGCTGACCGGTATTGCGACCGGCGATCAGGCGATTTTCGTCACGCGCGCAGCGTTCGCAGCGGTGGGCGGCTTTCCCGATCAGCCGTTGATGGAAGATATCGAGCTGTCGCGGCGCTTGCTGGAGCTGTCGCGCCCAGCCTGCCTCCGCACGCCCGTGGTGACTTCCGGCCGCCGCTGGGAGCAGCGCGGCCTGTGGCGCACGATGCTGCTGATGTGGCGCTTGCGCTGGGCTTACTGGCGCGGTGTATCGGCGGCCGAACTGGCCACGTACTATCGGTGAAACCCGGCGGCTCCAGGGTGTCATACCCGCCGCTGATCTGACCTGCAAATAATTGCAAATGATACGGGAGGAGAAAGATGAAATTACTGCTGCTGACAACCGTACTTCTGGCATCGACCGGTAATGCGCTGGCGATCTGTGCGGGTTCGGATACCGATCCCGCAGCGGCGTTTGCCGCGTGCCGGCAGATTGCCGACTCCGGCGATGCCGATGCCCAGCGGATGCTCGGCAATCTTTATCAGGCGGGTAATGGCGTGGCCCAGTCCAACACCGACGCGCTGGTCTGGTATCGCAAGGCCGCAGACCAGGGCAATGCAGCGGCGATGCACAACATCGGGGTCATGTACGACAGCGGCAATGGAGTCCCTCGTGACCATATTGTGGCCGCGGAGTGGTATCGCCAGGCGATTGACAGGAATTTTGCGCCGGCCATGTATAACCTGGGCCTGTTGTACGAATACGGCATGTCTCTGAAACAGGATTACGCCATGGCGATGCAGCTATACCGCCAGGCTGCTGAACTGGGCGAGCCGCTGGCCCAGTTCGCCATCGCACTGCTCTATGACAAGGGGCTGGGTGTGGAAGCGGATCTGGTCCAGGCTTACATGTGGTTTGACATCACCGGTGCCGGGCACGAGAACGCCATTTTTAACCGCGATTCCGTGGCCACAGACATGCAACCCGACCAGATAGCGCGCGCTCGACAACTGGCGGCGGAGTGGCGGGCGGCCCGACCGCAGTTGTTCCCGCCGGCCGGTGATCCGCCGCGGTCGTGACGGGGTGTACGTGACGGGTGTACGTAACGGGGTGTGATAGGGTGGATCGTCGAATCCCGATGATCCCGGGGTGAAACTTGGATAGCCGTCGTGTGGAGGTCAGTCATGCGTGATTGCGTGGGTCATTGTGCCAGTCGGCAAGCGGCCCGCGTCAGGGCGTGCTCCGTTCTGCTTGCCCTGGCCGCGAGTTTGTACGGTCAGGGTTTGGCGGCTGCGGCGGCCGACGATGCCGCGTTGCGCGCGGTCATCGCCGGCGCGCACCGCAGTCCGGATTTTGTCGCACGCGATGGCGCCCGCCATCCGTACGAAACCCTGAGCTTGTTCGGTATCCGACCCGACATGACGGTTGTGGAAATCTGGCCGGGCGGCGGCTGGTACACCGAGATTCTCGCGCCCTATCTGCGTGAGCGGGGCAAGTTGTATGCGACTCACTTCAGCGTCACTTCCGAACTCAAATATTTCCGTGAGTTGCGCGCGGACTTTTTGCGCAAGCTCGCGGCGGCCCCGGCGTTGTACGACAAGGTCGAGGTGACCGAATTCGATCCGCCGCGCGCGGTTGCGATCGCGCCGCCCAACAGCGCCGATCTGGTGCTCACGTTTCGCAATGTGCACAACTGGACCATGCGCGGCGGCGGCGAGGAGCGCACGCTGGCGGCCTTTGCGGCCATGTACGCGGCGCTCAAGCCGGGCGGCATCCTGGGCGTGGTCGATCATCGCCTGCCCGCGAATCGGCCCCTCGGCGATCAGCAAGAAAGCGGCTATCTGCGCGAGGATTTCGTGATCGGCGTGGCGCAGCGCGCGGGATTCCGGCTCGTCGCCAAAAGCGAAATCAACGCCAATCCCAAGGACCATGCCGATCATCCCGACGGGGTCTGGAATCTGCCGCCCTCGCTGCGCGGCGATGCCGCCAAACGCAGCGACTATCTCGCCATCGGCGAGAGCGACCGCATGACGCTGAAATTCATCAAACCCATCCACTGACGGCAACTTTCATGCACGAACTCGTCAAGGATTATTACGGTCGCCAGTTGCAGTCGTCGGCCGATCTCAAGACGTCGGCCTGCTGCGACCTGTCCCAGGTGCCGGGCTGGCTGCGACCCCTGCTGGCACGCATTCATCCCGAGGTGCTCGCGCGCTACTACGGCTGCGGGCTGGTGTGTCCGCCGCAGTTGGAGGGCAGCCGGGTGCTTGATCTCGGCTGCGGCTCTGGGCGCGATGCCTATGCCCTCGCGCAACTGGTGGGCGCACGCGGGGAGGTGGTGGGCGTCGACATGACCGCGGCGCAACTGGCGGTGGCGGAAACCCATCGCGCGTTTCACGCCGAAGCCTTCGGTTTCGATAACGTCCGGTTTCTGCAGGGCTATATCGAGAATCTGGAACAGCTCGATCTCAAGCCGGCCAGCTTCGATGTGATCGTCTCCAACTGCGTGGTCAATCTGTCGCCGGACAAGGACGCGGTACTGGCCGGTGTGCAGCGGCTGCTCAAGCCCGGTGGTGAATTTTATTTTTCCGATGTCTACGCCGACCGCCGGGTGCCGGATGCGCTGCGCAACGATCCCGAGCTGTACGGCGAATGCCTCGGTGGCGCGCTCTACTGGAACGATTTTCTGCGCCTCGCCCAGCGCCAGGGTTTTGCCGACCCACGCCTGGTCGAGGATCGTCCGCTCGTTGTCACCGACCCGGCGCTCGCCGCGCGGGTGGGGAATGTGGGCTTCCATTCGGCCACCTACCGCCTGTTCAGGCTCGATGCGCTGGAAAGTGCCTGCGAGGATTACGGCCAGGCGGTGATCTATCGCGGCACAGTGCCCGACCACCCCGACCGTTTCGTACTCGACAAACACCACCGCATCGAAACCGGTCGCGTCTTTCCGGTGTGCGGCAACACCTGGCGCATGCTGGCCGACACCCGCTTTGCCCCCCACTTCGAGTTCCATGGTGATTTCAGCCGTCACTTCGGCCTGTTCGAAGGCTGTGGCGGCGGTCTGCCGTTCGAGCGCGCGAGCGAGAGCGCGGCGGGGGAGGCAGCGGCAGCCTGCTGCTGAATCCGGCCAATCCTGCTCCCGGGCGGACACATCACCGGCGGCCGGCCCGGGCACTTGCCGCACTGACAGTGGCGTTCACGGCTGCGCTGTTGGCGGCCACCACAGCGGGTGGTTCCGCACCACAGCCCTGGTCGGTTGTGCTGGGGATCGGGCGGATTCAGTATCCGGGGCTGGTGCTCGATGACCTCAAGATTCGCCTGAGCGAGGGCAGCGCCACTGTCGATATCGGAGCGTTGACGCTGGGCAGTGTGTCGGTGCGCGGGCTGGAACTGCGCTGTGCCGTCTTCGAGTGGAACGCGGAACAGATCCGCTGCAAGCGGGGATCGTTGCGCGCGCCGGAACCTCTGAGCGACGCGCGGGCCGAGTTCGCCATGAGTCCGGATGGCAAAAGCGGGCAGTTGACGGTGGGTCTGGCGGGCGGCGGCCGACTGGCGGCCGAACTGGTGTCGGACGGCCTGACGATCCGCATCAATGGTTTCGATCTCAAGTTCCTCAAACCCTGGCTGCCGGACTTTGCCGCCTTGAGCCCGAAGGGGACGGTCGACTGTGCGCTGAAAGTGCCCGTAAACGCCCGGCCGATACCCGCAGAACTCGCCTGCACGCTGACCAACGGCGCTTTTTCCAGCGGTGACGGACGGCAGGCCGGCGAAGCACTGGCGCTGGATCTGGTCGCGAGTGCGCAACCTGTCGCCGACGGCTGGAACTGGAAGACGCAACTGGACTGGCGCCAGGGGGGGCTCTACGTTCATCCGATCTATGTCCCCGCCCCGGCAAGGTTGGCGGCGCAAGGCGTGTTGGCTGCCGATCGGATCAGAGTCGAAAACATGGATATTGCCATGGCCGGAGTCGGTGTCGTGCGCGCCCGTGGCGATCTCTCGCTCGCCTCCTTCGCTATCGGGGACATGGAATTGGCGGTCGAAGCGGAGGATCTCGCTGTGTTCGGCCCGCGCTTTCTGGCGCCCCTGCTGGCGCCGGCCCTGGCGGACAAGCTGACTTTTGAGGGCCGCGCGCACGCAACTGCGACGCTGGCGATGGGTCGGCTCACCACAGTGGCAGCCGAGCTCGCCGGAGTCAGCATTGGGCACTCGGGATTCGATTTCGTCTTGGGGCCTGCGAACGGGGTGCTGTCCTGGCGCGACGGCGGCTCCGGATCGGTGCAGCTCGACATCTCCGGTGGGCGCTGGCAGGCGCTCTACTTCGGTGCGTTCGGCATCGCCGCGCGGGCCGACACTGAATCCGCGACCGTCGAACCCGTCGTCATTCCGGTGTTGGACGGCAGGCTGCGCCTGGAGGACCTCGCATGGCACCGTGAAGCCGGCGGCTGGTACGGGGAGGGCCGCGCGGCGATCGATCCCATCGCCATGCCCAGGCTGTCGGCGGCCCTGGGGCTGCCGGTCATGGGCGGGGCGCTGTCGGCAGTATTGCCCCGGGTGCGGGTGCGACCGGGAGAGATCGCCGCCGACGGTGAAATCGTCATTGCCATTTTCGACGGCGCCATCGCCATCACGGACCTGCGCCTGATCGAGCCTTTCGGTGTCGGTGCCTATGCACGCGCCGAAATGAAGGCGCAGGGTATCGATCTCGGCATGCTCACCGACTCCTTCGACTTCGGCAGTATCACGGGCCGTATCGACGCCCGGATACATCGCCTCGAACTCGCGAATTGGCGGCCGGTAGGCTTCGAGGCTCGTGTCGAGAGCAGTCCCGGGCGCTACCGCCGCCGCATCAGTCAGCGTGCCGTGCAGAACATCGGCACGCTCGGCGGCGCCGGCGTTGTCAACGCCATCCAGCGCAGCGTGTTGAAGTACTTCGACAGTTTCGGCTATCGGCGCATCGGACTGTCCTGTGTGCTGAAAAATGGCGTATGCCGGATGGATGGGATCGAGTCCGGGCGCGCCCGACCCGATGGCGGCTTCCTGATCATCCAGGGCGGCGGCATCCCGGCCCTGGATGTGGTCGGCTACAATCGCCGCGTCGATTGGGACGAGCTGATTACCCGCTTGGGTCGTGTGACCGCGGTCGAGACGGCACCGGTTGTGGAATAAGCGGGATGCTTTTTGCGGAGCGTAGAGGAAACCGGATGAAAACTGTCGGTAAGGTTGCCTGGGTAACGGGTATGGCCGGCGTCCTGGCGGCCTGCGTTACCATCAACATCTACTTCCCTGCCGCCGCGGCCGAGCGGGCGGCGGATCGGGTGATCGATGAGGTCTGGCAGCTCCGGAAAGATGCTCAGCCACCTTCTGCCGGGGCCGAAAAAACTGGAGAAACACAATGAATCGGGTTCGAGGACACCTCGAAAAGCCATCGCGCATTCTCGCCGCATTGGTATTTGCACTGACGACAGGGCTGGCGTTCGCCCAGGCCAACCTCGATATCGACACCCCGGCCATCCGCGCGCTGACCGATGCGATGAAGGCGCGCCACACCGAGTTGACGCCGTTTTACGAGTCCGGCGCGGTGGGTCAGGCGGCCAGCGGCAATCTGGTGTTGCGCGATGCCGCACAAGTGGCGCTGCCCCAGCGCGGCCGGGTCAATGGGCTGATCGCGGCGGAGAACGCCGACCGCGCCGCGCTCTACCGCGAAATTGCCCGTGCCAACAACCACCCCGAGTGGGAAGCGGATATCCGCGCCACCTTCGCCGCACGCTTCATCGAACGTGCTCCGCAAGGCTGGTGGGTGGAAGGCGCAAACGGCTGGGTTCGTAAGTAGGTTGCCGAGGTTGTGAGACAACCCCCACGCCGGCGCCGTTGTGATTGGGTAGTAGATGAATCTTTCGCGACCATCATTACCGCGACCGGCATGACGATGGTGGACATTACCATGCAGACAACCATCGTCATGGCAGTCGTTTCTGCCCGCCCGGACAGGCCAAGAAAGGCAATTGTTGAGAGTTCCGCGGAGATCGTTGCGGACGATCAGCCGAACCGGCGGTTAATGGCCGGCTCGCTCAACAGGCAGGTTCGCGCGCGCGGCCATCGGCCAGCCACAGCAATTCCCGGGTCGCCTGCCAGAGCTGCCAGGTATCGCGCAACCCGGGTGTGACATCGACATGATCGAGGCCGCGCGGTTCGAACAGGCTCGCCCGATCTTTTCCCAACCGCGCCAGCAGGCGCCGACTGTGTCCCACCGGGATGACGTTGTCGTCGCGGCCATGAATCAGCAGCAGATGCGCGCGCAGCGCTTCCAGGTTCTGCTGGGACAGGTCCAGCGCGCGCAGTTGATCGCGAATTGCCGCCGGTAGTTGGCGGATGAGCTCCCTGACGCGCTCCGGATCGGTGTTGGCGGCCAGCGCATGAACCGCGCGCCCGTCAGGGCTCAGTTGCAACAGGAGATCGTCTACCGCCGCGGTCGGATCGCGCATCCGCCGCTGTGCCAGGGCATCGAGCAGCGCGCGATCCTCCGGTCGCGTCAGTCTTTGGCTCTGGCTTTGCAGCAACCACCATTTTCCTTCCGGCGCCGGGAGCGTGCCGCGCTGTCCCGAAATGGGGTCGTAGCCGGTGGTGGCATAGGTGATGGCGTCGGCGAGGTCGTAGTAGCCGCCCACGGCGACCACGAACGCCACGCGTTCGCGTATTTCGGGCGTGAGCGCCGCGATCAGCGCGGGGCCAACCGCGAAGCTGAAGGCCATCAATCCCACGGAGCTGCAGTCGAGATCCGCTTCCGGGTCCAGCACCTGGCGCAGGGTGTCGGTGATATCGCGAATGTCTTCGGTTCCGACAGAGAGTGAACGCATTCCCGGAAGGTCCGGCACCACGACGCGGAACCCGGCGCGGGCCATGGTGGTGGCGAACTGCACCAGACGCGGCTCGCGCCGCCCCGCGGGCGTCAGTCCGTGGAGCAGCACCAGGGTGGCGCGCGGCGCCCGGTCCGCGGGCTGGTAATGATCGGCCTGGTGGTCGCGACCCTCGATGCGGAAATCGGCTGCGCTGCGCACCGGGTCCCGGGTATGGTGTTTCAGGCGGCTCGGGCCCGCGCCGGCCTGGATATCGAGCAGGATCAGCAACGCCTCATGGCCGCGGTGAACCGCCGGCATGCCGGCCAGTGCGGCGAGCGCCAGGGCTCCCAGCACGGCCGCGGCAACGATGCGCCGCAGGCGCCGCCGCGGTCTGCCCGATGCGGGAGCCGATGCCATCTCAGCGCGTCGCGGCAAGGGCGGCGACGGCCTGCTCGGTGGAAAGATGCATGCGTTCCGCGCCCAGACGGGTCAAGAGTTCGCTGTTGCGCAGTCGGTCGAGTACCGGCCCCTTCACTTCTGCCAGATGCAGGCGGACTCCCGCCGTAGCGAGTCCCAGTTCGAAATTCTCCAGCATCTCCAGGGCGCTGGCGTCGATATAGGCGACGCCGGAGAAAATCAGTACCAAATCGTGCAAGCCTTCCCGGTCGACCACCAGATTCTGCAATTCGGATTCGACCTTGGGCACATTGGCGAAGTACAGGTTTTCGTCCACTCGTACCAGCAACAGGCCGGGCCAAGTCTCGACCACATGGCGGTGGATGTTGCGGAAATGTTCGGTGCCGGCAATCCGCCCCACCACGGCGATATGGGGGCGGCTGGTGCGGTACAGGAACAGTACCAGCGCCAATCCCACGCCGATCAGCAGACCGAGCTCGATGCCGAATACCAGCACCCCGATCAGGGTCGCGCCCTGGGCTGCACCGTCGCCACGGTCGTAACGCCAGGTGTGGCGCAACCCCGCGAAGTCGATGAGCTGCCACACCGCGACCACGATGATCGCGGCCAGCACCGCTTTGGGCAGATCGGTGAGCAGTCCGGTGAACAGCAGCGCAGCGAGCGCTACCCAGCATGCAGTGATGATGGCGGCGACCTGGGTGCGGGCGCCGGCGTCGAAATTCACCATGGAGCGGGCAAAGCCGCCAGCCACCGGCATGGCACCGGCGCAGGCGGCGACGATATTGGTGACCCCCAGAGCGCGCAATTCCTGGTCCGGATCGATGCGCTCGCGGCGGCGGAACGCCAGTGCCTTGGCAACCGAGATGCTCTCCACATAGGCGATGAGCGCGATCAGTGCGGCGGATGGCAGTAGCACGAGCCAGCCGGGCTGGGCGAGAAAATCCAGTCGCAATTCAGGCAGACCCACCGGAACCGCGCCCACCACTGCCACACCCGAGCGGCCGTGTACGTCCAGCAGGGCGGCGGCCAGAATCGCGGCGACAACCACGACCAGGGGTGCGGTGCGACCGAGAATCGCGGCGGTCTGGGGGTTGACGCCGCGCGCGGTGAGCAGCCGTACCAGGGGTTGGCGCGCGAACAGCAGCAATGCCATTGCCGCGAAGCCGAAGCCGGTGGTGATCGAATTGATATGGCTGATCTGCCGCGCTACGGTTGCCAATACACCGAAAAAATCGGCATCCCGCGCCACCGCAATGCCGCTGAGCGCAGCCAATTGGGTGCCGATGATGAAGATCGCCGCGCCCGTGGTGAAACCCGACAGCACCGGGTGGCTGATGAACGCGGTCAGCCAGCCCAGCCGCAACAGCCCCAGCGCCAGCAGAATCGCTCCGGTGAGGGCGGACAGAATCATGGCACCGGTGAGGTACTTGTCCGGGTCGCCACCCGCATAGGGCGTCAGCGCGGCGGCCACCATCACGGCGGCCACCGCCACCGGCCCCACCGCCAGGGTGCGACTCGTGCCCAGCAGTGCATAGACCAATGGCGGGACGATACTGGCGTAGAGTCCCACCTCCGGGGGCAGTCCGGCGAGCAGGGCGTAGGCCAGTGCCTGCGGGATCAGCAGAATGGCGGTGATGGTGCCGGCCAGTAGGTCCTGGATCAGGCCGTGGCGGTCCAGGGTGCGCAGATCCGCGCACAAGGGCAATGCCCGGCGGCAACGGAGCAGCCAGGGATTCGCTTGGCGTGTGGCGTCATTGGCTGCCATGGGTAACCTCCGCTCGGGTAAAGTGGCGCGGAGATGAAACCCGGGCCCCGGACGCCTTAGAATCAGAATCAAGAATGGTGGATGTATTGGTTATATTAGATTTTTATTAATCAAGGCTGCAAGCCGGTCGGTTACGCAGGCATCCATCAGTGCAAACAAGGAGCTGTCTCATGAATGAACCCATCTCGCGCCATGTCGTGGTCATCGTTGGTGGCGGCGCCGCCGGCCTGACCGTGGCCGCTTTGCTGAAGGCCGCCCAGGCGGATCTCGATATCGCCGTTATCGAACCCTCCGAACACCATTATTACCAGCCGGCCTGGACCCTGGTGGGCGGCGGCGCTTACGCGATCGAGAAGACCCGGCGCGACACCGCGCGCCATATGCCGGCCGGGGTGACGTGGATCCGGGAGCGCGCCGCCGGTTTCGATCCGGAACACAACCGCGTCGAACTCGCATCCGGCGCGCGGGTGGAATACCGCTATCTGGTCGTCGCCGCCGGACTCCAGCTCGACTGGGGTCGCATCGAAGGACTGGAGGCGACGCTCGGGAAAAACGGCGTGACCAGCAATTACCGCTACGATCTCGCGCCCTACACCTGGGAGTGCATCCGCAACCTGCGCGGTGGGCAGGCGCTGTTCACCCAGCCCGTGATGCCCATCAAATGCGCCGGCGCGCCGCAGAAAATCCTCTATCTGGCGGCGGATCACTGTCGGCGTGAGCGCGTCGACACCCGGATGCATTTCTTCACGCCGGGGCCGGCGATGTTTGGAATCCCTTTCTACGCCAGGGCGCTCGACGAGGTGGTCGCCCACTACGGCATCCAGCCGCACTTCAGTAACAACCTGGTGGCGGTGGACGGCGCCGCGCGGCGCGCCACCTTCGAGGTGACCAGCGGCGACAGCAAGCAGCGCATCGAGCAGCCATTCGACCTGCTCCATGTGGTGCCGCCGCAGTCGGCGCCGGATTTCATCAAGGCGAGTCCGCTGGCGGACGCCTCGGGCTGGGTCAGCGTCGACAAATACAGTTTGCGCCACACCCGCTTCGAGAATGTGTTCGGGCTTGGCGACTGCACCACGACACCCAACAGCAAGACCGCGGCGGCGGTGCGCAGCCAGGCGCCGGTCGCCGTCGCCAACCTGCTGCAACTGCTCCATGGCAAAGGCGAGACCAAAAGCTACGACGGCTATGCCTCCTGCCCGCTCACCACCTCCAAAGGCAAGATCATGCTCGCCGAGTTTCTTTACGACGGCGTCGTCGCGCCCAGTTTTCCCCTCGATCCGCGCATTCCGCGGCGCATGTACTGGTGGCTGAAAAAATACTATCTGCCGTTCCTCTACTGGCGAATGCTGGGCGGTGCTCTCGGGCTCGATTGGCACGCCCGGCGGGAGTTTCCCGAAGTGGTGCCGGCACTGAAACCCTGACCCGGCAACGACCTGAAGCCCGTCTGCGCGTGCATCGCGTGTTATCAACGACTGTTCACTTGAGGTAGGCATGACGCCCCTGTTGGTCTGGTCCTGGGTGTTTTTGATTCTGTACATCGGCCTGATGCTCGGGCTTGGCTACATGGGCATGCGGCGTGTTACCGGCAGCGATGACTTCTCGACCGCGCGCAACGGCTACGGCATGTGGTTCCTGGGGCTTGCCATGACCGCGACCACGGCTTCCGGCGCCACCTTTCTCGGCATTCCCGGGCTCGGCTACATCTACGGAATGCCCGCCATGGGCTATGCGCTGGTATACCCCTTCGCCGTTTACCTGGGGATCTGGTTCTGCTTCAAGCAGGTCCAGCGCACCGGTCACCATTTTGGCAATCGCTCGATTCCGGAATTCATAGGCGATCGCTACCAGTCGGATCCGTTGCGCATCGTGGTCGCGGTGTTTTCGCTGGTGCTGCTGTTCTATCTTGCGGCCCAGTTGCTGGCCGGGCTGGTGATGTTTCAGCAGTTGTTGGGGCTCGACGCCGGCTGGGCACTCGGGGTGACCGCGGCGGTGCTGCTGGTCTATGTGGTGCTCGGGGGCGCGCACGCCGACATCCTCACCGATGGCATCCAGGGCGCCATTATGCTCGTGCTTGCCGCGGTGATCATCGGCCTGTTCGCGTTCGGTGTCGGGGTGCCCGGCGGGTTCGGGGGTGTGCTCGACCGCCTGGCCGCACTGGATCCGCACACGGTGAAACTGTTCTATCCCGGTTCGTCCCTGTTCGATTCCTGGTGGGATCTGAGCGCCATTTTTCTCGCTCACGTGTCGCTTGGCATGCTGCCTCATATCGGCAACAAGATCTGGGCGCTGCGCGAGGGTGTCGGCCATACCCGCTTCATGCTGCTGTGCCTGGTATTCGGTCTGGTGCTGAGCGCGATGATCCTCGGTGGTCTGCTGGCCCGCGCCGTGCTGGGCGACCGCCTGCTGACGGCGCCGGGGGATCCCAACCAGGCGATTCCGATGCTGCTGATCGAGGTGTTCCCGGCCTGGCTGGCGGCACTGTTTGGCGCCGGCATCCTGGCGGCCATCATGTCCACGGCGGACGGCCTGGTGATCTCCATCTCGCAGGTGTTCGCCAACGACATCTATCGCCGTGGTCTGGTGCCGCTGCTGCACCCGCAGGCAACGCCGGAGCAGGTGGATCGCAATGTCCTGCGCATCAGTCGCTGGGGCGTGGTGGTGGTCATGATCGGTGCGGCGTGGCTGGCCTGGGCGTCGATCGGCCAGAACATCGCGCTCATGGTCTGGGTGGGTCTGGGCGGTTTGATGGCGGCGCTGGTGGGTCCGCTCATTCTCGGCGTGTTCTGGCGCGGGGTGACCCGGCAGGGCGCGCTGTGGGGATTCATTGCCGGCGCCTTTGCCTTTACGGTGTTGCGCCAGGCCTGGCTGCCGGGCGGCGCGGTTGACGGCAATCCACTGGCGCAGGCGCTGTTCTGGGTCGCGAGCCAGGCCAACAACCCGTTTGCCTGCACCACAATCGCCGAGGGCTTCTGCATCCTGGTGACGGCGGGGGTGTCGCTGGTGACCGGGCCGTTGCCGCAAGCCCATCTGGACCGTATTTTTGGCGTTCATCCCCCGGTGCCCGGGCTGGCGGGCGATCGCAGTGCATGAGGGCGCGTGCCCCGGGAGATGACGACAATGCAGCACTGGCTGTTCAAGACCGAGCCCGAGACCTACAGCATCGCGGACCTGAAGCGCGAAGGGCGCTGCGGCTGGGACGGCATCCGCAATTACCAGGCCCGCAACCGGCTGCGCGACGAGGTCGCGGTGGGCGATCAGGTGCTCATCTACCATTCGAGCTGCGCCGAGCCGGCGGTGGTCGGGCTGGCGGAAGTGTGCGGCGCAGCGCGCACCGACCCCTACCAGTTTGATCCGGATGCGCGCTACTACGATCCCAGGTCGACGCCCGACCAGCCCCGTTGGGTGCTGGTGGATCTCCTGTTCAAGGAGGTTTTCGCCACGCCGCTGACCCTCAAGGCGATCAAGGCCGATGCCCTGTTCGCCGACATGGAACTGGTGAGCAAAAGCCGGCTGTCGATCCAGAAAGTGGCCCCGGCACAGTTCGACGCCATCCTCAATCGCTGTCGCGCCGGCTGAGTCGTCATGGCCGTCTGGCTGAGCGCGCACGAGGCGATGATCAGGCTCGGCTGCTTTCTGACCGTGCTCGCGGCCATGGCACTGTGGGAGCGGATTGCGCCGCGGCGCGCGCTCGCGCTGCCCCGATCGACTCGGTGGTTCAGCAACCTGGGACTTATGGTGCTGGGCAGCCTGGCAGCGCGGCTGTTGGTGCCGGTGGCGGCGACCGGCGTGGCGCTGTTCGCGGCGCGTGAAGGTTCCGGACTGTTCAATCAGGTCGCGATGCCCGGCTGGGTCGCGCTCGTGGTGTCAGTGGTGGTGCTGGATGCCGCGATCTACTTGCAGCACCTGATGTTCCATGCCGTGCCCATCCTGTGGCGGCTGCATCTTGTTCATCACGCGGATGTCGATTTCGACACCACCACCGGCGTGCGTTTTCATCCCGTCGAGATCCTGCTGTCGCTGCTGATCAAATGCGCCGTGATCCTGCTGCTGGGCCCGCCCGCGGCCGCGGTCATTCTGTTCGAAGTACTGCTGAATGCGACCGCGCTGTTCAATCACGGCAATGTGCGTCTGCCGCGCGCGCTCGACCGCCGGTTGCGCTGGCTGGTGGTCACTCCCGACATGCATCGGGTGCACCACTCGGTTCACAGCGACGAGACCAACAGCAACTTCGGGTTCAATCTGCCCTGGTGGGATCGCCTCTGTGGCACCTATCGCGATCAACCGCGCGCTGGCCATCCCGGCATGATCATCGGGCTGCACGCGCCCCGCGATCCGCGCCTGGTCGCGCGCCTCTCCGGGGTGCTGCGGCTGCCGTTCTTGCGAAGCGGCGCGGGTTATGCGATCAATCAACGTGACTGACTTCAAAAACTCGTTGGTAACCGGTGAATCGGGCATCCTGTTTCTTGACGAGGCAGGGCGGCCCGGAACAATCTGACGCCGTTGATGGCCGGTTGACGGGTCGGCGCGATTCACGCACGGCGGCGGATCATTCAGGGTCTCCCCGGAGAATGCCGGGCTGGCCCGCCCGTACTCCGGAGCGTATTTGCCATGGCTATGACGACAGGGATGGGATTATGGAACGTACAACGATAAGGCGGCTGCTGTTGATGCGCGGCAACAGGGGCGAAGCCGTCGTCCAGCTCAAGCAGTCGCTGCGTGACGTGCTCGGCGATGCCGCGAAGACCTACCCCGGCCTTGCCGATGGTGATGCTTTCGACGCCGATGCTTTCGACGCCGATACCGAGACCGCGTTGCGCGCCTGGCAGGGAAGTGTCGGGTTGGTCGCCGATGGCATTGCCGGCCCCCGCGCCCAGATCGCGCTCAAGCTGGCACCGCCGGCCAGGTTCACCGTCAGCCTCGACTCCGCAACCGTGAGCACGCTCTTCCCGTTCACCAAATCCGCCAACATCGCCAATAATCTGCCCTACGTCGCTGCCGCGCTCGGCGCCTTCGGCCTGACCGACCCGGACATGGTCGCCGTTGCGCTCGGCACCATCCGCGCGGAGACCGAAGGCTTTGTGCCCATCGCGGAGTTGCCGTCGCGCTTCAACACGCTGGCTGGCCAGCCGCCCTTCAGTGCCTACGACGCCACTACCCGGCTGGGCAAACAACTCGGCAACCGGGATCCCGGCGACGGCAGGCGTTATTGCGGACGTGGCTATGTGCAATTGACCGGACGCGCCAACTACGCGCGTTACGGCGCGCTGCTTGATATCGCGCTGGCCGAAAACCCTGACGCCGGTTGTGCGCCGGAAGTGGCGGCCTGTCTGCTGGCGGCCTTCATCGACACGCACCAGGATCGCCTCCGCAAGGCACTTGCCGCGAATGATCTGCGCGCGGCTCGCAAAGTCGTGAACGGTGGCAGTCACGGACTGGTTCCCTTCTCCGACGTCGTCACCAGGGCCCGCACCCTCTGGGCGGCAGCGGTGCCTGTGCCAGCGCTGGCGGGTGTGCGACGCAAGACGGCAGCGTCCCCCGCGATGGTCTCCCGCAAGGCCCGGCTGGATGTCAAACCCGATCCCCGAGATCTCCGCGACCGCGCCTACATCCCGCCACCGCGCAGTCTGCCGCAGGCACTTCCCGCCGACGCCGATATCGCCCGCTCGCTGGGCCACTACACCCAGGCAAAGCTGATTCTCGATCAGGGCCAGGAGGGTGCCTGCACCGGTTTTGGCCTCGCCTGTGTCATCAATTATCTGCGCTGGCGATCCGCCGGCATGCCCAAGCGTTTTGCGCGGATCAGTCCGCGCATGCTGTATCACTTCGCGCGCCGCTTCGACGAATACGAAGGCGAGAATTACGAAGGATCGAGCTGCCGGGGCGCGCTGAAGGGCTGGTACCACAACGGTGTCTGTCATGAGGCCAAGTGGGACTACCAGCCGGGAATCGACACGCTGCCGGTGCCCGGTTGGGATACCGAGGCACTGGAAACCACGCTCGGGGTCTACTACCGCATCGAACGCCAGTCCATCACCGACCTGCAAGCGGCGATTCAGGAAGTCGGCGCGATTTATGTGTCGGCGAATACCCATGCCGGCTGGGATACCGTCGGCACAGCCAAACTGCCGGCATCCCACGCCGATCTGCCGGTGATCGACTTTGACGGCGTGCCCTCCCGCGGCGGCGGTCACGCCTTTGCACTGATCGGCTTCAACCGCACCGGTTTCGTGATCCAGAATTCCTGGGGTCCCCAGTGGGGTGCCGGTGGTTTCGCCGTGCTCGGCTACGCCGACTGGCTCGCCAATGGCATGGATGCCTGGGTCGCCGCGCTCGGCGTGCCGGGCGTGGTTGCGGGACGTTTCGCAACCAGCGGCGGCGCCGCCGGTCGCGCCGCCGCCGCACCCGCGGATTGGTGGAGCGAGGAAACCGCGTACCGGCACAGCATCGTGCTCGGCAACAATGGCCGCGTGAACCATTTCGATACCGTCGATGGCGTCAACCGTACCCTGCATCACCAGGCCACCGTGCTGCCGGATGCCTGGTTTCGCGCGTCCGGTCACGCGCGCAAACGGCTCGTCATCTACGCCCATGGGGGCCTCAACAGCGAGGCCGATGCGATCAAGCGTGCCCGCGCGCTGGGCCGCTACTTCCTGGCCAACGGCTGCTACCCACTGTTCCTGGTGTGGAAGAGCGGGCTGCTGGAATCGATCGGTAACGCGCTGGCGGACAAGATTCCCGGCACGGCGCAACGGGTGGGTGGTGTTGCGGACGCGGTGACCGATCCGATTATCGAGAACACCGTTGGCCGCTTTGCGGCGCGGCCGCTGTGGAGCGAAATGAAGGAGAACGCCGAGCTGGCCGCGCGGAGTGGCCGTGGCGGGGATCTGCTCGGCGACGCGCTGAAGGCGCTCGCGAGCGGCTGGGGCGACGCGTTCGAGCTGCACCTGGTGGGGCATTCCGCGGGCGCCATCGTGCTCGGCCACCTCATCGCCAATTTCACCGGCAGGGACCTCGATCGACACATCCGCTCAGTCCATCTGTATGCGCCCGCCTGCACGGTGGATTTCGCCAACCGCTATTACGCGCCGTCGCCCGCGATCATGGACAATCTCTACCTCGACATCCTGTCGGATGCCCGCGAACAGGACGACAATGTCGTCTCCATCTATCGCAAATCGTTGTTGTATCTGGTATCCCATGCACTGGAAACCGACAAGCGCGTGCCCATTCTCGGGCTCGCCAATGTCTTCGATCGCAATTACAAGGGCTGGGATGGATCACCCGACACCGGGGAGGCGCTTGCCAACTGGCGCAATGCGGCGGAAGCTCACCGGCTTGAAAAGCGGCTGACCCGCCACGACAACGACCGGTTTTTCGCGCGGCGCGGTGCCGTCAACGCCGCGGACAAACGCGAGCGCGCGGCTCACGGCGGTTTCGACAACGATGTCGATGTGATCGGCAAGACGCTGGAGCGCATCACCGGCGCAGCGCCGGTGATGCCGGTCACCGATCTGGTGGGTTTCTAGAGCTTGTTGAAAAAGCCGCGGCTTACGCGCGCTGCCGATAGTGATGGCGTAGACCGCGGTAACGCCCCCGGGAACGAGAGGTATCTCCTGATGGCCGTGGCCACCGCAACTCCATGGCAGCGTGCAAAACAGACACTGTGGCGCCGGCGCTCCAGACCCCAACGCTGGGCCATCGTGCTTACGGGGCTGTTCACGCTTTACCTGCTGCTCGGTTTCCTGCTGGCCCCCGTGATCATCAAGCAGCAATTGATTGCCAAGACACGTCAGGCCACCGGCCGCGACATTTCGGTCGAAGCAGTGAAATTCGATCCATTGCGACTGGCGCTGACCGTCAACGGCCTGAATCTGCAAGAAGAAAATGGCGAACCGTTCGCCGGTTGGGACAGCCTTTACGTCGACTTCGAGGCGGCGTCGCTGTTCAGGCGCGCACTGGCCTTTGCCGAGATCCGCCTGACCCGGCCGCGGGTGCGGATTCACCGCCTGACGGCGGAAACCTTCAATTTCACCAGCTTGCTGAGCACCGCCGCGCCGGCGCAAGCCGCCGCCGAGCCCGCGTCCGCTGCGGTGCTGCCCGCCATCCTGATTCAGCAACTCGGCGTCAGCGACGGCGAGCTGGTTTACCGCGACGATACTCACGCCGATGCACCGGTGCTGAAATACCGGCCCGTCAATTTCAGCGTCACGGCCTTCAGCACCCGCGCGCAGGAGAAGGCACGGACCCAGGCCGAGTTGACGATCAAGGGCGAGGCAGGCGAGCAGTTCCACTGGCAGGGCGACCTCAGTCTGCCGGTGTTGGCGTCGAGCGGAAAAATCCAGGCAAGCGGGTTCGACCTTGCCGGGCTGTCGCGCTTCGCGGCCGAGGCGCTGCCATTTCGCCTGGTTCGCGGCACACTCGCCGCCCACCTCGATTACCGGTTGGCCACGAGCGCGGATCCGGCGGGCAGCGCGCTCCGGGTCAATGTGTCCGACGCTGCGCTGACGCTCGGCGACATCGCCATTGCCGATAAAGCCGTGCCTGATGCCACGCCGATCGCGATCGCCAGCGTGCAGGTGGATGGTATCGGCCTGGACTCCGCAGACAGAACCATCGGCATCGACCGGGTGGCCGTCAGCGGCGGCAAGATCAGCGGGATGGTCTCTGCCGCCGGCGAATTCGATTTGCTCCGGTTGTTCACGCCTGGCGTCGCTGCCGAGCCCGGTCCGGCAACGGCGGGCGCAAAGCCCTGGCTGACTACGCTTGCCACGGCCAGCCTGGATGGCTTTCGCGTCGAGCTCACCGATCAGGGGCCGAGTCCTCCGGTGACCGTCGCACTCGACCCGCTGCGGGTGACGCTGGACAATTTCCGTAGCGACAACAGTCAACCGGTTCAGCTCGCCATCGCCAGCGGCGTCAATGGCGATGGCCGGCTGCGTATCGGCGGGCCCGTCGGCCTCGCGCCGGTCCAGGCGACACTGAACATCGAAGCGGACAAGATTCCGCTCGCCGGATTTCAGCCCTACCTCAGTCGGGCCATCAATGTCCAGTTGCACAGCGGTGTCGCGAGCACGGCTGGCACCCTGACTTATCCGGAGACCGGGCAAAGCAGCGGGCTGAGTTATCGGGGCGATATCGGCATTGACGATCTCCATACCACCGATAATCGTTTCAATCGGGAATTTCTGAGCTGGAAGCAGCTCGCGGTAAAAAATCTGAATTTTCAGCAGGCCGCCAACCGTGTTGCGATCGACAGCGTCGAGTTCCATCAACTCTATGGTCGTTTCGCGATTCGCGCGGATGGCACCACCAATGTCGAAAAGCTGCTGGTGACTGCGCCGGAATCCCCGGGCTCCGCGACTTCCGGGATGCCATCCACACCTGCGACACCGCCCGCCCCGGCGTCACCCATGGCGATCGTGATCGATCGCGTTGCCATCGCCGATAGCGCGGCTTATTTCGCGGATCTGACCATGACTCCGGATTTCCGCGTCGGAATTTTCAACCTCAAGGGTGCGATCAGGAACATCGATTCCGGCACCGGTAAGCCGATTGCTGTCGATCTGGTTGGCCAGGTGGATCGCTATGCGCCGGTAACCATCGCGGGAGTGGTGGATCCTTTCAAGGCTGCGCCGGCCCTGGACATGAAACTCGCATTCAAAAATCTCGAAATGACGACCTTGACGCCTTATTCAGGCGTCTATGCGGGGCACCGGATCAAGCAGGGGCAGCTCTCGGTCGATCTCCACTACCAGCTCGAAAACGGCCAGATGCTGGGCCAGAACCATATCGTGATGAACCAGATGGAGCTTGGCGAGCGCGTAGAAAGTCCCAAAGCCACTGACCTGCCGCTGCGCCTCGCGCTCGCCCTGCTGAAGGACAGCAAAGGTGTCATCGACCTCGGGCTGGAAGTGAAGGGTAATGTCAACGAGCCGAGCTTCAGCGTTGGCGGGCTCGTCTTCATGGCGTTCAAGAACCTGATCGTCAAAGCGGTCAGCGCGCCCTTCAACCTGATCGCGGGTCTGGTGGGCGGCGGCGAAGACCATGGTCCCCTGGACGCCATCGCGTTCGCCGCCGGATCGGAACAACTCGACGCACGCGAAAAAGCCAAGCTGGACCAGCTTGGCAAAGCCCTCGCCGCGCGACCGCAACTTCGCCTCGATGTTACCGGCAATACCCTGCCGATGGAGGACACCAAAGCGCTCGCGCAGATGGAGCTCGATCATCGGCTCGGTGCGTTGTTCAGCGGTGGCGGCGCCGACGGCAATTCGTCATGGCCGGGAATAAGCACCGCCGTTGCCAGCAAGGATTTCCGGCAGAAATTTTACGCGCTCTACGAAAGTACGACGGGAGAGAGTGCCAAAACCCGGCGCAAGCTCATCGACACCGCGCTCGGTGAAGGCGGCCAGAAACCCGCCGATGCCGAAATCGACAATGCACTCCACGACCATATCCAGCACGAGCTGCTGGCGCGGGAGGAAGTTCCGGAGAAGGCGCTGTCCGCGCTTGCCGGCCAGCGCGCCCTGACGGTCAAAGCCTATCTCGTCGACAGCGGTGGTCTGACGCCGGAACGCGTTTTTCTGGTGACCGATGGCGCGACCGGACAGCCGGCGCTGAGCGCCAAACTGACACTCAATGCCCTGTGACGGGCGACTGGAACCGCTTGATATGCGGCGCGGCCAGTTCGCGCAGATCGTCCGGAATATTGACGGAACGCCGCGACTCGAAATCGAACAAAGTGCCGGCCGTCTCCACGGTGGCGACCGTCTCGCGGGTGGCCGCATCCATGAACCAGTGAAAGAAATACTGAATCTTGCCGCGCATTTCGCGCAGTCCGCTGCGCGTGATGATGCCGTCGCCGGCGCGCAGCGGGCGGTGAAATTCGATGTTGTATTCGAGTGCCGCGCTGCCGAGCCCGCGGAGCCGCCGATATTCGGGCGTCAGCCCATAGTGGTGCTGCAAATGGGTGACGGCATCGGAACAGCGCGCCATGAAAAAGCGCGGGTGCAGTTCGCCCTGGGCATCGCACTCCCAGGGTTCGATGGTGCCGCGCGTGGTGTCGAACAGGCCGAGTGCTTGCGCCGTAGCCCAGTCGCGGGCGGGCGGTTGTGGCAGTGGTTCCCGCGCGCGCAAATCCGCCGGCGGATCGATCAAAAGCGCTTGTGCCGCACGGCGGACGGCAGCGGGTAATTCGATTGCCCGATTGCATGCCCGCTCGGTGCAGACAAATTCGATGATGAAGCGCGCAGCGATCGCACCGGAGTCGATGTTGCGCATCTCGTTGAACGTGGTCAGGCCGTCGCTCGCGAGCGCGAGTATTCCTGTATCGATGGTAAAGCTGTCGCCATTGCGCAGCTCGCGCATGAACAGTACGCGCTCGGCGCGGTGGCGCAGGCCGGTGCCGGGCGGGAGTTCCAGCAGCGCCTGCAGCGGGCCGAGAGTTTCCGCCGAGCGCGCGAGGTAATGCTGCACATTCATGTGCGCCATGATGTCGCACTCCCAGGCCTTCACGTTGGCACGCACCGTGGGCGTCATGGCTCCCATCAATCCGTCTCCGGGGCAGGCTTGGTCGGAGTACAGTGCACGTCGATGGTCATGCGATTGATGACTCTCGGAGGATCGTAGTAGAGCGCGCGTTTTTTGCCCGGCGCCAGCTGAAGATGGAAAATTTCGGGGGGCAGTGCGCGCATGTCGAAAGTCACGCGACAGCGTGCGCGGCGCACATCCTGGCTGGACAGCATCACATAGGTGATCGGACGGACGCCTGCGATGGTGCCGGTTTCGGCGGCGATTTTCATATCGCCCCAGTCCGGGCGCAAGTCGATGGGAAAGGTTGCCGCCGCGCCGGGCATCGCGGCAAGCGCGATGGCGGCACTTGCGATAATTGGCATCGATATCTGCTGCAAGCCGGACACGCCCTGCTCTCCTGCGGTGTTGGAAACCGGGCGCCGGCGGCGCGAATCGCGGTTACGCAACGAAGCGCGGCCGGCACCCGGGATATTACCTGCCGTGGTAGACCGGTTCGCGTTTTTCGGCGAACGACCTTGGACCTTCCTTGGCGTCCTCGGTCTTGAACACGCGTTCGGCGATCAGGGCTTCGGTGCGGAAGGCTTCCTCCCACGACTGATTGTAGGCGTTGATGACGGCTTCCTTGGCGGCCTGCACGGCGAGCGGACCATTGCTGCAAATGAGTTTGGCGTAGCGTTCGGCTTCGGCCATTACCTGGTCGGCCGGCACCACCTTGTTGATCAGCCCGAAAGCGAGCGCTTCCTGGGCGGTGATCTGACGGCCGGTGAGGATGATGTCCATGGCGTGGCAGTAGGGAATCTGCCGGGGCAGGCGCACATGGGAGCCGCCGCCGGGAATAATCGCCCAATGGACTTCGGGCAGACCGAACTTTGCGTGCTCGGCGGCGATGCGGATGTCCATGCCCTGGATGATCTCGGTGCCGCCGGCCAGGCAGAAGCCGTTGATGGCGGCGATGATCGGCTTGTAGCAGGTGCTGAAGAAGCGCTGCTGCGGATTGTCGAGAAAGCGCCCGCCGCTGCTGGCGTCGTCGGTGAGTTTGGTGATGGTCTTCTTGAGGTCGGCGCCCGCGCAGAAGGCCTTGTCGCCCGCGCCGGTGACGATCAGCACCAGGGCCTCCTTGTCCTGCTTGAAGTCCTCGGTGATCAGTTCCAGATCGGCGAGCATTTCCGGCGTGATGGAGTTCATCTCGCTCGGGCGGTTGAAAGTCAGATAGGCGAGCTTGCCCTTTTTTTCGTAGAGCAGGTCGTCGGCGCTGGCGCGTGGTTGCACGGAATCCTCCGGTGGCGAAGTGAGTCAGGCGAGGCGCATCCGCCCCGCGTCAAGGGCTTGCCATGATACGGCAAAGCCGTGACTGGTCGAGTCGTCCGGTTGACACCCGGAGGTCGGCGCGTAAGCTGCGGGAACACGATAACTGCCGTGGGTCGCAGGGCCTGCGCAAACAATCCGGAGTAACGAGATGGCGGGAGATCTGCAAGACAAAGTGGCACTGATTACAGGTTCGGGTTCCGGTATCGGCCGGCAGGCCGCGCTGATTTTTGCCCGCGAAGGCGCCAGGGTGGTGGTGTCCGACGTCAATGTCAAAGGTGGCGAAGAGACCGTCGAACTGGTCCGCCAGGCCGGCGGGCAGGCGGCGTTTGTGCGTTGCGATGTCGCCAAGGGGCCCGAGGTGGAAGCCCTGGTGGCGGGCGCGGTCGCGGCCTTCGGGCGCCTGGACGTGGCCTTCAACAATGCCGGCGTCGAGGGCGACACCCGTGCCACCACCATCACCTGCACCGAGGAAAATTTCGACCTCAATATCAATGTGAACCTGAAGGGCGTGTGGTGGTGCATGAAGTACGAGATCGAGCAGTTCCTGCGCCAGGGCTCGCCGGGCGCCATCGTCAATACCTCGTCGCTCGCGGGGCTGGTGGGTGTGCCGCGCGGCAATGCCTACGTCGCCGCCAAGCACGGCGTGATCGGTCTGACCAAGACCGCCGCGCTGGAATTTGCCAAACAGGACATCCGGGTGAATGCGGTGTGTCCGGGCGCCATCGAAACGCCGATGCTGAACCGCATCGTCGGCGGTTCCGAGAAAGGTTACGAGATGATGCGCAAGATGGAGCCGGTCGGGCGCCTGGGCAAGCCGGGTGAAATCGCCGAAGCCGTGGCCTGGTTGTGCTCGGACCGCGCCTCTTTTGTCACCGGCCTCGCCATGTCGGTGGATGGCGGCTCCTTCGCCCAATAAGTGGCGTTGCAGAATACAGGCACACTAAATGCGAATGCGGCACCTTCCTGATAACGATAATTCGAGGACTGCACCATGAAACATGTACTGGATGGCTACAAGGTACTGGATCTGACGCAATTTCTGGCCGGGCCCGCGGCGACCCGGGTGATGGTCGAAGCGGGCGCGGAAGTAATCAAGGTCGAATGGCCGGGCGGCGATCCGAGCCGCAAGTTTCCCTTTCTCGGCAAGGATGGGCGCAGCGCCTACTATGTCCAGCAGAATCGCGGCAAGCGCAGTATCGCGGTGGATCTGAAGACGCCGGAGGGCATCGCCATCGTCAAGGAACTGGCGGCGCAGAGCGATGTGTTGATCGAGAATTTCGCGCCCGGTGTGATGGCTCGGCTCGGGCTCGGCTACGACGCCATCAAGGCGGTGAATCCGAAAATCGTCATGTGCGCGATTTCCGCGTTCGGCCAGACCGGCCCGCTCGCGCACTTGCCCGGCTTCGACAATATCGGCCAGGCGTATTCGGGCATCACCAGCATGATCGGCGATCCCGACCAGCCGCCGGCGTTTCCGATGGCGGCGATCGGCGATGTCAGCACCGGCGTGCACGCGGCCTGCGCCATCGCCTTCGCGCTGCTGTATCGGGAGAAGACCGGCAAGGGCCAGTACCTCGATATCTCGCTGCTCGACAGCTACTTCCACTATCACGAGGTGAATGTGCAGGCCTGGTCGTGCAGCAAGGGCGAGATCCAGCCGACCCGCTCGGGCTCGCACCACTATGCGGTGGCGCCTGGCGGCATCTTCAAGAGCAAGGATTCCTACCTGTTTTTGCTGCCGATCCTGCACATGTGGCCGAAGCTCTGCGAAATCATGGGCCGGCCGGAACTCGCCGAGGATCCGCGCTATATCGACAACGGCATGCGCGCGAAAAACCAGAAGGACCTGATCGCCATCATCGAGGCCTGGTTGCAGGCACAGGAAAGCGACGAGGCGGCGATCCGGATTCTCGAAGAAGGCCATATCCCGGTGGCACCCATTCTCAGCGTCGAGCAGGCCTGCCGGCATCCGCACCTGATCGAGCGCGAAACGGTACGCACGATCTATGATCGAACCCTGGGGAGTTTTCAGGCGCCGGGCATGCCGTTGCGGTTTTCCGAATTTCCCGCGCATCTGGATCTCGAAGCCCCCTATCTCGGCGAACACAATGCGCAAGTGCTCGGCGACTGCCTGGGCTACAGCGGTGCGCGCATCGATGATCTGGTGAAGCGCGGCGTGGTGCACAGCGAACCGATTCCCGCGCAACCGGCGGCGCGCGCGTAAGCCGGCATCGGCAACATTCGACTTTATTCATTCATCAACCAACCACAGGAGTAGATCATGGCAGGCACAGTACAAGGCAAGGTCGCGCTGGTAACCGGCGCGGCGGGCGGCATCGGGCGTGCGGCGGCACAGATTTTTGCGCGCGAAGGCGCCAAGGTGGTGGTTTCCGACCTTCAGGAAGCGGCCGGTGCGGAGACGGTGAAGCTGATTCGCGACGCCGGCGGGGATGCGACTTTCGTGCGCTGCGATGTCTCCAAAAGCGCCGATGTGGAAGCCCTCGTAAAGGCCACGGTCGCCAAGTACGGCAGGCTCGACTGTGCCTACAACAACGCCGGTGTCGAAGGCGCCTGGACGCGCATTCACGAATGCACCGAGGAAAATTTCGACTTCAACTACAACGTCAATCTGAAAGGCGTGTTTCTCTGCCTGAAATATCAGATTCGGCAATTTCTGGAGCAGGGTGGCCCCGGCGCCATCGTCAGCACCGCGTCGATCGCCGGTCTGGTCGGCTCGAAGAACGCCGGTGCCTATGTGGCCGCCAAGCATGGCGTGGTCGGCCTGACCAAGACCGCGGCGCTGGAATACGCCACAAAGGGTATTCGCGTCAATGCGGTTTGCCCCGGCGTGATCCGCACGCCCATGCTGGAGCGCATGTTCACCACCAATCCGAAGATGGAGCAGGCGATGATCGGCTTCGAGCCCATCGGTCGCTTCGGTGCGCCGTCCGAAATCGGCGAGGCCGCAGTGTGGTTGTGCTCGGAGCAGGCGTCCTTTGTCACCGGTCACGCGATGGTGGTGGACGGTGGTGCCATCGCCTGCTAGCGTACCGCGGCTCCGTTATACCCAATATTCCAGAGGCTGCCAGCCAGCCGGATAAATTCAGCCAAACAAAACCGCACTGCCGCAAGTGCGGTTCAACCGCAACAAATCAACTACAGCGGTTCAACTACAGGGGAGAAGACCATGGAAGTAGGCATATTTTCGATGCCGACCATCGGCCCGCGGGCCGAGATCGAAAAGGGCATGGCCGGTGTGCGCACCGATCTGTACCAGACCATGCTCAGGAATCTGGTGGAACAGGCCAGGTACATTGATGAAACCGGGTACTACGGTTTCGGCTTTACCGAGCACCATTTTCATATCGAAGGCGAAGAAGTTTCCACCAACCCCATCATGCTCGATCTCTATCTGGGGCTGCATACCAAGCGTCTCCGCGTTGGTCAGTTGGGTAATGTGCTGCCGTCCCAGCACCCGATTCGCGTCGCGGAAGATGTGGCGATGCTGGACCAGATGACCCAGGGGCGCGCGTTTTCAGGGTTTGCCCGCGGCTACCAGTCGCGCTGGGTGAACGTCATGGGCCAGCGTTTTGAGGCATTGCGCCAGAATGGCGGGGCCAATGCCGAGCTGTACGAAGATACCAAGCGCGAGCTGTACGAGGAACATTTCGACATCATCATGAAGGCCTGGAGCAACGACACCTTCTCCCACCAGGGCAAACACTGGCAGATTCCGCCGGCGGACATTTACTGGCCCGCCCATGAGGTGAGCGCCGAATTCGGCCAGGGTGTCGACGCCAACGGCATCGTGCGTGAAATCGGCATCGCGCCCAAGACCTACAACAAGCGTATCCCCGATCTGTTTCAGCCCTTCAGTTTCTCCGAGAAAACCATCCGCTGGGCGATGCGTCACAATGTGTCGCCGATTTCCATCATCGCGGGCGACATGGAAGCGGCCAAGAGCCAGTTCCGCGCGGCTCAGGAAGAGCTGGAGAAAACCACCGGCAAATCCCAGAAATTCGGCGCCCGAATGGGCATCACCCGGGAAATAGTCTGCGCCGATACCGATGAGGAAGCCAAGGCGCTGGCGCTGGATGCGGGCACTTTCCTGTGGTGCAAGTTCTTCCAGCCGTTCGGCTTCAACGCGGCGATCACTCTGCCCGGCGAAGATCCGATGACGGTGAAGAACGATTTCGATTCCCTGGTCGAACGCGGACTGGTCATCTACGGTAGCCCGGATACCGTCAAGCGCAAGCTGGAAACCTTGCTCAAGGAGCTGCCTGTCGATTACTTCTGGATGATGAATTACAACGAGCTGCTGCCGCAGAAACCCATGATGCGCCACATGGAACTGATGACGAAACATGTCTGGCCGCATTTCACCGACAAGATCAAGGCCTGACCGGTGCGGTAAACCAAGGTCGCGAGCCCCGCCCTGGCGGGGCTTTTTTGATCCTTGGTCCGGTCGCGGATAGACATGGGCCGGGGTTGAATTATGGCAACCGATTGCATAAATTGACGGCGGGCTAACGAACGGTAACTCCGGTTGCTGTTCGGTAACGCGGGGCGCGAAGCGCGCATCGGCGTCCTTTAATGCTTCCACTCAATTACCTGAACCCGCCATCTGGCGGTCCCATACCACGGAGTAAGCACCATGAGCAGCTTGGGTTTTGGCCTGATTTCTGCCGACTCGCACATCGTCGAGCCGGGCAACTGCTATACCGACTACATCGATCCCAAGTTCCGCGATCGCGCGCCTACCATCCAGCGCGATGCCACCGGCAACGACATCTATGTCATTCCCGGCATGACTTCCACCATCCCGTTGGGCCTGGTCGCCGCCGCCGGTCTGTCGCCGGAAGCGCTGGCGGCGCGCCGTCAGGGCTGTACCTTCGACCAGCTCCACAAGAGCGGTTACGACGCCAAGTACCGCGTCGCCGATCAGGACCGCGACGGCGTGGTCGCGGAAATCATTTACCCCTCCGTGGGCATGGCGCTGTGCAACCACCCCGACTTCGCCTATAAAACTGCCTGTATGCACGCCTACAACGAGTGGCTGGCAAACTATCTGACCGGCGCGCCGGCCGGACGTTTGTTCGGGCTCGGGCAGACCTCGTGCGAGAGCGTCGAGCAGACCCTCAAGGACATGCAGGACTGCAAGAAAAAGGGTTTTGTCGGCATCATGATGCCGGGCAACCCCCAGCACAAAGACTACGACGACCCCATGTACGACGCCCTCTGGGAGTGCGCCGCCGACCTGGGTCTGCCGCTGTCGTTCCACATCCTGACCTCCAAGGGCGGCAGCGTGGAGAACGTGCTCGAAGCGCGTGGCAACAAGATCAATGGGTTCCTCAACATCATCCGCGGTGTGCAGGACGTGCTCGGCCTGTTTGTGCTGGGCGGCGTATTCGAGCGCTTCCCGAAACTGAAGTTCATCGCCGCGGAAGCCGATGCCGGCTGGCTGCCCCACTACGCCTACCGCATGGACCACGCCTACAGCCGCCATGGCCTCTGGCTCGGCGGCGGCAAGAACCTGGCGAAAATGCCCAGCGACTACATCAACAGCAACGTCTGGCTGACCTTCCAGGACGACTGGGTCGCGTTCCAGGTCGCCAATCTGATGAATCCCAAGCGGCTGGTGTGGGCCAACGACTTCCCTCACAGCGATGCCACCTGGCCCTGGTCGCAGGAGTTGCTGGAGAAGCACGCTGCCGGCCTGACCAAGGAACAGATGCGTTGGATCATGCGCGACAACATTATTGAGTGTTACAACCTGCCGGTGGACAAAATTCCGGCGTAAGCAGGCAAGAACAACCGGGGGCTCAAGCCCCCGGTTTGTTATTACAGCGCGCTACTCCGCTGCGGTTCTGTAATCCCGCGTTTGCCCGGTCCGTGCGTCGGCCGCGAGCGACAAGAAAAATGCCGATCACAAAAAGCGCTGCCCGTAAAAAGAGCAGACCATAAGAAACGCCGACTCCCGTCCGGAACATTTCCGGCGCGGAACGTCGCCAGAGGAAAATACGATGGTTGCCGTCGCGAATCCCGCGCCCTTTCTGTTCGACGCCGACGCCCATGTGCTGGAGCCGCCGGATCTGTGGGACACCTACCTGGATCCCGCCTTTCGGCACCGCAGCATCCAGTTCCGCAAGAATGCCCACGGCACCGAGCAGCTCTTCGTCGACAATCAGTTGATCCTGCCCAATTGCGCCGCCGCTCTGGGTGGTGTGGAACTCGACCGCAATCAGGCGATGGACCCGCGCTCTCCCCTCGGCTATCTCGATGGCGCGCCGCGTTCGAGCATGTTTGGCCCCGACCGTATTGCCCAGTTCGATCGCTGGGGTCTGGGGGCGGGGCTCATCCTGCCCACCATCGGCATCTTCTGGGATACGCAGGACAACGCGCTCGCCAATGCCTACTGCCGCGCCTACAACGACTGGGTGTACGACTTCCAGGCCGCCGATCGCGAGCGGCTGGTGATCGCCGCGCATCTCAATCTGCGCGACATTGCGGGAGCGGTGCAGGAACTGGAATTGCGCCTCGAACAGGGTTTCAAGGGCGTGTTTCTGGCTCCCGAACGGGTCGACGGCAAGGGTTTCGCCGACCCCTATTTCGACCCGCTGTGGGCGCGCATCCAGGACGCCGGCGTGCCACTGCTGGTCCATGTCATCGTGCGCACCCGGCGCCTGGTCACGGGTTTTGTCGGCGACTGGTACGACACTCCGGCCAACCGCACCTTCACCTTCGCGCTCGGCGCCGCATCCCAGGTGATGCCGGCCTGCATGGCCATGGTGATGGATGGCCTGTTCGACAAGTTTCCGCGTCTCAAGGTGGTGGCGATCGAGGCGGGCTGCGGCTGGGCGCCCTACGCCATGGACCGGCTGGACGAGAAGCACCGCCATTTCCGCGGTTTCGACACCCCGCTCGCACTGGGTCGCCCGAGCGAATACTTCCGCCGCAACCTCTGGTTCGTGGCCGAGCCCGATGAACGCACCATCGGTGCCTGCCTGGATCTGGTCGGCGAGGACCGCCTGCTCTGGGGCTCCGATTTTCCCCACATCGACGCCAATCTGGACGCACCGAGTCTGATTCGTGCGCGTGTCAGTGGCCTGTCCGAGCAGCGCCAGCGCGCGGTGCTGGGCGAAAATGCCCACAAGTTGTTCGCGCTCTGATGCGCTGGCCATCCGTTTTTTCGCAGCCATGCTCACGGGAGTAACTCATGAGCAGCCAATCCGTTATCGAAGCGGGCGTTGCAGCCGCTGATCAGTGAACACCGCCGCGCCGGCGAGTTGCGCGCCCGGCTCGTCCCCGAGGTGGTGGCTGCGGCCGGCAAGGCCGGTCTGTTCCGCCTGTTCGCCTATCCCTGCTCTCGAATTTCGACAATGACCCGCGGCACCGACCGGATCATTCTCCGTCAGGATCGGGTTTTTGGACCCCCAGCTTTTCCAACGCCGAGATTGCCGCGGGATTGAGCTGATCGGCGGCGAGGCCGAGCCAGTGCAGCGCGGCTTCGCGATTTTCCTCCACGCCCTCACCGCGCAGATACAGGACGCCGAGATTGTATTGCGCGTTCTCGTACCCCTGCTCCGCGGATTTGCGGTACCAGCGCACCGCTTCGGCCTTGTCCATGGGCACGCCGTGTCGTCCCGTTTCGCAGAGCACCCCAAGGTTGTACTGCGCCATCCGGTCCCCGGCCTGGGCATTGCGCTGCAGACCCGCCAGATCGACCGTCACCTGCTGCTCCGGCGCCGCCACGGCGCTCATTGCCGCCACTAGGCAGCAGGTCCGGAACAACAAACCCATCACTTTACGGACTCCCATTTTCTCCTCCGTGGTCAGGCATCACTCGGACCGCCCCCAGCCGAGCGGGGACGCGGCGGGACACTCGCGGCATCGTTCAGAATCGATAGGGAAACTTGAGCGCGAACGCGTAATCGGACGCATCGTTGGTCAACCCCATCCCCAGATTGCTCACCACCGACAGGCGGTCGGTCATCGCATAGGTCACTCCGACGTCGAAGGTGCCCGTGGTGGCGTCCGAACCCACTATCGCCTGGGCTCCGAATCCCGGCCGGCTGATTTCGGTTGTATCGATGAAGCGCTGGGTGAACGAGGTGCTGAGGCTGGTGCGCTCGTTGAGCGCAAAGGCGATCCCCAGCGAAAACTGGTACTGGTCACCGAGCTGCACGTCGCCGGGGGACGGCGCCGCTTCCGGATTGCTGCCCAGGTCGTCGAAGCTGTCCTTGAGATAATGTCGCCAGGAGATGCTGCCGAAGAGAATCGCAGGATCCAGGGTTTTCAGGAACGACAGGCCGGTCTGCACTCCCCACAGCCCGCTGCCGGTGGGCAGTTCCTCGGGAAACTGCAGATTGGTGTTGAGCGGGTCTTCCAGAAAATCGATGCCGTAGGGATCCCGACCGGTGGGCGCGATGACACTGGTATTCCATACGATGTCGGGCCGGGTCGGGGTCTCCGGGAACAAACGGTAGCTGACACCCAGGGCGATGTCGCCCAGGTCGCTGTCGTCGACCTTCTTTTCGGTCTCGAGAATCGACGACAGTTCCTGTCCGCCTGATCGGGTAGTGGTCTCGCGATACACGAAGGGCACACTCAGGCTCAACTGCAGGCGGTCGGTCACCGTCCAGCGGCCGGTCAGGCTGGTGGTGAGGACGTCCGAGTTGATTTCGTCGATGCTGATGTCGCCGAGAAAATCGCATCCAGCGCCAGAAAGCCATTGAGCACCAGCTGGCTGCGGTCGAAATGCGCGAGCTCGAAACCCAATTCCATAGAAAATTTCTGGTCGAACAGGGTGTGCTCTTCGAGCAGCAGATCCTCGACCCCGCGGCTTGCACCCGGGCTCTTCTTGGTGGGGGCCTCGCCGGGGGCCACTGCCTGCGCGGTGCGCGCCTCGCTGTCGGTCGTCGGGGAGGGCTGTGGTCGGGGAGGTGGCCGCCGCGGCGGCGGTGGCGGCGGGTTGGCGCCGACGCGGTTTTCCAGGAGCTGCACCCTGCGTATCAGTTGGGCGTTGATGCGTTTGAGTTGCTCCAGTTCGGCGCGCACGTCCCCCGGAGCGGCTTGCTCCGCCGGCGCGGCGGCTTCCTGCGCCGTTGCGGGAAGACCCAGTGCGAGCGACGAGAGCAGTGCGGCTGGAATGGCGAATTTCCCTGGTTTCATAACCCCTGATCCTATTTGATCCTATTTGATCCTATTGATGTCGAGGGAATGCCCGCCTTGCCGGCATTGCTGCCGGCAAGGCGGGCACGACCAAGCTCCAGGTCGCGATCTTAAAGCAAATTCATGACGCGGTCGGCACGAAAGCGCAGTCCATCCGGCTGCGACAGTGCGTTCTCAAACGCGACCTGCAGCATCAGGTCGTTGACCACGCGGTGGCCATCGCCCTTCAACTGCACCGTCTGCAGCAACTGGCTGTGGTTGGTCACCGGATTCATGCCCAGATGCTGAGTGACCTGATTGCCTTGCGAGGTAATGGTGAAGCCGACGCCCCCCGTAGTGGTGAAATGGGTCACTATGTCGCCGTTTTGAAACGTCTGATCCACGGGCGCCAGCTGCGCGTCCGCGAGCACCGGCGCGGCGTCCGTGGGGATCACCGCATAGCCGACGTTGTTTCGCACCACATTGTCGGAGCCCTCGACCTGGATGGCCTGCACAGCGCCATCGATCTGCGAAAGCGCCGCGTTGGGCGCCGGTGCGGGCTCATTGGCCACCGGGTCGCCAAGGGTTCCGCCCACCTGGTAGGCCACCCGGGTTGCCGGCCCGGAGTTGTCGACCTGCAGGTTCATGCTGACCCGATGGCCGCCGTCGGCAACCGCGCGCTCCCAGGTGGTGGTTACCGACATGCCGAAATACTGTATGTGCGGACCCACCACGAACTTGCCGCGCATCTCGGCGAGCGCTTCCTTGGACAGTTCCTTGAAGATTGCGGCATCGGCGAGCGGCACCTGGGCCAGGATTACCGCGGCAACCGCGGCGGCCAAGGGTTTGCGCAATCTCATAGGGGTTGCTGTAATTCTGGATCGCATTTTCCTATCCTCCATCTTTCGTTCCGTAAAAGCAGCGGCGTGCCGCTGGTGTCAGAACAGATCGGCATGGGTAAAACCGAAATCCAGCAGTTCGCTGTCGGTTACCGGAGTGTGGTCGTACAGAAACTTGCGCGCCGTCAACGGTGGGGCCGGCCGGCCCAGCACGGTGTCGCGGTCGAAACCCGGGCCCAGGATCGCGAAGACGGATCCGTTCCAACTCGCCATGAAGTCCTCCATGGGCATGATGCGGTTGCCCAGCGCCGGGTCGCCGACGTAGACGCTGTCCCCGGTGATCTTGCGGATTACCACGAAATGCTTGTAGCCGCGCAGGTCGAGCAGCGCGATGGTGGGGATACGCAGCTTGGCGAGCATCTCCGGGGGCAATTCGTAACCCCGGCCACGCAGGCCGAGGGATTCGACGTAATGCCGGATGTCGAGCAGGGAATATCCCTTCTCTTTGGCCAACGCTTCGTCCGCGACCTGGGCGAGGCCCAGAATCACATCCACCTCGTTTACATCAAGGCCGTAGGCGTAGCGCAGAATGGTGGCGGTAGCTGCCGCGCCGCAGCTGAAATCAAAGCGCTGCTGCACGATGTCCTGATAGCGGCGCTCACGCAGACTGGTCACTCGCTTGCTGAACTGTGGCGTCTCGCCCAGCCCGTAGAAGTGGTGCATCGTGCCGTCCTGGGCACCCGCGGGCAGGGCCGCGGCCAACCACAGCGCACAGCCGCCCAGCACGGATATCGCCCATCCGGTTCTTCCCCGGGGGATGGGGAGCGCAGAGCGATCGGCTGAAACTGGGACTCTGGGGTTCATGGCTTTTCTATGACGTGAAAGAAAGTGTGACGTTAAAGCGTGAAAGTATGACGTGAAAGCTTCAAACCAACTCGGGGCCAAGGCTTGCTTTTGCCTCCACATCCCGGCACCACCTCCGTAGTCGCGGAGGTGGTGCCGGGGGCGGAAACCCGCCCCCGGCACCAGGATCGATCCTTCAGGCAAGACGCCTGTCGGACGGTCCGCAGCGACGGACGATTATTCGCCGCCGCCGCCTCCGGGAGGCGCCACCATCGGCGTGCCGATGCTGGCAATCGCCAGGGCGTTGCCCTGGAGGTTGCCGTTGCCGGCCGCCACGTTGATGGCGATGTTGCCGCCCGCTTCGCTGAAGGCGTCACCCGTCAAGGTGGCGTTGTTCACCACGGCGTTGGGCACCACGTTCACCACCGGGAGCATGCCGGTCAGCTTGATTTCACCCAGATCAATGGTTCCGAACTCGGTAAACACGAAAGCGCCACCGTCTTTCAGGTCGTCCTGAGCACCCTGTACCTCGTCGTCGACATCGACGTGGCCGGTGTTTGAGCCACCCGGGTGGAGTTGGTCTTCCCAGGTATCCAGGTAGACGTCGCCGCGCTGGTCTGAGATGCCGTCGTAGGTACCGGTTACCGAACCGCTCAGGGTGACCTCCATTTTGGCATCGTCGGTCGAACCCTGACCTACCGAGAGGTTGTCGTGTACGGACTGGTTCGACGAGGCGGTCGCCAGCGCCATCACGCCGGAGTTCTCGGCCAGCGCCAGCTGGTTGGCCTGGGCGTTGTTGTTGCCCGCCACCACGTTGACGCCGATGTTGCCGGAGAAGCCCGAGCCCACGCTGTCACCAAGAAAGGCATCGTTGGTGCCAGAAGAGGGGTTCTCGTTGCTGTAGGAGGACTGGTTGGAGAAGGTCTCAGCCTCTGCCGCACCACCGAACAACAGATTGATGTCGAAACTCGCGCTGAACGCATAGTGTTGCTCGTCCACGTAGTTCCAAGTTCCTTCTTCGCTGTAGTCGGCGGAAGATTCAGCGTGCTTGCTTTTCGAGGACGACTCGCTGCCGTTCCACGACTGCGTATCGCGCCCTGCGACGCCGTAGTCGATGGTGCCATCTTCGATGCCGAGCAGGCCGCCGGCAACAAAACTGCCTTCGGCGGAAAGCGCGTTCAGATCACCCTGCTCGCCACCCATGGAGCTCATCACGTCGCCGCCGATGTCGGCGTCGAATTCACCCACGGCCGCACCACCGACGACACTGCTGACCGAATAGTCTCCATCCGGGGTTGTTACTGTAATCGCGTTATCCACATCGAGATCGACGTCCAGATGGGCTTCGCTGGAACTGGTGAGGGTATCGGTTTCGGTCTTGCTGTGGGAAGCACTGGCGCTTGCCGCTGTGTGCGTGTCCAGGCTCCAGGAGCCGGAATCGTTATTGACCTGGTCGTCAGTGGTGCTGAAGTCGATATCGATGTTCTGCCGGCTGTTCAGCGAGTCGCCTTCGGCAATGGCCACCGAGTTCTGCTGCACGTTGTTGCTGCCGGCTGCGACGTTGACGCCCGCGTTCCCGGTGGCGTCGGACAACACATTACCAGCCAGGGTTGCGTTGTTGTCGTCGTTCAGGCTGCCCGGAGTGGACAGTACGGCGCCGGTTTCCGAGTCGATCTCGAGCTTGCTCAGCGTGTTGTCGTGGGTCTTTTGATTGACCTCGGAAAACGCGGCTGCGCTGGAGTCCACCAGCACCAGACCCAGGGTGTAGATCTGACCGTAGTAGCTCAGGTTGTAGTCGACGTCGACGGTCTTGTTGATGTCGATATCGCTGCGCTTGCCATAGGGCTTTCCTTCTTGCGCATGGCTGAAGCTCGCGCCCATGGCCATGGCCACTGCTACCGCAAGTGGCAGCCTTTTGAAGTTACTCATGTTCTTAAAGGTACTCATGTCGTGCTCCTTGATGCTGACATGTCAGGGGATAACCTTGCCTGCCCCGTCCGCTAGGGCGGCGCCGACAAGGTGAAGGTGTTGGCCGTGGCGTTGTTGTTGCCAGCGGCCTGGTTCACCAGAAACAGACCCCGGGCGCCCGCAAAGGCATCCGGAGCCAGGTTGGCGCTGGCCGAAACCTGTGCGCCACCTTCCTCGGGGAGCGCGGGCGCGGCACTGCCGACGCTCTGCTCCCGCAACCGTGCATCGTCCATCTGGACGATGGCGAGTGCCGATACGCCGCCAACGGCGATCGCGGCTCCATTGAATTGGCTGTTGCCGCCGCCCGCGGACTGATTGACCAGATAAACTCCCAGCGCGTCGTCGAAGGCGCCCGAGGAAATATCCGCGTTGAGCAACTGGTTCAGGGTGGGAACGACTTGCTGCAGCGTCTGCTGCGCATCCACCGCAGCCACGCTGTGGCCCTCGCTCGCGGCGAGCGCGGCGGAATTCTGCTGGACATTGCCGTCGCCGGCAGTCTGATTGACCGTCACCACGCCGGTGGAGCGCTGCAGCGCGGGGCCGATGGTGCTGCTGCTATGGACGACGGTTGCGGCACTGGATTCGGAATGCGCGGGCTGGGCATGCGTTGACAGCATTGGCGCCAGCAACGCGGCACAGGCCGCGATCAGCAACCGGCGCGGCGAAGTCGCAGTCGCTCGCAGGGGGCTATCAGACGGATATCGTCCACTGCGTGGTTCCGCATCCCTGCCCAAAGCTGCTGCACCCGCACCCACCGCCGGAGCGACGACAGTCTCTTTTCTCCGGCGCCGGTAGATCGGGTCTTCCCGGTTTGACGACATAACGCTCCCCTCTGGTTCCCCGTCACCCGTCGCGCTGCGTGCGAATCCGTTGCTTCGGCCACGCCACGCCCGGGGGTCGGGCACCAGACTGTAAGCAACTATCGGGCCATGATGTCAACTCACTGAAAGTAAAGAATTTTTTGTTTTATTTGGGGGATTTCGCAGGGGTAATTCACAGCGCGATGTCACACCAAGGTGACGGGGTTCACCAGATGCATTCGAACAACCCCAGCACAAACAAAGCGTTATATTGAAAAGCTAAAGTACCTCAAGTTTGTTACAACGGGATCGCCAGAGGCTTGGCACCTCTGCGGGTAAAGTCGGGAGTTATTCTGAACTTTCGGTAGGAAATGTCCTACAACGGCGACGTGGGCGAGCGGGACGGGGCGCGCCTGGCCCGCCGCGAACCCGGAGGAATGAGCGTGCAGGGAAAATCCGCGGCCAGCCGCGAGGCCGGCAACGGCCCGCTGCCGATTTCAGGGTATCCGGATACCGTGTTTCTCCAGCAGCCGGTAGACGGTCATGCGCGAGACCCCGAGCTGGCTCGCGGCTTGGGAAAGGTTGAAATTGCTGTCTCGCAAGGCCTGCTCGACGGCCGTGCACTCGGCGCGCTCGCGGGCCTCCTGCAGATTGATGACGGAAGCGTCGCGATCCCCCGGAGGATCGGACAGATCCAGCTCCGCCGGGGTGATCAGTGCCCCCTCGGCCATGACCGCGGCCTTGCTGACGCGGTTGATCAGTTCGCGCACGTTGCCGGGCCAGCGGTAACGACGCAGGGCGAGGAGGGCCCCGGCGCTGAAGCCATTGGCGACGGTCGGCGTCTGCTGTTTGACGCGGGACAGGAAATGCCGGGCCAACCATTCGATATCGTCACCGCGCTCACGCAGCGGCGGCACGTTGATCTGGAGCACGTTGATGCGATAGAACAGGTCTTCGCGAAAGGTTTGCGCCTTGACGGCGGCGGCGAGATCCACGTGGGTGGCGGCGATGATGCGCACGTCGACGCGGAGCGAACGCGAGGAACCTACCCGCTCGAAAGAGCCTTCCTGGATGAAGCGCAGTATCTTGACCTGATGGGACAGGGGGAGATCGCCGATCTCGTCCAGAAACAAGGTCCCGCCATCGGCCAGCGCGGCGCGCCCCAGACGGTCCTGCACCGCACCCGTGAAGGCGCCCTTGACGTGGCCGAACAACTCCGATTCCACCAACTGCTCGGGAATTGCCCCACAGTTCACCGCAATGAAGGGCCCGTCGGCGCGCGTGGACGCCCGGTGAATGGCCTGTGCGACCAACTCCTTGCCAGTGCCGCTCTCGCCACGGATCATCACCGGGGCCTCCGCCCGCGCAAACTTGCCGATGAGCGTCCCCAGCCGCTTCATGGCCGGACAGCTGCCGAGCAGATCGGGGCCGATGCCGTCGCCTGCCGCGGGGGGTTCGAACAGTTGCGCGCGCAGCCGTGCAAAACCGGCGGCATGTGCGAGCACATAGCGGATGATGTCGGTGGCCTCGGCGACCGGGGTGGTGAAGAAGTCGTGGCAAGTGGCTGCCACCGCTTTCATGAACTCGGGATGGCCATGGTGGTGTTCATCGAGCACCGCGATCACAACAGGTTGGCCCGGGCCCGAGTGGCCCGCTCCAACCAAGTCGGGGTCCGGCTGTCGACCTGCTGCGGCGCCACCGCGATACCGATGCAGGCATCCCGGCCGCCGGTCTCCGACAGGGAACAATCGTCGACCAGTTCGCAGGTCCAATCCGGCAATAATTGCCGCAGCGCCACCGCCGTCTCCCGGGCCCGGTCATCCCCCTGCAGGATCACCACGCCCCGGTTAGCATTCCTAAAATCCATTGGGAACGGTCCTTCGGTTGTTGTGCGGGCGGCGAGTCGCCACCTGGCCACCGGTACACCCTAACCGGCGCTGTGTTGCCGTCCGGAGACAGGTCGCCCGCCTCCGGATCCGGCGGGATCCACGCTGACGCTCTTGATGCCGCCGGGTATACCTTAGTCGTATTCCTCGATCTCACGTCGAAGTGACAGCAACATTACCGACGAACGGCTATTTTAACCTGCCGGACAGCAGGCATTGCCATCTCGCGATGCCCATGATTTCCAGGGCAAACAAACCCACTGTCGAGCTTGCGCCAGCATTGCCGGTGGCATGGCCGATGATCTGGCCGACCATGGCCATGGCCTCCTGGGTTGGTGCCGTCATGAACCCCCCGTGAATTGTCGATATGTTGTGGTCGGTACTATAACAACCGCGCGGTGCTGGGCGAAAATGCCCGCAAATTGTTTGGACTATCATCCGCCGGCCATCCGCTTTTTCGCAGTCATGCCCACGGGAGTAAGTCATGAGTAGCCAATCCGTTATCGAAGCGGCGCGGGCGTTGCAGCCGCTGATCAGCGAACATCGTCGCGCCGGCGAGTTGCGCGCCCGGCTCGTCCCCGAGGTGGTGGCTGCGGCCGGCAAGGCCGGTCTGTTCCGTCTGTTTGCCCCGCGCGAGACGGGTGGCCTCGAAGTGGCCCCGTCCGAGGCCTTTTTGGCGACCGCGGAAATCGCCGCCGCGGACCCGGCGGTGAGCTGGTACATGGTCAACTCGATTCCGGCCTGCATGGCCGCCGCCGTGATCCCGGAGACCGAGCGCCGCGCGCTGTTCGCCGAACCCGACCGCAACTTCGGCTTTTCCGCGGTGGCGCTGGCGACCGCCAAACCCGCGCCCGGCGGCTTCCGCCTGAGCGGTTCCTGGCCGGTGGTCACCGGTTGCGAGGACGCGCGCTGGTGTGCGCTGATGGCCCGGGTGGTGGACGAAAGCGGGCCGCGGCTGGTCAACGGCCGTCCCGAGGTGCGCCTGTTCCTGGTGCCCACCGAGCAGCTCGACATCGCCCAGACCTGGCAATACGCGGCGGCCATGCGCGGCACCGGCAGCAACCAGGTCACGGTGTCGGATCTGTTCGTGCCGGAGGCATTGGCCACCATTCCCGGCAGCCCGCCGCGTATCGACCGGCCGCTGTTTCGTCACTCCCCGATGGTACTGACCTTGCCGATTTTCGCGGCGGTGGCGGTGGGTGTGCTGCAGGGCTCGATTCAGGCGGCGACCCATGAAATCAAGTCCAAGGTATCCTCGGTGACCGGCCGTGCGCTCAGGGATCAGACCGAAACCCAGATCGCGATCGCCGATGCCACCGCCGCGCTGCGCGCGATTCGCGCCGGCTGCGTGGAAACCTATGCGGCTGTCTGGCGGGCGGTCAGTGCCGGAGAACCGGTCACCAGCGAGCTCAAGGCTGAACTCTATGCATCGAGTTTTTACGCCGGTGATGTCGCCCGTGAAATGATCAGCACGCTCTACGTCAAGGGCTCGCGGGCAGCCTTCATGCAAGGCCATGCGCTGGAGCGCTGTTTGTCCAACATCCACGCCATCATCGCCGCCATCGATGCGCGTCGGGGTTTTCATCATTCCGCCGGTGCGGTGTTGTTGGGTGCGGAGCCGGTAGAGATTGGTTTCTAACCCGCGCGCCGGCGGATAGCCGGCGTTTTCTTACGTTGGGCAGAACTGTTGTTGATGCTGAGTTGAGGGGTTCACCATGAGCTTTGCCGATACCCACGGGGCGCTGGTGCAGATCGAGCGCTTGTCCGATGAGTTCGCCAAAACCTATCCCGAACGCGACCGCGACAATCAGTATCCAGCCGAGGAAATGCGCCAACTCAAGGCGAGCGGTCTGCTGGGTTTTTCGATTCCCAAAAATTACGGCGGTCTCGGCGCGTCCTGTGCCGACATCACCCAAGCCATCGCGTTGCTGGCCCAGGGCAATCCCGCCATCGGCCAGATGTTTCTGGTGCACTGCCTGCTCGGTGCATCCTTTCTGGATGAACTGGCACCGGAAGCGCTCAAGCGCACGGTGTACGACGATATCCTCACCAACCAGCGGTTTCTCGGTAATGCCGCATCGGAAAAATCCAACGATCCGAAGAAAGGCTATGACCTTACGTTCTCCCCCGTGGATGGCGGCGTGCAAATCAGTGGCCGCAAGTTCTTTTCCACCGGCTCGCTGGCCGCGGATCTGGTGGCGGTGATCGGAATGATGGACGGCAGCATGGCGCTCGCCATCGTGCCCCGCGACGCGCCCGGACTCCAGATCCTGGACGACTGGGATGCCATGGGCCAGCGCGGCACCGGTAGCGGCACCACGGTATTCGACAAGGTGTTCGCGCCCGGCGCGATGGTAATTCCGAGCCTGGTCGGCCCGGACCGGCAGATGGCGCAGACCAATCTGCTTGGTCCCATCACCCAGATCGGTTTCACCGCGATTTTTATCGGCGCCGCCAAGGGCGCATTGCGTGAAGCGGTCGCCTACGTCCGCACCACCACCCGTGCCTACCCCTGGCCCGGGCTGAATTTCGAGCGCGCGGTGGAGGATCCTTACATCCTGGCGCAAATCGGCGAGCTCAGCTCGCATCTCGCCGCGGCGGAAGCCCTGACTCACGAGGCCGCCCGCAAGGTCGATGCGGCGCTTGCCGTGCGCGCCACGGCGTCGGCGGAGGAGATGGCCCGGCTACGGGCGGAAGCGTCGGTGGCGGTGTCCCAGGCCAAGATCGTCGCCACCCACACCGGGCTGCGGGTCTGCCAGGACGTGTTCGCCGCCTGCGGCGCGCGCGCGGCGCTGCGGGAGCAAAACCTGGACCGCTTCTGGCGCGATGTGCGCACCCTGACCTTGCACGACCCCCTCAGTTTCCGCACCCGCAGCGTGGGCGAATACCTGTTGCAGGACAAAGCGCCGACGCCGGCACTGCGTTATTGACTTGGCGATTTGGATGACCGGACGGGACAGTTCCCGGGCGGTCGTTGCTATAGTACCGACCGACACCTACTAAAAATTCCGGGGGAATTCATGACCACACCAAATCAGGACGCCATGGCCTTTGTCGGCCAGATCATCGGCCACGCCACCGGCATGATGGCGATCCGCCTCTGCGCCATCGGCGATCGCCTCGACCTGTTCAAGACCATCGCCGAAAAAGGCCCGCTCACCAGCGCCGAACTGGCGGCCGAGACCGGTCTCAACGAACGCTATCTGCGCGAATGGATCTACGGCATCGCGCTCGCCGGTTATCTGGATTTCGACAAGGTGACCCGCAAGGTAGCGGTGCCGGAAGCGCACAAGCCGGCACTGGTGGACGTGGGCGGGTCGCTCTATCAGGGCGGACTGTTTCGCATGTTCAACGCGATTCTCGATCCCTATCAGGATCTGCTGCGCTCGTTCCGCGAGGGCGGCGGCATCGACTATTCCCGCTACAACGCGGACTTCTGGGAAGGTCTCGAACACAACACCTGTGTGCGCTACAAGAACAACCTGGTGAGTCAGTGGCTGCCGGAGATGCCCGCGGTAATCGCCAAACTGGATGCCGGCGGCAGCTTCGCGGATTTCGGCTGTGGCGCCGGGCGCTCGACCATCGAGATGGCGCAGCGTTTCCCCAATGCGCACTTTCACGGCTTCGATATCTTCCCGGGCAATATCGAGAAGGCGCGCGTCAATGCCCGCGAGGCCGGCGTCGCGGACCGCACCCGCTTCGAGATCGCCGATTTCGCCCAGGGCGTCGACGGCCAGTTCGACGTGGTGGCGACCTTCGACGTGATCCACGACATGGCCGATCCCCGCGGCGGTATCCGCGCCCTGCGCCGGGCGGTCAAGGACGACGGCATCTATGTGCTGATGGATATCGACTGCACCGACGATCCCGCCGACAACAGCGGGCCGCTCGCGGTATTCAAGTTGGGCGCGAGCCTGCATTTCTGCATGACCACCTCGCTTGCTCAGGGCGGGGACGGCCTCGGCACCGTGGGCCTGCCGGAATCCCGGGTGCGGGAGTTTTGCAGTGCCGCGGGCTTTGCCTCGGTGCGCCGGCTCGCGATTCAGCATCCGCTGAACGCGCTCTACGAAATTCGGCCCTAGGACTGCTCGGCATAATCATGTAATCGTCATGCCCGCCGGCGCGGGCGTCCAGAATATTTCGAGAGATCTGGGTTCCCGCCTGCGCGGGAACGACGGTTATTCAACGGTTCCCGAGGAACAGCCAATGCCCCATCGCAACCCGCATGGCCCCACGGCGGTGGCCGTGGCCTTTGTCACCCTGGGCGCGGTCTACGGGGTCTGGTTCGCCTATGCGGTGTTTCTGGTTGCCCTGGTCGAGGACATGGGCTGGAGTCGTTCACTCACGGCAGGAGCCATCTCGGTGATGAGCCTGGTGCACGGTCTGTCCGGGCCACTCAACGGCCGCATGATCGAACGCATGGGCGCGCGCCGGGTGATTGCGCTGGGCGGGCTGTTGTTCAGCATCGGCCTCGCGCTCACCGCACTGGTCCAGACCTGGTGGCAGCTCTATTTCACGTTCGGCGTCGTTGCGGCCCTGGGCATCGCCATGGCGGGCTGGGTGCCCTTTATCGTCACCGTGGAGCGCTGTTATCCCGCGCGCCTGGGCACCGCGCTCGGCTTTGCGCTCGCCGGGGTCGGCTTCGGTATTCTGGTCGGGGTACCGGCGATCAACGCCCTGGTGGAACACTTCGGCTGGCGCCAGACCTTTCTGTTGCTGGCGCTGCTGGGGCCATTGTGGATCATCCCGTCCGCCTGGTGGCTGCTGCGAGTGCCGGAGCGGCCGCCAGCGAGCGTCGCGACGGCAGTCGCAGCGGTTCCCGCGTCGGCGACGCCGCATTGGGTGCTGCCCACGGCGGTGCGTTCGCCGCGCTTCTGGTACGCGGGTTTCGCCTTTCTCACCGGCGCCTGCCTGGCGCAGATTCTGCTGATCCACCAGTTTGCCTTCATGGTCGATCACGGCATTCCCAAGACGCAGAGTTCCCTGGTCGCGGGCACCATCGGCATTTCCAGCATTGCCGGGCAACTGTTCTGGGGCCGGTTGTCCGACCGCATCGGCCGCGAATGGGCCTATACATTCGCCTCGGTCAGCAATGTGCTCGCGGTCGCGGCGCTCGCCGCGCTCGGCGGGTGGACCGCGTTGCTGTGGCTGGCGATGGGTTTTGCGATCTGCGCGGGCTTTGGCTACGGCGCCAATGCGCCGATCTATCCGGCCACTTCGCGCGATCTGTTCGCTGGCCCATTTTTTCCGTCGATTTTCGGCACGCTGGCGATTTCGGGGTCGCTGGGCGCGGCGCTGGGCGCCTGGCTCGGCGGCTGGCTGTACGATGTCACCGGCAATTATGAGGCCATGCTGGTGACCGGGCTGGTCATGGCGCTGGTGTCGCCCTTGAGTCTCTGGCTGGCGGCGCCGCGCAAACCCAATCCGGCTCCGGCATCCGTGTGAAGCCATAACAACCCTCGACAACAACGATTGGAGGCTCCCGTCATGACCTATCTGCCGCTCACCGAACCACAGCAACACTGGCGTGACACCGCTCGCGATGTCGCCACCCGCGAGGTCGGCCCGCGGGCCGCCGCCACCGACAGCGAGCGCGCCTTTCCGCGCCAGTCCCTTGCCGCGCTGCGGGACGCCGGACTGTGGAAGCTGCGCGTCGGTGCCGCCGACGGCGGTGTCGGCGCCGATCTGCTGACCACCTGTCTGGTGGTCGAGGAGATCGCCAAAAAATGTCCGTCCACCGGCATGTGCTACAAAATGCATGTGGAGGCGTCCGAGCTGATTGCACGGATGCCGAGCGACGCGCAGCGCCAGGGCGTCCTCAAGGGCATCGTCGATGGCAAGGTGTTCTGCACCGTGGCGGGCGGCGAGACCTCGGGCAAGGGTGACGACTGGGTGCCCGGGATGCAGCTGTCCGCCGTCGAGAAAACCCCCGCAGGTTATCGCCTCGACGGTATCCGCAAGTCCTATGTGACCTCGGCCGGAGAGGCCACCCATTACTTCATGCTCTGTCGCGTCGGCGCCGACGCCAAGCCCAACCAGCTCACCGCATTGCTGGTCGAAGCCGACCGGATCGACTGGCAGACCCTGGAGCCCTGGCACGGACTCGGCATGCGCGGCAACAACAGCATGCCGATGCGCTTCAGCGGCCTGGTGCCGGAAGCCAATCGCATCGGTGACGAGCATGCGGGACTCAAGTATCTCGGCGCGGTGATGATGCCGGTGGTGGCGCTGACCTATGGCGCCGCTTATCTCGGTGTGGCGGCCGGCGCCTATGAGATCGCCTGTGTGGAAGCCGCAAAGCGCCATCCCAGCGGCGCGCGCCGGCTCGACAACGCCATCAACCAGCGCCGCATGGCGGAACTGAGCGCCCGCATCGAAGCCGCCCGGGCTTTGCTGCATGTGGCGGCCGCCGCCGGTGATGCCGGCCAGGTGCAGGCGCCGCTGCCCTACCTACAAGCCAAGGTGACCTGCTCAGAAGCGGCGGTCTTCGTCACCCAGGAGTTGATGACGATGTTCGGCGGCACCGCGTTCGCGGCCCGGCTGCCGTTCGAGCGTTATTTCCGCGATGCGCGCGCGGGGATGATCATGGGCCTCGCCAACGACGATGCTTACCAGACGATTTTCGGGATGCTGTTTCCGGAGCCGAAAAAATAGCGGCTGCATCGCTCGGGGATGCGTTGCCACAGGTTATTCGGGCACGGGTTCAGGGCAGGACGGAAGCGACCACAGATGCGCGGCCACCAAAGCGCGCCAGGGCGAGAATTCCGCGAGCCACGCGCGGGTGAAGTCTTCGCCGGGTTTTTCCGTGGCGCCGAGCAGCCGCTGCAACTGGCGGCGCACCGCGACGTCGCCGTGCAGCGAACCATCGAGCCAGCCGAAGCCACGCAGCAGGGCGTAACTGACCGTCCAGGGGCCGATGCCGCGCAAACTCAGCAACTGCGCGCGCATCTCCTCGATCGGTTGCGTCACCAGCCAGGTCGCCAGTGGCAGGCGATCTGCCACCACCTCGCGACTCAGCATCTGCAACGTCCGCGCCTTGCTCTGTGACAAACCCGCCTGCCGCAGCGCGGGTTCGTCGAGCGTTGTCAGACGTTCGGCGTCCGGAAAACAGGCCAGCCCGCTGGAGTGGCGCGCGCCGACCGCTTGAATCAACCTGCGCCGCACCGAAATCGCGGCGGCGAGACTGATTTGTTGCCCGATGATCGCCCAGGCCAGGGCCTCGAACGGCGTCGCGGTTTGCTGTACGCGCAAGCCGGGTCGCCCGGCGATGAGGGGCCCGATCGAGGGGTGCGCGCGGTAGCTGGTTTCGAATACCTCGACGCGCTGGGTGAGGCCCAGCATGCGGTGGACCAGTTGCTCAAGGCCATCGCGCGGCGTTTTGCACTTGCCATCGATGGCCAGCTCCGCGTTGGCGCCACCGTTGTCGAAATCAATCGTCAGACAGGCCGCGTTGCCATCCCAAAGCAAACCCTTGTGCAGGCGGTTTCCGTCAATCCGCTCCGCCACGGCCAACTGGTCGCGGCCGTGAAAAGCGAGGACATCATCCACCCGAAAATCGACGGGTAGTGAAATGGCGCACGACAGTCGCGATGACATGACTTCTCCGGAAGAGGGTGTTTACAGCGCATCGTGAAAAATGATGCCGAGTGTGTGGCGACGCCCCGACCGCACGCGGCTGACGCCATGGCGATGGTTGACCCGACAGTTGCCGCGTGGTCCTCGCACCGGTCGTTGATGCACCGCGTCGCCAATCATCTGCCAATCGATGGCGGCCAAGCGTTCGATAACCCTGTCGTCCGGACTCATCGCGGCGGGTCGCACGGACTCGGTCATGGTCCGGCTTCGCGCAGCAGCAGCGCGCGCTTGCGATCGACGCCCCAGCGGTAACCCGACAACGCGCCATCGGTGCGCACCACCCGATGGCAGGGAATGGCGACCGCCAAGGCATTGGCGCCACAGGCCAGCGCCACCGCGCGGGCCGCTTTGGGTGCGCCGATACGGCGGGCGATGTCGGTGTAGCTGGCCGTGGTGCCGGGCTGAATATCCCGCAAAGCCTGCCACACGCGCTGCTGGAACGCGGTGCCGCGCACATCGAGCGGAAGATCGAGGCTCAGTCGCGGCGCTTCCACGAAACCGATCACTTTGGCGACAACCTGCTCAAATTCGGCGTCACCGCCGATCAGGCAGGCGCGCGGGAAACGGTCCTGGAGGTCGCGCGCGAGCGCATCCGGATCGTCGCCCAGCAGAATGGCGCACACACCGCGCGCGCTGGTCGCCACCAGAATCGCCCCGAGCGAGCACTGGCCGATGGCAAAGCGGATTTCGGTATTTGAGCCGCCGCCGCGGTAGTCTGTCGGCGCCATGCCCAGCAATTGCTCCGCTTGCTCATAGAATCGCCCGCTCGAATTGTAGCCGGCGCTGTAGATCGCCTCGGTGACGGTCGCGTCGCGATCCAGTGCGGCGCGCACACGTTCGGCCCGATGCGCCTGCGCGTAAGCCCGCGGCGTGACGCCGGCGACCGCCTTGAAAATGCGTTGGACGTGAAAGCGGCTCAACCCGGCATGGATAGCCAACCTGTCCAGGCTGGGAGTTTGCTCCGCCCGCTCGATAATCCGGCACAGTTCGGTCACCAGCGCCGCATGCCGTACGGCCAGCGGCGCCTGGTCGGGTTTGCAGCGCTGGCAGGCGCGAAAGCCCGCGCGCTGAGCATCCTCGGCGGTGTGATGAAACCGCACATTCTCCGGCCGCGCCCGCCGCGCGGCGCAGGAGGGCCGGCAGTAGACGCCAGTGGTTTTGACCGAGTAGAAGAATTTGCCATCCGCCGCTGGATCGCGGGCGATCACCACCGCCCAGCGCGGGTCGTTCAGGGTTGCGGTGGCAGCCTGTGCGGTTGCGGACGTGGCACTGACAGTCATGTTCATCGCGTTACCTGAATGGCCTGGATGGATGTGCCTACTCTGGTCGCCGGTTTGTCACTTGCCAATTCGGATCTTGCGGTTGAATTCGACGCGGTAGCCTGTCAGTCCTGGGTTTCGGTTCATGCACTTCGATCATGCCGTGGCGGTGCCGCGATCACTTACAATCCTGCTTGTTAACAATTTCGACCGCGTGGCAGGCCGCAAGTCCTGTCGGCAACCCTAACCGATTACCCTTGAGGAGGCACTATTGTGAAAGTGGCAGGTTTGACGGCCCTGATTACGGGCGGCGCTTCCGGGCTGGGCGCCGGCGCGGCCCGGGTATTGAGCGCCGCCGGGGTGCGCTGCGCGCTGCTGGATCGCAATCTCGATCTGGCGCGGGAGCTGGCCGCGGAGCTGGGCGGCATGGCGCTCGGCTGCGACGTGGTGGACGGCCCCGGGGTCGCGGCGGCGATCGCGGAGGTGAGTGCGAAACTCGGCACGCCGCGCATTGTGCTGAACGCCGCCGGCATCGACGTGGCGATCCGCACCGCCGGCCCCAAGGGTGCGCATTCGCTGGAGGAATTCGAGCGGGTGATCCGGGTCAACCTCACCGGCACCTTCAATGTCGCGCGGCTCGCGGCCCAGGCCATGATCGCGCTGCCGCCCCTGAACGAGGACGGCGAACGCGGGGTGATCGTCAATATCGCTTCCGTGGTGGCCCAGGACGGACCTATCGGCCAAGTCGCCTATGCCGCGTCCAAGGCCGGGGTGCAGGGCATGACCCTGCCGATGGCGCGGGATCTCGCGCCCCACGGCATCCGCGTGGTCACCGTGGCACCCGGCATGTTCGAAACGCCGCTCGCCTCCGGGATTCCCCAGGCCTGGATCGACAGCATCATTCCCACCATTCCGTTTCCCAAGCGCTGGGGCAAACCGCTCGAATTTGGCGCCCTGGTGCGGCAGATTTGCGAAAACCCGATGCTGAACGGCGAGATGATCCGCATCGATGCGGCGATCCGCATGGGCATCGACCGCGCCTGAATTTTCACTCCCGAGGACACATCATGGAAATCAACAATCACATCGCCATCGTCACCGGCGGGGCGTCCGGCCTGGGCGCCGCCACGGTCCGCATGCTGGCGGAGAAAGGCGCCCGGGTCGCGGTGCTCGATATCAACGAAAACCTGGCCCGTCAGATCGCGGACGAGGTGGGGGGTATCGCGGTGCCGGTGGATGTCGCCAATGACACCAGCGTCGCGGCCGCGCTCGAAACCGTGCGCAGCCGGCTCGGCATCGCCCGCATCGTGGTCAATGCCGCCGGCACCGGCATCGGCCGCAAGATCACCAGCAGCAAGGGGCCGCATCCCCTGGAAAGCTTCAAGCGCGTGGTGGACATCAATCTCACCGGCACTTTCGATGTGTGTCGGCTCGCCGCCACCGACATGATCGGCTTGAGTCCGGTGACCGCGGATGGCGAACGCGGCGTGTTCGTGAATGTTGCCTCGATCTTCGGTTTCGACGGGCCGGTGGGGAACACTGCCTACGCGGCGTCCAAGGCCGGTGTCATCGGCATGACCCTGCCTATGGCGCGTGATCTCGCTCCTTACGGCATCCGTGTGGTGACCATTTGCCCGGGGGTGTTCGACACCCCGCTGGCGCGCGCCGAGACCGGGGATGCCGGCTTTCAGCGCATCCTCGACCTGGTGCCCTTCCCCAAGCGTGCCGGAAAACCCAGCGAGTTCGCCCAGATGGCCTGCCACATCGTGGAGAACAGCATGATGAATGGCGAGGTGATACGCCTCGACGCCGCCATGCGCATGGGGTTGATGATCTGACGAGCGCTGCGACAACTGGGGATGCTCTGAATAAGCGTGATGCGCGCGGAAGTGGGCGTCACGCTTGTTCCGGGTATTCCTGAAACAGGCTATTGAAAAACGGCCAAGGTGACCATCTGCTTCGCAGGGCGGCGTTCGCTTCCGCGGCTACCCGCTACAGGTCCCGGTCGCTGCACGCCGTGCGCCTCGCAGCTGGCCACCTCAGACGTTTTTTTACAAGTGGCTAGTGGCGGTTGGCTTGCTGCACCGGGCGGTCGCTGCGAATGAGGCGGGCGATGCCGGGGCGGTCGAGCGTGCGTTGCAATTCCGCCTTGACGTCGCTGGCGTCGGGCAGTTCGCACACGCGCGCGGCGATGACCGTCATCTCGGCAGTCTTCAGTTGCCGAAGCACAGCCTTGACGCGTAACAGGTTGGAAGCGCTCATGGACAGCGTGCGATAGCCCAGGCCGACCAGCAGCACGGCGCCCATGGGGTCGCCGGCCATCTCGCCGCACACGCTGACCTCTCGGTTCATCGCCGCGGCGTCGCGCACGACATCCCGCAAGGCTTTCAACAGCGCGGGATGGTAGGCGTGATAGAGGGCCGCGACGCGGGGATTGTTGCGGTCCACGGCGAGCAGATACTGGGTCAGGTCATTGGTTCCGACCGAGAGAAAATCGACCCGCCGCGCCAGTTCCCGCGCCTGGTAGACGGCCGCCGGCACCTCGATCATGACGCCCACCTTGGGCATGCGGATGCGATAGCCCTCTTCCACGGTGAGTTCGGTATAGACCCGGTTGATCAGGGCCAGCGCGCTATCGACTTCCTGCACGCTGGAGATCATCGGCAGCAGGATGCGCAGATTATCGATGCCCTCGCTGGCGCGCATCATGGCGCGTACCTGGGCGAGGAAAATCTCGGGGTGGTCCAGGGTGACACGGATTCCGCGCCAGCCCAGAAACGGGTTTTCCTCCTTGATTGGGAAATAGGGCAGTGCCTTGTCGCCCCCGATGTCGAGCGTGCGCATGGTGACCGGGCGCGGCGCGTACATGGTGAGCTGATCCCGATAGATCACCCGCTGCTCTTCCTCGGACGGGAACCGCTCTTGAAGAAAGAAGGGGATTTCGGTGCGGTAAAGGCCCACGCCGGCGGCTCCCATTTCCAGCGACAGTTTGGTATCGACGCGCAACCCGGTATTGACCCACAGCGAGATGGCATCGCCGCTCGCCGTGACGCTGGGCTCGTCGCGCGTGCCAAGCAGATCGGCGGCGAGATCCTGCTCCTTGCGGAACACTTCCTGATAGGCGCGTTCCACCTCGGGACTGGGGTCGATCAGGATATGGCCCATGTGGCCGTCGACGATCACGAGGTGCCCTTCGAGCTCGGCCCAGGGCAGATCCACTGCGCCCATGACCGTGGGGATGCCCATGGAGCGACCGATGATCGCCATGTGGGAGTTGTGCGAACCGCGCACCGACACCATGGCGCGGATATTGTCGAAGGGAACCGCCGCGAGGTGCGGTGCCGCCAGATCCTCGCCGATCAGGATGGTGTCTTGCGGGTAGACCTGGACTGGCCGCGCGGTCTGCTGCAGGTGTTCGAGCACGCGCCGGCCCAGGTCGCGCACGTCGGAGGCGCGCTCGCGGAGGTATTCGCTCTCCATCCGGGTGAAAGTGCGGATGTGTTCGATGATGATCTGGCTCCAGGCGCTCTGGGCGGTGAAGCCGTCCCGGATCAATGCGATGACTTCGCCGCCGAGGGAATTGTCCTCGAGCATGCGGAGGTAAACATCGAACATCTCCAGTTCTTCGGTGCTGAGGATACCCTTGAGATCGTTCTTGGTACTGTGAACGTCGGCCTGGGTGCGTTCCAGGGCGTGACGGAACAGCTCAAGTTCGCCTTCGGTATCCTCGCTGCGCCGCTTTGGCACCGCGTAGAGGTCAGCCGGTGAGGACACCACCACGGCGCGGCCGATGCCCACGCCCGGGGCGCTGGCGATGCCGGCATAGATGTTGGCAGGGCCGGCGTCGGCTTCCGGTGAAGTGGTGCGCGCCAGTTCGCCGGTCGCCTGGGCGTGAGCGATAACCCCGGCGAGCTGCGCCGAGATCGTAACCAAAAACGCTTCTTCGCTTTCGTCGAAGCGGCGCCGCTCCTGTTGCTGCACCACCAGAACGCCGAGTACATCCCGCTGGTGGATGATCGGGGCGCCCAGAAAGGAGCTGAATTTTTCCTCGCCGGTTTCCGGAAAATACGCAAAGCGGGGATGGGTCTCGGCATGTTCCAGGTTGACCGGCTCGGCACGGCTCGCCACCAGTCCCACCAGGCCCTCGTCGGGCGTCATGGCGACTTTGCCTACCGACTCGGGCAACAGGCCGCGGGTGGCCGAGAGTACATAGCGGTTGGTGGCCCGGTCGAGCAGATAGACCGAGCACATGCCCGTGTGCATGGCGTGCTTGACGCGCTCGACGATGATTTCGAGGACGGCAGAAAAATCCGGCGCCGCGTTGACTTCCTGGACGATCCGGCGCAACGGCTCAAGCATGGTGGCGATCCTCAGCGTCGGGAGGAGTGGCCGCATCCGGCAGGGCGCGGGACAGTTCCTTCAGCGCCTGGCGATAGACGCCGCGCTTGAAGTCGATCACCTGGCTGATCGGATACCAGTAGCTCACCCAGCGCCAACCGTCGAATTCGGGCTTCCCGCAGCGGTCCAGGCGGATGTCGGATTCGTCGCCGAGCAGCCGCAGCAGGAACCACTTCTGTTTTTGGCCAACGCAGGGGTTCTTGCTGGTGCGACGTACATAGCGGCGCGGCAGTCGATAGCGCAGCCAGCCCTGGGTCTGCGCGAGGATTTCCACATGCGCGGGCTCGAGCCCGACTTCTTCGTGCAGTTCGCGATACAGCGCATCGCGCGGGGACTCGCCGTGGTGAATGCCGCCCTGGGGAAACTGCCATGCGTCATGGCCGATCCGCTTGGCCCAGAATACCCGCCCGTCGGCAGCGCAGATCACGATGCCAACATTGGGCCGAAAACCGTTCTGGTCGATGATATCCAAGGGAGCAAGGCGCCGCATTCGCGTTCGACGAGGGTGGTTGCATTGTTCCACAGTTGCCGGACGTCCACCAATTGGCCTTCGCGCCGGGCCGTCCGTCCGACTTGTTCTGGGTCTCCCCGGTGTGGGCGCCGGAATTGGGCCGTGGCGCGCTGCCGTGTCGTTACCGGAGTGATCGCGCAAGCGTCTGGCGTCCGCATGGAACAGCACCATCACCCCATATCGGCAGTGCTTGCCGGCGCTGGGGTAGCTTGATTGCAAAACCCTTCATCAGGCCGAAGTTCTTGCCCCCCTGGATGGTTATGGAATTCGGGTAGTTAGGGCTTGAAAGGGCGCGACGACATGGCTAGAATTCGCCCTCTTTTTTGCACCCCCCTAACTGGCCCGGATCATGAAGACATTCAGCGCCAAATCCGAGACCGTCGTGCATGACTGGCTATTGGTCGATGCTGCGGACAAAACCCTCGGTCGTATCGCCAGCGCCATCGCCCATCGGCTGCGCGGCAAGCACAAACCCGAATTCACTCCCCATGTCGATACCGGCGATTACGTCATCGTGGTCAATGCGGAGCGGGTGCGCGTCACCGGCCGCAAAGCCAAGGACAAAATGTACCACCGCCATACCGGGTATCCGGGCGGGATCAAGAGCATCAGCTTCGAGAAGCTGATCCAGCAGGCGCCGGAACGGGCCCTGGAGTACGCGATCAAGGGCATGCTCCCCAAGGGTCCGCTGGGCCGGGCCATGTACCGTAAACTGAAAATCTACGCCGGCGACATTCATCCCCACGCGGCGCAACAGCCCCGCGCTGTGGACATCTAGGACAGCATCATGGCATCAACCTATTACGGAACTGGCCGTCGCAAGACCGCCGCCGCGCGCGTCTTCATTACAGCGGGTCCTGGCGATATCACCGTCAACGACCGCAACATCGACAGTTATTTCGGTCGGGAAGTAGCGCGCATGATCGTGCGGCAGCCGCTGGAGATTGCCCAGGCGCTCGGCAAATTCAATATCCGCGCGACTGTGCGCGGCGGCGGCAGCTTCGGTCAGGCGGGCGCGATTCGTCACGGCTTGGCGCGCGCGCTGGTCGAATACGACGAAGGTTTGCGCTCGGTGCTGCGTCAGGCCGGGTTCTTGACCCGCGATGCGCGCGCGGTCGAACGGAAGAAAGTGGGCCTCCACAAGGCGCGTAAGCGGCCGCAGTACTCCAAGCGCTGAGCCGAGCCCGAGTTTTTTCAATACCCGGCCTTGTCCGGGTATTTTTTTGTTCTAAATCAATCGATTAGAGGTTTGTTTGACGATTTTTGCTTGTCAGGTCAGGCCCTAGCCTTTACCATGACACGCCATTTTGTGGATGTCTGGCTTATGTGTGGCAGCGTCGCGCCGCCGCCCAGCCTGTCTGTTGATCGCTCGCTTGAGGAACTCATTGATGAGCAACGAGGGTGTCAATAAAGCCCGCCGACGCTTCCTGACCGGCGCCACCTGCGTGGTCGGCGCCGCCGGCGTGGTCGGCGCTGCGGTACCGTTCGTCGGTTCGTGGAGCCCAAGCGCCCGCGCCAAGGCCGCCGGCGCGCCGGTGCGGATCGATATCGGCAAAATCGAACCCGGGCAGATGATCACCGAGGAATGGCGGGGCCAGCCGGTGTACGTCGTGCGCAGGACACCCGCCGCCATCGCGCTGCTGGACAAGGACACCGCGCGCCTGCGCGATCCGCAGTCGGCGGAGTCAAAGCAGCCGGACTATGTGGATCCGGGCAATCGCGCCATCAAGGCCGAGTATCTGATCATGGTGGGGCTCTGCACCCATTTGGGCTGCGCGCCGATGTACCGCCCCGAAGTCGGCGCCGCCGATCTCGGCGGTGACAGCTGGCTCGGCGGCTTTTTCTGTCCCTGCCACGGTTCGAAATTCGATCTGGCGGGCCGCGTGTACAAGAGTGTGCCGGCGCCGACGAATCTGACCGTGCCTCCGCACTCCTACGAAAGTGACAACGTAGTGATCATTGGCGTCGACAAGGAGACCGCGGCATGAAATGGCTGGTGGGGCTTTGGCAGTGGACCAACGCGCGGCTGCCGGTGCAGCGGGCGTGGGATACCCACATGGGCAAGTACTATGCGCCCAAGAATTTCAATTTCTGGTATTTCTTCGGTGTGCTTTCGCTGGTCGTGCTGGTCAACCAGTTGTTGACCGGAATCTGGCTCACCATGAGCTACGAGCCCACCGGTGACGGCGCGTTCGGCTCGGTCGAATACATCATGCGCGATGTCGATTTCGGCTGGATCCTGCGCTACCTGCATTCCACCGGCGCGTCCGCATTTTTCCTGGTGGTGTATCTGCACATGTTCCGCGGGCTGCTCTACGGCTCCTACAAGGCCCCGCGCGAACTCGTGTGGCTGTTCGGCATGGCGATCTACCTGGCGCTGATGGCCGAGGCTTTCCTGGGCTATGTGCTGCCCTGGGGGCAGATGTCCTACTGGGGGGCGCAGGTCATCATCTCGTTGTTTGGCGCGATTCCCTATTTCGGCGATGCGATTGTCGAATGGGTGCGCGGCGATTATCTGATCTCGGGCATCACCCTGACGCGCTTCTTCGCGCTGCATGTGGTGGCGTTGCCCATCGTGCTCCTTGGGCTGGTGGTGCTGCATTTGCTCGCGCTGCACGAAGTGGGTTCCAACAATCCCGACGGCGTCGAGATCAAGAAACACAAGGATGCCAACGGCATCCCGCTGGACGGCATCCCGTTCCATCCCTACTACACGGTCCACGATCTGGTGCCCATTGTGGTATTCCTGTTCGTGTTCTGCTTCATCGTGTTCTTCATGCCCGAGATGGGCGGCTATTTCATCGAGAAAGCGAACTTCGAGCACTCCAATCCGCTCAAGACGCCGGCCCACATCGCCCCGGTCTGGTATTTCACGCCCTATTACTCGATGTTGCGGGCGGTGCCGGACAAGTTCATGGGCTTCCTGGTGATGGCGGCGGCCGTGGCGATCCTGTTTGTGCTGCCCTGGCTTGATCGCAGCGCGGTCAAATCGATTCGTTACAAGGGCTGGGTGAGCCGCGTGGCCATCGTGGTGTTTGCCGCAGCCTTTATCATCCTTGGCATTCTGGGCGTAAAAGCACCGACGCCGGAGCGGACCGCTTTGGCCCGGTTCTGTACCGTTCTGTACTTCGCCTATTTCCTGCTGATGCCGGTCTGGACCGTCATTGAGCGCACCAAGACGGAGCCCGCGCGCATCACCATGAATGGCGGCATGGGGTTCTGGCGCTCTCTGGGAGTGGCTGCCCTCATCGCGGCGCTGGTGTTCATTCCGCTCAAGGCCGTGGGTTCGGAGAGCGCCCATGAGTGCGGCGAAATCGCTTGTGACGCCGTCGCCATCGACCACGGCGACAAGGCATCCCTGCAGCGCGGTGCGCAGACTTTCGTCAATTACTGCATGGGTTGTCACGGCGCCAAGTTCTCGCGCTGGGAGCGCGTCGCCGACGATCTCGGGATTCCCCACAGCCTGATGCTCGAAAATCTCGCGCCCGGCGCCGACAAGATTGGCAACCTGATGGCGATTTCGATGCCGGAGCGCGCCGCGAAAAAATGGTTCGGCGCGCCCCCGCCGGATCTGACGCTGGTCACCCGTGCGCGTTCGCCGGAGTGGGTCTATACCTACCTGCGCAATTTCTACGCGGACACGGCGCGCCCGCTCGGTGTCAACAACAAGGTGTTCAAGGACGTGGGGATGCCCCACGCCCTGCTCGATTTGCAGGGGCTCCAGGCCTGCGCCCCCGGGCCGTCGTTTACCCACAGCGGCGGCATGCGCGTCGATCCGCTCACCAGCAAACCCCTCAACGACGCGCCTTGCGGCAGCTACAGCCTGGTAACCAAAGGCAAGCTCACGTCCGGCGAGTTTGATGTGGCGATGCGTGATCTGGTGAATTTCATGAGCTATCTGGCCAATCCGGTCGCGGAGCAGAGCCGCGAAATCGGCAAGGGGGTGTTGCTGTTCATCGCCTTGTTGTTCGTGTTTGTGTGGCTGCTGAATCGTGAATACTGGAAGGATGTGCACTGAATACGTTGTGTTGACTGACCGGAGTAGAAAATGGCAGTAGTGCCGAGACGCTCGACCATGACACTGTTTTCCGACTCCGCGTGCCAGTACAGCCACCGGGTGCGGATGGTGCTGGCCGAAAAGGGCGTGGGTGTGGAGATCGAGGAAGTGATCCCCGGCGTTGTGCTGGAGGAACTCACCGATATCAATCCCTACGGCACTGCTCCCACGCTGGTCGACCGCGATCTGTCGCTCCATGAACCCATGGTGATGATGGAGTACCTCGACGAACGCTTCCCGCATCCGCCGTTGTTGCCGGTCTATCCCGTCACCCGGGCGCACAGCCGCCAGTACATGCGCCGCATCGAACGCGACTGGTGCGAGCCCGCCGAAGTCATCCTCAAGACCGACGACAGCCGGCGCGCGCAGCGCGTCCGCAAGGAGTTGCGCGACAGCCTGCTGGGTGTCGCCGCCATTTTTGCCGACAAGCCGTTCTTCATGAGTGACGAATTCACCCTGGTGGATTGCTGCATGGCGCCCCTGCTGTGGCGGCTCGACGTCCTCGGCATTGATCTGCCCAATGTCCGCCAGGCCAAGCCTCTGGTCGCCTACATGCAGCGGCTGTTCGACCGGCCGGCGTTTCGCGCCAGCCTGACCGATGCCGAGCGCGGCATGCGTGGCTGACCGCGCACCAAGCTGATTATCGCCATGAAATCCAACCGGCCGTACCTGATCCGGGCACTGTACGAGTGGATTCTCGACAACGACTGCACGCCTCACGTCATCGTGGATGCCGAGGCACCCGGCGTGTCCGTGCCGATGAGCTACGTCAAGGACGGTCAGATCGTGCTCAATCTTGCGCCCAAAGCCGTATCCGCCCTGACCCTCGGTAACGACCAGATTTGCTTCAGCGCCCGGTTTGGCGGCAAACCCACCGAAGTTTTGGTGCCGATAGCCGCGGTGCGCGGCATCTACGCCCGCGAAAACGGCCAGGGTTTGGTGTTCCCGGCAGAATTGTCCGAAGATGCATCCGGAACCGACCCCCCCGAACCGGGGCCGGGCACTGGAACTGGTGGCCCGCGCCTGCGGGTAGTGAAATAACCCCTGCAAACGAGAGGAACACCATGAGCGATCCCGTGGTTATTGTCGGTATGGCCCGCACCGCCATGGGCGGCATGATGGGCGCACTGTCCGCGGTCTCGGTCGGCGAACTGGGCAGCAACGCCATCAGGGCCGCGCTGGCGCGCGCCGGGCTGGCCCCCGATCAGGTCGATGAAGTGCTCATGGGCTGCGTGCTGCCCGCCGGCACCGGCCAGGCGCCGGCTCGGCAGGCCGCGCTCGGCGCCGGCATTCCGGTGGGCACCAGCGCCACCACCGTCAACAAGATGTGCGGCTCCGGCATGAAGACCGTGATGATGGCCTGCGATACCTTGCTCGCCGGCCACGCCAGCGTGCTGGTGGCCGGCGGCATGGAGAACATGAGCAACGCCCCCTACCTGCTGCCCAAGGCGCGCGGTGGCTACCGTTTGGGCCACGGCGAACTGCTCGACCACATGTACACCGATGGCCTGCAGGATGCCTATACCGGCGGCCTGATGGGCGTGTTCGCCGAGCAGTGCGCCGGCAAATACACCTTCACCCGCGAGCAGCAGGACGCTTACGCGGTGGAATCCCTGCGCCGCGCCAATGCCGCCATCGCCGAGGGCAAATTCAAGTCAGAAATCACTCCGGTCACGGTCAAGACCCGCGCCGGCGAACAGGTCGTGGATACCGATGAACAGCCCGGCAGCGCCCGCGTCGACAAGATTCCCGGACTCAAGCCCGCATTCAAGAAAGACGGCACCGTCACCGCCGCCAACGCCAGCTCGATTTCCGACGGCGCTGCCGCCCTGGTCCTGATGCGCCAGAGCGAAGCCGAACGCCGCGGTCTCAAAGCCGCTCGCCGTGGTGCGCGGCTACACGCAGTTTGCGCAGGAGCCCGAGTGGTTCACCACCGCGCCGGTGGGCGCCCTCAAGCGGCTGTTCGCCCAGACCGGCTGGAGCGCGAGCGAAGTGGATCTGTACGAAATCAACGAAGCCTTCGCAGTGGTCGCCATGGCCGCCATGCGCGAGCTGGATCTGCCCCACACCAAGATCAATGTCCACGGCGGCGCCTGTGCGCTGGGCCATCCCCTGGGCGCCAGCGGCGCGCGCATCATCGTCACCCTGCTTGCCGCGCTGCAAACCTACGGCCTGCGCAAGGGTGTGGCCAGCCTCTGCATCGGCGGCGGCGAGGCTACGGCGATCGCCGTGGAGCGGTTGTAGTCCCCGGCGTAGCAGTCTCGACGGATAAGATCCCGCACGGCGGGGGTGCCTCGCAGCGCTGTTGTCCGGGAAGTGACAAAGCCCCCGCCGAACCCGCGCTGAGTCTCCGACGCGATCGTCTCTGGGCGTTTCGCCAAGCAGGGTCGAGGCGCTCCCGTTGGACCGCGCAACTGGCTCAGAGAGGCGACAAGCGCCCCAGCGCCGCGGCGAGCGCGACTTCCACGGTCAGTACCCGGGGGCCGAGGGCGACGGGCGTGAATCCGCAGGCAACCAGGGCGTCGATCTCGTAGGGAATGAAGCCGCCCTCGGGCCCCAGTGCCAGCAGTACAGGGTTTTCCGCCGGCGCCCCGGTGAGCGGCTCTGCGCTGCGCGGATGCGCCACCAGGCGGCAGCGCGCGCCGGCAATGGCATCGAGTTCATCCTCGACGAAGGGTTTGAAACGCCGGTGGATGTGGACGCGGGGCAGCGCGGTGTCGAGTGCCTGCTCCAGGCCAAGCAGCAGTTCGGTGCGCAACCGTTCCGGTGTCAGTAGCGGCGTCTGCCAATAGCTCTTGTCGACCCGCCAGCTGTTGAGCAGATGGATTTCCTTGACGCCGAGCATGGTGGCCGCGCGCAGCACGCGCCGCAGGATCTTGGGTCGGGGCAGGGCGAGAATCAGGCTCACCGCCAGTGGCGGCGGCGGAGGCGAGTCCAGCGTCACGGTGAATTCCGCCATCCCGGTGTCGAGCTGCATCAGCGTCGCGGTGCCCAGCGGACCATCGAGCAGCCCCGCGCGCAGTTCGCTGCCGGGCGCAACCCCGAGCACCGCGCGCAGATGGGCGAGGCGGCGATCGCGAATTTGCACCCGGTCCGGGGCGACAAAATCCGCGGGGTGTAACAGCAGAAGATTCATCGGAGGATCAGCGGCGTTCCGGCACCAGCCGGATCTCGAACAGGCGTGGCCACAGTTTGCCGGTTACGAACAGCCGTTTGCCGGCGGCGTCCCAGGCGATGCCGTTCAGGACATCGATGGGGTGTCCCGGCGCGGCGGCCGGCGTCAGTCCCTCGAGATCGATCCAGCCGGTCACCCGCCCGCTCGCGGGATCGATACGAGCGATGTGCTCGCTGCTCCAGACATTGGCCCAGATTTCATCACCCACCACTTCCAGTTCGTTGAGTTGGGTGATCGGCGTACCGGCGTCGGTGACGTCGATTCGTCCCAGTTCGGCGAAGGTCTCCGGATCGCGGAAGTACAGGGTGGCGGAACCGTCGCTCATGATCAGCCGGCGGCCATCCCAGGTCAGGCCCCAGCCTTCGCCCGGATAGGCGAAGGTGGCGCGCAGTTCAAAGGTGTCGCGGTCGCGCACGAAGGCCTGCTGTTCGTGCCAGGTGAGCTGCACGATGCGGTCGCCGACCACCGCAATCCCTTCGCCAAACAGCCAGGGCGCGAGCGCGGTCCGTCGCAGCACCCTGCCGGTCGCCAACTCAATTTCGCGCAGACTGGAGCGGCCGTGCCGTCCCGTGCTCTCGAACAGACGACCGTCCGCCCAGGCGAGGCCTTGGGTGAAAGCCTCCGGGTCGTGGGGATAGCTGTGAACGATCTCGTAGCCGTGGCGGGACGGAAGTGATTGCGGCTGCTGACGCGCTGGTGCGGCGCTTGCCAGGTTCGGCATGACCAGGAAGAAAAGCAGCCACCATCGGGTGGCTGGCGCGGTCTGGCGCGGCGGGTGTATCCGCCGATGGTCGCCATGGCCGGATTTCGTCGCGAAGGGCGCCAAGCGGTCTGAGTCTCCCAATGCCCCGGTGAGCAGGTGGTGCGATTGTAGCGTGGCAGTGCGAAAGGACACGCTGCTTCCGTGACGCCGGGTGCGAGGCTTATGATCGGCGCTGGCGGCCTGCGCGAAGTTCCAGCCATGACGACAACACCGACTCCCGGGATCATCACCGACGTGGGTCTGCGGCTGGGCGTGCCGGTCGCGCTGCTGGCGACGGCCGCCGCCGGCTGGTGGTGGTCGCCGCCGAGGGCATCCACATGAAGTTCGACGCCAGCAACTGGATCCTCTATGACTTCGACTGGAGCAATCAGGCTTGAGCCGCGGGCGTGGGGCGGAGCACGTCCGGAGGTGAGCCGGCTCAGCGCCATTCCCGTATCCATTCTGGATCTGGCGCCCATCCGCGCCGACGGCGATGCCGGCAGTGCCTTGCGCGCTTCCCTCGATCTTGCGCGCTGTGCCGAGGAACTGGGTTACACCCGCTTCTGGGTCGCCGAGCACCACAATATGGACGGCATCGCCAGTTCCGCACCGGCGGTACTGATCGCCCACCTCGCCGCCGGCACCACGCGGCTGCGCTTGGGCGCGGGCGGAGTCATGCTCCCCAACCATCCGCCGCTGGTGGTGGCCGAGCAGTTCGGCACCCTGGATGCGCTGCATCCGGGCCGCATCGACCTCGGGCTCGGGCGCGCGCCCGGCACCGATCCGCTCACCGCGCGCGCATTGCGCCGGGATCGTCCCGGTGGGGTGGAGGATTTCCCCGCCGAAGTCGCGCAAGTGCGGCGCCTGCTGGGGCCGGCGCAGGCGGGACAGTCGTTGCAGGCGATACCGGGAACCAACAGCGGTGTCGCCCTCTGGCTGCTGGGATCGAGTCTCTACAGCGCCCAGCTTGCGGCCGCGCTCGGCCTGCCCTACGCCTTTGCCTCGCATTTCGCGCCGCACCATCTGGAAGAGGCGCTCGCGCTGTACCGGCGCAATTTTCAGCCGTCGTCCGCGCTGGCACAGCCCTATGCGATGGCGGGCGTACCGCTGATCGCGGCGCCAACCGACGCGGAAGCCGAATACCTCGCCACCAGCCTGCAGCAGCGCGCGCTGGCGCTGCTGCGCGGTCAGAGTCTGCGCCTGCGACCGCCGGTGGCGGATCTTGAGGCGTTCTGGTCCGCGGGCGAGCGCGCGGCGGTGCAGGGGCTGCTGGGCCTAGCCGCCATCGGCGGGCGCGAGCCGGTGCGTGCCCATCTCGAAAACCTGCTCGCGCGGATCGAAGTGGACGAGCTGATGTTCACCTGCGATATCCATGACCAGAGCCTGCGCCGCCGTGCGCTGGCGCTGTTGATGCAGTGGCGCGCCGCCGCGTGAACGGAGCTGGAGCGGGCTCTGCTACCATCGCGGGCTGTTGAGCTGTGGATTTGTCGTCCTGATGCCGGAACTGACCGCTCCCGTGATCAGCCTGCTGGTGGGCGTGGCTTTCTGCGCCGGATTTGTTTCGTCGATGGCCGGGGCGGGCGGGCTCATTACGCTGCCCGTGCTGCTCTGGGCCGGTCTGCCGCCGCTGGCCGCGCTCGGGAGCAACAAGGTGCAGAGCGCGCTGGGCACCCTCGTCTCGACCATCAAGTTCGTGCGCTCCGGGCATCTGGAGCTGCGCGCCGCGCGCACCGGATTGCTGATGGCCGGCGGTGGTGCGGTCTTCGGCACCTGGGTTGTCCAGCGCCTGCCGAACGCCGTGCTGGAACCCCTGCTGCCGTTACTGATGATCACCATTGCGTTGTATTTCCTGATCTCGCCCCGGGTGGGGGACGAGGACGTACCCCGGCGGGTGTCTCCGCGCGTTTTCGACTACGCTGGCGCGCCGGCGATGGGCTTCTACGGCGGCTTCTTTGGTCCCGGCATGGGCTCGGTTTTCCCGTTTCTGCTGGTCAGTCTGCGCGGCTATAACCTGCGCAAGGCCACCGCCCACACCAAGGCGCTGGTGCTGACCATCAACGGTACCTCGGCGCTGCTGTTTGCGGCGGCCGATCAGGTGATCTGGAGCCTGGCACTGACGATGGCGGCCGCCCAGATGCTGGGCGCCTGGTTCGGGTCGGGACTGGTGATCCGGCGCGGCACCCGGCTGGTGCAGCCGGTGATCGTGGTGGTCACCGTTGCCGTCGCGGCGCGTCTGCTGTGGATGCGGTAAGGGCCTGACAGGGCGCAAAAAAACACCAGGAGACGACCATGGGTTTCAGATTGTCCTTAGCCGCGCGGTTTTTGCTCTACACCGCGGCCTTCACAGTGGTAGTGGCCGGGATGAAGGCGGCCGCCTCGCTGCTGGTGCCCTTCCTGCTGTCGATTTTCATCGCGCTCATCTGCGTGCCGCCGGTCGCCTGGCTCAAGGGACGCGGCTTGCCGGGTTGGGCTGCCATTGCACTGATGGTGTTGGGAATCATCGTTGCGGCGGCGTTGATGGGGACGCTCGTGGGCACCTCGATCAACGATTTTCACCAGGATCTGCCCGTCTACCAGCAGCGGCTGCAGGAAGATGACCATGGGTTTCCAGCAGTGGCTCGTCGGCCGCGGCATGACCTTCGATCTCGGGGACTGGCGTAAGGGTGTCAATCCCGGATCCGTGATGCAGCTCGCCGGCAATACGCTGGCGTCGCTGGGCAGTCTGACCACCAATGGCTTCATGATCCTGATCACGGTGGTGTTCATCCTCGCCGAGCAGGTGGGGTTTCGCGACAAGCTCGCCCAGGCGCGCCATGCACCGCTTGAGTCCTTGGCGGCGATCAGCCGCTTTACGGACAGCGTCAACCACTATCTCGGGATCAAGACTCTCACCAGCCTGCTCACCGGCGTGTTGGTGGGACTGAGTTTGTGGCTGCTGGGGGTCGGTTACCCCGTGATGTGGGCGCTGCTCACCTTCCTGCTCAATTTCATCCCCAACATAGGTTCCTTCCTCGCAGCGGCACCGCCGGTGCTACTGGCGCTGGTGCAGATCGGGCCGGTGACGGCAGGGCTGGCGGCCGGCGTGCAGATCCTTATCAACCTAGTGATCGGCAATGTGCTGGAGCCGCGCTGGATGGGCCGCGGACTCAACCTGTCGCCCCTGGTGGTGTTCCTGTCCCTGGTGTTCTGGGGCTGGGTGCTGGGTCCGATCGGCATGTTGCTGTCGGTGCCCCTGACCATGCTGGTCAAGATCGCGCTGGAGAGCGATCCCGACACTCGCTGGATCGGCGTGATGCTGGGTCAGGGGGTGGCATTGGCACCGGTGACATCGATACCGGTGGCATCGGCGGCCGTGGCGGTCGAGCCCGAGTCGCAAGCGCCGGAGAACACACCCGACGCTGGGCAATGAACCGGCGGTCAGTGCCGTCCGGCCAAGAGCGGTGTGCTGCGCGGTTAACGCGCGGCGGCGCGGAGGATCGGCTCGATGATCGCATCCTCGTCCATTTTTGACACCGTGGACCACAGCCGCTCGGCGCCGCGAAACAGGATCAGCGTCCCGGCGAGGGACGCGTTCAGGTACTTGAGCACGCGCTTCTGGTGATCGTAGTCGACCCACAGGATTTTCAGGTCGGCTTCGGGATGCTGTTTCTGGAAGCTGTCCAGTATCGCGCGCTGCGCCCGGCAGGCGGGGCAGCCGGGCCCGGTGACAGCCACCAGGATCAAGGCGTTTTCGTCCTGCAAGGCCTGGAAACGCCTGTTGGTGTAGGGTCCGGCGGAAGGCGCGGCGGTCGCTGCCGTTGCCGCCAGCGCGAGCAGCGCGGCGAGCCAGAAGCGACGGGCGGGAAGTGCGGACATCGGGGAGTCTCCTGCTGTGCATGGTTGTGAGTGGCCGGGACACCGGAGCGTTGATGGTAGCGCCCGCGCCTCAGCGCCGCCGCCAGCGGTGAAACCGCGCCACCCAGCGTAGCAAGGTTGCGGGCTGGTGCGTCTGCTTCCAGCGTCCCGGCGGCGTATTTGTTGGCTTCCGCCAGGGTGGGGTAGATATGGATGGTACCGAGGATCTGGTTGAGCCCGATGCGCTGGCGCATCGCCAGCACGAATTCGGCGATCAGTTCCCCCGCGTGAGCCCCGACGATGGTGGCACCCAGAATGCGGTCGCGGCCGGGTACCGTGAGCACCTTGACGAAGCCGTCGGTGGCGCCCTCGGCGATGGCGCGATCCAGGTCCGCCAGGGGATATAGCGTGACTTCGTGGGGAATGCCGCGCGCTGTCGCCTCGGTCTCGTTGAGTCCCACGCGCGCCACTTCGGGGTCGGTGAAGGTGGCCCAGGGAATCACCGAATAATCGACCCGGAACTTGCCGCCGCGCAGGCTCAGCAGGGGCGCGAACAGCGCGTTGACCGCGCAGTACCAGGCCATGTGGGCGGCGGTGTGGGTGAACTGATAGGGCCCGGCGACATCGCCGCAGGCGTAGATGTTGGGAAAGCTGGTTTGCAGGAATTCGTTCACCGCGATGGTCTTGCCGGTTTTCACGCCGAGTTCCTCCAGACCGTAGCCTTCGAGGCGGGCGGCGCGGCCCACCGCGACCAGGATCTGGTCGCAGGGCAGTGCGAATTCTTCACCGGCACGGGCGCAGATCAGGGTTTTTTCACCGGCGCTCATCGCGACGCGGATCGCCTGGGTATCCAGCATCACGGTGATGCCTTCGGCGGCGAACCGCGCCTGCACGATGTCCGCTACCTCGGGGTCTTCGCGGATCAGCAGGCGCGGCAGCATCTCCACCTGGGTGACTGTGCTGCCCAGGCGGGCGAAGGCCTGCGTCAGTTCGCAGCCGATGGGACCGCCGCCCAGCACCACCAGGCGCCGTGGCAGTTCGCGCAGTTCCCAGAGATTGTCGGACGTGAGGTAGCCGGCTTCCGCGAGCCCCGGCAGCGGCGGCACCAAGGGTCGCGCGCCGGTGGCGAGCACGATATTGGGTGCGGTCAGGCGCTGGCCATTGACTTCCACGGTCCAGGGATCGATGAGTCGCGCGTCACCTTGCAAACACTCGACGCCGAGCGCTTCGTAACGCACCACCGAATCATGGGGTTCGATATCCCGGATCACCTCCCGCACCCGATCCATCACGCGCGCGAAATCCGGCTCGGCACGTACCGGTGCGAAACCGAACACTTCCGCGCGGTTCAACTCATGGGCAAGCCGCGCTGCACGCAGCAGCGCTTTCGACGGCACGCAGCCGGTATTGAGGCAGTCGCCGCCCATGCGGTGCGCTTCGATCAGCGTGACCTTCGCTTTCACCGCCGCGGCGATATAAGCGCTCACCAGACCGGCGCTGCCGGCGCCGATCACGATCAGGTTGCGGTCGAAGCGTTTGGGTTTGGTGAAGCCCGCGTACTGGCGTCGCGCCCGGATGCGCGCCACCAGCGTGCGGGCGAGCAGCGGAAACAGGCCCAGCAGCGCAAACGCCCCGAGCAATGGTGGCGAGAGAATGCCGGTGGGCGAAGACAGCTGCCCGAGCTGGGTGCCGGCGTTCACATAGACCAGCGTCGCGGGCAACATCCCGAGCTGGCTCACCCAGTAGAAGGTCCGGGTGCGCATCGCGGTGAGGCCGAGCAGCAGATTGATGACGAAGAACGGAAACAGCGGCACCAGCCGCAGGGTGAACAGATAAAACGCGCCGTCGCGGGCGATGCCGGCATCGATGGCCTGGAGCCGGCTTCCGTAGCGGGACCGGATGGGATCGCGAACGAGGTAGCGCGCGGTCAGAAACGCGAGGGTGGCGCCAAGACTCGATGCGAAGGAGACCAGCAGCGTCGCCCACAGCAAGCCGAAGATGGCGCCGGCGGCAAGGGTGAGTACGGTCGCCCCGGGCAGCGAGAGACCGGTGGCCACCACATACAGGGCGAAGAAGAGGGCGGTGCACAGGAGCGGGTGCGCGTCCCGGTAGCCCACCAGGGTCGCGCGCTGGCTCTGAAGATACTCGAACGACAGCCAGTGGCCGAGATCGAATGCGAGGAAGGCGACCACGGCCAGGCCGACAAGCATCCAGAGCGCAAGGCGTTTGGTCATGAGGATCGTCGGGTCCGCTATTGTTGGTGCGATAGGGTCGGTGCGATAGGATCGGTGCGGCAAGGGCGCGCCGGTGCTGGCAGTGCTAGAGTGCCAGCCCATCCGGTCGGGAGCGCGCCATGTCCAATCAGAGCATCCAGTTGACGCCCGAACTTTACACCTATCTGCTCGAGGTCTCGCTGCGGGAATCGGATCTGCTGCAGGAGCTGCGCGAGCGCACCCGCCGGATGCCCGAAGCCCGCATGCAGATCGCGCCTGAACAGGGCCAGTTCATGACGCTGCTGGCGCGTCTGCTGGGGGCGCGGCAGGCGCTGGAGATCGGCGTCTTCACCGGCTACAGCGCGCTCTGCGTGGCGTCCGCGCTGCCCGCCGATGGCCGTTTGATCGCCTGCGACATCAGCGCCGAATACACCCGCATTGCGCGAGAATACTGGGAGCGCGCCGGCGTTGCCGACCGCATCGACCTGCGCCTTGCCCCTGCGTCCGAAACCCTGGCGACGCTGCTCGCCGAGGGCGCCGCGGGTAGCTTCGACCTCGCCTTCATCGATGCCGACAAGACCGGCTACGCCGACTACTACGAACAGTGCCTGGCGCTGCTGCGACCGGGCGGGCTGATCGTGGTCGATAACGTGCTGTGGAATGGCCGGGTGCTGGACGCGGCGACCGCCGATGAAGATACGCGCGCGATCCGGGCCTTCAATCGCCGTATCCACAAGGACGCGCGGGTGGACCTGAGCCTGGTGCCCATTGGCGACGGGCTCAGTCTGCTGCGCAAACGCTGACCGGCCGCAGCGGCGCGCCATGCACTGGCTGTATCTTGCCCTGGCCATCGTCGCCGAGGTGGTCGCCACCTCGGCGCTCAAGACCGCCGCGGGTTTTACCCGACCGCTCCCGTCGTTGCTGGTGGTGCTGGGTTACGGCGTTGCGTTTTATTTCCTGTCGTTGAGTCTGCGCGTCGTACCGGTGGGGGTCGCCTACGCCATCTGGTCGGGGGTCGGGACCGCGCTCATCGCGGTGATCGGCTGGCTGTTGTTCGGGCAGACACTGGATCTCGCGGCGTGGATCGGACTTGCCCTGATCGTGGCCGGGGTCGCTGTGATGCAGGTTTTTTCCCGCGCGCTCGGCGGTTGATACCTGCGTTCAGCTAACCGTGGGGTAACAGCTCGTCACGTCAGGCCATCCCTCGGTCTTCATCTGCTGGTAGTGATCCCAGAAGGCGTTGTCGATGGCGCGCTGCCACTGCGGCGTGTCGGTGCGCCGGTAGCGGGAGAGTTGTCCGGGGCCGCCGTTATAGGCGGCATAGGTCGCGCGAATCAGGTTGTCGTCGCCGCCGGGACGCCGATTCTCGCCGCGCCGCAGGGCGTAATCGACCAGATAGTGTTCGAGAATCTCGGTCCCCGCCGCGACGTTGTAGTCGGCCTCTTCCGTCAGCCGCTTGAGGTCGTAGATCCCGCGCCAGACGCGGCCGTTGATCTGCATCATGCCCACGGCGCCGATGCTGGATTTCAGCACCTGGGGTTTGGCCGTGGTGCCGACGAACTGGCGCCAGCAGGATTCCTTCCACGCCGTGGCATACACCAGGGGAGTGAACGATTTCGCCAGGCGCTGCGGGAGGCGGGACTTGCCCTCCAGGCGCGCGTTGGCTTTGTCGTCAAGAATTGCCGCGACCTGTTTGAGGTAGGCCTGAAGTTCGCCCCGACGCGGCACCTTGGTGGTCAGCTTGGGTGCCGGTTCCTCGGCGCGCGCCACCGGTACCAGCCATTGCACCAGCTTCTGAAACATCGGGCGGATGTGACTGGTCTCGGAATCGTCCAGCAAGAACAGGTTCCGCAGTCGCTGGTCCACCTCCAGCGGCAAGGGTGTGAACGAAGCCGGTGCGGCGTCGGCGAGCAGCAGCCGGGCGAGTCGGCGCAGGCCGTCGCGGGTAATTTCGATGCCGTATTCCGGGCCGAGCCCGTCGAGTGCCCGCAGCGCGTCGCCGCCGGCGATGAATCCGGCGAGGTGCAAGTCGTTGCCGAGCGCGGGCAGGTTGGCGCGCGCGAGCGTCGCGAGGTGAGGGCGCAGGCGATCCCAGGTATCGGCGAACAGTTTCCGCACCGGATCGCCATCGGGATGATTCTCGGTGAGCGCCTGGGCGATGGCGTAGCGCGCGTCCAGCAGCACGCCCAGCAGTTCGAAGCGCAGATCACGTGAATCGGCGGCTTCCGCGAGCATCGCGATGACGGTGGTCAGAAAACCGTCCAGTTCATCCTCGACCCGCGCCCATTCGGCGAGCTCTTCCGGGGTGAGAACCGGTTCGGGGCCGGCGGTGACCGTATGTGGCGCCAGCGCGAAACCGAGTGTGGCGCGCAAGCCTTCCGGAACTACCGCCAGCGACTGGATGTGGCTGCGCTTTTCCAGCGGTGGTGGTGCTTCCGCGCCGGGTTTTTGTAGTTCCACCAACAGGGCGTCGATGGCGCGCAGCGGTTCGGCCAGATCCACCCGCACCTGGCCCAGTTGCGGCAGAATCAGTTTTTCCGCGAGCACTTTCGCCGGCTGGCTCAGCAGACCCTCGGTGCCGTCGCCACGCCACACCTGCGCGCCGAGCGGCGTAAACGCCACCGCAAGGCCGGAATTGTCGGTCTGCGGCCTGAGCTCGACCGTCATCTGGCCGTGCCAGGGCTCGGGACCGCGGCACTCGCCCATGACGTCGAGGGCGGTCGTCACCACCAGCCTGAGTTCGACTTCGAGCGGTCCCTCGTCGGTATGGACTTTGGGATCGGCGATCTCGACCCGGTTGCAGGCGTTCTCCGCGAGCGTCGCGCGACGTTCGGCGTCCATGTGCAGGGCGAGTGCGACGGCGTTGTCGAGGTGGTGCGCGTCGATCGTCAGGGGTACGGCGACGTCGGCACTGTGGGTTTTCGGCGCGAGCAGGGCGCACAGCAGCAGCAACCCGCAGGCCAGCACCGTGCCGAAGCGGTGAACGCGGGGGCGGGGCAGGGACGCGTCCTTCATGACGAACAACTGACCGCGATGCCTCTACCCCAGTCCGGGGGTGGCGCCGCGTAGCGGGCGAATTCGTCGGCCGGATCGAACGGTTGCGCGAGGGCCCGGCGCAGGTTGTCGATTTCGCGGTAGTCACCCTGGTCGACCGCCGCGCGAATCGCCGTTTCGGCCAGATAATTGCGCAGCACATGGGCCGGATTGACCCGCCGCATGGCGGCGCGGCGCGCCGCCGCGTCGCGGGTTTCCGTCTCGAGCCGCGTGCTGTAACGCGCCGCCCAGGCCGCGAAGACGGCGCGATCGGGGCACAGATCGCGCAGCGGCGTGTTGGCGGCGCCGGGCACGAAGTCGCAGAGCTGGCGGAAAAACAGCGTGTAGTCGATGCCGCCTTTGGCGAGCAGCGCGAGCAGGTCGTCGATCAAGGCAGCGTCGCCGGGAAGCTCCAGCGCCAGACCCAGCTTGTCGCGCTGGCGGCGGCGCAGTTCCGCGAGCAGCAGCGGCTCGTATTCGAGCAGCACGGTGCGCAGGTCGTCGGCCGCGATCAGCGAACTCAGTCCGTGCGCCAGGGCGTTGCAGTTCCACAGCCCTATCGCCGGTTGGCGGTGGTAGGCGTAGCGGCCCTCGTGGTCGGAGTGATTGCAGATGTGGCCGGGAGCGTAGGCGTCCAGGAAACCGTAAGGCCCGAAGTCGAGCGTCTCGCCCAGAATCGACATGTTGTCGGTGTTCATCACCCCGTGACAAAAACCCACGGTCTGCCATTGGGCGATCAGGCGCGCGGTGGCGTGTACGGCGTGGCGGAACAGTTCCAGATGGGGTTGGGCGGCCGCCGCGAGATCCGGAAGATAGGTGGCGATCACATGATCGGCCAGCGCGCGCACTGCATCGGGACGCTGACGGTGATGAAAATACTCGAAGGAACCGAAACGGATGTGGGTGCGCGCCATCCGGATCAACATGGCGCCGGCTTCTACCTGCTCGCGAAGCACCGGCTCGTCGCTGCCGACGATGGCGAGCGCGCGCGTGCTGGGAATGCCGAGGCCGTGGAGCGCTTCGCCGGCGAGGTATTCGCGGATGGTCGAGCGCAGCACCGCGCGGCCGTCGGCAAAGCGCGAGTAGGGCGTCTTGCCGGCACCCTTCAAATGGAGATCGAGCAGGCCGGCGCGGGTTCGCACCTGTCCGAGCAGCAGGCCGCGGCCGTCGCCCAGTTGCGGGCTGTACCCGCCGAACTGGTGGCCGGCGTAGACCATGGCGAGCGGCGCGCTGCCGGGCGCGGTGGCATTGCCGCTGGCCCAGGCGAGGAACTCCGGGCTCTCCAGCGCGCCCGGCGCCAGGCCGAGCAATTGCGCCGCGGAAGGATTCGTCGCCACCAGATGTGGGTTGGCAAACCCGGTGGGTGCGAGTGCCGTGTAGAAGGCATCGCCCAGGCTGTGAAAGCGGTTATCGAAATGAAGTCCGTGCATGGCTTCATTGTATCAGGGGGCATCCCCGCATCAGGGCAAGGCTTTGCGTCAGGGCTCCGCCGGAATCGGCAGCAACCGATACCCCGAACTGCGGGTGTGCCAGGACAGGTAAAACCGGTTTGCATGGACCAGCAGTTCGGGGCGGTCGGCAGCGCCCGTGGCGGTCGCGAGTTCGCGCGCCGGACCCCAGCTTGCACCGCGATCCGCCGAACGCTGGGTCAGCACGCGGATGCTGCCGCGGCGGTACTCCTGCCAGAGCACCACCACCGTGTCCGCCCGGGCCGCGATCGCCGGATTCATGGCGTAGGCGTCGGGATCGCCGAACGCTTCGGGAGCCGAGAAATGCGCGCCGGCGTCATCGGAATACGATCGGAACAGTCCCCGGTGAGCGCCGAGCGTGAACCAGGCGAGGTGATGGCGGCCAGCCTGGGTGATCGCGAGCGCCGGCCCTTGGATCGGACAGGCCGCGATCTGCCACTGGTCGAAAGTGATGCGTTGCACTACCGCAGGTCCGTGCGCGGGTACGCGAATCAGGCCGTGGTCGCGGATATTGCCGGGATACACAAAGCGCGCGGCGATGACAGCCTGCCCCTCCGGGTCGAAGGCCAGCGCGGGCCGGCAGCAGTCGCACAGGTCGGTGGCCAACTGTTGCTGTGGCAGGTCCGAGGTCGCGCGATACAGCGCCGTGGGCGCGCCCGGTGCCGGTTCCTGGTACCAGAAATGCTGTGGTTCGCCGGCGCTGCTCAAGGCGAATTGGTGCAGCCGACCGGGCGCCTGCGCCAGGGGCTGCGGCATCGAAAAGCTGCGCCCGGTGTCCGTTGACAGCGCGTGAAACAGGCGCGCAGTGCCGGCCCCGGCCGCCACCGGATAGACGACATGCACCGCGGCGCCGGCGAAGGCGATGCCGGCGCGCTCTTCGACGGAGACTGCGAGCGGCTGGGGTTCGGTGTTCACGGGGATGGGTTTGCTGAACGTCGTGCCGAAATTATCCGAATGATCGGCGTACACCTGGTGGCCGTCGCTGCGCAGGCGCCACAGGCGGCCATCGGGAGCGAAGGCCGCCGTCGCGGCGAGCTGAAAAGTGGGCTCAGCGCTGGCGTTGGTGTGGCCGCCGAATAGCAGTGCGCACGCGCAAGCGCACGCCAGTGCGGACAATGGCGTGCGCTTGCGTCGGGTCAAGGTGTTGCGATGCGGATCAGAATGCGACATTCAGGGAGCTTAGCACCCGATAGTCCGGTTCCGCCTGGGTGCCGTTGAGGTTTTCCGCCACCGGAACGCCCAGGGAAAGCGCCAGTCCCCAGCCTGTCTTGTTCAGGTAGCGCACGCCGGGCGACAGATAGACGATGTTGCCGCCGGAATTTTCTTCGCGCTGGCCGTGGATCTGCACGCGATCCCGATGCTCGCCATTGAGTTCCAGAATCAGGTCCCAGGCGTGCGGCTGCGTCAGATCGTAGGGATTGGCCGGGCGCTCGCCGCCGAGCCGGTAGGACGTCGCCAGATTGTAGCTGAGGACATCGCCGATGTCGGTGTGCTGGGCGCCGGTGGTGACCACGGAATAGAGCAGACTGGCATCATAGGACAGGGCGCCGGACAGGCGCGTCGCCGCGATTCCGAGCAGGCCGTCGGTGGAGCCCGAGCCGGGCTGGAATTCGGTCTCCAGACGTTCGCCGCCGCTTTTGCGGTGGGTCTCCCCCGTGGGCAGCTTCACCCCGAACAGCGCGGCGAGGTGCGTTTGCTGGTCCGCGCTGCGCAGGAAACGATATTCCCCGAACAGGGTGGCGTCGCCGAGACCTTCGGGGTCGCCCAGATTCAGGATCCGGTCGGGGTGCCCGTGGGCGCCGGCGCCGTGATCGAAGACATGGTGATCCGCTTCCCGGACGTTCTGGCGCTGGATATAGGGCAGGCGCAGCCCCAGAGTCAGATCGTCGGTAACACCGTAGCTGAGCCCCAGCGCAGTGGATAGCAGCGTGTCGACGCTGTGCAGCTCGGTGTTCGCCAGCCGGCGGTCGGAAAGCCGGGAAAAATTGTTGTACTCCGAACGCAGGCTGGCGCTCCAGCGACCTGCCGGCAGCGTGATGGCGGATTCGGTGTAGATCGGACTGCCGGCGCCGCCACCCAGACCGACGGAAGCATGATCCGCCCAGGCACCGGCGATCATGCCGAGACCGGCGAGCAGTGCGATGGCGCCTGCGCTTTGGCGTACAAGGTTGGGCATGACGGACTCCTGCGGGATGGCGATGGGCGGCCCGCAAACTGCCGGTGCAGACGGACTCCTGTCGATGCGGCAAATTGTCGCACCTTCGGCCTGCCGCGCTTGTTAGCCGGCGCCCGCCCGCGATAATAACGCCATGACATTGCCCGAACCGCGCAAGATCATTCACGGCGATTGCGACTGCTTCTACGCCGCCGTCGAGACCCGCGACGATCCCGGCCTCGCCGGCCGACCGCTGGCGGTGGGCGGGCCGCCCGAGCGGCGCGGCGTGGTCGCGACCTGCAATTACGAGGCGCGCGCCTTCGGCATCCGCTCGGCGATGTCCATGGCGCAGGCGCTGCGCCGCTGTCCCGGGCTGGTGGTGCTGCCGCCGGATTTCACCCGCTATCGCCAGGCCGCCGAGCAGATCCGCGCCATCTTTCTCGACTACACGCCGCACGTCGAGCCGCTGTCGCTGGACGAAGCTTTTCTCGATGTCACCGGTGTGAGCGCAGGTGGCGGCAGCGCGATCCGCATCGCCCGGGAAATCCGTGCGCGGGTGCGCGGCGAAGTGCGCATCACGGTATCGGCGGGCGTCGCGCCCAACAAGTTTCTCGCCAAGATCGCCAGCGAATGGCGCAAGCCGGACGGCCTGTTCGTGATCACCCCGGAGCGGGTCGATGCGTTCGTGCGCGCGTTGCCGGTGGCACGTCTGTTCGGGGTCGGGGCGGCTACCGCGAAAAAACTGGCCGGGCTCGGTGTCGAAACCTGCGACGATCTGCGCGGCCTGTCGCGACCCTTGCTCGCCGAACATTTCGGCGCCCTGGGGCAGCGTCTGTACGAACTTTGCCGTGGCATCGATGAGCGTCCGGTGCTGGCGGACCGGCGCTCCAAATCCCTCAGTGTCGAGACCACGTTCGCGCAGGATTTGCCGGGGCTGGTTGCCTGTCTCGACGCGCTGGCCGAACTCCACGTCGAACTCGTGCGGCGTCTGGCGCGACTCGATACCAGTTACCGCATCGAACGCCATTTTCTGAAACTGCGCTTCGATGATTTCACCGCCACCACCATTGAGCGCGCCCTGCCCGAGGGCACGGCGCTGGCGGGTTACCGGCGTTTGTGTGAAGAAGGATGGACGCGTCGCACGCGGCCCGTGCGCCTGCTGGGCCTGGGTGTGCGGCTCGGTGACAGCGCGGGTTGCGAGCCCGAGCAGCGTGATCTGTTTGCCGCCGTTACGGAACCTTCCGCTACAAACCCAGGCGGTTGAGCACCCGGTAGAGCAGGTCGTGGGACTTGCCGTAGGGCGGGTAGCACAGCTCCGACCGGGATGGCGTGCGCGGTGAGCATACTGCAAGGCCGGATGTTGCGGAGGCCGCTCCTCATGCGCTCGGTTGACGCCGTCCTCATCCACCGCTTTGGTTGCAATGGCTTTTTCCGGGCGCCGATAATGGCGCCTGTCCCGGATGGCGAAATACCATGGTTGCACCGACCAAGATTGCCGTGCTCGGCGGCGGCAGCTTCGGCACCGCCATCGCCAACATGGTGGCCGGCAACGGTCACGAGGCGGTGCTGTGGATGCGCGATGCCGGATACGCTGCCCAGTGTCAGGCGTCGCGGAGCAACCCCCGTTATCTGCCCGACTATCCCCTGGAGCCGAATCTTTCCATTACCGCCGATCTTGCCGCGGCGCTGGCCGGTGCCCGGGTGGTGTTCTTTTCGGTGCCGAGTGCCGCCTTTCGCGCGGTGGCGCGGCTGGCCGCGCCGTACATTCCCGCCGGGACCGTGGTGATCAGCACCGCCAAGGGCTTCGCGCCGGAAGGTTTCACGCGGATGAGCGAAGTGCTCACCGAGGAACTCCCCGGCGCGCGCATCGGCGTCATTAGCGGGCCCAATCTGGCGCGCGAGGTGGCGCGTCACGCCATCACGGCGACGGTGATCGCGAGCGCCGATCCGGAAGTCTGCGCGCTGGTGCAGGCGTTGCTGGTCACACCCTATTTTCGCGTCTACGCGAATCCGGATGTGTTTGGCGTCGAACTGGCGGGTGCGCTCAAGAACATCTATGCGATCGAAGCCGGCATGGCGACCCAGATGGGCCTCGGGCAGAACACCATGGCGGTGCTGCTGACGCGCAGCCTGGCGGAAATGACGCGCTTTGCCGCGACGCTCGGCGCCAATCCCATGACGTTTCTGGGGCTCGGCGGTGTCGGCGATCTGTTCGTCACCTGCACGTCGCCGCTGAGTCGCAATTTCCGCATCGGTCGGGCGCTGGCATCCGGCGAATCGCTGGCGGCGGCGGTGGCGGCCATCGGTCAGGTGGCGGAAGGCATCAACACCACTCGCATCGTCAAGCGCAAGGCCGACGAGCTGGGCGTCTACATGCCGTTGGCGAGCGCGCTGCACGCGGTGCTGTTCGAGGGCCGGTCGATTCCGCGCGCGCTGGCCGGCATGGCGGTGTCCGAACGTACCGACGACGTCGAATTCCGGATCGGCTGATCCGCCTCCCGCACGGAACAACGCCATGAAGCTCTATGTACTGCGCCACGGCGCGGCCGAACCCCTTGCGCTCTCGGACGCCGCGCGCCGGCTGACGCCCCGGGGCGAGGCCGAAGTGCGGGCGGTGGCGCTGGCCTGTGCGCAACGGCTCGCCGGGTTGCAGCGGATCGTCACCAGTCCCTATCAGCGTGCGCGGCAGACGGCGGCGGAGCTGATGCGCACACTGAATTTTGCCGGCGAGCTGCTGGTCGAGGCCGCGCTCACCCCGGCGGGCGACGCCGGGCAGGTCGCAACGCTGATCGATGCGCTCGGCGGCGAGACGCTGCTGGTCAGCCACCAGCCGCTGGTGGGCGAGCTGCTGTGTTACCTCACCGATCGTGAGGACCTGGCGTCCATGGATACCGCCAATCTGGCGGCACTGGACATCACCGCCTGCGCGCGCGGCGGAGCGCGCCTGCTCTGGCTGCAACGTCCGCCCGGCTGAGCCTTGCATCGCGCGCCGAATTTTTCCGCAGTACGAGTGACCGCCATGACCCCTGACGAACACGCTTTCTCCTGTGATGGCCTGCGCATCGCCGCCACCGAATGGGGCAATCCCGCCGGCACCCCGGTGCTGGCCCTGCACGGCTGGCTCGACAACTGTGGTAGCTTCGCGCCCCTGGGCCGGCTGTTGCGCCAGGTGCGCTTGATCGCGCTCGACCTGCCCGGCCACGGCCACAGCAGCCACCGCTCCAAGGACGGCACCTACAACATCTGGCAGGACGTGGGCGTGGTGCACGCCGTGGCGGAACAATTGGGCTGGGAGCACTTCGCGCTGCTCGGCCATTCGCGCGGCGCCATGATCTGCACCCTGACCGCCGGGACTTTCCCCGAGCGGGTCAGCCATCTCGGACTGCTCGACAGCTTCGTCCCGGCCACCGTGGCCACCGCCGACGAGCCCGCACAGTTGCGCGGCGCCATCCTCGACCGCGCCGCGCGGCGCGCTCAGTTGCCGCGTCTGTACCCGGACATCGATGCGCTGACAGCGACCCGGTTGCGGGGCCTCTCGCCACTGTCGGCGCTATCCGCGCCCGACATCGTGGCGCGCGGGATGGAGCAGGTCGAGGGCGGCTATCGCTGGCGCAGCGATGAAAAACTCAAGCTCGATTCCGAGATCAAACTGACGCCGGAACTGGTGCGCGGCTTTGTCGAACGCATCGCATGCCCGAGCCTGCTGTTGTTGTCGGACATTGCGCGCGTGGAACGTTTCTACGGCATGGAAGCCCACGCGCGGCACATGGAAATCGCCGAGGTGCGTGGCGGCCACCATTTCCACATGGAAGAGCCGGCACCGGAAGTGGCGCGGCGGCTGGATGCGTTTTTTGCTGGCAGCCCCGCGCGATCTCAGTTGAGCAGCGACAGAAACTCGTAGCGGGTCGCCTGCCGGGTGCGAAATACGCCCAGCATGGCGGAGGTCTTGGTGACCGAGTTCTGCTTTTCGACGCCGCGCATCATCATGCACATGTGCTGGGCTTCGATGATGACCCCGACCCCGAGCGCGCCGGTGACTTCTTCGATAGCCCGGGCGATCTGGGTGGCCAGATTTTCCTGGATCTGCAGGCGGTGGGCGAACATATCGACCACGCGCGCCACTTTCGACAGCCCCAGCACATGGCCGTTGGGAATGTAGGCGACGTGGCACTTGCCGATGAACGGCAGCAGATGATGTTCGCACAGCGAATAGAGCTCGATGTCCTTGACGATCACCATCTCGCTGCTGTCGCTGGGAAACAGCGCCTCGTTGATCAGCTCCGTGAGATTCTGGTGATAGCCGCTGGTGAGGTATTCGAAAGCCTTGGCGGCGCGTTCGGGGGTGTCCAGCAGCCCGGGGCGATTGGGATCCTCGCCGATGCTCTCGATGATCTTGCGGTAGTTTTCTTTCATTGCGTGCCGGTCGTGGATGGCGGACGGCTACCCTAAGTGAGGACGCGTGAAAGGTAAAGGCTTGCCCCGGCCCGCTACCGCCGAGCAGCTTGTTGAAAACTGCCGGCGCCCTGCGCTCCGCCATCCCCTGTTTGTTCCGGCCCCGCCCCCCCCCCCCCCCCCCTCACCCCGCCCCCCCACGACGTCTTTCAACAAGCTGCCAGCGGGCCGGCGTCGCGCGCGGCGGCTAGCGGCTCGGCGGCCGGTAGACTTTGATCGGCCGGTAGTTTTTGTGATACGCGGGCTGCTTGGCCCAGCGCAGGCCGGCGCTGATGCCGCCGTCCACGGCGATGGCCTGGCCGGTGACGAAGGTCGATTGATCGCCGGCCAGCCAGCCGGCCATGGCGGCGATGTCCTGGGGCTGGCCCACGCGGGAATGGGCTGGGTGATCTTGTAGTCGAGGTCGGCCATTTTCGCGTCGCGTCCCACGGTGTTGGTGGCGAGCGAGGTGGCGATGAAGCCGGGGCAGATGGCGTTGACCCGGATGCTGTTTTCGCCCACTTCGAGCGCCACGGATTTGGTGAGATGAATCACCGCCGCCTTGGCCACCGAGTACAGGTGCGGCGTGTGTCCCGCGATCAGTCCGGCGACGCTGGCGGTGTTGATGATGCTGCCGCCGCCCTGGCGTTTCATGACCGGGATGGCGTGCTTCATGCCCAGAAACACGCCTTTCAGCAGCACGTCGAAGGTGATGTCGTAGTCCTCCACCGGGGTGTCTTCCAGCGGCCCGATGGCGCCGCCGAAGCCGGCATTGTTGAAGATGCAGTCGAGCCGGCCCCAGCGCGTCACGGCGCCGGTAATGGCCGCTTGCACCTGATCCTCCCGCGTTACGTCCACTGCCGTGAACACTGTGTTGGCGCCCAGTTCGGCCGCCAGTTTCTCGCCGCGTTCCCGCTGCATGTCGGCGATGACGACGCGCGCGCCCTCGGCGACGAAATGCCGCACCGTGCCCTCACCGATGCCGCTGGCGCCGCCGGTGATCAATGCCACCTTGCCCTGTAATGTGCTCATGGTTTGTTCCCCTGTGATGAAAAAAATGGTCCGGGGATCAAAACAGGTCGCCCGGCGGGGGTCAATGCGCGGGCGATTCACAGCGCCCGGCTGTGTTAGGAGCCTGTCGGACTTGAGACTGTCCTACTGCGGAAAAGCCGAATTTGGTCATATTTTGCGCAAAATTTTGTTGAATAATCCCATTATTCGCCGCAAATTTGCCCAAAATCTGCCTCAAATCGGACTTTCCCTCGCTACGGACGCTCAAGTCCGACAGGCTCCTGGTCTCGATCCATAAAAACCATTCTGTGGGGGCGTGATGGCCACTGATTCGCGAGACTCTCATTCACAGGGCTCTCATTCACAGGGCTATGACAGGGCTATGACCGCGAGCGCGAAGTGCTGGAGCATTTTCTGCTGGCGACGCTGCGGGCGTTCGAGACCGAATTCGAGGATCTCCGCTTTGGCGAGCTGGCGGCGTCCCAGGAGCGTTTGCGGGTCGCGTTGGCGGATCTGGTGCCCGCCACGCGCCATGGTCTCGCGGAGCTGGTGCCGCCGCCGGGGCGTGAAGAATTTCATCGCCGTCTCATCGATGCTGCAACCCGCTGCGAAGACGCCGCGCAACTCTGGCGGCAGGGACGCGGCGAGGCGTTTATCCACGCTTTTGTGCAGAGCCGGCAACAGTTGATCGAGGCATTGACCACGCTCTATGCGCTGCGCAGCGAGCTGCCGGTGCTGTCCGCCTTTTTCTGGGACGGTGTGGACCGCGCGCGGCAGCAGTCTCTGGAGCCACCGGCGGCGGATGCGGGCGCGCCGGTGGGCCTGTTGCAGGTGGCGGCGGGCGACGCCCACGAACGCTACGCGCTCTATGTGCCGGAGAACTACTCGCCGGCGCGGGAGTGGCCGCTGATCGTCGCCCTCCACGGCGCGTCCGGCACCGGGGCCGAGTACCTCTGGACCTGGCTGCGGCTCGCCAAGACCCACGGCTATCTGGTGCTGGCGCCCAAGTCCACCGACATCACCTGGTCGATTCTTGAACCGCACCTGGATATTGCGTCGGTGACCGGCGCCATCGAGCGGGTGCGCGACGAGTACAGCGTCGATCGCGGGCGGGTGTATCTCACCGGCCTGTCGGACGGCGCCACCTTCAGCTATCTGCTGGCGTTTCTGGCCCCCGAGTACTTCGCCGGCGTGGCGCCGATTGCCGGTGAATTGAGTCAGGTCGCGGAGCCTTTGCTGCGCCGTCGGGAAGGTTGCGAGGTGCCGCTGCTGGTGGTGCATGGCGCGCACGACCACATCTTTCCGATCCAGACCGTGCGCAGTACCTGCGGGCTGCTCAAGCATCTGCACTACGACATCCGCTTCGATGAGCTGCCGGACTGGGGCCACGCCTACCCCTATCGCATCAATCGCGAGCGGGTGCTGCCCTGGTTCGAGGCGCTGGCGGCGCGTCCTAGCCGCGCGGGTTGAGGGCAGCGCGCGCCACGGCGCCAGGATCAAGAAGGTTTCCATTCCCGGGCCGTTGGCGTAGAATCGCGCGCCTTCACCGCGCCTTGCAGGTGCGGAGGCAGGCTGGAACACACACCGGGACATGTCATGGTAAAGATTCGATTGGCTCGCGGTGGGGCGAAAAAACGTCCCTTCTATCATCTGGTTGTCACTGACGACAGAACGGCGCGCGACGGCCGTTTCATCGAGCGCGTGGGGTTTTTCAATCCCATCGCCAAGGGCGGTGAAGAGCGCTTGCGCATCAATGCCGCGCGTGTCGAGCACTGGTGCAGCCTGGGCGCGCAGGTGACGCCGCGGGTCGCCGATCTGGTGCGTGAAGCCGGTAAGAGTGCCGCGGCGCAAGCCACCGCCTGAGCCCGTGTCGCGCCCGGCGAGTCCGCGGGAGGCGCCGAAGCAGCCCCTGAAAGTCGGCCGTATCGTGGGCGTGTACGGCATCAAGGGCTGGGTAAAAATCGACTCCAGCACCGCGTCGGTCGGCAATATCCTGAACTATCGGCCCTGGTGGCTGTGTGAGGCAGGTGTCTGGCGGACGGTGGAACACGATGCCGGACGGGTGCAGGGTCAGCAGGTGGTGGCCCATCTGGCGGGGGTGGATGATCGGGACGAAGCGCGGCGCTACTGCCAGTTCGATATCCATATCGAGCTGGCGCAACTGCCGACCCTTCCCGAGGATGAATATTACTGGCATGAGTTGATCGGACTCGCCGTGTATGGGCGCGCCGACGGATGCCGGGTGCGGCTGGGCACGGTGACTGCGCTGATCGAGACGGGCGCCAACGATGTGCTGGTGGTGCGCGGCGACGACCAGAGCCGGGACCGTGCGGAGCGGCTGGTTCCCTATGCCGACCAAGTGGTGCTGGCGATCGATCGTGCGGCGGGCACCCTGGATGTGGACTGGGATCCCGATTACTGAAAGGTCGGCGCATCCATGAAAGTCGCGGTAGTAACGCTGTTTCCGGAGATGTTCGGAGCCTTGGTCGATTACGGCGTCAGCGGCCGCGCGGTGCGCACTGGTTTGCTGGACATCCGGTGCTTCAACCCGCGCGACTACACCCTGGACCGCCACCAGACGGTGGATGATCGCCCCTACGGCGGCGGGCCCGGCATGGTGATGCGACCCGAGCCCCTGGGCGCGGCGATCACCGAAGCGCGGGCCTGGACGCAGGGTGCGCGAGTGCTGTATCTGTCGCCACAAGGCCGGGTTCTGCGCCACGCCGCGGTGATGGAGATGGCGGGTGCCGCGCGGGATCTGATCCTGATTGCGGGCCGCTATGAAGGCATCGACGAGCGCATCGTTGCGCTCGAAGTCGATGAGGAATGGTCCATCGGCGACTATGTATTGAGCGGCGGCGAATTGCCGGCCATGGTGCTGCTGGACGCGCTGATCCGGCAACTGCCGGGAGCGCTTGGCGACGCCGACTCGGCCCAGCAGGACTCTTTTGTTGCGGGGCTGCTGGATTGTCCGCACTATACGCGGCCGCCGGAATACCGGGGTCTCGGGGTGCCGGAGGTGCTGTTGTCCGGCGACCACGGCGCCATTGAGCGCTGGCGGCGTCAGCAGGCGCAGGCGCGCACGGCGGCGCGGCGTCCGGACCTGCTGGCGGGACGCTAGCGGCGAATTGCATTAACACGTGGCGGTCAGGGTTCCGTCCCCCGGTTTGGGGCACGACGGACACCGACGCAAGGTGACAGACGGCACTGCAAGGCAGTGCCACACGACGGCATTACGCGGGAGAAGACGATGAGCAAGAACCCAATTATCGCGCAGATCGAAACCGAGCAGATGGGCAAGGAAATCCCGGAGTTTCGTCCCGGCGATACCCTGCTCGTGCAGGTGAAAGTCGTGGAGGGCACCCGCGAGCGGCTGCAGGCGTTTGAAGGCATCGTCATCGGCCGGCGCAATCGCGGGCTCAATTCCGCGTTCACCCTGCGCAAAATTTCCAACGGCATCGGCGTGGAGCGCACGTTCCAGACCTACAGCCCGCACATCGACAGCGTGAAAGTTGTCCGTCGCGGCGATGTTCGCCAGGCCAAGCTCTACTATCTGCGCGACCTGTCCGGCAAGGCGGCCCGGATCAAGGAACGCCTCGGCTGAACTGTGTGCCGGCTACTGTGGTGGCCGGCAGCTTCGGGGTGCGCGAGACTGGTGCCATGACGGCTGACGCGCGCCTTATCGACGATCACCTCAATGCGCTCTGGCTCGAAAAAGGCCTGAGCGACAACAGCCTCGCGGCGTATCGACGCGACCTCAGTGCATTCGCGAGCTGGCTCGCTGAAGCATCCCCTGGACCGGCCAGCGGCCTGCTCGACGCCGATTCCGCCCGCATTCAGGAATACCTCGCCGACCGCTATCGGCAGCGCGCGAGTCCGCGTTCGGTGGCGCGCGCGCTGTCCTGCCTGCGCGGCTTCTACGATGCGCAATTGCGCTCCGGAGTTCTCACGCGGCACCCCATGGCCGGAGTCAGCAGCCCCAAGCAGGGACGCCCGCTGCCCAAGTTTCTCTCTGAAGTCGACGTCGAGAAACTTCTCAACGCGCCGGACCTCACGCAGACCATCGGGCTGCGCGACCGCGCGATGCTGGAACTGTTGTACGCCACCGGGCTGCGGGTGAGCGAGCTGACCGGCCTCGCGCTGGATCAGATCAATCTCCGGCAAGGCGTGGTGCGGGTGCTGGGCAAGGGCAGCAAGGAACGCCTGGTGCCGATGGGCGAGGAGGCGATGCACTGGCTGCAAGCCTATCTGCGCGACGCCCGTTCCGCGCTCCTGGGCGAGCGGCAGAGCAACGCCTGTTTCCTCACGCCGCGCGGCAGCGGCATGACCCGGCAGGCCTTCTGGTACCGGATACGGCACTGGGCGCAGTGCGCGGGTATCGACAAACCCCTGTCGCCCCACACCCTGCGCCATGCGTTTGCGACGCATCTGCTCGATCACGGCGCGGATCTGCGTGTGGTGCAGTTGCTGCTCGGTCACAGCGATCTGTCGACTACTCAGATCTACACCCATGTGGCGCAGACGCGCCTGCGGGAACTCCACACGCGCCACCATCCGCGCGGTTGATAAGCGTGGCGTTAACGGGTTTTCAGCCGCCCGCTGGGGCTATAATCCGCACCCTTGCCTGCCCACCTCCCGGGAGCCGTCCGTGAAGCATTTTCTCGCTGCCTGTGTTGCTCTGCTGTTGTCGGTTGTCGCGTTTCAGGCGAGTGCCGCGGATACCGCCCCGGCGGTCGATCCCGCCATCGCCAAGGCCATTGTCGCCAGGATGCAGGCGGCGCGCCCGGATCTCAGCTATGAGGTGCTCAAGCCCAGTCCGATCCCGGGGTTTTACGAGGTTCAGGTGGCCGGCGGGCCGGTGCTCTATGTGCGTGAAGGCGGCGAATACTTTTTCGATGGCGCGCTCTATCAGGCGCGCCCCGGCATGTTTGTGAACCTGCGCGAGCAGGATCTGGTCGGGAAGCGCAAGCAGGCGCTCGCGGAAATCCCGGTCAGCGATCTGATCGTGTATTCCCCTGTGGGCAAACCCAAAGCGGTCCTCAATGTATTCACCGATATCGATTGCGGGTATTGCCGCAAGCTGCACCAAGCCGTGCCCGACCTCAATGCCCTGGGCATCGAGGTCAGGTACCTGGCATTCCCGCGCGCAGGTCTCGGTTCGGGTTCCTACCGCAAGGCTGTTACCGCCTGGTGTTCCGACAACCGCCAGGAAGCCCTCACGCGACTTAAGAACGGCGAAGATGTGCCGGAAAAGCTGTGTGAGAATAATCCCGTGGCGGCCCAGTTCGAGCTTGGACAGGAATTGGAAGTGAACGGTACGCCGGCCAGTATTCTCAGCGACGGCACCCTGATTCCCGGTTTCCGCAGTGTGGCCGATATCGCCAGCATCCTGGGCGTGGACACGACGTCACCCGCACGTTAACGGGCGCCGCAGGGTGCCGCTCATTTCTGGGGGACGATGAATGCCGGTCAAGGTCGGTTTGTGCGGCCTGGGAACGGTCGGCCGCGGTACGGTGCGGGTATTGTCCCGCAACGCCGCTGTGCTGGCCCACCGCAGTGGCGTCGGGATCGAGCTCGTGCAGATCGGTGCGCGCAACGCGGTTCCTGACGCGGATACCGGCGCCATTCCGTTCACCCGCGATATTTTCGCCGTCGCCACCAATCCCGAAGTCGATATCCTGGTCGAATTGATCGGGGGTATCGAGCCGGCGCGGGAACTGGTGCTGACCGCCATCGCCAATGGCAAGCAGGTAGTCACGGCCAACAAGGCGCTGATCGCGACCTGCGGCAACGAGATTTTTGCCGCGGCGCGCGCGCGCGGCGTCACCGTCGCCTACGAAGCCTCGGTCGCCGGCGGCATTCCCATCATCAAGGCGCTGCGCGAAGGACTGGCCGCCAACCGCATCCGCTGGCTGGCCGGCATCATCAACGGCACCAGCAATTTCATTCTCAGCGAGATGCGCGACAAAGGCCGCCAGTTCGCCGACGTGCTGGCGGAGGCGCAATTGCTCGGCTATGCCGAAGCCGATCCCACTCTCGATGTGGAAGGTATCGACGCCGCCCACAAACTGGTGATTCTGGCGGCGCTGGCCTTCGGCATGCCGCTGCGCCCGGATGCGGTCTACATCGAGGGCATTACCGCCATTCAGCCCGAGGACGTGGTCTATGCGGGCGAGCTCGGCTACCGCATCAAGCACCTGGGGGTGGCGCGCCGCAATGGTGAGGGCATCGAGCTGCGCGTGCATCCCACGCTGGTGCCCGAGCGCAGCCTGATCGCGCAAGTGCACGGCGTGATGAATGCCATCATGGTAAAAGGCGACGCCGTGGGTGCCACGCTGTATTGCGGCCCGGGTGCCGGCGCCGAACCCACGGCCTCGGCCGTGATCGCCGATATTCTCGATATTGCGCGCCGCCTGGATGGCGGTGGCCGCGACGCCACGCCGGTGCCGGGGGGCGGGCCTGACGCCGGCGAGCCGCTCGCAGTGCTCGATATCGCGGCTGCCGAAAGCGCGCACTATCTGCGCGTGTCGGCCCTCGACAAGCCCGGGGTACTGTCGCAGCTCGCGCAGATTCTCAGCGCCCACGGCATCAGTATCGAGGCGATCATCCAGAAGGAGCCCGCACCGGGCCAGGATCATGTGCCGTTGATCATGCTCACCAACCGCACCCGGGAGAGCGAAGTACGCGCCGCCATCGGCGCCATTGAGCGGCTCGAATCCGTGTCCGGTCCGGTGGTCCATCTGCGCAAGGAGGCACTGGACGATGCCTGAGCAACCGTTCCGCGAGACGCACCCATGAAGTACATCAGCACCCGTGGCGGCTGTGCGCCGCAGTCGTTCACCGAAGCCGTGCTGACCGGGCTCGCGCCCGACGGCGGCCTGTTCGTGCCCGAGCGGGTGCCCTCTTACAGCGCCGCTGAAATCGCGTCCTGGCGTGGACTGGATTATCCCCAGCTCGCGCAGCGGGTGATGGCGCCCTTCGTGGGCGAAGAGGTGGCGGCCGCCGATCTGGAGCGGATCATCCGGCAGTCGTACAGTGGTTTCCGCCATCGCGCCATTGCGCCCCTCGTGCAGACCGGCCACAACGAATGGGTGCTGGAACTGTTCCACGGCCCGACGCTCGCCTTCAAGGATTTCGCGCTCCAGTTTCTCGGCAACCTACTGGACCATCTGCTGGAACGGCGCGGCCAGAAAGTGGTGATCCTGGGCGCCACCTCGGGCGATACCGGGTCCGCTGCCATCGAGGGTTGCCGCCGCTGCCGCAACCTGGACATTTTCATCCTCCACCCCCACAACCGGGTGTCGGACGTACAACGCCGGCAGATGACCACGGTGCTGGCCGACAACATTCACAACATCGCCATCGAAGGTAATTTCGACGACTGTCAGCGTCTGGTGAAGGCGAGTTTTTCGGCGCAGGGGTTTCTGCCCGCAGGGCGGCAACTGGTGGCGGTCAACTCCATCAACTGGGCGCGGATCATGGCCCAGATCGTCTACTACTTCTGGGCCGCGCTCGCCCTGGGCGCGCCGCAGCGGCCAGTGAGCTTTGCGGTGCCGACCGGGAATTTCGGAGACATCTTCGCGGGCTACCTGGCGCACCGCATGGGGCTGCCGGTGCCGCAGCTCATCATCGCCACCAACGCCAACGACATCCTGCACCGCTGTATCAGCGGCAACGACTACAGCCGCCACCCGCTGCTGCATACGCTGTCGCCCAGCATGGACATCATGATTTCCAGCAACTTCGAGCGTTTGCTGTTCGATCTGTACGAGCGCGATGGTCAAGCGCTGGCGGCACTGATGGCCGGCTTTGAAGCCGGTGCGGCGACCCTGGATTCCAAAGCTCTTGGCCACGCCCGCACCCTGTTTCACAGCCATCGCGTGGACGACGCGGACACCGTGGCGACGATCCGCGCCGAATACGAGGCCAGTGAATACCTGCTCGATCCCCACAGCGCCATCGGCGTTGCGGCGGCGCGGCACTGCCGCCGCGATCTGGAGACGCCGGTGGTGTGCCTGGCCACCGCGCATCCGGCCAAATTCCCCGCAGCGGTGCAACAGGCCGGTTATCAGGGCGCACCGCCGCTGCCCCAGCACATGGCTGACCTGTTCACGCGCACGGAGCGCTACCAGGTGTTGCCCAATGAACTTGCGCCGCTGCACCGCCACATCGCGGACAACCTGACCGCCTGATGCTGACCGTACCCGACGCACGCGCAGACCGTTGCTTCGCGACCCTGTGCGCCGCGACGCCCGGTCGGCATGGTCGCGGCAATGGCTGAGGTGCCGGCGCCGGACCGTGTCTTCGCGCTGAAGGCGCGGCCGCTGCTCGGCCCCGAAATCGCGTTCGGCAACGATCTTCCACAGTGGCTGCGCCGTATCTACGCGGCGCGTGCCGCGACCCCGGATGCGCTGGATCTCCAGCTTGGCTGGATTCCCCCGGCCACCGGCCTGCGCGGCATCGAGGCCGCGCTGGAACTGCTGGTCGCGGCGTTGCAGCGCCAGTCGCGGCTGCTCATCGTGGGCGACTTCGACGCCGATGGCGCCACCAGCACCGCGCTCGCCGTGCTTGGCCTGCGCGCCCTGGGTTTTGCCCAGGTGGATTTTCTGGTGCCCAACCGCTTCGAGTACGGCTACGGGCTGACGCCGGAAATCGTCGCGCTGGCGCAAACCCGCAACCCCGACCTGATCATCACCGTGGACAACGGTATCTCCAGCATCGCCGGGGTCGCCGCCGCACAGGACGCGGGCATTCGCGTGCTGGTCACCGACCACCACCTGCCGGGACGGGTGCTGCCGGCGGCCGACGCGATCGTCAATCCCAACCAGCCGGAGTGTCGATTTCCCCACAAGGCACTGGCGGGCGTCGGCGTGATGTTCTATCTGCTGGCCGCGTTGCGCGGCCGGCTCAAGGCCGAAGACTGGTTTGCGCGGCAGGGCATCGCCGAGCCCGCGATGGCCGACTGGCTCGACCTGGTGGCGCTCGGCACCGTGGCCGACGTTGTCCCTCTCGATCGTCTCAACCGCACCCTGGTCCACCAGGGGCTGCGCCGCATTCGCGCCGGACGCTGTCGCCCCGGGGTGCTGGCTCTGCTGGAAGTGGCCGGGCGCGACCATCGCCACACGGTGGCCGCTGACCTGGGTTTCGCCGCTGGCCCGCGCCTCAATGCCGCCGGTCGCCTCGATGACATCAGCCTCGGCATCCGCTGTTTGCTCGCCGATGACATTGCGTTGGCGCGCTCCCTCGCGGCCCAGCTCGACGAACTGAACCGCGACCGGCGCGCTATCGAAGCGCAAATGCAGCGCGAGGCGACGGAGCACGTCGCGCGCTTGCAGCTTGGCGAGGATCTGCCCTGGGGTCTGTGCCTGTACGATCCCGGCTGGCATCAGGGCGTGGTCGGGCTGCTGGCGGGGCGGGTGCGCGAACGCGTGCACCGGCCTGTGATTGCGTTCGCCGACGGCAACAACGGCGAACTGAAAGGCTCCGCCCGGTCGATACCCGGACTGCACATCCGCGATGCGCTCGATGCGGTCGCGGCCCGGCATCCGAATTTGATCGGGCGCTTCGGCGGCCACGCTGCCGCCGCCGGACTGGCGCTGGCCGCCGAGAACTTCGCCGCCTTCGCCACCGCCTTCGACGCCGTGGTGCGGGAATGGCTTGTCCCTGCGGATCTGGCGCTCGAAATCTTTCACGACGGCGAAGTGCCCGCCGCTGAATTAACGATCGAGAATGCCCATCATCTGCGCGCCGCCGGTCCCTGGGGCCAGCATTTTCCCGAGCCCAGTTTCCATGGCGAGTTTCGGGTACGCGACGCGCGTGTGGTCGGCACCACACACCTCAAGCTGACGCTCAGCCCGCTGGCTGACGATCGGCTGCTCGACGCCATCGCCTTCAACGCCGTTGGCGCCGGAGAAAGGCCGCAACTGCCCGAGTGCATCCGGATCGTGTATCGGCTCGATGTAAACCGCTTCCGCGGCGCGGAAAACCTCCAGTTGCTGGTCGAGCACATCCTCTGATCCGGCGGCGGTGTCGACACCGATGATGGCGCCGGCCGGGAGCGCGGCTATTACCCGCCATCGGTGGCAAAGTGGCGGAGCGGGCGCGCCGGTCCATCGGCAACATCGCCTGCCACCGCACTGTTGCATGGTCGCCGCCTGCTCCGGTGGCTTCGGCAACCACTGCGCCATTTACTTCGCCAACCATCACGCCAACAATCGCGCCACCAACCAGAAGAGCCCCATGGCCGTCCCGCAATCACCCTCCAAACCTGAGCCGGGAACATCGCTGTTCAGCGCCCAGTTTGTGCTGCTGCTGGCGGTGACAACGCTGTTCGGCCTGTCGTTCTCCACTTATTTTCTGCTGCCCAAGTTTCTGGCGGTGGAACTGGCCGCCGATCCGGTCACCATCGGCAGCGTGACCACCATTTTCTGGCTGGCATCGGCGCTGACGGTGCCCTTTGTCGGCGGCCAGATCGATCGGCGCGGGCGCAAGGTTTTTGCCGCCGCCGGCGGTCTGATCCTCGCGCTGTCCTGCGCCGGATTTCTGTGGGTCGATAGCGTCGGGCCACTGATCTGGGCACTGCGCATCCTCCAGGGCATCGGTTTCACGCTGTTTTATATCGCCGTGGCAACCCTGGCCACGGACCTCTCGCCGCCCGCCCGCCTGGGTCAGGCGCTCGGCATTTTCGGCGCGGTGATGATTTTCACCAACGCGGTGGGGCCGGCCTTTGCGGAATGGACGTCGGAGCATTTCGGCTGGAGGACGGTATTCGCGGCGACCGCTGTCACCTCGGTGCTTGCCGCGGTATTTTCGCGTTTGATCCACGAACAGCGGCATGCGCCCCCGGCAGGTGGACAACACACGAGCCTGCTCGCCGTATTGCGACGGCCAGGGATGCTGCCGGTAACCATAATCTCGGCCATGGTGGGCTGGGTGTTTGGCACCCTGTTCACGTTTTACCAGCCTTGGGCGCTGTCGCTCGGTATCAAGAAAGTCGCGATTTATCTGGTCGCCTATGCGGTGGCGGCGGTTGCGGTGCGCGTGCTGTGCGGCGATCTGGCCGATCGTCTGGGGCGGTTGCGGGTGGTGCGCGCGATGTTGCTGGTCTATGTGCTCGCGCCCTTGGCGCTGATCTGGCTGGATTATTTTGGTCTGTTCATCGCCGGCGCCGTGCTGGGGCTGACGCAGGGCATCTACTATCCGGCGCTGAATGCGGTGGCGATCGATCTCGCCACCCCCGCCGAGCGCGGCAAGGTCATGGCTGCCTACAACGGCGCGTTCAATCTGGGGCTGTCGGCCGCGGGGCTGGTGCTCGGCCATGTGGTGATCGCCACTGACTACCGCACGGTGTTTGTGCTGGCCTGCGTGGTGAGTATGGCGGCCTTTGGGCTGCTTGCGCTGACGCCCGCGCGGGGCAATGCGGGCAGGGTCGGGTAGTGCGGGCAGGCGAAACCCGGCGTGGCGCTCGGGAACGACCTTGATCATTACCATCTCGTTGAAAAATCGCTGCGGCAGCCATTTGCTGCGTTGCGGTGGTGCTCGCTTCCTCGCCTATCGACTTGATATGTCTCGGTCGCTGCGCGCCGTGCGCCTCGCAGCTGGCCACCTCACGACGTTTTTCAACAAGCGGCTAACCCGAAGCGGCGTGTAACCGCGCGCTGCCGGGCGACTCGGCTACCATGGAGTCAGTCGCCCATTCCCGAGGCCGCCGTGCCGAATTCGCACCACCACAGCACCGCCATTGGTCATCATCCGCACGCGGCCGCCCGCGACGCCGCCCGGGCCATCGGCTTCGCCTTCTGGCTCAATGTCAGTTTTGCGATCATCGAATTCATCGGTGGCCACTGGACCGGCAGCACCGCGATCATGGCCAACGCCGTGCATGATTTCGGCGACAGTCTGGCGATCGGCTTCGGCTGGGGCATGAGCCGCCTCGCCGGGCGTCGCGCCAGCGAGACTTTCAGTTACGGCTTCGGACGTCTGTCGCTGTTTGGCGCCCTGGTCAATGGACTCATTTTGGTGGTGGGCTCGGCGTGGGTGTTGTGGCAGGCGGTGCCGCGCCTCGGCGCGCCGGTGATGCCTCACGCGCCCGGCATGGTGGCGCTGGCGGTACTGGGCGTGACGGTCAACGGCATCGCTGCCTGGCGCCTGGCGGGCGGCGCGACGCTCAACGAACGTATGTTGAACTGGCACCTGCTGGAGGATGTGTTCGGCTGGGCGGTGGTACTGGTGGCCGGGGGGGCGCTGCTGGTGGTCGACTGGCCGATCCTGGACCCGTTGCTGTCGATCGCGTTGACGGGACTGATCCTGTTCAACGTCGCGCGCAACCTCGTCACGACGGGGCGGCTGTTCTTCCAGGCCAGTCCGGATACGGCCCTGGTGCGGGAGGTAACGGCAAAGCTTCGGGCCGTGGAACATGTGGCGAATCTGCACCATCTGCACCTGTGGTCGCTGGACGGCGAGCGCCATGTGCTGACGGTGCATCTGGATATCGACGAACCCATCACCAACGCCGTGCAGCAGCGCATCAAGGCAGCGGTAGCAGCCGCCTTGGTGCCTTACCATTTTGCCCACACCACCATCGAGATCGAGCAGGCCGAGGAATCCTGCCGGGATGCACAGGCGCTTTAGCCGGGCACCGCAGTCCCGGTGGCCCGCTCAACGGTGCTCGATTTTCGGCGCGGCTTTCCCGCCCAGGGTGGCCACGCCCACCAGCGCCAGCACGATGGCGGCGCCCGCCGGCAGATCGAACAGACCGGATGCCAGCAGCCCGAGTACATATCCCGCGCTGCCGATAGCGCCGGCCCGGATCAGTCGGCCACCCGCCGCCAGCGCCGGCACGATCAGGCTAGCGAACACCAGGTACACGCCCACCACCTGCACCGAGGCGGTGATGGTGAGCGCGAACAGCAGGTAGAAGCCCAGTGGCGAGGCTTTCAGGTTCAGACCGAACCAGCCCGCCAGCACGCCGGCCGTGACCAACGCCAGCGGCAGCAGGCCGGCCCAGGTGGTCCACAGAATCTGCCCCACCAGCAGCTCCTGCAGGTGCTCCCCGGCGTGCGGGTCGTGGCTCATCACCACGATGGCGGCACAGGCCGCCGCCACGAAGCTGACGCCGATCACCGCCTCCAGGTGCTCCGGGGTTTTCTTCTCCATCCAGCGCAGGCACAGCGCGCCGGTCAGCGCGGCGATCACCGCGCTGACCTGGGCGCGCCAGCCGCCCACCTCGAAGCCGAGCGCGCTGGCGATGACGATGCCCAGTCCGGCGATCTGCGCGATGGCCAGGTCGATGAAGATGATGCCGCGGCGCAAGACCTCGCGACCCAGCGGGATGTGGGTCGCGAGCACCAAGAGCCCCGCCACCAGCGCCGGCAGCAGGATGGTCGGTTGCAGGCCATCGAGCGTCATGGCGCGGCTTGCAGCAGGCGGTTCAGGGTGTCGTCGAACAGGCCAAACAGGTCCTTTGCGCCGGCCGAGCCGCCCACCGTGTACGGCAGTTCCACCGCCGGGATGCTGGCGCGGCTGGTGAGCCACTCGGACGCTTTCGGCGGTTCGTAGGCCGCGCGCAGGACCATCCGCGCCGGCGTGGCCTTGAGCACGTCCAGCAAGCCGGCGAGGTGGCTCGCGGTTGGCTCCATGCCGGGCTTCGGTTCGAGTTCGCCCACCACCGTCAGCCCCAGCCAGTCGGCGAGGTAATTCAGGTTCTTGTGATGGGCCACCACCGCAACGCCCCTGAGCCCGCTGGCCTGCTGTTCCCAGCGCGCGATGGCCGCCGTCCAGCGCTGCTGGAAGTCGGCATGGCGCTGCCTATAGCGAGCGGCATTGGCCGGATCGATCGCGCCAAGCCGCTGCGCCAGCGCGTCGGCCACGCGCGCGACGTTGCGCGGGTCCGGTGCAGGTGCGGGTTGCCGGCGGCGTGGATGTCGCCCATGGCACGGTCGAGCACCGCCGGGCGGTCGATGAGGCGCACGAAACGGGCGGCTTCGAAATAGCCCGGCTGACCGGGCTGGATCCGGCCGTTGCCGGCCTCGCGGTGCAGCAGCGGCAGCCAGCCGCTTTCCAGCTCGGCGCCGCTGCACACCAGCAGGTCGGCACGGCGGGCCTTGGCCAGCAACGAGGGCCGCGCCTGGATGCGATGCGGGTCCTGCAGGGCGGTGGTGGCGGTGGAGACCTCGGCCAGATCGCCGGCCAGCTCCTGGGTCAAGGCCATCCACTCCGGTTCGCAGGCGAGCACATTGAGCGCCGCGCGGGCGGCGGGCGCCGCCAGGACCAACGCGGTCAGAACAAAAGCAATCAACGATTTCATGGGATTGATCCTTCAGAATTTGTGGGCGCCGTGCGGGCCGATGCTCATGATGTATTGCAGGATGACCTGGTTGTCCGGGTCGCCCTGCACGGATTTGTCCCGCGCAAACTGCAAGCGAAAGCGCGAGTACTCCGACGGCGAGTAGTCGGTCATCAGGCTCCAGCGGCTCGGGTCGTAATCGGTGCTGCCCAAGAACGCCTCATTGGCGCCAAAGTCCACGGAACCCGCACTGAGCCGGTCGTAGCGGGTGCCGATGCGCCAGCGCGGCATGAACTGGTACACCGCCTGCGCGTAGCCACCCGACTGGTCGCTGGCGTAGCGGTCCGTCAGGCCGCTGCAGGCACCGCCGTCTGCGGTTGCGTCCTCGCACAGCAGGTCGCCATCCTCGTCGCGGTCGAAATACTCCGCCGTGAAGATGAAATTGCGCTGCCGCGGATTGCCATCGGGCGACCACTTCCAGACAAAATCGGCGAGCCAGGCCTTGGACGTGCCCGAGAACAGGCTGAGCGCCTCGAAGTCGTTCAGATCGTCCAAAAAGGCCTCGCGCTCGCGGGGCGATGCGCGCACATAGGACACTCCGGCGCGCCAGGCGTGCGACGCGCCGACATCGCCCCCGACATGGGCAAAAGCGGCCCAGGCGTCGGCGCCGTTCTTGTCCGCGCCACCATCCGAGCCGGGAAAGAACTGCCCCTTGGCAACTTCCGCGCCCAGCTCCAGGAACAACTCGGTCGGCGCCAGCCAGCGCACCTGCAGGCCGTCCTGCACCAGATGCTCGCCAAACAGGGCCGAGTACATCAGGTTGTTGTCGGCGAAATCCCAGGCGTGCGGGTGTTTTTCGTTCTGGTAGCCGATGCCGGACAGGAAGCGCCCGCCCTTCACGGTCAGGCCGTGGCCCAGGCGCAAGGTCTGGAACCAGGCTTCTTCGACCTCGACCTCATCGTCGGCCACGGCCAGATTGACGAGGCCGCGCGAGTAGGGATCGATGTTGGCGCTCATCACCAGCTCGGTGTGATCGAGCGTGAAGCCGCGCTCGGTGTGTGCATGCCCGCCGGCCGGTAAAAAGCCGGTGATCGGCCGCTCGCCGCCGGCGCGATCGAGGTAGGCGCCTTGCAGGATCAGCGATATCTCGGGGTTGAACGCGCCGGCCGAGACCGGTGGGGGGCTGGCATTCGCCGCGGCATCCTGCTGCGCGTTGTCGGCCTTGATTTCGGCCGTCTGTACGCGGCTTTCGAGCGCTTTCAGCCGCGCCTCGTAGTCGCCTTGCAGGGCTTTGAATTTCTGATTGAATTCGGCGCGCAGGGCGTCGATGTCGGTGACGGCGCGCGCCGCCGCCGACCACGGCAGGGCAGCGGCGATTGCCACCGCGAGGATGGTTTTTTTCATGGGATGCTCCCGTAACGACCAAGCGTCCGGCACCTGGGTGCCGGAGCGCAGAAACGATTGGAAAACTCAGGTCGTGGGGAGGAGCGGCGGGGCGCGGGGTTGAAATGCGGGGTACGGGGTCAGCGTGACGGCTTGCGAAAAAACTTCGGTCAGTGCCGGGTGAACCGGCGCGACCGCACCCTGGACCGCCACGGGGGCGACGCTCGGTTGCTGGGTGTCGGCGCCCAGAAAAGTGTCGCAGGAACTCGTGTGGGCGTGGAACGGATGGTCGGCATCGTGCACCGCCACCGCAACCTGGCCCAAGGCCAGCAGCGCCACCGCCAACAGCACCCGCGCCGCGGCAAGGGCGGGGCAGCGGGACTGGGTACGCTGTGGGCGGGCCATCGACGGATGCGGGCGAGTCGCGGGTTGGGCGGTGACTCTAACCCCGGCAGTGGCGCGTGACAAGCGCTGTGGCATCGCGGCCGGAGTTTAGCCGGCGGTCATCTGATACGATTTTCTGGGTACCATGGGCCAGCGTGCGGCTGGTCGCTTTGCGCCGAGCACCGCCACCGACAAGGAGATGCAACACCCGTGAGCAACCCGGACCGCGAACCATTCAGTTCCACCGATACCGACTCGGGCCGCATTCGGGCGCCTTGGGAGCGGACGTTCGAAAAAATCCTCACACCGTTCGAGGAATTCATTCATCGTCAGACCACCGGTGGCATGGTGCTGATGGTCTCGGCGATCCTTGCCCTGATGCTCGCCAACTCCGGTTTGGCCACGACCTACCAGCATCTGTTGCATCTGCCGGCCCATATCGGCATCGGTGACTGGGGTATCGAGAAATCCCTCCACCATTGGGTCAACGACGGCCTGATGGCGCTGTTTTTCTTCGTGGTCGGCCTGGAGCTGAAACGGGAAATGCTGGTGGGCGAACTCGCCAATCCCCGTCACGCGGTGTTGCCCATTGTCGCCGCGATCGGCGGCATGCTGGTGCCGGCGCTGATTTACGCGGCGTTCAATGCCGGCGGCGAAGGTGCCCGCGGCTGGGCCATTCCCATGGCGACGGACATCGCGTTCTCGATCGGCGTGGTGGCGTTGCTGGCGGGGCGGGTCCCCAGGACGCTGATCACCTTTCTGGTGGCGCTGGCGATTGTCGACGATCTCGGCGCCGTGGTGGTCATCGCGCTCTTTTACACGGAAACACTGGCGCTCGGCTGGCTCGCGGGCGCGGCGCTGGTGCTCGGCACCATGCTGGTGCTGAATCTGGCCGGCGTGCGCCGCACCATGCCCTATTTTCTGCTCGCGGTGGTGCTCTGGTATGCGCTGCTCGAATCCGGGATTCATGCGACCCTGGCCGGCGTGCTCGGCGCGTTCACCGTGCCCGCCCGACCCAGTTATGATCCGGCGCGGTTCAGCCAGCACACCAGGGCGCTGCTCGCGCGGTTCGATGCCAGCCATAGGCCAGGCGCCAGTATTCTCACCAACGATGAACTGCGCGCGGTGGCGCAGGCCATGGGCAACGGTGCCATCCAGGTGCAGGCGCCTCTGCAGCGTCTGGAACATCTGTGGAACCTGCCGGTGGCTTTTCTGGTGGTGCCGGTGTTCGCCCTGTTCAACGCCGGCATTCCGCTGGATTTTGGCGCCTTGGCAACGACACTGACGCACCCCGTGACCCTGGGTGTGACGCTGGGCCTGGTGTTCGGCAAGTTCATCGGCATTACCGGTACCGTATGGCTGGCGTTGAAACTGGGTATCGGGGAATTGCCGACCGGCACTCGCCTGAGTCAGATCGCCGGGGTCTCGCTGCTGGGCGGGATCGGCTTCACCATGTCGATTTTCATCGCCGAACTGGGCTTTGCCGCGCACCCCGACGAGCTGCTGATGGCCAAAACCGGTGTTTTGCTGGCGTCGCTGGTTGCCGGGTTCAGTGGTTATCTCTGGTTGCGCTTGGCGGCGCGTGCCGCGCCGCCGGCGGGGGTATAAGCGCAAACGGGTTACCAACTCCCCGCTCTATGTTACAAGGCGACGCGGAGAGACCCTGAACCGGGGAGCGGATGGCCGATCAGGCCGGCCACCACGCTTCAGTTCCGCGACACATCAGTTTGGTTTCACGACGCAGTTATTTTTCCGAGAGGAGCAGTGCAGCAATGGCCATGGTCAATCTGAAAACCGCAACGTCCGAACAGATGGGCAAGATCATTCCCTACCTCAAGGTGTTTTCGCACCTCAATGTGAAGCTGTACCGCTGGAGCGGCGGGCGCATCCTCGGCAAGCTCAACGGCCACGACGTTTGCCTGATTACCATGACGGGCGCGAAATCCGGCGCCCAGCGCATCATTCCGCTGATGTACGTGCCCTACCGCGACGGCGTGATCGTGGTCGGCTCCCAGGGCGGCGCACCCAAGAGCCCGGTGTGGGTGAACAATCTCATTGCGCATCCGGATATCGAAGTGCAGTACAAGAGCAAAAAGATGAAATTGCGTGCCCGCCGCGCCAGCGCCGAAGAAAAAGAAGCCGTGTGGCCGGTGTGCTGTCAGCACTATCCGGATTACGAACTCTACCGGCAGCGCACCCCGCGCGACATTCCGGTCTTTATCTGCGAGCCGCGCTGACCCGGGCGGCGTTCAGGCCAGCAGATCCGTCAGTACCGCCACCGCGATGGCGCCGATGCCGCCGATCAGGTTCATCATGGCGTCGAGATGGGTCTTGCGGCCGTGCGCCACGCGCAGGCTGGTGGCTGCAATGGACGCCATCTTGTAGTGGGTGAAGACGTCGTAATAATGCAGCCGCGCGCGGTCGACGGGATTGCCGGACAGTTCCTCGTAGAGCGCCAGCAACTCCTCGAAGGGCAACAGTCCGCAGGCCAGCAGCTCGCCGCGCTCGTCGGGGCAGCCGAGCAGCTTGCAGCCGACATAGGCCAGGTCTTCGTGGTAGTCGCCGAGGTGGCACAGCTCCCAGTCGAGGATGGCGTTGATGCGCCCGTCCGGGGTGTACATGAAATTGCCGCTGCGGTAATCGCCGTGCACCACCACCGGCTCGGCCACCGCCGGCATATTGGCTTTCAGCCAGCTCGCGGCGTACTCGATGACCGGATGGGCCTGCACCGTGTCCTCGTGCCAGATGCGCTCCCAGAGCCCCAGCGACCACCGATTCGCCTCGGTGGTGCCGGACTCCGGGGCGTCGTAGCTGTACAGGTCGCAGCGGCGCCAATCGAGCCGGTGAATGCCGGCGAGGTGTTGCACGAACTGGTCCCGGAGCTGGGAGCGCAAGCCGGGCTCGAACGACATGCCGAGCCCGGTGACCCTGCCGCCGCCTTCCGGCTGCACGATGCCCTCGAGAAAACCCGCGATCAGAAAGGGCCGCCCCAGCGCAGCCGGATCGGCTTCGACCCAATGTACCTCGGGCACCGGCACCGTGCCCTGCATGGCGCGCAGGATCTGTGCCTCGCGCAGGCGGTGGGTTTCGACCACGGATTCGAGCGGGTCCATGCGCAGCATGAGTTTCTTGTCGGCCGCGGCGGGGCAGCGCAGATCGAAGGTGAACTGTTCCTTGGAAGCGCCCCCGGTGAGGCGTTTCAGGTTGGCGATACCGAGACGGGCATCTCCGGTGGCGCCGCGCAGGTAAGCGAGCAGGCGCGGTTCCAGACGGGAGAAATCCATGCTCTGTTCGCGCGGATCGGCGCGCTCGACGAGCTTGCGGGTGAGCACCGCGTCGAGCGCGCGCTCCACGGGAAAGCGCGCACGAATGCCGGCGATCCAGTCCGGCGTCGGCCGGGCACGCTGGCCCAGGGTCGGCGTGTAGTGGCGCATGGCGGTCGCCGAGCGCCTACATGGCGATTTCCTGGATTTCGCCCCAGCCGATCACGCCGCCGAGCTCCCAGCGCATGAAGGTGTGGGTGGCGAACAGATAGGGCCAGGGCGACCAGGGGTTGGAGGTGAACGCGGTGCCGGTGAAGCGATGGCTGTGCCCGCGCTTGTCTTCCACCTGCAAGTCCATGAACTGGTGCAACAGGCCGTTGCGCAGCACCCGGCCCTTGCCTTTGGTGAGGCCGTAAACCTGACTGCCCTCGCGGACATAGCCGTGGACGATGGCGGCGTAATCGTTCTTGTCGTCGGGGTTGATCACCCAGATACAGTGAATGCTGGTGTCATTGTTGAAGTTGGCGTTCATCCAGCAGAAGTTGGCGAACTGGTCTTCGTGGCGCAGGCCCCAGCTGTGATCCATGCTGGAGACGCAGTCGATCGGGAACTGCTTGCCATCCAGGGTCATCTTGCCGGTCACGCGGCCGGTCTGGTCCCAGTGCCCGGCGTAGGCGGTATCGGACACGGTGTCGCCGCCGTGGCTGGCCTGGGCGAGCGGGTCCATGGCGGGATCGTGGATGTCGTAGGGTTCCATCAGCGCCTTGTAAGTCACGTCGAAGGACAGCCGCTTGCCATCGTCGAAACGGATGTCGTAGTCCATCACCGGCTTGGTGCATTTGATCGCCAGGCTGTTGCCGAGCCGGTAGTCGTCGAAATTGGTTTTCGGAAACGGCAGGTGTACCTGATTGTTGGTGTAGCGCACCAGATGTGGCGTGTTGGAAAAGCCGTCGACGATGGTGATGCTGGACAGTACCGCGCCCAGATTCTGCCGGGTCAGCACATAGACGTTGACGTGCAGCGGTTCCTCGGGAACGTAAAAACCAAAGTAGTTGGTCTCCGCCCAGTACTTGTCGTCTGACGTCGGCGCATGAAAGTACATGTCTTTTGCGGTGATCATGGTGGCCCCCTGATGGCTGTTGTTCTAGTTGTCGATGAGCGGCCACGCATGCCGCCCAGGGTATGGTTCCGCAACGTTTATAAACCAAGGCAGCCGCCAGCGGAAGAAAATGTTGTGGCCGGCGCAAGGGCAGGCCGTCTTCGGATCCAGGCGGGTGACGCTGTCGGACAGTGCGCACGGGCTCCAACCACCGGCTGGGGTGGGCAGGGTTGGAGCGGCAGGATTGGACGTGGTCGGCGCAGCGCGGGCGGCGCCGCAGGGCGACCCGCCGCACCAGGATTGGCCAAGGTAGCCCGGTGCTTGCCTATCGAGGTGTCAGTGCGATTCGTTCAGGTTTTTGCAGTGATTTTGTGCGCCAGCAGCAGGCCCAGGATCATTGCTGGAATGAAGGCGAGGGTCGGTGCATAACCGTAGGTCAGACCGGCCAGCGCGGGTCCGGGGCAGTAACCCACCAGACCCCAGCCGATACCGAAGATCGCTGCGCCGATCAGCAGGGGCTTGTCGATATCCGTCCTGGTGGGCAGCGAAAAACTGCAGGCGAAGAGCGGCGCGGGATTGCGCAGCACGAACCGGTAACCGAGGGTAGTGACCAGCAGACCACCACCCATGACGAAGGCGAGGGTCGGATCCCAGGCGCCGAAAAAATCGAGAAAGCCCTGCACGCGGGTGGTGTTGGTCATACCCGAAACCGCCATGCCGATGCCAAACACGATGCCGGAAGCGAGAGAAGCCAGTAGTTTGCCCATGGGTCAGCTCCCCGTAGTCAGGCGAAGGATGGCGACAGTGATAACGCCGGCTGTCATGAAGATGATGGTGGCGAGCAGGGAGCGTTTGGAAAAACGCGCGATGCCGCAGATGCCGTGGCCGCTGGTGCAGCCGGAGCCGAGCCCGGTACCGAAGCCCACCAGCAGCCCGCCGATCACCGCGAGCAGCAATCCGGTGCCGGGCAGGGGCGCTTTGAAGTCGGCGTTGAGCAGGGGCGGCAGGCTGCCACCGAGCACAATGCCGAGTACGAACAGGAGCCGCCACACACGCTCGCCCGCCCTCTGGGTGAAGACGCCGGTGAGAATGCCGCTGACGCCGGCGATGCGGCCGTTGAGTGCCATCATCATGACGGCGGCGACGCCGACCAGGCCGCCGCCGATGGTCGCCAACAGGAAGGGGTGCATGCCATGCCTCCAGAGCACAAGAGTTGCTGGGTCGTTGCCGCGTGGGTTTGGTTCGGCGGACGTGCATTGTCCGTGAGCCCGCCCCGCTTTCGCCACATTACATTAGAGAAATACAAATTAGCAATATTTACTTCTGCATGCTCGGGGACGTCGGCTATATTGACGCTCGTTGACCGGAGCCCGGGGGAAAGCAGTGCAGCTCGATTTAACCGCGCTGGCGGCGCACGCGGAAGTCGCTGAAGCTTTATTGAAGGCGATGGGGAATCGCAACCGGCTGATGGTGCTCTGCACCCTGCATGATGGCGAGTTGTCGGTGGGCGAATTGAACGCGCGTATCCCGCTCAGCCAGTCGGCGCTGTCCCAGCATCTGGCGACGCTGCGCCGCGCCGGGCTGGTCGCGACGCGGCGTGAGTCCCAGACGATCTACTACCGGCTTGGCGATGCGGCGGCCAGCGCCGTCATCGCCACCCTCCACGGGCTGTTTTGCGCGGCTCCGGCTTCCGTCGCAGTCAAGTGAAACTGTGTTCCGGCTGCGGGAACGCGCCGCTGCGCACCGCTGCTGCATAGGCCTGAAGCGCGCCCAGAATGTCGCCGGCACCAGCGAGGAAGTTACGCGCGAACTTGGGTGCGCGCGGTGAAATCCCCAGCATGTCCTGCAGCACCAGCACTTGGGCATCGGTATCGGCGCCGGCACCGATGCCGATCACCGGCATCTTCAGTTCGCGGCTGACGCGCGCCGCCAGGTCGCGCGGGACACACTCCAGTACCAGCAGGCTGGCCCCCGCGTCCTCCAGCAGATGCGCGTCGCGAACCATCTGCTCCGCGTCGTCCTGACCCCGCCCCTGCACCCGGTAGCCGCCGAATTTGTTCACCGACTGGGGGGTAAGCCCCAAGTGTCCACACACCGGGATGCCGCGCTGATTCAGCATGGCGACGGATTCGGCCAGCCACTCGCCGCCTTCCAGTTTGACCATTTGCGCGCCCGCCTGCATGAGATGGGCCGAGTTGGTCAACGTCTGATTCGGGGTGGCGTAGGCCATGAAAGGCAGGTCGGCGATCAGCAGGGATTTGCTGTTGCCGCGGCGCACCGCCGCGGTGTGATGCAGCATGTGGTCCATGGTGACCGGGACGGTGCTGTCGAAGCCCAGCATCACATTGCCCAGGGAGTCGCCGACCAGCACTACCTCGATCCCGGCGAGTTCGACGAGGCGGGCGAAGCTGCTGTCGTAAGCCGTGATGACCGGAAATTTTTCGCCGGCGCGCTTGAGGTCGTTCAGCGTGTGGATGGTGACGGTTTTCATGAGTCTGCCCGGGTGTCAGGACGGCGGATTGTATTGCGGGTTGTAGTAGTGGCGACCACTTTTCACGCCGATCAGAAATTCCACCAGGCGGCGGTAGTCGAGATCGTTGCCGGCCACATCGATGTCGCGGGTATTGACGATCACCAGAGGTGCGTCGTCGTAGTAGTGAAAGAACTGGGTATAGGCTTCGTTGAGCTGACTCAGGTAGTCGGCGGTAATGGCGCGCTCCATGGCCACGCCGCGCTTCTGAATGCGCGCCATCAGGGTTTCGGGCGGCGCCTGCAGGTAGATCACCAGGTCGGGCACCGGCTTGTCGATGGTGAGCTGATCGTAGACCTGCTGGTAGAGGCGGAGCTCCTCGTCGTCCAGGGTCACGCGGGCGAACAGGGGGTCCTTGTCGAGCAGGAAGTCGGCGACCCGGATCGGCTGGAACATGTCGCCCTGACGCAGTTGCTGGATCTGGCGGGTGCGCTGGAACAGGAAGAACAGCTGGGTAGGAAGTGCATTGCCGCGCGGGTCGGCATAGAACCGTTCCAGGAAGGGATTGTCTTCCACGCCTTCCAGCAGGGTGTCGTAATTCAGCGTGGCGGCGAGGCGCCGGGCCAGGGTCGTCTTGCCGACGCCGATGGGCCCCTCGACCGCAATGAACCGGGGCAGAACGGCCGGATCGAGGGCCAGCTGGATGTCGTTGGCGAGTATTTCCACGGCGGGCTCCGGCTCAGAGGCGGACGATACCTGTGCGATCCGCCTGTGCCAACAGCCGCGCCAGGGCGGTGCCATCGGGCAGGATCAGGTCAGGATTGAGGTCGTGCAGCGGCAGCAGCACGAAATTGCGCTCGGCAAGGCGCGGGTGCGGGATCGTCAGCTCCGGGTCGGCCAGGCTGAGCTGGTCGTAGAGCAGGATGTCCAGGTCGAGGGTGCGCGGTCCCCAGTGCTGGTCGCGAAGCCGGCCGCGCGCGGTCTCCAGGGCCTGGAGTTCCCGCAGCAGCGAATGGGGCTCAAGCCCGGTGCGCAGTCGCGCCGCGGTGTTGATGTAATCGGGCTGGTTTCCCGGTCCCACCGCCCGGCTTCGATAGCGCGGCGCGGCGGCCTCCAGATCGGTTTGTGGAAGCCGGGCGAGCGCGTTCAACGCCCATTCGATCTGTCGCTGCGGGTTGTCCAGATTGCTGCCCAGACCGATGTAGGCCGTTGCATTCACGCGGGTCCGGATTCCGGTTTGCGGCGCCGGCTGCGGCGCCGACGCGGGGGTGCCGGACCTTTCACGGCGGCGGCCATCTGTTCGCGTTCATCTTCGCCGGCGGCCTGAAAGCGGGTCCACCACTCGCCCAGTCCGCCCAGATCTTCGCCGCTTTGTTCGCGCAGGAGGACAAAATCGTAGGCGGCGCGAAACCGGGGATGCTCCAGAAGCTGCCACGCGCGCCTTCCGCTGCGGCGCTCAAGCCGTGGCTGCAATTCCCATATTTCGCGCGCGGGCGCGGAAAAGCGCCGGGGGATTGCTATATGGCGCATGGCGCGCGTCAGTACATCGGCGGCGGATTGCTGCAGCGCCAGCTCCTGCGGGCCGGCACTCGGGTGGCGTGCTTCGGCGACCGCGACAGCGGGCCAGAGCAGCGCGGCGAACAGAAACGCGGGTGTGACGCGCTGGTCGTTCTTGATGCGCAGGTCGGTGTTGATCAGCGCCTGCCGGACGAAGGCGTCCCAGCGTGAGTCGGCGTGGATGGCCGCGGCCGTATCCGGAAACAGGTGTTGAAACAGGTGGTGACGGGACAGGGCCTCATAGGTGGCGAGCGCACGCCCCGTCATCAGCAGCTTGAGCACTTCGTCGAACAGCCGGGCGGGCGGAATTTCCCGCAGCAGCGCATGGAGTTGTGCCAGTGGCGCGGCAGTGGCCGGGTCCAGCGCGAAATCGAGTTTGGCGATAAAGCGCGCAGCGCGCAGCATCCGCACTGGATCTTCCCGAAAGCGGGTCGCGGGATCGCCGATGATGCGCAGGGTGCGGCTGGCGATATCCTCGAGTCCGCCGACGAAATCCAGCAATTCGTCGCGCTCCGGATCGTAATAAATCGCATTGATCGTGAAGTCGCGGCGCTCGGCGTCCTCTTCGAGCGACCCGAACACATTGTCCCGCAGCAGCATGCCGCGCTGACTGCGGCGCGCCTGTTCGCTGGAGTGCGGCGGCGCGGTGGCGTGGGGGCTGGCAGCATGCGAAGCCCGGAAGGTCGTCACTTCGACCAGCTCGCGACCGACATGGACATGCACGATGCGGAAGCGGCGGCCGACGATGCGGGCGCGCCGAAACAGCTGCTTGACCTCTTCCGGGGTAGCGCTGGTGGCGACATCAAAGTCTTTTGAGGGGTGGCCCAGCAGCGTGTCGCGGATGCAGCCGCCGACAATGAATGCCTGATGCCCGGCAGCAACCAGCCTGGCCACCACTTCCCGGGCTCCGCCGCTGATGGCGGAGTGGGGGATATGGCGGCTGGCAGGGACTTTGCGGGGGATCTCGGTTGGCCTGCTGGATTTTCGGCCGAACAATCTTTTCAACCGCTGGAGCATTCCGGAAGCTATCAGTTGGGCAGCGGCGATTCTAACACAGCCCTCCACAAGCCCTGTTTGTTCGGGGCTCCGGACGGCTTGCGGTGTTCAGCGGTATCTGCCGGACAACCTGACAGGCGCCTGAAAAGCGTGGTCAGGACGGCTGGATGCGAGGGGCGATCAAGTGCCGGGCGATGATGGCGCAGCCGGGTGCCGCAGCTATTTTTCAGCAGCTTGCCAAATGAAAGGGGGAAGCCCGTGAAGGCTTCCCCCGAGATTTCATTTGCCCTCGGCTTCGGGCTAACCCACCCTGATTGACCGACTAGCAAACCAGTACCCATCGATTATTATTGTCTTTTTATTGTTATGCCGCTCTCTTATTGTTGTTATGAGCGACCTTTATGCTACCGGGCAAGTTTCCGCTTGGCAAAGGGGTTTTTAGACCTTTTTACCGTATTGACGAGATGTGATGGTCGATTCGGTTATATTTGGCGCTCTTCCATGCCACACCGCCTGTCGCGACCAGTGCTGGCGCGCCCAGCCGAGCAACTCGGTGATGCTGGCGTTCGCCGCCTCCTGCGGTGGATTCTGGCCCAGCCAGGTCAGTGCACGATAAAGGTTGTCCGCAGCGTCCCTTGGGTCCAGCTCAGGGGCATGGTTTTGTTTGCTCAGTTTGCGCCCGGCTGCATCCAGGACCACCGGGACATGACCGTAGATCGGCACTGGCATTCCCAGTTCGCGCAGCAGAAACATCTGGCGCGGCGTGGATTCCAGCAGGTCGTGGCCGCGCACCACATGGGTGATGTTCTGCGCCGCATCATCGACGGCGACCGCAAGTTGGTAGGCGAAGAGGCCATCGCGGCGGCGCAGCACGAAGTCGCCGCCGGCGTCACCCAGGTTGATGCTCGCTGTCCGGCCCAGGAGGCAGTCAGTGAAAAGTATTTCAGGCGCGTCGCTGGTGCGGATACGGACCGAAAACCCGGAGCCGCCCGGGTCTGAACCGGTCAGGATGCGATGGCGACAGGCGCCGTCGTAGTTTCCGCCCGGGCGCCGCAGACGATCCCGGGAGCAATCGCAGAGAAACAGCAGTCCTGAGGCCGCGAGGCGGAGCAGGGCGTCGCGATACAGTGCTTCGCGCCGGCTCTGGTAGAGAATTTCTCCATCCCAGTGGAGACCGTGGGCGTCGAGTTGCCGGGCGATCGTGGCGGCGGCCCCGTGTACCTCGCGGGGTGGGTCGATGTCCTCAATGCGCAATAACCAGCGACCGTGGTGAGCACGGGCGTCGAGAAAACTGGCCAGGGCAGTTACCAGCGAGCCGAAATGCAAGGGGCCGGTCGGCGAGGGAGCGAAGCGTCCAGTGTAGGCTTCGGCCACCATGACAGGTGGCTGGCTGCGATCAGCTGCCGATGGTCTGGCGTTCGCGGATTTCATCCAGCGTCTTGCAGTCGACACACAGCGTGGCGGTGGGCCGCGCCTCCAGACGGCGAATACCGATCTCGACGCCGCATTGTTCGCAGTAGCCGTAGTCGTTGGTGTCGATCATTTCGACGGTCTTGTCGATTTTCTTGATCAGTTTGCGCTCGCGGTCGCGGGTGCGCAGCTCCAGGCTGAATTCTTCTTCCTGGGTGGCCCGGTCGGCGGGGTCGGGGAAGTTGGCCGCGTCATCCTTCATGTGACTGACGGTGCGGTCGACCTCGGTCATGAGATCCCGCTTCCAGTCCAGCAGCAGTGTCTTGAAGTGCTCGCGCTGCTTTTCGTTCATGTACTCCTCGCCCCGCTTCTCTTTATAGGGCTCGAAACTCCGCAGTAACAGGGAGGGTTTCTCGGCTGCTTTCTTTTTGGCCATCTGCAATTCCGGGGGGCTTCGACGGGAAGGCGCGTTTATAGGGCCGACTGGGGTTTTTTTCAACCCCAACACCGAGAATTGCCGCTCGAAGGACACCGATGGCGCAGCGCGCTTCAATTAGAATCGCGGCCTGTTGGAGGGAGGAACACGATGCAGCTCGGGCGGCACAGATGGGCACGGCGGGTGGCTTCCATGACCTCGTTCAAAGTCGTCGATTTTCTTGAAGCTGCGGAGCGGATGCAGGCGGCAGGCCGCGATATCGTGCGTCTGGAGGCGGGCCAGCCGGCCTTTTCCACGCCGCGCCCCATTGCCGAGGCGGCGCGCCGCGCGCTGGCCGACGAAAAAACCCGCTACACCCCGGCCCTGGGCATTGCGCCCTTGCGGGAGGCCATAGCCGCCTTCTACGCGCAGCGCCATGGCCTGAAGGTGGCTCCGGAGCGCATTGCGGTCACTACCGGGAGCAGTGCGGCGCTGGGGTTGATCTGCGATCTGCTGATCGAGCCGGGCGACGGCTTTCTGCTGACCGATCCGGGTTATCCCTGCAATGCCAATTTCGTCCGTCGCGCCGGCGGCGAGCCGCAGTGGGTGCCGGTGGCGGCGGCCGAGCGCTACCAGCTGACCGCCGCAGCGCTGGCGGCACACTGGCGCCCCAACACCGTCGGTGCGCTGGTGGCCTCGCCCAGCAATCCCACCGGCGAAATCATCGCGCGCGATCAATTGGCCGCGCTGCATGCCGCCACCCGGGAGCACGGCGGCGCCTTGGTGGTGGACGAGATTTATCACGGACTGATCTATGACGAACCCGAGACCTCGATTCTCGAGTTCACCGATGAGGCTTTCGTCGTCAACAGCTTCTCCAAATACTTTGGCATGACGGGTTGGCGGCTGGGCTGGATGGTGCTGCCCGAGGCGGCGATCGAACCGATCAATGTAATGGCGCAGAATTTTTACATCTCGCCGCCCAGCATTGCGCAATACGCTGCCTTGGCAGCCTTCCAGCCCGTGGTGATCGATGAGCTCGAAGCACGCCGTAACGAATTCCGGCGTCGCCGGGATTTCCTGGTGCCGGCGTTGCGGGAATTGGGTTTCGATATCCCTTTTGCGCCGGCTGGAGCGTTCTATATCTATGCGGGCATTGCGGGCCTGGCGGATGACTGCGAGGCGTTTTGCTGGGACATGCTGGAGCGGGCCGGCGTTGCCTTTACCCCGGGCACCGACTTTGGCTCGCATCTGGCGCGCCAGCGGGTGCGGTTCTCCTACACCGAGCCGCTGGAGCGCCTCGAGCTCGCGGTCAGCCGCCTGCGCACGGCGCTCGCGGCGCGATGAAGTTCAGCCCGCCCCTGGAGCAGGGCATCTTTCTGCGCCGCTATAAACGGTTTTTTGCCGATGTCGGCTTGCCGGATGGCGAGGTGCTGACGCTGCACTGCGCGAACACGGGATCGATGCGCAACTGTCAGGTGCCCGGCGCACCCTGCTGGTTTTCCCGCACCGCCGACCCGCGCCGCAAGCTGCCCGGCACGCTGGAGATCGTCACCACCGGCGATGGCCGGCTGGCCGGGGTCAACACGGGGCGCGCCAATCGGTTGGTAGAGGAGGCCATCGCCGCGGGCGGCATTGACGCGCTCGGGGGTTATCAAGGCCTCCGCCGCGAGGTGCGCTACGGCGACGAAAACAGTCGCATCGACTTTCTGCTCGCAGGTGACGGCAAACCCTGCTATGTCGAGGTCAAGAGCGTCACCCTGTCATTGGGCGGTGGTCTTGCCGCGTTTCCCGACGCCGTAACCCTGCGCGGCGCCAGACACCTGCGCGAGCTCGAAGCCATGGCGGCGGCCGGGGCGCGGGCGGTACTGCTGTTTTGTGTGCAGTTGAGCGATATCGAGACGGTGGTGCCTGCGGTGGACATCGACCCGGACTATGCCCGAACGCTGCGCCAGGCGCGCAGCCGGGGCGTCGAGGTGCTGGCGTGGGGCTGCCGGCTGGCGCCGGAGGAGATCGCGCTGGAGCGTCAATTGGAATTTCGCGAAGCGCCGTGAAATCGCGCGCAAAAAAACGCCCCGCGCAGGCGAGGCGTTGGCAGTGCCGGATGAGACTTACATCTTGCCGTCGATTTCGACCACCCGGGCCTTGAACTTCCAGCTGCCGTCGATTTTGGCGAGTGTGTCCAGATAGCGGCCGGAGTTCACGACGTTCACTTTTTCGCCGGTATCCACCAGGATCAGATAGGCATCATGGGTGGCGTTGTTGCCGTTGACTTCGACGATGGCGTCCGTGGTGCAGTGCTTGACCTTCATGGTCGGAATCATCTTTTTGGCGAAGGCCAGCAGTGCCTCGCGGCCGGCGGCGAGCTGCTTGCCACGCATGGAAAAGGTGCCATCGGCAGCAAAGGTGTCTACCCAGGCTTCGGGATCGCGGTAATCGAACGCGCGGTTGTACTTGGCGACCAGTTGGCGGATTTCCAGATTGTCGGCGACTGTGTTCATGGCGGGTTCCTCGTTAGCAGGGAGTGTGGGGTCGCCACTGCGGCCCCCGGGGTAATGTGCGACGCAAGGGTAGCGCGGTCGCGCGGTCGCGCGCCACTGTTCGAATTCCCCTCACGCAACTCAGTGCGCGCCATCGAGTGACAGATCGCCGTCCAGGATACGCAAGGGGACAGGTTCCAGATGTTTGCCGGCGCAGGGTCCGGCGACGCAGCGACCGGTGGCGATGTCGAACAGGGCGCCGTGCACCTGGCAGTGGATATGGCGACCGTCGCGGTCCAGAAAGCGGTCGGGCAGCCAGTTGAGCTCGAACCCGGCATGGGGACAGCGGTTGCGATAGACCACCACGCCGGTGGCGGTGCGCACGGCGAACAGGCGCAGATCATCCCGCGGGTTCAGTGCGCGCGCACCACCCACGGGGATGTCATCGATGCGACACAGAAAGATGGCGCGGACCCGTCAGACCCCGCGCCGCAGCGCCTCGATACGCTCTTCCAGGGGCGGGTGGGTCATGAACAACCGCGACGCGTGCTGTTTCCAGCCGGACGAAATACCCAGCGCCGTCAGGGTGTCGGGCAGCTGGTTCGGAACATGCGCCTCGGTCTCGGCGCGCAGGCGTTGCAGTGCGGCGATCATGGCGCCCCGCGTCGCAAACTTGGCGCCAGCGGCGTCGGCGCGATACTCCCGCCAGCGCGAGAATGCCATCACGATCATGCTGGCCAGCACCCCGAGCACGAGCTGCAGGACCATGACAATGGCGAAGTAGCCGAAGCCCTGGCCGCGCTCGTTCTTGAACACTACGCGGTCGATGATCGTGCCGAGAATGCGCGCCAGGAACATGACGAAGGTGTTCACGACCCCCTGAATCAGCGCCAGGGTGACCATGTCGCCGTTGGCCACGTGGCCGATTTCATGGGCCAGCACCGCGCGGGCTTCATCCCGGCCGAAACGCTGCAACAGCCCCTCGCTCACCGCGACCAGAGCGCTGTTCTTGTTCCAGCCGGTCGCAAAGGCATTGGACTGCTGCGCCGGGAATATCCCCACTTCGGGCATGCCGATGTCGGCTTTTTTGGCCAGTTCGGCCACGGTTTCCACGAGCCAGCGTTCGTCGGCCGTGGCCGGCTGTTTGATGATGCGGGTGCCGGTACCCATTTTCGCCATGGTTTTCGACAGCAGCAGGGACACGAAGGACCCGACGAAGCCGAACAGGCCGCATATGATGAGCAAACCGGTGAGGTTGGTTCCGACACCCTGGGTCGCCAGGTACTGTTCGAGGCCTAGCGCCTTCACAAGGATGCTGACCAACGCCAGCACGGCGATGTTGGTCGCCAAAAAGAGGACGATTCTTTGCATTTGCTGTCTCCTGGCCGCGTGGTGTTGACCGCGGGTAGTCGATAAGATGGGCGTCAACGACGAAAATTCAATAACGAGCGTCTGAATTTTCACAAAGCAAGCTTGGCGCAGAAATGCCGGCAGGGGAAGCGTGATCGGAGCGGCTGGCGAACCGCCGCGCATGATCGTGGAGCGCCGCACTGCGCCGACAATCGCCCCCGGCAGCGATCTCAAAACTCCGGGCGTGGAATGGCGATGGTGCGGCGGACTGCGTTTCTCTGCCTGACGTTCCTGGTCGGGACGTCGCTGCCTTCCTGTGCGCTCTGGCGTCCGGCACCGGTAGCCGCACCTGAAGTCCATTTGGACGGCATGCGTGTGCTCGATAGACCCGGTCGCGGTCCGCGCTATCGGCTCGCCCTGCGGATCGTCAATCCGTCGGACCATGAACTCGCGATTGCCGCGCTGTCGTGCCGCCTGAAAATCGGGGGTGTGCCGGTCGTGGAAAGTTTTGCGGGGCCCTTGCATACGTTGCCGCCGGAGTCGGCGCTGCGGGTGGAAGTCGAAGCCCCCACCAATGCCATTGACCGGCTGAAATTGTCGGGAAGGCTGGCCGGTCGCGCGCCGCCGGATTACGAGCTCGAAGTGCGTCTGCGGCGGCCGTGGACCTTGATGCCGCTGGTGTTGATTGATGCCGGCACCCTTCCCAGGGAGAACTGACTGTGGACGATTCTGCACGCATTGCCGATCTCGAGGCGCGCCTCACTTTCCAGGAAGACACGTTGAAAATCCTGGATGCAGCCGTCTATGGTCAGCAGCGGCGTATCGACGCGCTGGAACAGTTGTGCGCGCGCCTCGCCGCGCGGCTGCGCGACGCGGTGGAGATGGGTCCCGACCCGGGCGCGGACCCGCGGCCGCCCCATTACTGACGATCCCGATATCATTGAGATCCTGAATCACAAAGTGCGGCGATCTTGAACCTGTCCAGCGCCCGCCTCACCGGCCACGATCCGAGCTGTCTTGCACAGTGGAATCACTGCGGCGATCCGTGTCAGCTCCATCCGGATGTCATTGGTCCGCTGCAGTCCCTGTGCGACCGCGCGAATGCCGCGGGTCTGGCATTGCGGGTGGCCAGCGGCTTTCGCTCGTTCGAGCGGCAACTTGCGATCTGGAATGCCAAGGCGCGCGGCGCACGGCCGGTGCTCGATGATCAGGGTCGCCCGCGCGACCTGAGCGTCCTCGGTGAGCGCGAGCGGATGTACGCGATCCTGCGCTGGTCGGCATTGCCGGGCGCTTCGCGCCATCACTGGGGCACCGACATCGATGTCTGGGACGCGGCGGCGGTGGCCGCCGACTATCGGCTGCAACTGGTCGCGGCGGAATACGCCCCTGGCGGCCCGTTTTTCGCCTTGCATGCCTGGCTGACGTGCGCGCTCGGTGCCGGGACGGAATTCTTCCGGCCTTATGCGACGGATACCGGCGGGGTGGCGCCCGAGCCCTGGCATCTGAGCTTTGCGCCGGTGGCACGGGAGTTCGAGGCGCGGCACTCGCCCCAGCTGCTGCGGGACGCAATCGAAGCCGCCGACATCGAGCTCAAGACGGTGATCCTGGAGGATCTGGATGCGATCCATGCGCGCTTCGTCGGGAGCGCCCGTTGCATCCCGTCGGGCGATGCGAGATAGTCCGGACCCGCAATCGGGGGTGTCGATGAACACCATTCGCGATCAACTCTGGCAGGATATTCGCGACGAGGCCGCGCAAGCCGCGCGCGACGAGCCCGTGCTGGCCAGCTACCTCCATCGCGCGCTCCTGAGTCACGCCACGCTCGAATCGGCGCTGCTCTACAACCTGGCCGAACTGCTCGGCAGTTCCGTGGTGTCGGCGCTGACGTTGCAACAGGTCTTCGCGCAGGCGCTGGCCGCGGCGCCCGCCATCGGTGTCAATGCGCGCCGCGACATCCTCGCGTATCACGAGCGCGATCCGGCCTGCGACCGCTACCTGATGCCGCTGCTGTATTTCAAGGGATTTCATGCCTTGCAGGTGCATCGCACCGCTCACCATCTCTGGCAGTCCGGGCGGCGGCCGCTGGCGCTGTTTCTCCAGAACCAGTGTTCGGAGCGGTTCGGGGTCGATATCCATCCCGCCGCCCGCATCGGCGGCGGCATCATGATCGATCACGCCACCGGCGTGGTCATCGGCGAGACCGCGAGCGTGGGCGACGACGTTTCGATGCTCCATTCGGTCACCCTGGGCGGTACCGGGTGCGAGGGCGGCGACCGCCATCCCAAGGTACGGGCGGGTGTGCTGATCGCGGCCGGCGCGCAGATCCTCGGCAATATCGAGATCGGTGCCGGCGCCCGGATCGGTGCGGGCAGTCTGGTGCTCGACCCGGTGCCGCCCGGCGCCACCGTGGTCGGGGTGCCGGCCCGGATCGTGGCGGGCGGCGCGGCCGAGCCCCGTGCCGCGCAGGGGGTGGCCTGATGGTGGATGACGCGCGCGAGTCCAGTCAGCCCCACGACAGTCTGCTGAAGCGCCGGCTGTTCGACGCCACCCGCTATTCCTTGCAGGGCCTGCGCGCCTGTTTTCGCCACGAGGAGGCGTTCCGCACCGAATTGTCGCTCGCGCTGGTGCTGACACCGGCGGCCTTCTGGGTGGCGGACGATGCCCGCGACCTGGTGCTGTTGCTGGGTGTGCAAGTGCTGGTGCTGATCGTCGAGTTGCTCAATTCAGGGATTGAAGCCGTGGTCGATCTGCACGGGTCGGAGCGGAAGGAGCTGGCCGGGCGCGCCAAGGACCTGGGATCGGCCGCCGTGCTGCTGAGCATGGGGCTATGCGTGCTGGTGTGGGCGGGCGTACTGTGGGAAAGATTCGGCGGATGAAAGGAGTGATGGGGCCATGAGCGAGCCGCGTTACGATGTGTTCTTCCGGGGCGATATTGTTCCCGGTCAGCGTCTGCATGAGGTCCGCGAGCGTCTGCGGCAGTTGTTCCAGATCGACGACGCGCGGCTGAACACCCTGTTTTCCGGTCGCCCGATGGCGATCCGGCGCGCTCTCGGCGCCAGCGACGCCGAGCGTTACCGCGTCGCACTGCGGGAAGCCGGTGCGCTGGTCGAATTGCGGCCCCTGGATGTTCCGGACGCGCCCTCCGTCGCGGACAATCCGGCGCACCCCGGGGGCGAATGGAGTCTGGCACCGGTTGGCGCCGATGTGCTGCAGCCGGAGGAACGTATTCCGGTGGCGCCCGTGAGTGTCGACATCAGCGGTCTCGAGGTCGCACCGCCCGGTGCCGATGTGTTGCGGGAGGAGGAGCGCCGACGGGTGGTGGTTAGGAACGTCGACACAACGCACCTCGGACTGGTCCCGTCCACCGACTAGGGTCGCGGCCATGGCCTGGAAAAAGCGGTCGACACCTCCAGCTGGCCGGGGATGAGCGGGCAGCGGCGCGAGCGGGACTCGCTGGGCGAGATCGCCATCGATGCAACGGCGCTGTGGGGGGCGCAGACCCAGCGTTCCCTGGAACATTTCCGGATCGGCGGCCAGCGCTTTCCGCTCGCCTTTATCCGCGACTTCGCCCTGGTGAAAAAGGCTGCCGCGCGCACCAATTGCGCGCTCGGCGTGCTCTCCAGCGAGCGCAGCCTGCTGATCAGCCAGGCCTGTGACGAGATTCTTGCCGGGCAGCATGACGACCAGTTTCCACTGGTGATCTGGCAGACCGGCAGCGGCACCCAGACCAACATGAATCTCAATGAAGTGATCGCCAACCGCGCCAACGAACTGGCCGGCGGGCAGCGGGGCGATCCGGGTCCGGTGCACCCCAACGACCACGTCAATTGTTCACAATCGTCCAACGATGTGTTCCCCACGGTGATGCATGTTGCCGCCGCCCGTCAGTTGCGGCAACGCCTGCTGCCGGTGCTGACCGCGCTGCGGGAAGCGCTCGCGGTCAAAAGCCTGGAGTTCGCATCCCTGGTGAAGATCGGCCGCACCCATTTGATGGACGCTACCCCGGTGACGCTCGGGCAGGAGTTCGGTGGCTACGCGGCGCAACTGGCCTACGCGCAGGCGAGTCTGGAGGCGGCACTGCCGGCGCTCGGCGCCATCGCCCTGGGCGGCAGCGCCGTGGGCACCGGCCTGAATACGCCCGCCGGTTGGGCGCCGGCGGTGGCCGCCGAATTGAGCGCGCTGTCGGGGATGCCCTTCACCAGTGCGGCGAACAAATTCGCGGCCCTGGCCGGCCACGAAGCCCTGGTGGACCTGCACGGACGCCTGCGGGTGCTGGCCGCGGCACTGTTCAAGATCGCCAGTGATATTCGCCTGCTCGGCAGCGGGCCGCGCAGCGGCCTCGGGGAGCTGCGGCTGCCCGCCAACGAGCCCGGCAGCTCGATCATGCCGGGCAAGATCAACCCGACGCAGGTCGAGGCACTCACCATGGTGGCGGTGCAGGTCATGGGCAACGATGCGGCGGTGGGCTTCGCCGGCAGTCAGGGCCATCTGGAGCTCAATGTCTTCAAACCGCTGATCATTCACAATGTGCTGGAGTCCTGCACACTGCTGACCGATGCCATGGACAGCTTCCGCCGGCATTGCGTGGCGGGTATCCAGGCCGAACCCGCGCAGCTGGCGTTGCATCTCCAACGTTCGCTGATGCTGGTAACGGCATTGAATCCCGTAATCGGTTACGATTGCGCCGCTAAAATTGCCGGGAAGGCCTTTGCCGACGGCATTTCGCTGCGGGAGGCGGCGCTGGCGCTGGGCTACCTGGATGCCGAGACCTTCGACCGTCTGGTCGATCCCGCGCGCATGCTTGGACCCGACGGCCACTAGCAGCTTGACGGAAAGTCGGGCGGTCTTCACGGCTTGCTTCCCCACAGAACAGAGACGAGCATCGAGACCATGCCTGATCCCTCAGCCGCGACTGACGCTTCCGCCGTCGCAATTCGCCTCGATGGCGTCACGCTCAAGCGCGGCGATCGCGCGGTGTTGACCGATTTTTCCCTCGCGATCCCGACCGGCAAGGTGACGGCCGTGATGGGTCCGAGCGGCTGTGGCAAGACCACGGTGCTCAAGCTGATTACCGGCCAGTTGCGACCCGACAAGGGGCGGGTGTGGGTTGGCGAAACAGAGGTCAATAAGCTGCGCGGCGCTGATCTCAACCATCTGCGCCGCGATATCGGGGTTCTCCTGCAAAACGGTGCACTCTTTACCGACCTCACCTGTTTCGACAATGTGGCGCTGCCTCTGCGCGAGCACACCAAACTCCCGGAGCCCCTGATCCGGCGCCTGGTGCTGCTCAAGTTGCAGACTGTCGGCTTGCGCGGTGCCGCCACCATGTACCCCCGTGAACTGTCCGGCGGCATGAACCGGCGCGTGGCCATGGCCCGTGCCATGGCGCTCGACCCCGGCGTGATGCTCTATGACGAGCCCTTCGCCGGCCTCGATCCCATTTCCTTGGGGGCTTCCGTGCGACTGATCCGGGAGATCAACCGGGCGCTCGGCATCACCAGTGTGGTGATCACGCACGACGTCGAGGAGGTGCCAAAATTCGCCGATTTCTGCTGCATCATCACCGATGGCCGGGTCGTGGCTTCCGGGACCCCGGACCAGCTGCATCAGAGTGATCAGGATGTGGTGCGCCAGTTCATGAAGGGGCTCCCGGACGGCCCGGTACCCTTTCATTTTCCGGCGCCCCCCATCGCCGACGATCTGCTCGCCGTGGGAGTCTGACGATGACGATGCCCTCCAGCCTCGGCGGCCGGCTGTTGGCCGAGCCGATCCGCGAATTCGGTCGCGCCGGAATTTTTCTGGTTACAGCCTTTGCGCGGATGCGCTTTGGCCCGCTCCAGCTCGGCGAAATCCTGCGTCAGGTGTATTTCGTCGGTGCGCGTTCGCTGGTGATCATCGTGATCTGCGGGTTCTTCGTAGGACTGGTACTGACCCTGCAAACGCACGATACGCTGACCCGTTTTGGCGCCGGGGATTCGGTCAGCACGGTGCTGGCGCTCTCGCTGTTCCGCGAGCTGGCACCGGTGTTGACGGCCATCCTGTTCGCCGGTCGCGCGGGCACTTCGATCACCGCCGAAATCGGCTTGATGAAAGCCACCGAGCAACTCGATGCGCTCGACCTCATGGCCATCGATCCGATGGAGCGTATCGTGCAGCCCCGGCTGCTGGCCGGCGTGCTTGCGGTACCGGCTCTGGTGCTGGTATTCAATGTCACCGCGCTGCTCGGCGGCGTATTTTTCTCGGTCTACATGATGGGCAGCGACCCGATTGTCTTCTGGAGCAATATGCAGGCATCGGTCGAGCTGATGAAGGATTTCATGGGCGGACTGATGAAAGGTGTCGTATTCGGTTTTCTGGTCAGCTGGCTCGCGGTATATTTCGGCTGGAGCGCCAAACCCACCAGCGAAGGGGTGGCGCTGGCCACCACCCAGACCGTTATCACCAGTGCCATCGCGGTACTGCTGATAGATTTTGTCCTCTCTGCCTTCATGCTCTAGCGCTGGAATCCTGCCATGAAATCTTCCCATCAGATCGAATTCACCGCCGGGCTGTTTCTGCTGCTCGGTATTGCGGCACTGGTCTTCCTGGCCTTGCATGCCACCGATGGCGGCGCGTTGAAGGACGGCGGCTACCGCGTTGTGGCCGATTTCAGCAACGTCGGCGGGCTCAAGGCCCGCGCCAACGTGAGTCTTGGCGGTGTTCGCGTGGGATCGGTGGAGAGTATCGATCTCGACCCCGAGACATTTTCGGCGCGCGTGGTGATGATCATCGGCGACCGTTTCCGCACCCTGCCGGAGGACACTTCCGCCTCGATCCTGACCAGCGGCATTCTGGGCGATCAGTACATTGGCCTGGAGCCTGGCGGCGCGCCGGACATGCTGAAGGATGGTGATAAAATCATGATTACCCAGTCGGCGCTGGTGCTGGAACAATTGATCAGTCGCTTCCTGTTCAACAGCGGTGGAGAGCAAAAGAAATGAAATACCTGTTGGGGTTGGTGCTGGGGATCTGCCTGGCGAGTGTGGCCGGCGCGGGCGAGGAGCCCGCGACCATCGTGCGCACCACCAGCGACCGCTTGTTCGAGCTGATCGACGCCAATCGAGCCGCCTACCAGGCCGACCCGACGCCGTTGCAGCAGGAGGTCCGTAACAACCTGCTGCCCAAGATCGACTCGCTCTATTCCGCCCGTCTGGTGCTGGGCCAGCACGGTCGCGGCCTGGCGGCCGACAAGGTAGCGGCCTTCTCCGATGCACTCAGCGACCTGCTCGTGCGCCGCTATGCCGAAGGCCTGTTGCAGTTCAAGAGCCGGGATCAGGTGGAAATTCTGCCCGCACAGGCCGGGAATACGGAGAGCATGACCCGGGTACGCACCAGGGTGCGTCTGGATTCGGGTTCCGACGCAGCAGTGGATTACGTCTTTCGCAAACGGGATGACCGCTGGTGGGTGTTTGATGTCATCATCGAAGGCATCTCCTATGTGGCCACGTTTCGCAACCAGATCGGCGAGGAAATTCGTCGGGATGGCTTTGACCGCGTGTTGAGCCGGTTGCAGTCCGGAGAATTGCAGATCGAGGTCAAGGCCGATGACAAGCCTGCCTGACGGTGGTGGCGGGTCCTTGCAGCTCAGCGGCGATCTGACCGCACGGGAGGTTCCCCGTATCTATGCCGAGAGCCTGGCATGGCGGGTCGCGGGCGCGGTGCCGGCGGTGGTTGGCCTGGCCGCAGTGACGCGCGCGGATTCCAGTGCCTTGGCGTTGCTGCTCGAGTGGCAGGCTTGGGCGCACAGCCGTAACACCGTCATCAAGTTTGTTGACCCGCCCCGCGCGCTGCGCACGTTTGCCAACCTGAGTGAGGTCAGCGTTCTCCTCGGTTGGCCCGAAGAAGCCTTTTCACATTGAGGAGATCGGGATGAAATCCTTGCCGAACTTGCTGTGGGCTGGCTTCCTGCTATTGGCGGTTTCGCTGTTGACGGCGTGCTCGGGCATCAAGGCCACGCCGCCGGAAGCGCGCTCTCCTCGCGACCCTTGGGAGCCCTACAACCGCGCCATGTACGATTTCAATCGCGGGCTGGATCGCGCCGTCCTGCGGCCGGTGGCGCGCGGCTACGACTGGCTGACGCCCGCGCCGGTGCAGCGCGGTATCGGCAATGCGTTCACCAATCTGCACTATCCCATCGTCGTGCTTAACTTGGCGCTGCAGGGACGACCCAAGGACAGCGGCCTGGCGCTGGGGCGTTTCGTCGTCAACAGTACGGCGGGTGTCGCCGGAGTCTTCGACGTTGCCACCCGGCTCGATATGCCGACCTTCAGGGAGGATTTCGGTCAGACACTGGCGGTCTGGGGCTGGCGCGACAGTCGTTACTTGATGCTGCCGCTGCTCGGGCCTTCCACGCTGCGCGACGGCCCCGCGCGGGCGGTTGACTGGCAGACGGACATCGCCGGCAACTGGGTCCGGGACGAAGTGGGCTACGGACCCATGGTGGTCGAAGTGGTGGATACCCGCGCCGGCTTTCTGGACCAGGAACACGCGCTGGAAGAGGCTTACGACGAATATGTGTTCGTGCGCGATGCCTGGATGCAGAACCGGGATTTCCTGATCAGCAACGGTCAGACGGTGGTGCCCGATTACGACAGCTTTATCGACGAAGGCGAGTGATCGGGATCAGTCGAGCAGGGCCTTGAGGGCCGCCAGACTCGCATTGCCCCGCTGCCGCTTTTGTTCCGGCGGCAGAGGTTCGCCAAAACCCTCGCGCTCCAGCTCGGCATCCGGCAGTTCGTCGAGAAACCGGCTCGGTGTGGTTTCGAGGGTCTCGCCGAACTGGCGGCGGCGTCCCGCCAAGGTCAGCGTGAGGGATTCGCGGGCGCGGGTGATGCCCACATAGGCAAGGCGCCGCTCCTCGGCGACATCACCGGAATCGATGCTGTTGCGGTGCGGGAGCAGCCCTTCCTCCAGGCCGATCAGGAACACATGGGGAAATTCGAGGCCCTTGGCGGCATGCAGGGTCATCAGTTGAATCCGGTCATCGTCGCCTTCCCCATCCTGGCGGTCGAGCAAATCCAGTAACAGCAGGCGCCCGATGGCGGCCGCGACATCTTCTGCGCCGTCTTCCTCCACCTGCTTCGCCAGCGTGGTCGTGATCTGTTGCAACAGCAGTTCGACGTTGCGCAGACGCGCCTCGGCGACCGGCGCGCTGCTGGCGTTCTGGGTCAGCCAGCCGGCGTAGTCCATATCCTCGAGCATTTCCCGGATCACCTTGATGCCGCTGTGTTGCGTGCAGGCGCGAGCGAGGCCGTCGTACCAGTGGCGAAAGCGGCGCAGGCGCTCCAGACCCGCGCCGTCCAGCGCTGCGGCCAGCCCGAGTTCGCCGCACGCGGCGTGGAGCGAGGTGCCGCGGCCGGTGGCGTAGTGGCCGAGTTTTTCCAGGGTGGTGGGGCCGATCTGGCGGCGCGGCGTGTTGATGATGCGCAGGAAGGCGGTGTCGTCGTCCGGATTGACCAGCAGGCGGAGGTAGGCGAGCAGGTCGCGGATCTCGGGGCGGGTATAGAACGAGGTGCCGCCGCTCAACTGATAGGGCAGACTCAGCAAACGCAGTTTCATCTCCACCACGCGCGCCTGGTGATTGCCCCGGTACAGCACCGCGAAATCACCCAGCGGACAGCCGCGCCGGGCGCGCAACAGGAGGATTTCGTTGACGACCCGTTCCGCCTCGGCGTCCTCGCTGTCGCAGCGGATGATCCGGATCGGCTCGCCGTGGCCGCGGTCGCACCACAGGGTTTTCGCGAACAGGTGCTCGTTGTGGGCGATCAGGGTATTGGCGGTCTTGAGAATGCGCGCCGTGGAGCGGTAGTTCTGCTCCAGCTTGATGACTTCGAGGCCGGGAAAATCCTCCTGCAACTGCGCCAGGTTTTCCGGACGCGCCCCGCGCCAGGCGTAGATGGACTGATCGTCGTCGCCGACCACGGTCAGTTGATGGTGATCGGCGACCAGCAGCCGGATCAGTTCGTACTGGGCGCGATTGGTGTCCTGGTATTCGTCCACCAGCAGGTGGCGGATACGGCGGCGCCAGTGGTCCAGGCGTTCGGGATGCGCGCGGAACAGGTGGATCGGCCGCGCGATCAGATCGTCGAAATCCACCGCGTTGTAGGCGGTGAGGGCGCGCTGATAAGCGGCGTAAATGACTGCCAGGCGCAACTCGTCCGCATCGCTCGCGGTCGACTGCGCCTGCTCCGGGGTCTGCAAATGGCTTTTCCAGTGCGAGATGCGCTGCGCGGCCTGATCGAGCGGTGCCTCGTCATCGACGATCTGCAACTGCTGGAGCAGATTGCGGCTGTCGTCGGCATCGAACAGGCTGAACCCGGAGCGAAGGCCGAGCAGCGCGAGTTCCCGGCGCAGGATGCCGAGCCCCAGGTGGTGAAAGGTGGATATGGTCAGGCCCTTGCCGGCCCGCCCCGCCAATTGCGCCGCGACGCGCTGCTTCATCTCGCGCGCCGCCTTGTTGGTGAAGGTCACGGCGGCGATATGCCGCGCGGCAACCGTTCCCGACTCGATCAAATGCGCGATGCGATGGGTGATCACGCTGGTCTTGCCGCTGCCGGCGCCGGCCAGCACCAGCAAGGGTCCGCCGCTGTGCCGCACCGCGCGCGCCTGTTCGGGATTGAGTCGCTGCACCGGGATCACACGGCCAAAACGGGGCGCGATTGTAGCAGCGCGCCCGGGCAGTAAGAGGCTGTCTGCGGGTGAGGAGAGGCAACAAAGTCCCTACAATGCCGGCACCCAGGCGACAGGAACGATTGGCTGTGAATGACTTGTCTGTGAATGACGATCCGAGTGCGCACATCGCCCGCCGTTGCGCGGCGGCGATTCTGGAGCGGGACCCGACGGTGGCGCGGCTGGGTATCGCGCTGCTCGAGGTGGCACCGGGCTACGCGCAATTGGCGCTCAGGGTGGGTCCGGAGATGCTCAATTCGCTGGGCAACTGTCACGGCGGGACCAGCTTCACCCTGGCCGATGTCGCCTTTGCGGTGGCCTGTTCGTCCACCAACCAGGCCGGAGTCGGCGCGCATTGCGCGATCGATTATCTGCGCCCGGCGACGCTGAACGACGTGCTCACCGCCACCGCCGTGGTCAGTCACCAGGGCCGCTCCGCAAGCCTGGTGGATGTCGATGTTGTCGATCAAAACGGCCGGCGCATCATTCAGCTGCGGGGCCGCTCCAGCAATTTCGGCCGGCCCTTTCTGAGCGCGGCCGAGCTCGACACTGATCCTGCGTCACTCCCGGAGGTTTGATGAAACTGCTGTGGGAACCATCCGCCGAGTTTCGGCGGCAGACCAACATGACCGCCTATATGAACTGGCTGGCGGATATGCGCGGGCTGAAGTTTGCCGATTACGCCGCCCTGCAACGCTGGTCGGTCGCGCATCTGGAAACGTTCTGGCAGAGCATCTGGGATTACTATCGGATTCAGTCCACCACGCCCGTCGCGCGCGTGCTGTCGAGCCATGCCATGCCGGGGGCACAGTGGTTTGCCGGTGCCAGCCTCAATTTTGCCGAACACATTTTTCGCGGCCGCGGCGACGACCGCCCCGCCCTGCTGGCGGCGGACGAACAGCACGACCTGCGCGAACTGAGCTGGGCCGATCTGGAGGCCCGGGTGGCGTCCGTCGCCGGCTACCTGCGCGATCTGGGTGTGACGCCCGGCGATCGGGTGGTCGCCTACCTGCCCAACATTCCCGAAGCGCTGGTCGCCTTCCTGGCGGCGAGCGCCATCGGCGCCGTGTGGTCGAGCTGCTCGCCCGACTTCGGCACCAACAGCGTGGTGGACCGTTTCCAGCAGATTGCGCCCAAGGTGTTGATCGCCGTGGATGGCTACGGCTACAACGGCAAAACCATCGACCGTGTGGCGGAGCTGGGACAGTTGCAGGCCGCGCTGCCCAGCCTCGAACGCATCCTGCTGATCGATCACCGCGGCGGCGCCGGGCGCTGCGGGCTCGCCGGTGTCGATGCCTGGGACCAGGTGGTCGCGAAGTCCGTCGGATCCCTGCATTTCGAGTCAGTGCCCTTCGATCATCCGCTCTGGGTGCTGTATTCCTCCGGCACCACCGGCATTCCCAAAGCCATCACCCACAGCCACGGCGGCGTGCTGCTGGAGCAGCTCAAGCATTTGGGCCTGCACTGTGACGTGAAGCCGGGAGACCGGTTTTTCTGGTATTCGACCACCGGCTGGGTGATGTGGAATATCGGCCTGTCGGTGCTGTTGCTGGGCGCGGTGCCCGTGATCTACGACGGCAACCCCGGCTATCCCGATCAAAACCGCCTCTGGGCCATGGCCGAGCGAGCGCGGCTTACCCACTTCGGAACCGGCGCGGCGTATCTCATCGCTTGTATGAAAGCCGGACTCAAGCCGGGCAGCGACTTCGATCTCAAGTCCCTGCGCGTGATGGGTTCGACGGGTTCGCCGCTGCCGGAGGAGGCGTTTGAATGGGTCTATAACAGCGTCAAACCCGATCTCTGGCTGCTCTCCATGAGCGGCGGCACCGATATCGCCTCGGCCTTTGTCGGCGGCTGCCCGCTGTTGCCGGTGCATGCCGGCGAGATCCAGTGCGCACTGCTCGGCGTCGATGTGCGCGCCCTTGATGAAGCGGGCCATACGCTGGTGGGCGAGGTGGGCGAAATGGTGGTCATGGAACCCATGCCGTCGATGCCGATTTATTTCTGGAACGATGCGGGCGACCGGCGTTACCGCGAAAGCTATTTCGAGGACTACCCCGGACGTTGGCGCCACGGCGACTGGATGCGGGTGTCGGCGCAGGGCACCATCCAGATCCTGGGGCGCTCGGACTCCACCCTGAACCGGGGCGGCGTTCGCATCGGTACCAGCGAGGTGTACCGGGGTGTCGAGCTGGTGGATGCGGTTGCCGACAGCCTTGCGGTCAGTATCGAGCTACCCGGCGGCGGGCATTATCTGCCGCTGTTCGTTCAGCTCAAGCCCGGGCGGGCACTTGATGCCGATATCAGGACCGCGATCAACCAATCGCTGCGGGCCAATTTTTCGCCCCGCCATGTACCGGATGCCATCTTCCAGGTCGATGAGGTGCCCTACACCCTGACCGGCAAGAAGATGGAGATGCCGGTAAAGAAAATCCTCATGGGTGTCGCTCCGGAGAAGGCGGCGAACCGGGATGCCATGAAAAACCCGACCAGTCTCGACTACTTTCTCGCCTTCGCGGCCAGCATGCACAAAGAACTTCCCTCCCGCTGAGTTCCGGGGCGCCCGGACAGTGCCAGCCGCCGTCTTCGGGCGGTGGTCGAGGCCCGTCGCGGCGCCCGCCCATTTTTTTGTCGATCCCCGAAACCATTGACGTCACTTTTTCATAAAGTGGCTTGAGTATTGCGTGTGTTTACAGCGCAGGGCTGAACCGTATTCGTCCCGCTTCGGCAAGATGAAGTGGGAACCGGGATGGAAGCGGACCGCCACCGGGAGAACGGTCGGCAAACTGTGCCGAGCAGTGTTTCTCACGATGGCGTGAGGTTATACCCTGAACGGACAGGACTGCGGCGAGCTCTAAGCAGGGTGGCGCACGTTTCGACGGCGAAAGCGCCACCGACTGAAACTGTCCACGATGGTGGGAGATTTAGTGTATGGCGAGCGGTGCGGATCGTGAAAAATTCCTCGAATCCCTGTCTACCTTCACCCGCGAACACCAGGCGAAACAGTGGCGCGGAACCTTTGCCGAATTCGTGCGGGATATCGTCGGACCCCAGTCCCGACTGGTGACCCGCTCCAGTCATCAGTACGTCTGGGACATGCTGCGCTGGATGCAGCGCCGGGAACAGAAAGAGAGCGACGACAACCATTTCCGGCTGTTTTCCCACGAATTGTTCGGTATCGACAAACCGCTGCAGCGAGTGGTCGACTATTTCAAGGCGGCCAGCGCCGGCTCCGAAGTCGGGCGCCGGCTGCTGCTGCTGCTGGGGCCGCCCTCGGGCGGCAAGTCGAGCCTGGTGATACTGCTCAAGCGCGGTATCAAGGAATACAGCCTCACCGATGAAGGCGCGATCTATGGGTTGCAGGGATCGCCGCTTCATGAAAATCCACTCAATCTGGTGCCCTACAGTCTGCGCGCGGAATTTCGCGAAACCTACGGCGTCGATATTCAGGGCGATCCGTCGCCCTGGGCACAGTCTGTACTCGAACACGAATACGGCGGCGATTTCATGCGCTATCCCGTGGAGCGGATATTTCTCGCCGAGGCCAAGCGCATGGGCGTCGGTACCTATGCCCCCCACGATCCCACCACGGCGGATATCGCCGACCTGATCGGTTCGGTCGATCTTTCCAAGGTGTCCGACTACGGCGACGAGGGCGATCCGCGTGCCTGGTCCTGGTCCGGGGCGGTGTATTCCGCGAGTCGCGGCGGGCTGGAAATGATCGAGATCCTCAAGGTGAAACGCGAGTTTCTCTATCTGCTGCTGACGCTGACCCAGGAGCGCAACGTCAAGGTATCGCGTTTTCCCCTGATTCACGTCGATGAAACCATCGTCGCGCACACCAACCTGGCGGAGTTCCGCAAGTTTCTCCAGGAGAAGGAAAACGAAGCGCTGCTCGATCGCATGGTGATTGTGCAGGTGCCCTATGCGCTGAGTTATCTGGACGAGGCCCGGATTTACCACAAGCTGATTGCCCAGGCGCCGATGTTCCGCGAAGTGCACCTCGATCCCCACACGCTCAAGGTTGCCGCGGTGTTCTCGATCCTGTCGCGGGTGAAACCTTCCGAGCGCGAGGATCTGGACAGCTCCAAAAAGGTGCGTCTGTACGCCGGCGAGGATGTCGAAGGCTTCGCGCGCGCTGAATTGCAGCGCATCAGCGCCGAGCAGGAAGAAGAGGGGCTGTCCGGAGTGTCGCCGCGCTTCGTCGTCAACGCGCTGTCGAATGCCATCTCGCGCTCCGAAGCGAAAAGTCTCACCAGCATGGAAGTGCTGGTGACGCTGAAGGAAGCGATTGAAAGCGATGCGCGCATCGACGCGAAACAGCGCCGCCAGTGGGTGGATTTCCTGGTCACCACGCGCAAGGATTTCTATAACCACTGGGTCAAGGAGGATGTCCACAAGGCGCTCTTCGTGTCGTTCGAAGCGGAGAGCGAAAGCCTGCTGGGCAAGTATCTCGATGAGGTAGAGGCTGCTCTCGACAATCGGGAGGTCTCCGATCCCATCACCGGCGAGACGCGGGCGCCCGACGAGCGCTTTCTGCGCGCGGTCGAGGAAAAAATCAATGTGTCCGATGCCGGCAAGCAGACCTTCCGTCAGGAGGTGGTGCGCAAGGCCATGGTGGCCTACAAGAAGGGCGAGAGCTTTTCGCTCGACTCCCATTCGCGACTCAAGGAGGCAATGGAAAAATACCTGTTCGAGGAGCGCCGCGATGTCCTGCGCCTGGTGTCCTCCGTCGCCCGGCCGGACGAGGACGCGCGGGAAAAAATCGCCGCGGTGGAGGAGCGTTTGATCAGCGATTACGGCTACGACCGGCACAGTGCGCGCGAGGCACTGAATTACGTCACCACGCTACTGTCTCAGGAATAACCTGAAGGGGCGTTCGTATGATGTCGTTCACGGATGGCGAAGCCCGCAACGGATTGGGGCGCTGGTACGACCTGTTTTCCCGCGGTACGCGCGACTGGTTGCGCCACAATGCAAAGGTCCGCCAGGCGGTACGTGACCATCTGCCGGAACTGGTGGCGGGGTCCGATGTGTTGAGCAATCCGCGCGACCGTACCGTCAAGGTGCCGGTGCGGTTTCTGGAACATCACCGCTTCCGGCTGCGCGATCAGGAGGACGAGCAGGGCGCGGGCCAGGGCGGGAATGTCAAACCCGGCGATGTGCTGCGCCCCGCACAACCGACTTCGGGTTCCGACCCCGGTGGCGGCGAGGCCGAGGGTCCGATCAATTTCGTGCTGGAATTCCAGATCGATGACATTCTCGACTGGCTCTGGGAAGAACTGGAGCTGCCCAATCTGCAGCCGCGCGCGGGCACCGCGATCGAAGAGGATGTCTATGTGCGCGAGGGCTGGGACAAGCGCGGCGCGCGCTCCCGGCTGGATCGTCGCCGCACCCTCAAGGAGGCGGTGAAACGACGCAGCGTGCAACCCGACAGCCGGATTCCCATCGGCAACGACGATCTCCGCTTTCGGCAACTCGCGCGGCGCCCCAAACCGACGGCGAGTGCGGTGGTGTTTTTCGTGCTCGACGTGTCTTCCAGCATGGATGAACACTGCCGAAAACTCGCCAAGACGTTTTTCTTCTGGGCGTTGCAGGGCATTCGCCGCCAGTACACCAGCGTCGAAACGGTGTTTGTCGCGCACACGGTCGATGCTTGGGAATTCGCCGAGGAGGAATTTTTTCAGGTGCGCGGTGAAGGTGGCACCAAGAGCTCCACCGGCTTTGCCAGGGCGCACGAAATCCTGATCGAGCGCTTCGATCCGGCGCGTTACAACTGCTATCTGTTTTATGCCACCGACGGCCACAACTTCAGCGAGGACCGCGGCGCCGCCACGACGGAATTGCAGCGCCTGCTGCCGCTGATGAACTTTGCCGGCTACGCCGAGGTGTCTCAACAGAGTCACCGCCACATGGATACCGAAATTGCCACCATCTGGCAGCGCCTCGCGGCGGAGGATCTGCCCGTGCAGCTACATGCTGAATGAGGACGCCGATATCTGGCCTGCGATCAAGGCGTTTTTCACCGATCAGGCAACCCGCACCGGAGTCTCCTGAGATGCCCTCCCGACTCGATCAGTACATTCCGCAACTGGAAGCCCTGGCCGCCGCGCAGGGGCTCGTCTATCACCCGGTGGATTTCGAAGTGGTGCCGGCCAGTTTCATGATGGAGGTGGCCGTGTACGGCCTCCCGGTGCGGATGCCGCACTGGTCGTTCGGCGTGCGCTGGGTGTACCAGATGATCCAGCATCGCATGGGTCATTCGCGGATTTTCGAAGTGGTGTTTCCCGGCAATCCCAACCACGCCTACCTGGTCGATACCAACAGCATTGAGGAAAACACCCTGGTGGTCGCCCATGTGCTGGGGCACGCGGATTTTTCCCGCAACAACATGGCCTTTGTGCACAGTCAGGAGCAGGTGGGCTATCACATCGTGGAGCAGGCGGCCGCGCACGCTCACCGCATCCAGGAAGCGATCGATCAGCAGGGCGAGCAGCGCGTCGAGCGAGTGCTGGACGCGGCGTTGGCGCTGGAGCCGCACATCGATACCGATCTGCCGCTCAACCGTGGACGCTACCAGCAGCCTTCCCGACGTATTGCGCGGGAGTTCGGTGAAGCGGACTTTGGTGGCCGTTACGCGCGTCTGCCGGGAGCCGAGGCTCTCCCGGTGATGTCGCGCTTGGAGCCGTTGCATATTCCGCCGCGCCCGGAGCGCGACCTGCTGTGGTTCATCGCCCAGTACGCGCCCGAAATGGAAGACTGGGAGCGCGATATTTTTCTCGCGGTGCGCAAGGAGTCCTGGTATTTCCAGCCGGTGTTCAACTGCCAGATCATGAACGAAGGCTGGGCCAGTTACTGGCATTCGCGGCTGCTGCGCGAAGCCGATTTCCTGCCGTCGCAGTTCTATGTGGACTGCATGAAGACGCATTCCGATGTAGTCAGCCCCCATGCCGGCGACAAACAGGTCGCGCTGCGCATCAATCCCTACCATCTGGGTTATGCTCTGGGAGCGCCTGATCGCGGAGCGCGGATTCACCGCGGCGCGGGAAATCATGCAGCAGGAGGACGATTTCGGGTTTATCCGCAATTATCTGACGGCCGAGATTGCCGCTGAACTCGATCTGTTTGTTTATTCGGCGAGCCGCGCGGGCGCGGTGCGCGTGACGGAGTCGACTCTCGACCAGTTGCGCGAAACCATTCTGGCGCCCAAGTTCAATTTCGGTGCTCCCCGCGTCGCGGTGGAGGATATGGGCAGCGACGGCAGTTTGACCCTGCGCCACCAGTATCGCGACGACGGACGCGGTCTCGATGCCGGGCGCGCGCGCCACGTGCTGGATTATGTCCAGCAGGTGTGGCGGCGGCCGGTGCGTCTTATCACCGTCGATGGTCGCGGCGAGGAGACCAGCCTGACGGCGACGGCCGCCTAGCGAAAAGCAGCCGTCTCCATCATCGCGATGTTTTGCAACCGCCGTTCAGGCGCTGGCGCGGCGCCGGGTTTTGCGGACGCCGAGCAGGGGTTTGAGAAACTGCCCGGTGTGGGATTCGGGGCAGCGGACAATGTCTTCCGGGGTGCCGGTGGCCAGTATCAGGCCGCCGCCGCTGCCGCCCTCCGGGCCCAGATCGATGATCCAGTCGGCGGTCTTGATGACGTCGAGGTTGTGTTCGATCACCACCACGGTGTTGCCGTGGTCGCGAAAGCGGTGCAGCACGCCGAGCAGTTGCTGAATGTCGTGGAAGTGCAGCCCGGTGGTGGGTTCGTCCAGAATGTAGAGCGTGCTGCCGGTATCGCGCTTGGATAATTCCCGCGACAATTTCACGCGCTGCGCTTCACCACCGGACAGCGTGGTGGCCGACTGGCCGAGGCGCACATAGGAAAGCCCCACATCCATCAGGGTCTGCAATTTGCCGGCGATGGCGGGGATGGCGTCGAAGAAGGCGCGCGCATCTTCCACCGTCATTTCCAGCACCTCGTGGATGCTCTTGCCCTTGTAGAGAATCTCCAGCGTCTCGCGGTTGTAGCGCTTGCCGCCACACACTTCGCACATCACATGGATGTCCGGCAGGAAGTGCATCTCGACCTTGGTGACGCCATCGCCCTGGCAGGCTTCGCAGCGGCCGCCCTTGACGTTGAAGCTGAAACGCCCGGGCTGGTAGCCGCGCGAGCGCGCTTCCGCAGTGCCGGCGAACAGTTCGCGGATCGGCGTGAAAATGCCGGTGTAGGTGGCGGGATTGGAGCGCGGCGTACGACCGATGGGGCTTTGATCGATGTCCACGCACTTGTCGAGGTGCTCCAGTCCGCTGATCTCGCGATGCGGCGCGGGATGCAACGTGGTCGCCTTGTTGAGCGCGGTGGCGGCGAGCGGAAACAGGGTCTCGTTGATGAGCGTGGACTTGCCCGAGCCCGAGACCCCGGTGATGCAGGTGAGCAGCCCCAGCGGTATTTCGACATCGAGGTCGCGCAAATTGTTGCCGCTGGCGCCCCGAATCCGCAGCACGCGCGCGGGATTGACCGGCGTGCGCACCGTGGGCACGGGGATCGCCTTGCGGCCCGCCAGGTAGTCGCCGGTGAGCGAATCGGGTGCGGCGATGATGTCGGCCACCTTGCCCTGGGCAACCACGCGGCCACCGTGCACGCCGGCGCCGGGACCCATGTCCACGACATGATCGGCGCTGCGGATCGCCTCCTCGTCGTGCTCCACCACGATCACGGTATTGCCGAGATCGCGCAATCGGGTGAGGGTGGCGAGCAGGCGCGCATTGTCACGCTGGTGTAGGCCGATGGAGGGTTCATCGAGGATGTACATGACACCCACCAGCCCGGCGCCGATCTGGCTGGCGAGCCGGATGCGCTGTGCCTCGCCGCCGGACAGGGTGTCGGCGCTGCGGTCCAGGGTCAGGTAATTGAGCCCGACATCCACCAGAAAATGCAGGCGGTCACGGATTTCCTTGAGGATCTTGCCGGCGATTTCGCCTTTCTGTCCCGGCAATTCCAGTTGGGCGTAGTACGCCGCCAGCTCGCCGGTGGTCCGCGCCGTCGCGGCGGGCAGCGAGCGGCCATCGACAAAGACGTGCCGCGCGGCACGATTGAGACGCATGCCTTCGCATTCAGGGCAGCGCTGGGTGCTCAGGTACTTGACCAGCTCCTCGCGCACGCCGGCAGAATCGGTCTCGCGGTAGCGCCGCTCCATGTTGGGGATGATGCCCTCGAAGCGGTGCGTGCGCTTGAACACGGTGCCGCGCTCGTTGACGTAGTTGAAGGTGATCTCTTCCTCGCCACTGCCGAACAGGATCTGCTGCTGGTGGCGGGGATCGAGTTCGGCGAAAGGCGTGTCGATGGCAAAGCCGTAATGCTCGGCGAGTGAGGTGAGCATGTTGAAGTAGAACAGATTGCGGCGGTCCCAGCCGCGGATCGCGCCTTCGGAAATGCTCGCCTCCGGATGCTGGATGACGCGGTCGAGATCGAAAAACTGGCGTACGCCCAGGCCATCGCAGGTGGGACAGGCGCCGGAAGGATTGTTGAAGGAAAAAACCCGCGGCTCCAGTTCGTCGAGACTGTAGTTGCAGATCGGGCAGGCAAAGCGCGCCGAGAACAGCCGCTCCGGCTGAGTGCCGTCCATGAAGCTCACCACCGCGAGTCCCTCGGCGAGCTTCAGCGCGGTCTCGAAGGATTCCGTGAGCCGCAGGCGCAATTCCGGCTTGACCCGCAGGCGGTCCACCACCACCTCGATGCTGTGCTTGCGGTTCTTGGCCAGCTTCGGCGTCTCGTCGAGCTCGTAGACCGTGCCGTCGATGCGCACCCGGATGAAGCCGCGCGCCCGCAATTGCTCGAACAGTTGCTGATATTCCCCCTTGCGCTCGCGCACCATGGGGGCGAGCAGCAGCAGCCGGGTGTCCTCGGGCAGTGCGAGTACCTGATCCACCATCTCGGTGACGGTCTGGGCCGCGAGCGGCAGGTCATGGTCGGGGCAGCGCGGCTCGCCCACGCGGGCGTAGAGCAGACGCAGATAGTCGTAGATTTCGGTGATGGTGCCCACCGTGGAGCGCGGGTTGTGGGAGGTGGATTTCTGCTCGATGGAGATCGCCGGCGACAGCCCCTCGATGTGGTCCACATCGGGCTTTTCCATCATCGAGAGGAATTGCCGGGCGTAGGCGGACAGGGACTCCACGTAGCGGCGCTGGCCCTCGGCGTAGAGGGTGTCGAAGGCCAGCGACGACTTGCCCGAACCGGACAGCCCGGTGATCACGATCAGGCGATCACGGGGCAGCGTCAGATCGATATTCTTGAGGTTGTGGGTGCGCGCACCGCGAATCCCGATATGCTTCATGGCGGTTGCTCGCAGCGGATCCAAAACAATCGCGCATTGTAATCACCGCCGCCGGCGCCGCACCACGAAGCCGATGGCTAGTAGTGCGACATATAAACAAGGGACGTCTGCCCGGCGCACGATGGCCGGTGGTCCCGCGTGCGCGAGGGGCCCCCCCGGTCTATCGCCGTAGTTTTTGCACAGCCTCCTAAGACGGCGCCGTTTATCCGACTGACCCAGTGGCGCGTTCCGATGATAGTCCCCGTAGTGATGGCCGGCGGCGCCGGCACCCGCCTGTGGCCGCTGTCGCGGCGCTTGTTTCCCAAGCAGTTCCTGCCCCTGGTCGGCGATCGGCCGATGCTGCTGGCGACGCTGGAGCGTCTTGCCGGACTTGCGGTGGGACCCGCCGTGCTGGTGTGCAACGAAGATCATCGCTTCATCGCCGCCGAACAGGCGCGCGTCTGGGGCGGGGCGGTTGAGTCCATCCTGCTGGAGCCGGTGGCGCGCAACACCGCGCCCGCGGTGGCGCTGGCGGCGCTCCATGCCCAGGCCGCTACCGGGGCTGATCCGTTGCTGCTGGTGCTGGCGGCGGACCATGTGATCGCGGACGTCGCGGCTTTCCATACCGCCGTGGCGGCGGCGGCGGACCAGGCCGAACGCGGGCGTCTGGTGACGTTCGGGATTACACCGGCCGGCGCTGAAACCGGCTATGGCTACATTCGTCGCGGCGCGCTGCTGTCGCGCGAAGAAGCGGTGTACGAGGTAGCTGCCTTTGTCGAAAAGCCTGACGCCGACACCGCGCGCGCTTATCTGGAGACGGGCGATTATTACTGGAACAGCGGCATTTTCGTGTTCCGGGCGAGCCGTTTCCTCGCTGAGCTGGGCTGTTATCGACCCGAGATCCTCGCCGCTTGCGAGCGCGCCGCCGCAAGCCGGACCCGGGATGGCGATTTCGTGCGTGTCGATGCGGCGGCATTCGCGGCCTGTCCCGCCGATTCCATCGATTACGCGGTGATGGAGCACACCGATGCCGCCGCCGTGGTGGAGCTGCACAGCCCCTGGAACGATGTCGGCTCCTGGGCGGCGCTCTGGGAACTGGCGGACAAGGATGCCGACGGCAACGCCTGTCGCGGCGATGTGCTGCGGATCGATTCCAGCAACAATCTGCTGCGTTCCGAGCACCGGCTGCTGGCAACCGTGGGATTGCGCGATACCGTGGTGGTGGAAACCAAGGACGCCGTGCTGGTGGCGCCCCGCGAGCGCATCGGCGGCCTCAAGCAGCTGGTGGCGCAACTGGCGGCTGCCGCGCGCCCCGAAGAAGAAACCCACCGCCAGGTCTACCGGCCTTGGGGCAGCTACGACACCCTGGACGCCGGCCACCGCTTCCAGGTCAAGCGCATCCTGGTGGAGCCGGGGGCCAGTCTCTCGACCCAGATGCATCATCACCGTGCCGAGCACTGGATCGTGGTGGCGGGCACCGCGCGGGTTGCACTGGATGGCAAAGAAACCCTGCTGGCGGAGAACGAATCCATCTACATTCCCATCGGAACCCGGCATTCGCTGGCCAATCCGGGGAAACTTCCGCTGGAACTGATTGAAGTACAGACCGGCGCTTATCTCGGCGAAGACGACATCGTGCGTTTCGAGGACCGCTACGGCCGCGCCTGATGGGCGGGCGGCGCTTGCGCGTCGGGATCGGGCGCGCAGAAAATAGCGGCATCCCGTGCCGGTGGGGTTTGTGCGCGGATTCCGGTTTTCAGGAGGGAAAATGACGGGCGTTGACAACTTGTGCTGCTTGCCGACCCGGATTGGCACAGCGGCAATCCGGCGTGAGCCGTTTCCCCATCTGGTGGTGCCGGATGCATTGCCCCCAGCGCTGTATCAAGAGCTGGAGCGTTCCTATCCGGCGCTGGCCGAAGTCGCCGGGCCGGGCCCTCTCGCCAACAACCGGCTCTACAAGCTCGCGGCGGCGGACGTGATGACCAGTCCGCGGATCGCGCCCCTGTGGCGCGAATTTTTTGCCTACCACACCTCCGCGGAATTCTTCCGTCGGGTTTGCGCCCTCTGGCAGGATGAGCTTGCCGCCCTGCATCCCGGTATTCGTGACGCTTTCGGCAAGGCGCCCGAGGCCTTTGCGACCGTGCTTCGGCAGCCGGGAAAAAAAAGCAATGCCGCCAATTTCGCCGCCGATGTCGCCCTCGACGGCCAGTTCGGCATGAACAGCCCGGTGACGACGCCGTCCTCGGTGCGCGGTCCCCATCTCGATAATCCCGCCAAGCTGTTTGCGGCCCTGCTCTATTTCCGTCATGCGGATGACAGTTCCACTGGCGGCGAGCTTGAGCTGTACCGGGTCAAGCCCGGGCAGCGTCCCATGGCACGGGGTTCGCGGGTCAAGCCCGACGCGGTGGAGGTGGCCGAGCGCGTGGCCTATGCGCCGAATACCCTGGTGATGTGGCTCAACTCGCCTCTCGCCATCCACGGCGTGTCGCCGCGCTCCGTCACTTCGGTACCGCGGCGTTACATTAATCTGCTCGGGGAATGCTATGGCGCCGGCGTGTCGTTCACCGATTCCGCCGGCTTGCGTCCCCGCCCCTGGCAGTTGCTCGAGCGCTATCGACGCCGCCGCGCACGGTGACTGCCAAGTTGCGGTGCCGCCCACCGAACGGTCCCTGACCGGATCGGTATCGTCTTTGCTTTTGCGGGGCCATTCAGTATTCTAGCCGCCCCTCCGGTTATCCCGCTGCGCTGTCCCCTGCATGCTGACATCCCTTGAACTGCGCGCCTTGCTGGGCCTGGTGTTTCTCTATGCCACGCGGATGCTGGGACTGTTCATGGTGCTGCCGGTACTTGCGCTCAATGAAGCCCAGTACACCGGCGCCACGGCCGCGACCATAGGCCTGTGTCTGGGGATCTACGGCCTCACCCAGGGCATGTTGCAAATCCCCTTCGGCCTCGCCTCCGACCGCTTTGGACGCAAGCCGCTCATCATCATCGGCATCCTGCTGTTTGTGGCGGGCTCGGTGATTGCCGCTCAAGCACATACCGTGTACCAGTTGATGCTGGGGCGGGCGGTGCAGGGCGCGGGCGCAGTGGCCGGCGTCATCATGGCGTTGCTGGCGGATGTGACGCGCGAGCAGGCGCGCACCCGCGCCATGGCGGCGGTGGGCGGCAGTATCGGGCTCTCGTTCGCGGTGGCGATGGCCCTGGGTCCGGTGATCGCTTCCCACTGGGGGATATCGGCGGTGTTCTGGGTGACGGCGGCGCTGGGCATTTTGGGATTGCCGGTGTTGCTGTCGATTCCCACGCCAAGCCGGGTCTCGACTCACGAATTGGTGCCGATGCCCGAAATGCTGGGCCGGGTGCTGCGCAATTCCGAGCTGCTGCGGCTGGATGTGGGAATCTTCGTGCTTCACTTCGCCCAGATGGCGACCTGGGTGTCGGTGCCCGTGCTGCTGGAACAGGTGGTGGGATTTGAGCGGGACCGGCATTGGTATCTTTATCTGATCACCATGGGCGCCGGCTTTGCACTGATGGTGCCGTTCATCTGGTATGGCGAAACACGGCGGCGGATGAAGCCGGTATTTATGGGCGCTATCGCGCTACTGGCGGTGGCCGAGGCGGTGCTGGCTTCGGCCGGCAGTCACTTCGCTGTGATGGCCACGGGGCTGTTGTTGTTTTTCATGGCGTTCAACCTGCTGGAGGCATCGCTGCCGTCCCTGGTCAGCAAGCTGTGCCCGCCGGGCATCAAGGGTACGGCGCTTGGTATTTATTCCACCAGCCAGTTTCTGGGCGCGTTCGCGGGCGGCGCGCTGGGTGGTCTGGTCGCGCATCGCTTTGGTGGCGGGAGCGTGTTCTGGTTCGCCGGCGGCGCGGCGCTGGTATGGTTTGCCGTGGCCAGCACCATGCGCGCTCCGCGCCGGTTGCGCAGCCTGACGTTGATTCAGGCGGCGGGAGAACCCGTGGTCCGGCGCGAAGCCTTGGTGGGCGTGGTGGCCGGAGTCGAGGACGTGATTCACATCCCGAGCCACCAGGTCGCCTATGTGCAGGTGGACGACGATGCGCTCGACAGCGCCCATCTGGAGCGTGTTCTGGGACGCCCGCTGAGCGCTTGATGCACGGCGTGCGTTGCGCACGGGCTGTGGTTGGCGAGGCCGGAGCCCAGCGGTTACACTGGACTTCGCAGCACACAATTTTGACAGGGGATTCTGGCGATGGCTCGCGGCATCAATAAAGTCATTTTGATCGGCAATCTCGGCAACGACCCGGAAACCCGCTACATGCCCAGCGGCGGGGCGGTGACTAATATCACCCTGGCGACGTCCGAAGGTTGGCGCGACAAGCAGACCAACGAGCAGAAAGAGCGCACCGAATGGCACCGGGTGGTGTTTTTCAACAAGCTGGCGGAGATCGCCGGCGAGTACCTCAAGAAGGGTTCCAAGGTTTATGTCGAAGGTTCCCTGCGCACCCGCCAGTGGGAGAAGGACGGCCAGAAGCACTACACCACCGAGATCGTCGCGAATGAAATGCAGATGCTGGACGGACGCGGCGGCATGTCAGGTGGACAGCAGGGCGGCGATTTCAGTGCTCCGCCACGCGCGGCGCAGGCGAGCAGCGGCGGCACCTCGGGCGCTGCCCCGGCCGGTCCGGACCCCACCAGCTTCGACAATTTCGATGACGATATCCCGTTTTAGTGCGGCCCGGTTCCGCGGCCCCGTGAACGCCTGCGCGTGAGTACCAATCTGACCTGGCACCAGGCGGCGGTGTCGAAGGACGATCGTGCGCGCCAGAAACGCCAGAAGCCCTGCGTGATCTGGTTTACCGGGCTCAGTGGCGCGGGCAAATCAACCCTGGCAAATGCGCTGGAGCGGGCGCTCTTCGAGCGTGGCCATCATTGCTACCTGCTGGACGGCGACAACGTCCGCCACGGTCTCAACCGGGATCTGGGCTTCAGCGACGCTGATCGGGTCGAAAATATCCGGCGCATCGCCGAGGTGGCGAAGCTGCTTGTCGATGCCGGTCTGATTGCCATGACGGCATTCATCTCGCCGTTTCGCGCTGACCGTCAGCTCGCGCGCGATTTGCTGCCCGCGGATGAGTTCATCGAAGTGCATGTCGCCACCTCGCTGGCGGTCTGCGAGCAGCGCGACCCCAAGGGTCTCTACCGCAAGGCGCGCGCCGGGCAGATTCCCAACTTCACCGGCATCGATTCCGCGTATGAAGCGCCAGTGAGTCCGGAGTTGGTGGTTGATACCGGGGCAGAGGATCTCGACGGCTGCGTGCAAAACTTGCTTGCGTACCTGGAGCAGCGCGGCATTTTTTAAGGGCGGCCTGGCTGGCCCAAGGGGGAATGTGCGCCCGCCTGCCCTTCCTCCCGCGCCCGCCCCTTGCCCGCGCCCGCCGCGTTCCGGTGTTGTTACACGGTTAACCGACTGCTGAAAAAAACGTTGCGAGGGAGCCAGCAATGCGCAGCGGAGCAGGTGGTGCCCGCCGGGGCTTGAGCAGCCGGTCAGGCTCAGTCGCCGCGATACCGCTGCAATACCAGGCTGGCGTTGGTGCCGCCGAAGCCGAAGCTGTTCGACATCACCCGCTCCAGTTCGACGCCGTCGATACGCTGCCGGACGATGTTGGCCCCGGCGACGGCGGGATCGAGGTTGTCGATATTGGCCGAGGCGGCGATGAAGCCGTGGCGCATCATCAGCAGACTGAACAGGGCTTCATGCACCCCGGCCGCGCCCAGTGAATGCCCCGACAGCGACTTGGTCGAGCTGATGGGCGGCGTCTGGGGGCCGAAGACTTCCAGAATGGCCCCGATTTCCTTGACGTCGCCCACCGGCGTGCTGGTGCCGTGGGTGTTGAGGTAGTCGATCGAACCATTCACCGTCGCGAGCGCCTGGCGCATGCAGCGCACCGCGCCTTCGCCGGAGGGTGCGACCATGTCGTAACCGTCGGAGGTGGCGCCGTAGCCGACGATCTCGGCGTAAATGGTGGCGCCGCGCGCGCGCGCGTGTTCGAGCTCCTCGACCACGAAACAGCCGCCGCCGCAGGACATCACGAAGCCGTCGCGGTCCAGGTCATAGGGCCGCGAGGCACGTTCCGGCGTGTCGTTGAAGCGGGTCGACAGCGCGCCCATGGCGTCGAACATGCTGACCATCGACCAGTGCTCTTCCTCCGCGCCGCCGGCGAACAGGATGTCCTGCTTGCCGAGCTGGATCTGCTCCACCGCCGAGCCAATGCAATGGGCGCTGGTGGCGCAGGCGGAAGAAATGCTGATATTGAGCCCCTTGATGTGGAACGGCGTGGCCAGGCAGGCCGACACCGTGCTGCTCATGATCTGGGTGACGCGGTAGGGCCCGATGCGCTTCACACCTTTCTCGCGCAGAGTGTCCACCGACTCGAGGAATTTTTCCCCGGAGATACCGCCGGAACCCATGATGATGCCGGTGCGGGGATTGGAGACATCCGCCTCCGAGAGGCCGGAGTCGGTGATGGCCTGTTGCATCGCGACATAGCCATAGACCGCCGCCGTGCTCATGAAGCGCAGATGTTTGCGGTCGATGAGATCCGTGGGATCCAGATCGATCTGTCCCGCGATCTGGCTCTTCATCCCCATCTCGCGATAAACGGGCATCGGGCGAATGCCGGATGTGCCCTCGCGCAGAGAACGGACAACGGTTTCGACATCATTGCCCAGGCATGACACCACCCCCATGCCGGTAATTACCGCTCGTCTCATGGAGTGCCTCTCGGGTGGTTGTGGGGCGGGAAATTGGCCGGCATTGTAAGGGAAGCCGGGTGCCGCTAAAAGTTGTCGGTGGATTTGAAAATACCCACCCGAAGATCCTTGGCGGTGTAGATTTCGCGGCCATCCACCGCCATTGAGCCGTCGGCGATGGCCATCACCAGTTTGCGCTCAACCATGCGTGAAATGTCGAGTCGGTAGGTCACTTTCCCCGCAGTAGGCAGTACCTGCCCGAAAAACTTCACTTCGCCGGAGCCGAGCGCGCGGCCGTGACCGTCGTTGCCGCGCCAGGTGAGAAAGAATCCGGTCAGTTGCCAGAGGGCATCGAGACCCAGGCAGCCCGGCATCACCGGGTCGCCGATGAAATGGCAGCCAAAGAACCACAGATCGGGATTGATATCGAGTTCCGCGATCACCTGGCCCTTGCCATGCGTACCGCCGGTCGAGTCGATATGCGTGATCCGGTCCACCAGCAGCATCTGGCCATCGGGCAGGCGTGCCGCATGGGCGCCAAACAGTTCCCCGCGCGCGCAAGCCAGCAGCTCATCGCGCGTGAAGCTCCTCCGCCGGCCGCGGATGGCAGTGTCTTCCTGGATAGAGGTGGACGTTGGAGCGGGCATCGGTTTCTCGGGTTGCCGTTATGTGTCAGCCATTTTACGCGACCTGCGACCCGCCCGCAGGGAGCCATTGTGAGCCCTTGGCTTTCTCCGCGCGGGCCATATGCAAACGCGCAAATGCTGCGTTAATAGCCGCCCGCGCCACCGTGGCGCACGACTCCGGGCACGGCAGCGGTGCTGGAGTTCGACCGCAATCGCCCGTCAAAGGAACTGCCATGATCAAGAAATGCCTGTTTCCGGTCGCCGGGTATGGAACCCGCTTCCTGCCCGCCACCAAGTCCATGCCCAAGAATGCTGCCCGTGGTCACCAAACCCCTGGTGCAGTACGGCGTTGAAGAGGCGCTGGCGGCCGGACTGAACGAAATCTGCTTTGTCACCGGCCGCGGCAAAGCGCTCGATTCACGATCACTTCGACATCAGCTACGAGCTCGAGCATCAGATCGCCGGCACCGACAAGGAAGATTACCTGATCGAAATCCGCAAGGTGATCAACAGCGGCCGCTTCGCGTCAACCCGGCAACTGAAATGAAAGGACTCAGTCGCGATCCTCACCGGCGAGTTGCTGGGGGCAATCAGCCGTTCGGGGTGATTCTGGCGGATGACCTGTGCTTCAACGATGACATCAGGGTCATGGCGCAGCTGGTCGATATCTATCGACGTACCGGCAGTACCGTGGTGGCGATCCGGAAGTCGAAGAAAAGGACGTGTCGAAATTCGGCATCATTGCCGGTGTCGAGGAAGAACCCGGCCTCTACCGCGTCACCGACATGGTGGAAAACCGGCGCCGAGCGAGGCGCCAGCAATCTCGCCATCATCGGCCGCTACGTCCTGTCGCCGTTCATTTTTTGAAGTCTTGCGCCACACGCCGCCGGGCAAGAACGGCGAAGTCCAGCTTACCGACGCGTTGCTGACGCTGGCCCCGGACCAGCAAAGTGCTGGCCTACAAATTCAGGGTCAGCGCTTTGGCTGCGGCAGCGTCGGTGGCTTTGTCGATGCCACCAACCACGTCTATCAGAACATCTATCCTCAAGGACGCAAATGATGTCGGCACTCACCTGCTTCAAAGCTTACGACGTGCGCGGTCGCGTTCCCGAGCAGTTGAACGAAGAGATCGCCTACCGCATCGGTCGCGCTTTCGCGGTCTATCTGGGCGCGCGCAGCCTTGTTGTCGGCCACGACATCCGCCTGACCAGCCCGGCGCTGTGCGACGCGGCGGTGGCAGGCATTCGCGATGCCGGCTGCGATGTGGTGCATATCGGCCAGTGCGGTACCGAGGAAATTTACTTCGCGACCTTCCACGGCGGCTACGACGGCGGCTTGGTGGTGACCGCCAGCCACAATCCCAAGGACTTCAATGGCATGAAGTTCGTGCGCGAAGGGGCGCGTCCGATCAGCGTGCGATGCGGGCTGCCGAGATCCCAGGCGCTGGCGGAGGCGGCGGATTTTCCGGCGGCTGCGCGCCGGCACGCTGCGCCATGCCGCTGACAAGAGCGCCTATATCGACCACCTGTTGTCCTATGTGGATAAATCGCGCTGCGGCTCAGGTGGTGGTCAATGCGGGCAACGGCGGTGCCGGCGCCGTCATCGATCTGCTGGAGCCGCATCTGCCGCTGGAGTTCATCAAGCTCCAGCACGCGCCCGACGGTCACTTTCCCCACGGCGTGCCCAACCCGTTGCTCGAAGAAAACCGCGCGGCGACCGCCGACGTCGTACGTGCGAGCGGTGCGGATCTGGGGATCGCCTGGGACGGCGACTTCGATCGCTGTTTCTTCTTCGACGAGCGCGGCGATTTCGTCGAGGGCTATTACGTCGTCGGCCTGCTCGCGGAAGCCTTTCTGCGCAAGTACGGCGGCGGCGCCATCGTGCACGACCCGCGCCTGATCTGGAACACCACCGACATCGTCGCCCAGTTCGGCGGCCGGGCGGTGCAGAGCCGCACCGGCCATGCCTTCATCAAACAGGTGATGCGCGATAACGACGCTCTCTACGGCGGTGAGATGAGCGCACCATTATTTTCGCGACTTCGCCTATTGCGACAGCGGCATGACCCTGGCTGCTGGTGGTGGAATTGTTGTCCGGCGCCGGCAGCCGCTGTCCGAACTGTTGGAGGAGCGTCAGCGCCTATCCGGTGAGTGGCGAAATCAACCGCCCGGTCGCCGATCCGCAGGCGGTGCTCGACGCCATCGCTCGCCGCTACGGGAGCGGAGGCGGCGTGCTCGATACCATGGACGGCATCGGCATCAGCTTCGCGGACTGGCGCTTCAATGTGCGCATGTCGAACACCGAGCCGGTGCGCCTGAATGTGGAGAGTCGCGGCGATCATGCGCTGATGGTGGAAAAACCGCCGAGCTGCTGGCGTTCCCGGATGGTGGCTGGAAAAAACGGTCCATTAGCGCGCCGCGCGGACAGCGCATCAGTCTGAACGCGCACCCGCGCTGTTCCACCGCGCCATGAGGGCGCGGGTGGAGTGTCGTAGGCGCTCGCGTCCGCGCCGACCAGTGCCGCGCCGATCGCACTCGCCGCCTGCTTGCCAATTCGACGCCCCACTGGTCGAACGCGTTGATACCCCAGCCCACACCTGCACACAGACGCTGTGTTCGTGGAGCGCCAGCAAGCGCCTAGACAGGCGGGGCGCGTGGGCGGCGGAGCACCAGCGTGTTGCTCGGGCGATCGCCGGGCACTTCCCGGTGGGAAGCCAGAAAAGGCCTCCGCGCCGGAGTGTCCGGCCGCAAGTAACTCCTTCTCCCGCGTGGCGCGATCCTGGCTCACCATCAGCGCCCGGCCTGCGCCGGCAGTTGGCGTAGGCTGTGTGGAAGCGCTCCGCGTCACAGTGCGGAATCGCGGTGGCGATGGTCCGCCGGCACGGTTTGCGTGCCCTGGCAGCCGTTGGTGAAGATGTTGACCGTTGGTCTCCCCGCTGCCCCAAATGATCGCCCCGGTCTGGATGGTGAGTTCGCGGCCGTCCTGAGCAACCCGCTTGCCCGAGCTTTCCATCATCAGTTGCTGCAAATAATCGGGCGGATGGCGCAGGCCGTGCAGGGCAGTACGGCGCGGTGCCGTGGAAAGCCAGAAATTGATCTGCCAAACGCTCAGCAGTCCATGCGGTATCGGCAGTTGGTGCGCAAGGATGCCGCGTGCGAAAGTGCTGGTCCATGGCATTGGCGCCGGCGACGCTCGGTAAAGATGTCCGGTCCGGGGAGCGCAACGGCAATCGGCAGTCCCATGGCTGACCACAGCGAATAGCGGCCGCCGATCCCTTCGCCCAGGTAGGGATGCGGTCGTCGGCGATGCCCCGGGCCTGGCTCGTTCCAGCTTGCTGGTGATTGCCGCGAAATGCCTGCCGATGTGGTCCGCGGCAATCCCAGCTGCGCCGGCCAGCGTCGCGCCAGTCGGCATTCGACAGGTCGGGTCGAGAGCTTTTTCGACGCCAGTACAAACAAGGTGGTCGCGGGAACGCAGTGCGCGGGACGGCGGCAAGCGCGTGTTGTCCAGGGATGTAACGAAATGGACGCGCGGAGACGGCGCAAGCGTTCCGGCAAAGGCCGGGACCACCCGCGCGTGGACCGGTCCCAGCCGGAGCCGATACCGAGATGCACCGGTTCGGTGATGACCCGCCCGGTAGCGCCGCGGATTTCACCCGCCCGCAGCGCCCGTGCCAGCGCCAGCATCCGTGTCCGGCTTTCTATCTCGCGGCCGATGGCGGCATCGAGCGCCGCGCCGCGCCAGCGCGGCGCAGGGCGGGGCACGCTGTTGAGCGGTTTACCGGCGCGCCGGCGAACAGCGCCACGATATGCTCTGGCAGTTCGGCGACGGCGGCGAGTTCCTCCAGCAAACTCAGCGTGGTGTCGGTGAAATGGTTCTTGAATAGTCGAGGTAGATGCCCGCCGCGGTCGCGTGGCGGCGCTTTCGCCGCGCGCTGGATCAGCGGCGAACAGGTCGTTGAGCGTGGTGCCGGCAAAGCTTGCGCTCTGCGCGGAGGCGCGCCGGCGGCGCTGCTTGTCGATGGTGGGTCGCAGGGGCATGGTGCTGGGTCGCGGTGCAGGGGCGCTACTGTCTCCAGTCGCGATGTGCGGCAAATTCCGCGAGTTCCGCACAATGCCTGTTGTTGTGGCGATGCCGGCAGTGGCGCGAGCGCTGCCCGCGCCCGCCCCTGCTGGCGCGCCACGGGTCAGGTGTAGTCGAGGCGCCCACAGGCGCCGACGATGCGCAGGACTTCGGGCAGCGCAGCGCCGGCGGTTGGCACGGCGTCGCGGATCAGGGGTGGCGTCGGCGTGCGGCGCGGTGCGCGCAACGCTGGATCAGGGAGCGTCATCTTGCCTTCGGCCAGATCGTCGCCGATGTTCTTGCCCAGTTGCCCGGCGTCGCCGCCGTAGTCGAGGCATCATCCACCAGTTGAAACGCCATGCCGAGGTGATGCCCGTAGTTTGCAACGCCGTGACAACGGTGGTGGTCGGCGCCGGCGAGCAGGGGCGCCGAGTCTGGGCCGCCGCCTAAACAGCTCGGCGGTCTTCTTGCGGATCGCTTCGGTATATCCCGGCTCGTCGAGTTGGGCGTTGCCGGCATTGAGCAGTTATGGACCTCACCCCTCGGAAATGGTGTTGGTGGTATCGGTCCAACACGCATAACCGCCAGTGCGTTGATGCGCACCATGAGTTGAAAGGCGGGAATACAGAAAATCTGCCACCAGAACCGTCGCCGCATTGCCGTACTGGTTGTTGGCGGTGAAGGCGGCCGCGGCGCAACTCCGAGGGGTCCACTACGTCGTCAGTACAACAGAGTCGCGGTGTGAATCAGTGCCGATCACCGTGGCCGTCAACACGCCGCTGGTCGCTGTCGCAACCCGCAGGCGCGGGCGCTCAGCAGGGGCCGCCAATGGAAGCGCAGGCGCTTCCTTCGCCGTCAATCAGGTAGGTGCCAATTTCCTCGACTCAGACCGAACGTCGGAATTCAGTTCAGTGATGATGGGCTGTTGCCGCTTCCATGTCGGATTTTGGTTGACGCGTCCAGAAATGGCAGCATGGAGCACAACGGCGCGGCGGGGAGGCGCGGAATGCTAGGTGTGGCTCGGCGGCAGTCCGGCGAAAACCAGGTGCGAAAACCCGGTTGGCGGGGACCAAAGTTCGTCGCGCAGCGACCGCCGGGAACACCCTGCCGCGCTGCGGTGAAAAGCCGTGGCTTTCGAGGTAAGCTTCCAGACCTGGCCCGGTCAAGTCGCAGGCAATCCGACAGCCTGCCACTGTTTTCGCACAGTGCGGGGTTTCCCATGAAAGTCTTTACCACCATTCCCAGGATCATCTGCGCAGAAGTTGCCGGCGGCGGCGCGCGCCATCGACGGGCCGGCTACGACGCATCACGACCGGCAGAACGCCCGGGAGCCGTACCTGCCGCTGGCAGTCGGCTACCGTCACCCGGAGCGCGTGGAGATGATCCGGCATCGCCATCGCCTTGCCCGCAGTCCCTGGTGGTCGCCAACGCGGGTTGGACTTCAGGCGGCGGCGCCCGGGCGCGGGTGCTGGGGCTGGGCAGCCAGATCGGCTCCGCAACGAGCATCGCTTCAGTGTTCTGGTCGGCGCCGGCGCGCGGCTGCTACGCGCGAATATGTACATGCGCTGCAGTGCGATCTGGGCCTGCTGGAAAGGTGAGGCGCGCCATGCCGTTTCGTCGCCGACGAGCATCACCGTTTCTGCTGATGACGCCAATTTCATTCCCGAAGATTTCCCGGGACCGCCGCCCGCCGTCACCGCCATCGCTGCTGGGCCCGGCGATGCGCGTGGCCGCAAGGAAGTCTACCGGCGTGCGTCTGCATCCGTTCTGACCTATACCTATCTGAGGAGCAGGTGGAGTTGCTGGAACTCGCCACCGGCTGGGCGCGCGTGGCGGACGTCGGCGGAACATTTCTGAAAATCTCCGGGTGGCGGTTATATCGCCACCGGCGGATGACGGGGGCCGTCGCCGGATGGTCGATGGGTGCGCTATCGGTGGCGTTCTTAGCGTCCACACGCCCGCCTATTCGCCGGGTGCTCGCCAACACGGCCGATGGAGCTGGGCGCCAAGCTCAACCGCATATGACCAAGGCCCCGGGCAGTGGACAGGATCGCGGCGGAAATCCCGATGACGTGGTGAACCTGTTTGCGTCGATTGGCCCGCCGACGAGAGATTGCCGACGCCATCGCAAAACCTTTGCGTGGCGCCTCCGATGCCATCTTCGCCAGGCGTCCCCACCCCGGTGCCGGCGGATCGCCGCCGACCTGGAGGATATCCGGCGGCTTCCGGCCGCATTCACCGGTTCCCACGCTGACAGGAAGCGCAGTGAATGACAGCGGTATTCCACCACCGATGACGGTGGTGCCGACGGTGCCGAAGCTCGCCATCGCCTCGATCACGCCGGACGCTTTTTCCTCGATGGGGAATACGTTGGTCCCATCTCGCCCGGGCGCATCTTGCCGCTTTCCACCATGTTGGGCATTGCGCTGCTTAGCGGCGCGGCTGCATGCCGATGGTGCCGATGAATTGCAGCTCCATCGCCACGATCAGGTCCACCGGCAGCGACACGAAACCCTTTCGGCTTGCGTCGTGAGGCCGATCTGCGGGTGGCGACCGCGTTTGCGCAGGCTCATGATCGAGTTCAGGGCAGGTCGTGGCAATGCCGAGGGGCATCCACCGAGACATTAGGGCGCCGCCGCCGGTGAGCTCCTGGTAGCCTCGGCGGGTTGGTCTTGGCGGCGTTCACGGTGTGCACCGCGCCCATCCCCAGCGGGCGACTTCCAGCGACTTGTCGTTGATGTCCACCCTCGCGATCACGTTGGCGCCCGTGGCGCGTTGGCGATCTGGGTGGCGGCGAGGCCGATGCCGCCGCAGCCGGATGGTTGCCACCCATTCCCGCGGCGGCGACCTTAACGTGATCCAGACGATGCCGTGAAGGAGCTGTGAAGGCGGCCCATGCTGGCGGCAGTCGGTAAAAGGCACGGATTCCGGCGAAGATTGATCAGATTGAGATCGGCACCAGGATATGTGGGCGTACTGTACGTAGCCGCCGGAAGTGCGGGGCTCCACGGCCAGATTGCCTTCGGCGCAGGTGTTCTGGTGGCCGGCGGCGAAACGCATTAGCCGATTCACCGCAGCCCGTTGAACGAACCGCCGGCGCGTTCGCCAAACCGGGGTTGCGGCGATGACGCCGACACCCACTTCATAGACAGATTCATAGCCGGTGGAGTGCAGCAGTTCCGGTTGCAGGCCGGGCCAGCCCCAAATCCGCCGACGCAGACGCGCAGTCGCACCGGCGAACGCCGTTGGCAGCCACCTTGATGATCGCGTCCTCGGCCCGCATTTGGAAAACCGGCGGTTAACGTGAATGACAAAGGCTTGTTGAAGGCTTCGATGCAGCGGCTTTCATGGGTTGGCTCCTGTTATTGTGGGGCACGTTTAGTCAGGCGATATTCGGCCACACTGGAACAGCATGCTGACGATTGTCAACATGATGGTCTCTTCATTGGATGGGCTGGGCGGGTCTTTAAAAGATTTCAGGAGTGGGTTAAGCCGGCATGGAAGTTGATCTTGCCGGAAGTCGAACTTGCCGGCAAACAGGAAGACCACTGTGCGGATGGTGGAAAATTACCACAGCCGCGCGCCTTGCCCTTTGCGGCTGGAAGAGGCCGTTAATGGCTTCAAAGGAAGCCGTTAGTCTAAGCAGATCTGAGTCGAGGCGACGATGCTCCCCTCGATGCTGACGGCGGATCATCTGGCGACCTCGCTTCATCGGCTCGACCTTGGAGCGCATCACATTGGTCGCCCATTGCCGGAGCATGGCGCGCGACGATGGATCTGCTTGCGCTCGAGGATCTCGCGCAACTGGCTCCTTATAAGCCAAGCCCGGGCAGCTCTTGCGCGGACGAATTCATCACTGGGCGATCAGCGTATCGAAGTCGGCGCGGGCCGCCAGCGCGGGCTCGCCTGGTCGGACGGAAGCTTCCAGCGCAACGCCCGGAGGCTCGGATCAGTCCGCTGTTCGATGCGCCGGCGATCTTATCGGCACCAGCGGTGCTGGCGTGGGCGATGACGTGGAAATTTTGGAACTTATCGAAGGTGATCTGGGCATTGGGCGGATGCTTGGTCACGCCCGCCAGTGAGAGCGGGCGACATGTCGATGGAAATGAACGCCTAGGCCTCAGGATTACTGCCGCCGTGGGCGGTAAGGTCAGCGGCAAAGGCACGGATCGTCTCAGCCCCCGGCCCTCGGTGACGAACGGCACCAAACGCTCGCTCAACATCAGCGACCCGGGGGTAGTGTAGTCGCGGCCGCGGGCCTTCGAGTCTCATCCGCCGCCAGACGCTTGACTGGCAGAGTCCTCGGCCTGCGCCACGCCCAGATCGACGTAGCGCTTGCAGATGGCCACCACCTGATGCGGAAAGATTCACCAGCCGGAGCCGCAACGCGGGAATTTCGTTTCCAGCACGGGGTCGCAATCCCAGCGCCTCGAAGGTGAGCGTGAAGCCGGCCAGCCAGCCGGACCAGTCAGGTTCGACACGGCCCGGAATGCCGCCGTCGGGCAGCCGCACTCGCGGCCCGCGGACTTCCAGATGGCACTCGTGTTGGAAGGGATTCAGATGCCGATAGCGCTGCGATCACGGTGTCGTGGAGGCCGGGTGGTGCCCTCGATGCCAGGCGCAGCCGCAAAACGGCTGCCGGCGAGCGGGAAATCGACCGCGATGGTCAACGACTTCTGGGCGGCGTAGAAATCGACGCCTTTGATGCTGCCGAGAGGGGACGTAATGCAGGACGGCTTCGAACAGCTTGGCGAATCATCGAAGCCCCAGTCACCGGGTTTCTCAAGGGACGGGCATCCTACTGCCCTCTCCAGCGCGGCAGCCTCTCGCCGCCCATGTCTCATGGCTGGATGCACAACCGCTGCTTCCAGCCATGGGTTCAACCTCTCACAGGAGCTGCGCCTCGAAGTTCCCTCCGCCGGAAAACGCCCACTCGCCAGCCCACAGCCCAGGCCACCGTAACGCCCATTACCCGCTCAAAATTCAAAGGAGACCGAAAATTGCAGGTTGTTGCAAGGCTCCTTGAACCCGTCATCGGATTGTCTGCTGCGATGTAATCG
>JADJET010000018.1 GCA_016708925.1 Gammaproteobacteria bacterium | reverse complement strand
GAATTTCGAGTGGGTTAAGCGGCATGCGGGTTGATCTTGCTGAAGTCGAGCTTGCCGGCAAGCAGGAAGACCACTGTGCGGATGGTGGGAAATTGCCATAGCCGCGCCGTTGCGCTGCGGCCGGGAAGGGCCGTTAATGGCTTCCAAGGAAGCCGTTGGTCTGGCGGGTCTGGGTCCAGGCGACGATGCCCTCGATGTGACGGCGGATCATCCTGGCGACCTCCTTCATCGGCTCGACCTTGAGCGCATCACATTGGTCGCCCATTGCCGGAGCATGGCGCACTGACATTGATCTGCTTGCGCTCCAGGATCTCGCGCAACGGCTCCTTGTAAGCCAAGCCCGGGCGGTGCGCTTGTCACCCAGGGGCGATCAGTGTATCGAGGTCGGCGCGGGCCGCCGGCGCCAGGCTCGCCCGGTCCTTCAGAAGCTTCCAGCGCAACCCCTTGAGGCTCGGATCAGTCCGCTGTTCGATGCGCCGAGTCTTGTCGACGGCGGTACTGGCGTGGGCGATGACGTGGAACTTGTCGAAGGTGATCTGGGCATTGGGCAGATGCTTGGTCACGCCCTTGATGAAGGCGGGCGACATGTCGATGGAAATGGACGCCACGGCCTCAGGATTGCCGCCGTGGGCGGTAAAGTCGGCGGCAAAGGCCTGGATCGTCTCAGCCCCCCGGCCCTCGGTGACGAACAGCACCCGGCGCTCGTCAGCATCGGCGACCAGGGTGATGTAGTCATGGCCGCGGGCCTGAGGTCTCATCCGCCGCCAGACGCTTGACGGCGGAGAAGTCGGCCTGCGCCACGCCCAGATCGACGTAGCGCTTGCAGATGGCCACCACCTGATGCGGAGAGATTCACCAGCCGGGCCACGGCCGCGAAGGTCATTTCCCGGCACAGGGTCATGATCAGCGCCTCGAAGAGCAGCGTGAAGCCAGCCAGCCGGACCGACCAGGTTCGACCTGGCGAATGCCGCCGTCGGGCAGCCGCACTCGCGGCACGCGACTCCAGATGGCACTCGTGTTGAAGAAGTTCAGATGCCGATAGCGCTTGGTCACGGTGTCGTGGGCCGGGTGGGTGCCTCGATGCCGGCACGGCAAAGCGGCTGCCGGCGACGAAATCGACCGCGATGGTCAACGACTTCTGGGCAGCGTCGAAATCGACGCCTTTGATGTACCGCGGGACGTAATGCCCAGGGCGGCTTCGAACAGCTTGGCGGTCATGTTGCGGTCACCCCGAGTTTCTCAGGGATGAGCATCCTACCCCTCTCCAGCGCGGCGGCCTCTCGCCGCCCATGTCTCCATGGCTGGATGCACAACCCCGCTGCATCCAGCCATGGGACAGCATCTCACGGGGCTGCGCCTCAAGGTCCCGCTCGCCTGCTTCGCCCGCCCTTGACCCACAGCCCCGGGCCACCCCGTAACGCCCCATTACCCACTCAAAATTCAAAAGAGGCTTATAACAAGACTGTGCTCCGGGGCAGCATGTCAGACACCGTCCCGCTCAGACGTACGCCACCTGATCGATCTCGTAGCTCACTGTACCCGAGGGCGTCTGCACCGCAACCTCGTCACCCACCCGCTTGCCGATCAGGGCGCGCGCGATCGGCGACTGATAGGAAATCCGACCCGCCTTCACATCGGCCTCGTCGTCGCCGACGATGCGGTAGACCCGGGTCTCATCGCTGTCCAGATTGATCACGGTTACGGTGGCGCCAAAAATCACCTTGTCGTCCGGCGCCAAGCGGGTGATATCGATGATCTGGGCGCGGCTGAGCTTGCTCTCGATTTCCTGAATCCGCCCTTCGGCGAAACTCTGCTGTTCCCGCGCGGCATGGTACTCGGCGTTCTCTTTGAGGTCGCCGTGGGCGCGTGCCTCCGCGATCGCGCGCACGATGCGCGGCCGTTCGACCCGCTTCAGCTGCTCCAGCTCGGCGCGCAACTGCTCGGCGCCGGCTTCCGTCATCGGCACCCGGCTCACTGCACCATCCCCGCATGCAACTCTTGCAGGCTGCGCACCGTGCGCGCCTGCCCGTGGCGCAGCGCCGTGCACACCGCATTGCCGCCCGCGAGCGTGGTGGTGTAATAGACGCCCTTGCTCTCGGCGCTGGCGCGGATAGCGGCAGAATCGGCGATCGCCTTGCGCCCTTCGGTGGTGTTGACGATCAGGTCGATCTGGCCGTTCTTGATCATGTCCACGATATGGGGACGGCCCTCCTTCACCTTGTTCACCACCTCGACCGGGATGCCGGCAGCGGCGATCAAGGCGGCGGTACCGCGGGTGGAGACGAGCCGGAAACCAAGGGCATGGAGCTCACGCGCCACCTCAACCACACCCGGTTGATCGCGCTCCCGCACGCTCACAAAGGCGGTGCCGCTGACCGGAATCTCGTCGCCCGCGCCCAGTTGCGCCTTGGCATAGGCTTCGGCGAAGGTAGCGCCGACACCCATCACTTCGCCGGTCGATTTCATCTCAGGCCCCAGAATGGGATCGATGCCGGGAAACTTGTTGAACGGAAATACCGCTTCCTTGACGCAGAAATAGGACGGAATGATTTCGCGGGTGAAGCCCTGTTCAACCAGTGTTTTGCCGGCCATACAGCGCGCCGCGATCTTGGCCAGGGACACGCCGATGCATTTGGACACGAAGGGCACGGTGCGCGACGCACGCGGATTGACCTCGATCACATAGATCTCGCCATCCTGCCAGGCCAGTTGCACGTTCATCAACCCGCGCACGTCCAGCTCCCGCGCCATCGCGACCACGATGGCGCGCATTCGCTCCCGCACGTCTTCGGGCAAGCTGTAAGGCGGCAGCGAACACGCGGAATCGCCGGAGTGAATCCCAGCCTGCTCGATGTGTTGCATGATGGCGCCGATCATGACATCCGTGCCGTCGGACACCACGTCGATGTCCACTTCCACCGCCGCCGCCAGGAAATAATCCAGCAGCACGGGGGCATCGTCGGACACCGCCACGGCGTTGCGCATGTAGCGGTTGAGTTCGTCCTCGCCGTAGACGATTTCCATGGCGCGACCACCCAGCACATAGGAGGGCCGCACCACCAGCGGATAGCCGATGGTGGCCGCCGCGTCGACGGCGGCGGCGACCGATCGCACGGTGGCGTTGGGTGGTTGCAGCAAACCCAGCTTGACGATCATCTGCTGGAAGCGCTCGCGATCCTCGGCGCGGTCGATGGCATCCGGCGTGGTGCCGATGATGGGCACTCCGGCCGCTTCCAGGGCACGCGCGAGCTTCAACGGCGTCTGCCCGCCGAACTGCACGATCACGCCTTCAGGCCGCTCGATGCGGACGATTTCCAGCACGTCTTCCAGGGTCACGGGCTCGAAGTAGAGGCGGTCGGAAATATCGTAATCCGTGGACACGGTCTCGGGATTGCAGTTGACCATGATGGTCTCGAAGCCGTCTTCGCGCATCGCGAGCGCCGCATGCACGCAGCAATAGTCGAACTCGATGCCCTGGCCGATGCGGTTGGGACCGCCGCCGAGCACCATGATCTTGCGCCGGTCGGTGGGGGCCGCCTCGCACTCCTCCTCATAGGTGGAATACAGGTAGGCGGTGTCGGTGGCGAACTCGGCGGCGCAGGTATCGACCCGCTTGTACACCGGATGCAGACCCAGCGCGGCGCGCTGCGCGCGCACTGCCGCCTCGGGGCATCCCAGCAGGCGGGCGAGGCGCGCATCCGCGAAACCCTTGCGCTTCAGCCGCCGCAGCCAGTCGCGATCCAGATCGCCAAGGCGGTGACCGGCGAGCATCTGCTCTTCGCGCACCAGGTCCTCGATCTGCACCAAAAACCAGGGATCGATGGCGGTGGCGCGGTGAATCTCGTCGCGTTCGATCCCGGCGCGAAAGGCATCGGCGATGTACCAGAGGCGCTCGCTGCCGGAACCGGCCAGCTGCTCGCGAATCATCGCCATGCCGTCGCTGGTGGTGCCGTCCGCCCTGGGGTCGAATCCGGCGACATCCACTTCGAGCCCGCGCAGGGCTTTTTGCAGCGATTCCTGGAAGGTGCGCCCGATGGCCATCACCTCACCCACGGATTTCATCTGGGTGGTGAGGCGCGCGTCGGCCTGGGTGAATTTTTCGAACGCAAAGCGCGGAATCTTGGTGACCACATAATCGATGCTGGGCTCGAAGGACGCCGGAGTGGCGCCGCCGGTGATCTCGTTGCGCAATTCGTCGAGGGTGTAGCCGATCGCCAGCTTGGCCGCGACCTTGGCGATGGGAAAACCCGTGGCCTTGGACGCCAGCGCCGAGGAGCGCGACACGCGCGGATTCATCTCGATCACCACCAGGCGTCCATCGGCCGGGTCCACTGCAAACTGCACGTTGGAGCCGCCCGTTTCCACACCGATCTCGCGCAGTACCGCGATGGCGGCGTCGCGCATGATCTGGTACTCCTTGTCGGTGAGTGTCTGCGCGGGCGCCACCGTGATGGAATCGCCGGTATGAATACCCATCGGATCGAGATTTTCGATGGCGCACACGATGATGCAGTTGTCGTTGCGATCCCGCACCACTTCCATTTCGAATTCTTTCCAGCCGATCAGGGACTCGTCGATCAGCAGTTCCCGCGTGGGTGACAATTCGAGTCCGCGCTTGCAGATTTCCTCGAATTCCTCGCGGTTGTAGGCGATGCCGCCACCGGAGCCGCCCATGGTGAAGGACGGCCGGATCACACAGGGAAAACCGAAGCGGTCGAGGGCCTGCAACGCTTCTTCCAGGCTGTGGGCGATCATCGAGCGCGGCGTGGCGAGCCCGATAGCCTTCATCGCCTTGTCGAACCGCTCGCGGTCCTCGGCCTTGTCGATGGCGTCGCGGGTCGCGCCGATCATCTCCACATCCCACTGTTCGAGCACGCCTTCGCGCGCCAGATCGAGGGCGCAGTTCAGCGCGGTCTGCCCGCCCATGGTGGGCAGCAGGGCGTCGGGACGTTCCTTCTCGATGATCGCCGCCACCGTGCGCCATTCCACCGGCTCGATGTAGGTGGCATCCGCCATGCTCGGGTCGGTCATGATGGTCGCGGGGTTGGAGTTGACCAGAATGACCCGGTAGCCCTCCTCGCGCAGCGCCTTGCACGCCTGAGCGCCCGAGTAATCGAACTCGCAGGCCTGGCCGATCACGATCGGACCGGCGCCGAGGATCAGGATGCTGTGGATGTCGTCGCGTTTGGGCATGTGTGTCTCGGTTACCCCGGCGAGCCGGATCGTTGCTGCGCCATGAGGTCGATAAAGTGATCAAACAGGGGCGCCACGTCGTTGGGGCCGGGGCTCGCCTCGGGATGGCCCTGGAAGCTGAATGCCGGGCAGTCGGTGCGCCGCATCCCCTGCAAGGTGCCGTCGAACAGCGAGCGGTGGGTGGCGCGCAGATTGCCCGGCAGACTGGCCTCGTCCACCGCAAAACCGTGGTTCTGGCTGCTGATCATCACGCGCCCGCTGGCCAGATCCTGCACCGGATGATTGGCGCCGTGGTGGCCGAATTTCATTTTGATGGTGCGTGCGCCGGAGGCGAGCGCCAGCAACTGATGGCCGAGACAGATACCGAACACCGGGATTCCGGCGTCGAGAATTTCCCGAATCGCGGCGATGGCGTAGTCGCAGGGTTCGGGATCGCCGGGACCATTGGACAGGAACACGCCATCGGGCCGCAGCGCCAGCACGGCGGCGGCGGGCGTCTGCGCCGGCACCACGGTGAGCTCGCAGCCGCGCTCGGCTAGCAAACGCAGAATGTTGTGCTTGATGCCGAAATCGTAAGCCACGACCCGGTAGGTGCCGGGGATTGCCAGCTCGCGGTGGCCGGAGCCCAGCCGCCAGGCGCCGGAGCGCCATTCGTAGGGCTCGGTCACCGAGACCTCGCGTGCGAGGTCCAGGCCCTGCAAGCCCCCGAACGCGCGGGCGGCGGCGAGCGCCGTATCGGCATCCACCGTGCCGGCCATCAGGCAGCCATTCTGGGCACCGTGCGCGCGCAGGTGACGGGTCAGCCGCCGGGTATCGATGTCCGCGATGCCGACCACGCCGTGGCGGCGCAGGTAATCGTCCAGATTCGCCTCGCTACGGAAATTGCTGGCGAGCAGGGGCAGATCGCGGATCACCAGACCGGCGGCCCAAATCCCGCGCGATTCTTCATCTTCGGCATTGACGCCGACATTGCCGATATGGGGATAGGTCAGGGTGACGATCTGGCGGGCATAGGAGGGATCGGTGAGAATCTCCTGGTAACCCGTCATTGCGGTGTTGAATACCACCTCGCCGCTCGCCAGACCCTCGGCTCCGATGGCGATACCGAGGAATTCGGTGCCGTCGGCGAGAACCAGAAGCGCGGGCGGACGACGGGGTTGTGTGGTCAAGCGCTTCTCCGGTTGCCAAAACTAAAAACAGTACGCCACGGCCGCGACACAACCGCTGCCGGCGGTAACTCATGCAACGGCAATTCTTTCGATTGCAACGCCTCAGGGCGTCAAATTCGGGCTGCAAAAAAGCGAGATGAAGGCGGGCTTCATCTCGCTTTGCGAACGCTCCGAGGTGGCCGGCCGCTGCGCCCCGATCAGCTGATCAATCGGCGTGGATTCTAGGCCATTGAGCCCCGATTCGTCCAGCCCGAAGCGGGCGCTCAGCACGCGCCGGGCAGGGTCCGGAGACCTTCGACGATGCGGGCTGCCACGCCGTCCAGATCGTGCCAATGGGGATGATGGCGCCAATCCGGGACCACCTCGATGGTGCGCCAGCGCGGCGCCACCGCAGCTTCGATCAGTTCGAGGTTGGGGCGATAGCCGTATTCGTCCCGGTCGCCCACCAGAACCAGGACCGGCCGGGCGATCCGCTCCAGCAGCGCCCGGTAGCGCGCCACCATGCCCGCATCCTCGGTCTCGGCGATCCAACCTTGAAACAGGGTCTCGGTGTTGGCACCGTGGTATTTCTCCAGACTGGCGCGCAACTTGCCCGATTCCCAGGCGGCGATCGCCCGCGCCAGCCCGGCGCGGGCGGCCTCGTGCATCACCAGCTGCGGGGCAATGGCGACCGCGGCCTGGACCCGCTCCGGGTGGAGCGCGGCGCCCAGCAGCGCCAGGCAGCCGCCATAGCTGTGCCCCACCAGAATCGCCGCGCCGATCCCGCAGCTGGCGAGCACCTCGCCCAGCACGGGACCGGCTTCGTTCAGGCGATGCTCCGGGACCTTGGGCAGGATCAACGGATCCGAGCCGCCATGGCCCCAACGCTCGTAGATCAGCGCCGGCAGACCCGTGGCCGCGACCACCGCCTCCGGCAGGCCCCGCCACAGGGCGATGCAGTCGAGCCCGCCGTGCAGGAACACCAGCGTCGGCCGGCCGGGAACGATGTCGCCCAGGATTCGGGCCGCCAGCCGGTGACCGCCGGCGCGCACTTCAAGATCGGTGATCTTCACGCCGTCCTCCGCTCGGACGCGCTTGCGGTCAGCCGCGAAGCCCCAGCACGTCCTGCATGTCGTAGCGCCCGTCCGGTTGTCCGGCGAGCCACACCGCCGCGCGCACCGCGCCGCGCGCGAAGGCCATGCGACTGGACGCTTTGTGGGTGATTTCCACGCGCTCGCCGTCGGCGGCGAAGGTCACCGTATGATCGCCGACGATGTCGCCGGCGCGCACCGAGGCAAAACCGATGGTCCTGGGATCGCGGGCGCCGGTCTGGCCCTCGCGACCGTAGACCGCCACCTGACGCAGATCCCGGCCCAGGGCCGCCGCCACCACTTCGCCCATGCTGAGCGCGGTGCCCGAGGGCGCATCCACCTTGTGGCGATGGTGGGCCTCGTAAATCTCGATATCGGACTCTTCGCCCAGCACCCGAGCCGCCAGCTCAAGGAGTTTGAAGCAGACGTTGACGCCGGTACTGAAGTTGGAGGCCATGCACAGCGGCAGCCCCGTTGTCGCCGCGTCGAGCTGCGCCTTCTGCATCGCGTCAAACCCGGTGGTGCCGATCACCAGTGCCTTGTGGTGCGCGGCGCATACCCGGGCGTTGGCGATGGTCGCCGCCGGGGCGGTGAAATCGATCAGCACGTCGAAGGCATCGGCGACCGCCGCCAGATCGTCGACCAGCAGTACACCATTGGCGGCCAGCCCGGCCAGGGTGCCGGCATCGGCGCCGAGAAACTCCGACCCCGGCCGCTCCAGAGCAACACCCAGGCGGGTTTCAGGGTGATTGGCGACCGCCTCGACGAGGGTTCTGCCCATGCGGCCTGCGGCGCCGGCGATGGCGATCCGGATCATGCTGTGGTCCTGCCTTGGGGAGTCATTAGCTTAACAGGCTGCTGAAAAACTGCGACGGCGAGAGCGCAACGTCACGAACTCAGCGCGCGAAACCTTCAAAAAATTTCTTCGCGGCATCGAACCAGGACGTCCCCCGGGGCGAATGTTTGCCTCCCTCCAAACTGTCGTGGAACGCTTTCAGCAGATCTTTCTGCGCCGCTGACAGATTCACGGGAGTTTCGATCACGACCTTGCACAACAGGTCACCGGGGCCGCCACCCCGCACCGGCACTATGCCCTTGCCGCGCATCCGGAACAGGCGCCCGGTCTGGGTTTCGGCAGGAATTTTCAGATTGACGCGACCGGTCAGGGTCGGCACTTCCAGCTCGCCGCCCAGCACCGCATCGACGAAGGAGATCGGCACTTCGCAGTAGAGATCGGCGCCATCGCGCTGAAAAATGGGATGCGGCTTGACCGCCACCTGCACATACAGGTCGCCGGACGCCCCGCCCTCAGGCCCGGCTTCGCCCTCGCCGGTGAGTCGGATGCGGTCGCCGGTATCGACGCCGGCCGGGACCTTGACCGACAGGGTGCGACTCTCTTCCACGCGACCACGCCCATAGCAGCTGGGGCAGGGATCGGAGATCACCCGGCCGCGACCGCGACAGGCCGGGCACGGCTGCTGCACCGAGAAAAAACCCTGGGAGCGGCGAATCTGGCCCTGGCCCTGACAGGTTCCGCACAGGATCGGTGCCGTGCCCTTGCGGGCGCCGCTACCCTCACAGGTCTTGCAACCCACCAGCGACGGCACCCGAATCTTGGTGGTGGTGCCCTGGGCGGCTTCTTCGAGGGTCAACTCCAGTTCATAGCGCAGATCGGCGCCACGCACCGGCCCCGCGCGGCGCCCGCCGCCAAAGATATCGCCGAACACGTCGCCGAACACATCGCTGAAGCTGCCACCGCCACCGCGCGGCCCGGCGCCGCCACTGCCGTCCACCGCCGCGTGGCCATACTGGTCATAGGCGGCGCGCTTGGTGCTGTCGGTCAGCACTTCGTAGGCTTCCGAGGCTTCCTTGAAGCGCGCCTCGGCACCCGGATCGTCCGGATTGCGGTCCGGGTGGTGCTTCATCGCGATCCGACGATAGGCTTTCTTGATCTCGGCCTCACCGGCGCCACGCGCCACACCCAGTACTTCGTAGTAATCCCGCTTCGCCATGGAATCTGTCGCTCGCCTCGCCCGTCATTCCGGAGTTCGGGCTGAATCCGGTCTATGCCCTACACGCGAAAAGACGCAGGCCGTCGGGTCTGCGTCTCGCGCTTGCCAGAGACGCCCCGGAAGGCGTCCTTACCCGCTTATTTCATCCGCTTATTTCTTGTCGGCCTCGTCAACCTCTTCGAACTCGGCATCGACCACGTCGCCCTGCTCGGCCTTGTGCTCCCCGGCACCATCGGCCTGTTGCTGACCTGACGCCGCGGCATCGGCATACATTTTCTCGGCCAGCGCGGCGGACGCCTCGGACAATTTGCCGGCAGCCGCATCGATGGCATCCTTGTCATCGCTTTTCAGCGCTGCCTCAACGCCCTCGATGGCGCTCTCGATCGCCGCTTTCTGCTCGGGGCTGGCCTTGTCGCCGGCGTCGGCGAGTGTCTTGCGGGCGGCGTGCGCCAGGCCGTCGGCCTGATTGCGCGCCTGTACCAGCGCCTCGAACTTGCGATCCGCCTCGGCATTGGCTTCGGCATCCTTGATCATCTGCGCGACTTCCGCCTCGCTCAGACCGGAGGACGCCTTGATCACGATCGACTGTTCCTTGCCCGTCGCCTTGTCCTTGGCCGACACATTGAGAATGCCGTTGGCGTCGATGTCGAAGGACACCTCGATCTGCGGCATGCCGCGCGGCGCCGGCGGAATGTCGGCGAGATCGAAGCGGCCCAGGGATTTGTTCTGTGCCGCCTGCTTGCGCTCGCCCTGCACCACATGGATGGTGACCGCCGTCTGGTTGTCGTCGGCGGTGGAGAAAGTCTGCGATTTCTTGGTCGGAATCGTCGTGTTCTTCTCGATCAGCGGCGTCGCCACGCCACCCATGGTCTCGATACCCAGGGTGAGCGGGGTCACATCCAGCAACAGCACGTCGGTGACATGGCCGGACAGCACCGCACCTTGCAGCGCCGCGCCCACCGCCACGGCTTCGTCAGGGTTGACGTCCTTGCGCGGCTCCTTGCCGAAAAAGTCGGTGACTTTTTGCTGTACCAGCGGCATGCGGGTCTGACCGCCCACCAGGATGACCTCGTCGATGTCCTTGGCGCTCTTGCCGGTATTGGCCAGCGCGGTGCGCAGCGGACCCATGGTGCGCTCCACCAGGGATTCGACCAGGGATTCGAGCTTGGCGCGGGTCAGCTTCACTACCAAGTGCTTGGGTCCGGTGGCATCGGCGGTGATATAGGGCAGATTGACCTCGGTCTGCTGGCTCGACGACAGCTCGATCTTGGCCTTTTCCCCGGCTTCCTTGAGGCGCTGCATGGCCAGCGGATCGCCCCTGAGGTTGATGCCGTTGTCCTTCTGGAACGCATCCGCCAGGTAGTTGATCAGGTGCAGGTCGAAATCTTCACCGCCCAGGAAGGTGTCGCCGTTGGTGGACAGCACTTCGAACTGGGTTTCGCCATCGACATCGGCGATTTCGATAATGGAAATATCGAAGGTGCCGCCGCCCAGGTCATACACCGCCACCACGCGGTCGCCCTTGCCGGAACGATCCAGCCCATAGGCCAGCGCCGCCGCCGTGGGTTCATTGATGATCCGTTTGACATCCAGCCCGGCGATGCGCCCGGCGTCCTTGGTGGCCTGGCGCTGGGAATCGTTGAAATAGGCCGGCACCGTGATCACCGCCTCGGTGACTTTCTCGCCGAGATAGTCCTCGGCGGTCTTTTTCATTTTCTTGAGAATTTCCGCGGAGATCTGCGGCGGCGCCATCTTGTTGCCCTTGCATTCAACCCAGGCGTCGCCGTTGTCCGCCTTGACGATCTTGTAGGGCACCATCTCGATGTCCTTCTGCACCACGCCATCCTCGTAGCGACGGCCGATCAGGCGCTTGATCGCAAACAGGGTATTGGTGGGATTGGTCACGGCCTGGCGCTTGGCGGCCTGACCGACGAGGATTTCCCCGTCCTCGGCATAGGCGACCACGGACGGCGTGGTGCGCGCGCCCTCGGCGTTTTCGATCACCTTGGGCTTGTCGCCCTCCATGACGGCCACACAGGAGTTCGTGGTGCCGAGGTCAATACCAATGATCCTACCCATTGCGGTTCTCCCACCTGCCGACTGGCAGCTCGTTAACTGTTCGCGGTCGTATATGCGGCTGGGCCAGGGAATTTCAACCCTGACCGCCCGCATCGGGAACGCCCTGTGACACCACCACCATGGCCGGGCGCACCAGGCGCTCGTTCAGGGTGTAGCCCTTTTGCAATACCTCGACCACCTGATTTGCCGGCAATTCCGGATGGGGCACCATGGCCACCGCCTGGTGCAGCGCCGGATCAAAACCCTGCGCCGCCGGGTCCACAATCTGGACGCCGTGCTGACGCAAGACATCAAGCAGACTCTTGTGCGTCAGCTCCACGCCCTCGCCCAGCGGCCGTACCGCTTCGTTGTCGGAATCGATGGCGGCGAGCGCCCGTTCGAGGTTGTCGACCACCGGCAGCAGCGCGGCAACGAATTTTTCCAGCGCGTACTTGTGGGCGGTTTCGACGTCCCGCTCGGCGCGGCGGCGCAGATTCTGCATTTCCGCCGCGGTGCGCAGACTCTGGTCGCGGGCGCTGTCCAGCGCCTGCTGCAATTCGTCGATCCGGCGCTGCAATGCTTCCGGCTCGGTCGCCGCCGCGGGGTCGGCGCCATCATCCCGCGCCCCGGCTGGACTTTCCGGGTCTGTACTGGTCTGGTCTTCGGTCGTCACGGCGGCCTCCCCTCTACCTGGCTTCAGCGCCCCTTTATTGGGTCGGTGCCGTGGCTTTCAAGACGCCGATTGCGCCCGACGGCGCGGATTGGTTATAACAGCCGCCACCCAGGCCAAGCGGCGGCGCCGTGCTCACCAGTCTCAACGTCACCGACTACAGCCTCGCCGAACAACTCGAGGTCGAGTTCGCCACCGGCATGACCGCGATTACCGGCGAGACCGGCGCCGGCAAATCCCTGGTGGTCGATGCCCTGGGCATGGCGCTGGGCGATCGCGGCGACACCGACCGCATCCGTACCGGCGCCGAACGCTGCGAAGTCGCTGCCCGTTTCGAAGTCACCGGCAACGCCGCCGTCCGCGACTGGCTCCACAGCCAGGATTATCCGGTCGAACCCGAGTGCCTGCTGCGCCGCATCTTCACCCGCGACGGCCGTTCGCGGGGCTATATCAACGGCCAGGCCGCCACCATGCAGCAGTTGCAGGCGCTCGGTGAGCTGCTGATCGATATCCACAGCCAGCACGAGCATCAATCGCTGTTGCGCCGCGACACCCACGGCCAACTGCTTGACAACCATGGCGATCACGGCGCCCTGCTCGCCGCCGTGGCCGAACCCTGCCGCGCCTGGCGGGAGCTGAACGCCCGCCTGCACCAGCGGGAGAGCGACCGCGAAGGCTTGGCGGCGCGCCGCGAACTGCTGGCGTTTCAAGTAGCGGAACTCGACCGCCTCGCCCCGATTACCGGGGAGCTGGCCGCGCTGGAACGGGAGCAGAAGCTGCTCGCCAACGCCGGGCAGGTACTCGATGACTGTCGCGCACTGCTGGCACTGGGCGGCGGCGACAGCGACGGCGGCGATGTGCGCGCGACCCTCTACCGGGCGCAACAACTAGCGCTGGGTCTGGTCGCGGTCGGTGCCGAGGTCGCAAGTTGTGCCGAGCTGTTCGATTCCGCCCGCATCCAGGTGGACGAGGCGCTGCGGGAGATCGAAGTGTTCGCCACCGGAGTGGAAGTCGATCCCGCGCGCCTGCAAGCCGTGGATGATCGCCTCGACAGCTACTACCGGCTGGCGCGCAAGCACGGCGTCCAACCGGACGCACTGACCGAGCTCCATCAGCGCCTGACTGTGGCACTCGCCGAAGCGGGCGGCGACGGCGAGGATCTGGCGGCCTTGCGCAAAGCACTCGCGCGCCATGAGACGGCCTATCGCAACGCGGCGGCGGCGCTGACGCAGGCGCGGGAAAAGACGGCGGCCAGTTTCTCGACGGCGGTCAACGCGCAGCTCGCCGCGCTCGGCATGGCGGCCGCCCGCTTCTGCGTGGCCATACAGGCGCGGCGCGACGACGACCCCCATCCGCTGGGTGCGGAGACCCTCGAATTCCTGATCAGCACCAACCCCGGACAACCGCCGCGCCCCCTGGCGAAGGTCGCTTCCGGCGGGGAACTGTCGCGCATCAGCCTCGCCATCCAGGTGGTGGCAGCGGCGCAGACCCGCATCCCGGTACTGGTGTTCGACGAAGTGGATGTCGGCATCGGCGGCGCCACCGCCGCCGTGGTCGGCCAGCTCCTGCGCCGTCTCGGCGCACGCGGACAGGTGATCGCCATCACCCACCTGCCCCAGGTGGCGAGCTGCGCCCACCATCACTTCGCCGTGAGCAAGGTCGCCGCCGATGATCGCACCCTCACCCAGCTGCAAATGCTGGCCACCCCCGCGCGCGTCGACGAGATCGCCCGCATGCTGGGCGGCGCCCGCATTACCCCGAAAACCCTGGCCCACGCCCGCGATCTGCTGGCCCAGGGCGCGGCCGGCTGAGCCATCGACAGGCTCCCAAAGGATTGGCGGTCAATCCGCCGCGGGTTTGCGAATTCCCGCCAGCCGCGCCGGAGGATCGCGCGGAAATTTCGGCAGCGCGGGATCCATCACCACCCAGGGCTGAGCCGCTTCGACCCAGCAATCGAGTTCCGGGCGAAAGATTTCCGGTCGATCCAGGGTCACCGCATACACCGGGCGCATGGTTTCGACCCTTGTGGTGTGGGCGTAGAGGGTAGTACCGCAATGTTCACAAAAAGCGCGCGCTACCCGGTTGCCGCTGGCGCCCCGCACTACATGGCGACGCATAGGCCCCGTCACCCTGAACCCCGCAGCGGGCACCAGCAACACCGGGGCATAGGCGCCGCCAGTCGCATGCTGGCAGGCGCGGCAGTGGCAATTGGCCTGGCCGTAGGGTGCGGCGCTGATTTCGTAGCGCACCGCGCCGCAGAAGCAGCCGCCATGCAAAGGCAGATCCATCGCTGCGCCCTTCAGCCCGGCAACTTCAACAACGCCTTGGCCAGAATATTGCGCTGCACTTCGCTGCTGCCGCCGTAGATGGTGGCGGGCCGCGACAGGTAATAGGGATTCACGGGCTTCAGGCTGGAGCCGTCGGCGAGCGGGAGCACCGCGTCGGTGCCGCCGTATTCGCCCGCCGCTTCCAGCATCAGGTCGGTGACCTGCTGGAACAGCTCGGTGACGGCCAGCTTGAGGACAGATACTTCTTCGCCCAGCACAGCACCGCGACGCAGCACCTCGAGCAGCCGCACATAGAGCGCGACCATATCCTCGACTTCCATCGCCAGACGCACGAAGCGCGCCCGAAACACCGGTTCGTCGAGCAACCCGAAAGTGCGCGCGAGCGCTTCCAGACGCTGCAACGGAAACTTGGCGAGCTTGGGGCTGCCCAGCAGGATGCGCTCGGCGCCGAGCAGTGCCTTGGCCATGGTCCAGCCCTGGTTGACCTCGCCGACCATCGCGGTGCGCGGCACCCGCACGTTGTCGAAAAACACCTCGGCAAACTCCGAGTAGCCGCCGATGTTGTCGATGGGCCGCACCGTGATGCCGGGGCTGTCCATGGGCACCAGCAGAAAACTGATGCCGTTCTGCTTTTTGACGCTTTTGTCGGTGCGCACCAGCAGAAAGATGCGGTTCGCCTGCTGCGCCATGGTGGTCCAGATCTTCTGGCCGTTGATCACCCAGTCGTCGCCATCGGGTTCGGCGCTGGTGCGCAGGCTGGCGAGATCGGACCCGGCGCCCGGCTCGGAATAGCCCTGACACCAGAGGTGTTCGCCGGAGAGAATTTTCGGCAGGTAGCGGGCTTTCTGTTCCGCGGTGCCGAACCGGAGCAGCAGCGGCCCCAGCATGGTGATGCCGAAATTGGGGATCACCACCACCCCCGCGCGGTCCAGCTCCTCGGAGAACATCACCTGCTGGTAAGCGCTGAGGCCCATGCCGCCGTATTCCCGCGGCCAGCCCGGCGCCACCCAGCCCTTGGCGGCAAGCGTGCGATGCCAGGCCATGGCCTGGCGGAAATCCAGCCGCCGGGTCGGAAAACGCAGCTCGGGCGGGAAATTGGCGGCGAGCCATTCCCGCACATGCAGGCGGAAGTCGTGGTCGTTGGCGGGCAGCGCGTCCATCAGCCGGGCAACCCCAGCACGGCCTTGGCGAGAATGTTGCGCTGCACTTCGTTGCTGCCGCCGTAAATCGTGGTGGGCCGTGAACCGATGAACTCACCGGCCGGCCGCGCAACACCGTCGGCCGTGGCGACGCTGCCCCAGACACCGGCGTTCTCGCCGGCGGCATCCAGCATCAGATCGGTGATGCGCTGCTGAGTCTCGGTGTTCCAGATTTTCAGCAGGGACACCTCGGCGCCGATGTGGCCGCCGCGTTTGAGCACCGCCACGAAGCGCCGGTAGGCCGCGCCCAGGTCCTCGACATCCAGCTTCAACGCCGCATAGCGCGCGACGAAATTCGGATCGGCGAACAGGCCCACCGCCTCGGCCAGCGCCTTGAGCCGGTACATGGCGAGCGTTGCGAACTTGGGACTGCCGATGAAGATGCGCTCATGGCCGAGCAGCGCCTTGGCGATGGTCCAGCCGTTGTTCTCGCCGCCCACCACATTGGCGACCGGCACCCGCACATTGTCGAAGAACACTTCGGCGAACTCGTCGTGCATGCCGAGATTGACGATCGGCCGCACCGTGATGCCGGGGGTTTCCAGGGGCACCAGCAGAAAGGTGATGCCTTCCTGTTTCTTGCCGGTATTTTGCGTGCGCACCAGCATGAAGATCATGTTGGCGTCCATCGCCAGCGTGGTCCAGAGCTTGTGGCCGTTGACCACATAGTGATCGCCGTCGCGCAGCGCCGACGTGCGCAGGCTGGCGAGGTCCGACCCGGCCCCCGGCTCGGAATAGCCTGGCACCAGATGTGCTCGCCGGCGAGGATCTTCGGCAGGTAATGGGCTTTTTGCTCGGCGCTGCCGTGCTGGATCAACAGCGGCCCCACCATGGTCATGCCCTGATCCGGGGTGCGGCCGACGCCGTGGGATTCGCACACATCCATGAAAATGAGCAGCTTGTTGGCATCGAGCCCCATGCCGCCGTATTCCCGCGGCCAACCGGGCGCCAGCCAGCCCTGTTTGGCGAGCTTCAGATACCAGTCGCCGCACTGGGGCCAGTGCATGCGCTCGGGAGGAAAGCGCAGTTCTTCCGGGTAATTGGCCACCATCCAGTCGTGGACCAGATGGCGGAAGTCGCCGTCGTCCAGGGCGTTGTAATCCATCGTGTTGGTCATTGCGCGCCACCTCCCAAGGTCAGATCGGCGTAGCGCGCGCGGTGGGCGCTCGCGCTGCCGAGCCAGGAAGCCAGATACATGGCTTTCTTGAGGTAGAGGCCGATATTGCATATCCTTGCCAATCCTGAGCGCGGCATCCGAGCAACGCGCCTTGACCTGACTCGCGGCGACGGCGCGCTGCGTGGCATCCGCTTCGCCATCGAACAGCGCCGTGGTCTGCAACAGCACCGAGCGGGAAACTTCGCTCAGGATGAACAGATCGACGGTCTTGTGCTGAAGCGCCTGAAAGCTGCCGATGGGTTTGTCGAACTGCACCCGCTGCTTGAGGTAATCGACGCTGATCTCCAGCGCCCGCGTCATCACCCCGAGCAGCTCCGCGCTGGCCGCGACGCGACCTTCGTCGAGCACCGTGGCGAGCAATGCCTCGCTGCGCTCCGGTCCGGCGACCTGCGCGCCCACCGGGGTATCGACAAAATTCAGATGGCCGTAAAAACCGCCATCGACGCGCTGCTCGAACTCCAGGGTCAGGCCGGGCGCGTCCTTGTCCACCAGATAGAGCGCGGTGCCGCCGGGTACGGCAGCTGACACGATAAAGGCATCGGCGCCGCCGGCGTCCGGAACAAAGACCTTGCGGCCGTTGAGTTTGCCGTTGGCGTACACCACCTGCCGCGCCTTGACATCAAGACTCGCACGCGCCTCCTGCCAGGCCAGTGCCGGCAGCCAGTCGCCGACCACCAGTTGCGGCAGGCGCTCGGCGCGCAGCGGCGCATTGTCGCTGCCAGCCAGGGTCCGCGCGGCCAGCACCGCGGTGGCCACAAAGGGCGCCGGCACCAGACCTTTGCCCAACTGGATGAGCACCAGCGCCAGATCCGAGAACGTCAGACCGACGCCGCCGTATTCCTCCGGAACCACGAATCCCAACCACCCTGCTTCCGCCATCTCGATCCAGCTGGCCCGATCGAAGCCGGGCTGCACGAAGCGGTTTGCGCGTACGCGCTTGAGTTCTTCGTCGCCCTCGACGAAGGCGACGGCACTGTCCTGAATCAGCACCTGCTGCTCGGTCAGAACGTCGATTTTCGCTTGCAAACTGATGTCTTCCACATGGGCTCCTGGCGTTTGGACGTGGGCAAAACAAGGGATTCGCCGCCCGGGGCGGCGCTATCAATGCAACGGCTCAACCGGTCTTCTTGCGGGCGGGCCTGACATACAGCACCAGACTGTGTCCGATCAGCTCGTAGCCGGCATCGGCCGCAATCGCGCGCTGGATGCGTTCGATTTCGTCGCTGCGAAACTCGGTCACCTCGCCGCTGACCATGCACACCATGTGATCGTGATGATCGCCGCGATTGATTTCATAGCGCGCGGCGCCATCGTCGAACGCATGCTTCTCCAGGCCCGCGGCCTCGAACTGGGTCAGCACCCGGTACACCGTGGCGATCCCGACATCTTCGCCGGCATCGGCGAGCGTCCGGTACATCGTCCGCCGTCATGTGTTTACGGTCCGATTGCTCGAGGAGCTGCAGGATCCTCACGCGGGGGTGAGTGACCTTGAGGCCGGCATTGCGTATCTCGTGGTCTTCGCCGGACATCGGATGCGCCCCTTCTAACGGCATGGCGGTTTTAGTATTATCCCCCGCCTCTCCCCGTAACGGAAACCCCGTGATGCCACACCCCCGCGCGCTCGTCCTGGTTCTGGCCGTAGCGTTGCTCACCGGTTGTGCGTCCTCGAGCGAAAAGCCGGCAGAGACCGAAAAATCCGGCTTCCGAATCCTGCCCCGCGTGTTCAAGTTCCCGATCCAGCAGGGAAATGTCGTTACTCAGGAAATGGTCGACAAATTGCAGCCCGGCATGACGCGCTCCCAGGTGCGCTTTGTCATGGGCACCCCGCTGATTGCCGACACCTTCAATCAGAACCGCTGGGATTATCTCTATACCCTGAAACTGCCATCCGGCAAGGAGCTGCGCGAACAGATGACCATCCTGTTCGACGGTGATCGACTGTGGGCATCAGCGGGGATTACATGCCCGGCGGTGGCGCACCCGCGCAGCCCAATCCAGAGACCGCCAAACCCAACCCGGAGGCGGCCAGAGCGGCGGACGGCGCCGATTCGGGCGACGTAGTTGAAGCACACGGCATCGGCGACTGAAACGAAAAATCCGCCACGCCGGGGCAGACCAACCTGCCCGGCGCCTACGCGACCACACCGGCCCGGCGACGTCTTGCATCTTTCGGATCGGCAACCAGCGGCCGATAAATTTCCACCCGATCACCGGGACACACCAGATAGCGATCCGCGGGCGGCAAGCCCCGGGTGCCCAGCAACCGCCCGAAGATTCCCAGTCGCGCCGGATTGATCGATACCTCGGGAAACAGCGCCGCGATGCCGGACATCGTCACCGCGGCAAGCGCCGTGGTGCCGCGCGGTACCCTGATCGCCAGGATGTGCTGACGCTCGGGCAGGGCGCAGGCCACCTCGACTTCGATCCGATCAGGCGCCTCGAGCAGCGGCAGCCCGGTCAAATCCGTCACCGGGACCAATCCGGCGTTCGCGTCGCTCACGGGTCGCCCGGCGCCGTTGCGCCCGCGCGCCTGATGCTTCGCCGCGCGCTCCACCAGGGCCTGCACCAGATTGTTGGCAACCCGCGTGAACAACTTTTCCGCCGGCTTGCTCAGCAGGCGATGATTCATTTCAAAACGCAAATCCAGGCTCACCTTGCAGCCCAGCTCGCCGAGGCGCGCAAAGCGCCAGTCGCCGTGAAACCGTTTGAAGGGACCTTCCTCTAGCAATAACTCGATGTGCGCCGGGAAATGCAGCACGTTGCGGGTGACGAAACTGTAACGCAGCCCGGCTTTGCCCAGATCGAGCCGGGCGCGCACTCTCGGCGGGCTGCGGCTGCAGACTTCGGCGCTGACGCAGCCATCCATGTACTCGGGGTAATCCTCTACCGCGCACACCAGCCGAAACATGTCGGCGGCGTCCCGCGGCACCAGGGCGCTGCGCTGAATACGGGTCTCGCTCACCGCCGCGCCTTCACGGGAATTTCGTGCTCCACCGCCATGCCACCCCTCAAAAACCGCCCGGTTCGGGCGGCGCAGTTTAGCGTTAGTCGCGCTGCCGCCGAAATTGGCAGCCACACGCTGCGGCCAAGTCCCTATAATCGCGGCCACGCGCAAAGCTCCGCCAACAAAGGCGCCAAACCCGGCGCCGCCCCTCGACCATTGCCCTCAACAAGCGCGCCCGCCATGACTACAGTCTGGAGGATCGCCTGGAAGCGGGCCTGGTTCTGGAAGGCTGGGAAGTCAAAAGTTTGCGCGCCGGCAAAGGCCCAGCTTGTGGACAGCTGGCGCGCTGTTCCAAGGACGGCGAGGCGTTTCTGCTGGGCGCCTTGATCACACCGCTTCCGTCAGCCGCCACGCATTTCGTCACCGACCCGACCCGCACCCGCAAGCTGCTGCTGAACCGGCGCGAGCTGACCGCTTCGCCGGCGCGGTGCAGCAGAAAGGTTACACCTGCGTGGCTACCGCGCCTACTGGAGCCAGCATCGGGTCAAATGCGAGATCGCGCTCGCCAAGGGCAAGGCCGACTACGACAAGCGCGAAACCGAAAAGGCCCGCGACTGGCAGCGCCAGAAGCAGCGCATGATGCGCCATTCGGCCTAGCGCTGCCTCGAACAACCGCGTAATCGTCGTTCCCGCGCAATGCCTGCCCCGCAAAGGCGCGCGCAGGAACCCAGAGTTCTCAAAGCCTTCTGGATGACCGCCTGCGCGGGCAAGACGGTTATTGAGAGTCTCCTGGTGCCCTTCGCCGCCGCCGCTACATGGCGTTTCACGGTGGCAAAGCTGTCCGGCGTCACCGAGATCGAATCGATACCGCATTCCACCAGAAAGCGCGCGAACTCGGGATGATCGCTGGGCGCCTGCCCGCACAGGCCGACCTTGGCGCCGGCCGCGTGCGCGTCCCGGATCACGGTGCGAATCATCCATTGCACCGCCGGGTCCTGCTCGCTGAACAAGGGCGCCAGCAGCTCCGAATCGCGCTCGACACCCAGCGTCAACTGGGTCAGGTCGTTGGAGCCGATGGAAAAACCATCGAAGCGCGCGGCGAATTCCGCCGCCAGAATGACGTTCGAGGGAATCTCGCACATCACATAGACCTGGAGTCCCCGCTCGCCCCGCACCAGGCCGTTCTCGGCCATCACTGCCAGCACCTGATCGGCCTCGCCCGGCGTGCGACAGAACGGCACCATCACCACCACGTTGGTGAAGCCCATCTCCTCGCGCAAACGGCGCAACGCCTGGCATTCGAGGTCGAAACCCTCGCGGTAGCGCAGCGAGTAGTAACGTGAAGCGCCGCGAAAACCCAGCATGGGGTTCTCCTCGCGAGGCTCGAACTGGGCACCGCCGAGCAGGTGGGCGTATTCGTTGGTCTTGAAGTCCGAGAGCCGCACGATCACCGGATTGGGGTATTGCACCGCAGCGATGCGGGCCAGCCCGCGCGCCAGGCGGTCGACGAAATAATCCGTGCGTTTGGCGTAGCCCTGGGTAAGCGCCGCAATCTCGGCCTTGGCCGCAGCGTCGGTCAGCTCATCGAAATGCACCAGCGCCATGGGGTGAATCTTGATCGCGTGGTCGATCACGAACTCCATGCGGGCGAGCCCGACCCCGTCCGCGGGCAGACGCCACCAGCGCAGCGCCGCACCCGGGTCGGCCAGATTGAGCATGACCTTGGTGCGCGTTACCGGCAGCTCCGCGAGCGCGAGCTCGTCGACGCGGATGCTGGCCCGGCCGCGGTAGACAAAGCCTTGATCGCCCTCGGCGCAGGACACCAGGACCTCGGCGCCATCGACCAGCGTGCGGGTGCTGGAGCCGGTACCGATCACCGCCGGCACCCCCAGCTCGCGGCTGACGATGCGGCGTGGAGGTGCGCCCGCCGTGATTGGTGACGATGGCGGCGGCGCGCTTCATGATCGGCACCCAGTCGGGGCTGGTGGTCTCCGCCACCAGAATGGCGCCGTCGACGAAGCGGTCGATATCGCGGGGATCGTCGATGCGGTACACCCGCCCCACCACCGCTGCCTCGCCGATGGCGAGCCCCTGCGCCAGCACCGCGCCCTTGTCCGCCACCGCGTAGGTGCGCAGGGTGCCCGCCGCCACCTGCGAGTGCACCGTCTCCGGCCGCGCCTGCACGATATAGAGCGCCCCGCTGCGCCCGTCGCGGGCCCACTCGATATCCATGGGCGTGCCGTAGTGCGCCTCGATCGCGCAGGCCCAGCGCGCGAGCTGCAGGATCTCGGCATCGGTCAGCACCAACGACGCCCTGGCGCGAAACCCCTTGGTTTCCCGGTAGCTGATGGCACGGGCGGTGAACAGCGAGGCATAGCAGCGCCAGGCATCGAGCAGCGCCGCCTCGCCGCGGATATTGAGGAAGGTCTCCTGCTGGCCGGCAAAGCTCGCATCGGGCAGATCCTCGGCGGTGGCGCTGGAGCGCACTGCGACATCCACGTCCGCCATCCCGGTGCGGGCGCAGAGATTCCGGTAACCCGCCGTGATCGCCGCCGCCAGTTCCGCCGGCCAGGGCGCGCGCTCGAACGCCGCGCGGATATCGGCGGCCGCCGCGCCCAGCGAGACCTCGGCCGCACGCGCCGCGGCCATGGCATCGCCGATCAGCCGATCGAGCCCGCTGGCGGTCAGAAACAAGCGATACGCATCCGCCGTGGTGGCAAACCCCGGCGGCACCACAATGCCGCTGGCGGACAACTGCGACAGCATCTCGCCGAGCGAAGCATTCTTGCCGCCGACCTGGGCGACGTCGTCGCGCCGCACCTGATCCAGATCGACCACATACCTTGGATCCTGACTCATCGACTTCCTCCGGGTGGACTGCGCTTATCCGCTGGAGGTTTATTCCACCACAAATAGCCGCACGCCGCGCCAAAACCCCGACGCGCCTCGGTCGCGCCGGGTCGACCTCGCCGGCTGTGCTGAATCAGCGCGCTTCCGGCCTGTCGAGCAATACGGCCGGGGAACTTTGGGACCGGGCAACGGGTCCCATGACTACTTCGAGTTTTGGGGGCGCTTTGGATTCGACGCCGGTTACAAAACCCGTGGTGCATGCCGAGAGGGCGATCAATCTCGTTAATCCAAAATCGCAAACTTTAGTTGCCAACGACGACAACTACGCACTCGCTGCTTAATACCCAGTAGGGTGCCGTCTGACTGAAGCCGTGCTTGTGCGTTCAGGTTCCAGGCGTCGACTCTCACAAGATCGCGCGGAAGCTCGTCCGGGGCGGAAACGTTAAAACCTTACCGGAATCGCCATCCCGCGCGCCCCTGTCGGCCGGGTTGTGATGGGCTAAACATAAAGACCGAATAAGCATGTAGAGCTACTGGTAGCGGACTGACGGACGCGGGTTCAATTCCCGCCGCCTCCACCAATACTGAAGCCCCAACTGTTATCAGTTGGGGCTTTTTCTTGTCTGTTTGCGCGGGTTCCCGCGTGTTCGGCGATTTTCAAGGTAGTTGTCGCGTGAGCCATTCACGCAGCCTTTCGTTTCTGTCCGCGATCGACCTCGCGTTCCGGGTTTAACCACACCCACATCAGACAGCGACCAGTTCCGGGTTTTGCGTGACCAGCGTTGCGGCTTTCGTTTGCGCGCCGCCTCGTAGACCGCGATGCGATGCCGCAGCAACTCAGGCGCTTCGCCACGGTGGCGCTGCGCCGGTGTCACGTATCTGATCCCGTTGTGACGATGCTCCTCGTTGTACCACTGCACGAAGCGCTGCACCCATGCTCGCGCCTCGGCCAGCGTTTCGAACGGCTTCTGCGGCCACAGCGGGCAGTACTTCGCTGTGCGGAACAACGTCTCGGCATACGCGTTGTCGTTGCTCACCCGCGGCCGGCTGAACGAGGGCATCACGCCCAGATTCTGCATCGATGCCAACATCGTCGATCCCTTCATCGCCGCGCCGTTGTCCGAGTGCAGTACCAGCGGTCGTCCTGCCAGCCCTTCACGCAGGCAACCGTTCACCAGCAGGCGTGCCGCGTGCTCCGATGTCTCGCTTGCATGCACCTCGTTGGCCACCAGCTTGCGGCTGTGGATATCTTTCATCATGTACCAGTAATAGAACTGCCCCTTCACCGTGGTCGGCAACCAGGTGATGTCCCAGCACCACAGCTGGTTCGGACCATCGGCCCGGTGCGTGGTCACCACCCGTCGGCTCGGGCGCCGCGCCCGGCCGCGCCCGTGCTGCTGATTCGCGGCCTTCAGCACCCGGTAGAACGTCGACTCCGAGGCCACGTACACACCCTGGTCCGCCAGCCTCGGCACGATCTGGTGCGGCGCCAGGCTCGCATGCGCCGGTTCATTCGCGATCGCAAGCACCCGCTCGCGCTCCGCCTCGCTCAGCTTGTTCGAGGGCGCCGCTCGAGCCGTCCCACTCCGTGCTCTCATCCGCCCGCCGACCTGCTCTTTGACAAAATCAGCTGACACGACAACTATCCTGACGCGGCGGGATCACTTTCTCAACGTCTGATGGCATCCCTTGCATCGGACGGCGAGCGAAACGTATTCAGTGTCTACTACCGGGCATTCAAGGATCTCGGCGATAAACTGCCAGCCCTCACTCCGCAGGTCTATCTGCATTATGACCCATACACGCTGGCACAGCGCGGCGGGGTTGGACGCTTGTCTCGGCAACGGATGGACTTCCTGCTCCTGTTTAGCGACACCGGCCGCGTGGTTGTCGAGGTCGACGGATCTCAGCACTTCGCGGAAGATGGGAAGCTGTCTCTTGCCAGGTACGCGGAGATGGTGGCGGCTGACCGTGATCTCCGGCTTGCTGGGTACGAGGTCTACCGTTTTGGCGCCAACGAGCTCACTGGTCACGGATCGGCAGATCGTCAGATCGTCAGATCGTCAGATCGTCAGATCGTCAGATCGTCAGATCGTCAGATCGTCAGATCGTCAGATCGTCAGATCGTCAGATCGTCAGATCGTCAGATCGTCAGATCGTCAGATCGTCAGATCGGATCGAAAGTTTTTTTCCGGCAACTGCTGCGGAAGCACGCGATCCTGCCCGGGGGCTGGGGCAGATCAGTGAAGTCGCCAGCAGATCCAGAATTGCGGACGCGGATTCAATTCCGCAAGCGGGAATCGAACTGGCGCCCTTTCTGTCCTTTCTGTGATGCACTCGGCAAAGAGGATCTAGGGCCTGTTGACATTTAAGCGAGCCACACGAAGGAAGCGACCAGGGCGATGAAGGAGGAGAAGCGACTGGCGAGTTTGTCGTAGCGCGTGGCGATGCGGCGAAATTCTTTGATGCGGCAGAAAAAGCGCTCGATGAGGTTGCGATGCTTGTATTTGTGCTGATCGTAATCGCGTGTCTGACGGCGATTCCCGCGCGGCGGGATGACCGCTTCAGCGCCTGCTTGCACGAGGGTCTGAATGAGCGCATCGGCGTCATAGGCTTTGTCGGCGGCGACGGTCTGCGCGGGAACACCCTCGATCAAGTCGTGCGCCTGCGTGATGTCATGGACTTGCCCGGCGGTGAGCTGCCAGCGCGCCAGGTTGCCCAGCCCTTCGACCAGCGCGTGAATCTTGGTCGTCAATCCGCCACGCGAGCGGCCGATCGCTTGGCTGCCGTTTTTTTGAGCACCGGCGGCATGCTGGTGAGCTCTGACAATGGTGGAATCGAGAACACTTCCTCGAAGTCGGCGTCTTGGGCCAGCTCGGCGAAGACCCGATGCCAGACGCCGGCGTTGGACCACCGTGAGAATCGCTTGTACACACTGTTCCACAGACCGAACGCTTCCGGCAGATCACGCCACGGTGCGCCGGCGCGCGCGATCCACAGCACCGCGTCGACGAACAGCCGATTGTCCTTGGCCGTCCTGCCACGGTCGCCGGCCTTGCCAGGCAGCATGGGCTCGATCCGCGCCCACTGGTCGTTCCGCAAGTTCCTTCGTGCCATTGATCCAGCTCCGTCAACGAGTTGGATCGGTAGTTTAAACCTAAATGTCAACAGGTCCTAGTAGCATTGCGGCCAACAAGCGCTGAATTCCGCACCTATCCGCAGGAGTTCGAAGCGGTTCTAAGGCGCTGAGTTACATAGGTTTGGCGCAGGGTTCCACCCCACCGAGACCCCGCAGGAGTTCGAATCTTTCCGCACGAACCCGCAGGAACCCTCACCAGCCCGCACGGCCCGATGGTAGGTTGTTGATTTTCAAAAAACCGGTTGATCGGTCCGCGCTTGCGGACTGCGGACTTTCAATCCTCCGGTAATCTGGCTTGCAAGCGTCGTCGCAGTGGCGTCGCGTTGCGAAACGTCGGTACTTGGCCAGATCTGCCGACGATACGGAACATCCTTCAGCCGGCACTGGTCTGCGCCCCGACCGTCTTGGTCGAGGTCGCCAGGCACGACTCCTCGTAGGCCTCGATGTCGACCTGGCGGTAGAGCACGCGACCGCAGAGTTTCAGGAATTTTGGCCCGATCCCTCGCTACGCCAGCGTTCCAGGGTAGCCTCGCTGATGCACCAGCGGGCGGCCAGTTTTTTTTGGTTGAGGTGGACGACGTCCAACTTGGTCGCCTTCCGAATGAGTTGGCAGGAGTCCATGAAGGCGCTGTTCGGCCCGCGAGCCAAGCGGTTTCCAAGCGGATTGGGCTTATGCGACGTCGTGCGGCAATGGAATATCGAAGTCTACCGAGACGCCTCCGACCAGCGATTGCGCGCGTCGTGCCAAGTCGGGAGTGATTGGCTGCAAGCGTTCAGGGTGCGCGGCGATGTCCTGGTCGAGTAGATCCAAAAATGCATTTTCGACTGAACCGCCGGGGGCAGTCTCATCGTCGTTGACGTCTTCATTCATGTGCGCTCCCCCGCTGGAGGTTCATCCAATTCATAGCTTGTACTGCGCCCGCCTGCATCCGATTTCCGCAGCACGCCCCGCGTCAGCAGATCGTTGATATCGCGCAGCGCCGTGTCCGGCGAACACTTGGCAATGGCCGCCCACTTGCTGCTGGTCAGCTTGCCTTCGAAGCCGTCGAGCAGTCGATTGAGCAGCTTCATCTGTCGCTCGTTCAATGCCGTGATTGCCCAGTGCTGCCAGAACCGCGCCTTGGTCAGCACGGCATCAAGCGTGTGCTGAGCCTGGTCGACGGCGCGATGGAGGGTATCGAGGAACCAGGCGAGCCACTCGACGTCCATGACCGGTTGACATCCATCGGCTCCGGCAAATTTTTCTGGGTCCGCTCCAGGACGTCGTAGTAAGCCTTGCGTTCGCGCTGGATCTGCGCCGACAAACTGTAGAACCGCTGCGGACTGCCATCGGCACGCGCCAGCAGCAGATCACCGATGGCCCGGGCGATACGACCATTGCCGTCGTCAAACGGGTGCAGGGTTACGAACCACAGATGGCCGAGGCCAGCCTTGATCAGCGGTGGCTCGCTCGATGCGTCATTCACCCAGTCGAGGAAGCTGCTGGTTTCGGCTTCCAGACGGTCAGCAGGCGGTGCCTCGAAATGCACGCGCTGACGGCCGATGGGGCCAGACACCACCTGCATCGGACCGCTGGCATCGTCGCGCCAGGCGCCGACCTTGATCTTGGAGAGTCCGGAGTAGCCGGTGGGAAACAGCGCGGCATGCCAGCCGAACAGCCGCTCCCGCGACACCGGAGCATGGCAGTTGACGGTGGCATCGAGCACCATCTCGACCATGCCTTCGACGTGCCGATCCACCGGGGCCAAGGCGCCGATGTCCACGCCGAGCCTACGGGCGATGGACGAGCGCACGGATTCGACGTTGAGCTGCTCGCCCTCGATCTCGCTGGTCTTGACCACGTCCTCGGTGAGCGCCGCGAGGCTGGCCTGATCGCGCAGCGCCATGCCGACGTCGGCCAGACGGCCCATCAGGAGCCCCTGGGCACGACTGACCTCGGCCATGGGTCCAGCCAGAGCTGCCAGGTTGAAGCGCCAGGTCGGCCAGTCGCTGGCCTGCCAGATGTATTTGTAATCACCGCTATTCATGCGGAGATTATCGGCTAGATTCTCCGCATGCGCAAGTTATTCACCGCATGTGATGCGGAGAAAGATGGCGCCATTCGCCGCAAGAGGGTTCCGGGCCGGTGCCGCGCGTCCTAAATGGGTGTAAATGGGTGTGCTTTTGGTCGACGCGACGGACACGCGTTCAATTCCGCCCTTGGGAACTGAACTGGGGCTGGAAAGCAGACGAGGTTGAGCAGCCTTTCCGGACACCAATCAAAGCGATAAACCTGCTTGATCGTCCGACGCCGAAGGGCGCTCCGGCAGACTTTTCGATTGAGTTCGCACTGGTTCGCAGCAGCCCGCAGCGCTTCGATTCCGTACTTTCAATAGTCGTTTGATGCGGGGTTCCACCCCACCACCATGATGTGAAATCCCGATCCTTGTCGGGTCGGGATTTTTTGTTAGTTTCCCGGTGTTGACCGGTTTCGCACCTTGCCACTTCAGCACACACCTCCCGAAGTCGCCGTTCGAGGCGCGCATGACCGAGACAGCGAACCTTTAACCACCCGGTAAATCCAGCAACATCGAAACGCCCGCCTGACAGCGGGATTTTTTAACAAGAATTTCCAGTGCCAAAAAATGACCGTACCGCGCGAGCCAACAGGCTTCATCCGGTTCAAAATAGCGTCGAAACCGCACCAACGCTTCACACCATGCGCGTTGGTGACAAAATGCAGATCATCATTGAACGGAGAACAAAATGACCAATCAGCGAACCACCGTTGAAGTGCGCGATCACGTCCTGGTCATCACCATGACTCGGCACCAAAAGCGCAACGCCATCGACGGCGCAATGACCCAGGCGCTGGACGCGGCCCTCAACCGGCTGGAAGACGAACCGGAGTTGTGGGTCGGTGTCATCACCGGAGGGCCAAACATGTTCTGCGCCGGCACCGACATGGCCGCGACCTCGGGAACACCCACGGCCCGCGGCGGCATCTACGGGGTGGTCGGCCGCACCCGCACCAAGCCGCTGATCGCGGCGGTCGAGGGTGTCGCTTTTGGCGGCGGTTTCGAAGTCGTCATGGCCTGCGACATGGTCGTCGCTGCCACCAACGCCCGTTTCGGTCTGCCCGAAGTCAAACGCGGGTTGGTGCCCACCAGTGGCGCCATTTTTCGCGCTAGCCGGGTGCTGCCGCTCAACGTCGCCAAGCAGATCATGCTCACCGGGGCCGAGCTGTCGCCCGCCGACGGACATCGCCTTGGGCTGGTCAACGAACTGTGTGAACCCGGTGGCGCGCTGGCCGGCGCACTGGCGTTGGCCGCACAGATCACCGCCAACTCCCCGGTGTCGGTACAACAATCACTGCAAGCCATTGATGCGCTGGCATCGGCCAACGATGCACTGGGCTGGGCGCTGACGACGAAGGCCAAAAAGGTCATCAATGCGTCCGCCGACGCCAAGGAAGGCGTGGCGGCCTTCTTTGAAAAACGTCCGCCAAAGTGGACGGGGCGCTGAGCATTGCGAAGATCGGCATATCGCGCTGGTTCCATAGCTGCTTGTTGAAAAACGTCGTGGGGCGGCAAGCTGCGAGGCGCACGGCGACCGAGGCCGGTCAACCAGACAGGCAAGGGAGTGAGCACTGCGCAACGCAGCCGATGTCTGTCGCGGCAGTGGGGGAAGACCCAAAAATTCTGCCCGCAAAAGCCCAACTTCTGTCCCCAAAAGATAGTTGCAGCGGGTTTGTCGCTTGACCCGCCCCACCGCTTGGGCAAAGCTGGCAGCGCACAATAATCGTGGGGCCAGACCCCGCTTCACTCAACAAACGGACGCGCCCTGCGGCGACGTCGTTAACCTCAGGCAGAAAAAACATGAAAGATGTAAAGGGGAAAGTAGCGTTCATCACCGGTGGCGCCAGCGGCATGGGTTTGGGCATGGCGCGCGCGTTTGCGGCGGCGGGCATGAAGGTCATGATTGGCGACATCGAAACCGGACCAGCGCAGAAGGCCGTCGACGAACTGAAAGGCAAGGGCCTGGAAGCCGCTTGCGTGCAGGTCGATGTCAGCAAGCTGGAATCGGTGCAGGCGGCCGCCGCCAAAACGGTGGAAACTTTCGGCAAGGTGCATGTGATCAGCAACAACGCCGGTGTGGCGGTGGGCGGCTACAGCGAATCCTGCAGCATGCGCAACTGGAACTGGGTGGTGGATGTCAATCTGTGGGGCGTGGTGTACGGACTGCAAGCCTTTGTGCCGCTGATCCAGTCCCACGGTGAAGGTGGTCACGTCATCAGCACCGCGTCAATGGCAGGCATGGTTGGCCTGCGCGGCGCGGGCCCGCTACAACGCGACGAAGTTCGCCGTGGTCGGCATGATGGAGACCTTCGCGGCCGATCACCGCAAGGATAATATTGGCGCCTCGGTGCTGTGCCCGGGCATCGTCGCCACCAATATCGGCCATTCCGGACGCAATCGGCCGGACGAATATGGCGGCGCCGTTGCACCCAGCGAAAAAGATCGCACGGCGGAAATGCTGGCTCAGGGCCTCAATCCCGATATTGTGGGAGATCTGGTGCTGGAAGCGATGCAGGCCGATCAGTTTTATATTTTCACGGATCCCGGCTTGAAGCATTTGATTGAAACCCGCTGCAAACGGATTGTGGATGGCTACGACTGGGCCGCCAACTGCAACGCGCTGAAAGGCGTGAAGCAATCCGGCATGCTGCCGGGATAAGGAATTTCAGGATCGCGGAGAGAACGCCGCCCGCGGGTCATGAGATACGAAGATCATGGCCCGCGAAGGCGTGCGGATGGTTGACCTCCGGACAGCTCCATGTACCCAGGTTGAAATTTGGTCAGCACCTGGAACCGGAGTTCCCTGAGCGGTACTGATTACATGACCAGAAAAACTCCCTGGATGCGCCAGAACCTGTGCCGGGCTCTGGTGCAATGATGAATGGATTTGCGGTCGGTGCGCTGGCGCTGACCCGGGCCGTGCAGCTCGGCCTCGAAGGGAATTCCCGGATGGTTGGAGTCCGCGAAAATCCCGCAAGCTCTTTACCGCAGACCCTTCGCGCGGCGCTCTTGCCGCGCGGTTTCAGCGCCGGGCGGCCAGCTGCGCGGGGGCGGATGTTTCGAGCCAGCGCCGTACGCGGCCGGCGTCGCCGACGCGGGTGTAGGTTCCCCAAGAATTCATCAATACCATGACCACGGGCATGCCGCGAATGGTGGTCTGCATCACCAGGCAGCGTCCGGCCTCGCTCAGGTAACCGGTTTTGGTGATGTCGATGTTCCAGCTCGGGTTGCGCACCAGTGGATTGCTGTTGCGGTAGAGCGTCGGATACCGCCCAACCTTCACTGTCAACTCGCGCGTTGTAGAAAATTTACGGATATCGGGATACCGGCTCGCCGCTTTGACCATGCGTGCCAGATCGGACGGGGTGGAACGGTTGTCTCCCGACAACCCGGTCGCCTCCACAAAACGCGAGTGCGTCATGCCGAGCGCCCTGGCCTTACGGTTCATCGCTGCCACGCCGGCCGCCTTGCCGCCCGGATAATTGCGCAACAACGCCGCCGCCGCACGGTTTTCCGACGACATCAACGCCAGAATCAGCGCCTGCCGGCGGGTGACGGTGGTGCCGATCGCAAGCCGCGAGCTGCTGCCGCGCAGGCGATCAATTTCCGCGTTGGTAATCCGGATCGGCGCGTCAAGGGACTGCTTGGCATCCAGCACCACCATGGCGGTCATGAGTTTGGTGATGGAGGCAATGGGCAGGGTTTCCTCGGCGTTTTTGCGGTACAGCACTTCGCCCGTGTCGGCGCGCATGACCAGCACCGCGCGCGACTGAAGTTGCAGCGCCTGCGGCCGGTTGGCCGCTTCCGCACCGCCGGCTACCAGCGCACCGAGCGCCAGTGTCGCAGCCAGCAGGCTACTGAGTGTTGCGCGCGCACAGAATCGCTTCATGGTCGTCCTCGAATTGGATGGGGCGGGGCACTCACGCCTCTGCCCGCCTAGTATCCTCAAATTCGCTTCAATTTCCAGAGCTAACATGCTGTCTGCACATATTTTTTAAATTAGCGCAATGGACAACACCATTCTGGCAGCCAGCCCGGCTCGCCAACCCGGGCAACGGCGGACTGGCAGACAAACAGGTCACCTACCGCAACCAGCTCGCCATCGCGCTCGATCAGGGGCACCCGATCCCGCAACCAGGGTTCAAGTCCCCTTTCCAGCAGCACTTTCTTCAACGTATTGGACGCGCCGCGCCCCAGAGGGTGGACGCGCTCGCCGCCGTGTCGATACCGCACGCTGAGCGGAACGCCCGGCACGGTAACACGCAACCCCCGCCCGGGCGCGGGCCGTGCGCGGAGATGCGCGCCATCCGGCAATTCGAGCGGCATTTCCGGCGACCACAGCCACGGACCCCGGTCGTGCGAAGAGGTAGCACCCCAGTGTGCCGGCAACAGATACAGCCGGTCGCGAAAGCGCCGCCACTGCCCGCCCGACCACTCCACCAGAGGCGCCGCATCGGGCGCCGCGCCGATCAGGTCGCGAAACAGGCTGTCGAGGCGGCGCGCGCCGGGTTCCTGGCCGGTCGCGCCCGGCAGTTGCCAGTGGCGCAGCAGATTGCGCTGGCGGTGGGTCGCGAGCGCGGTCAGCCCGGCGAGACTCAGACTGCGCCCGACCCGTTCCGGGCGTTCGTCGAGCCCGGCCAGATCGATGGCCGCCAGATCCCGGCCCAGTTCCGCTGTCGCTCGGCCTTGGGTGGCGACCCGCTGGAGCCGCGCCACGGCATCCGGCCAGCGCGCGGTCAGGGTGGGCAATACACGGTGACGCAGGTAGTTGCGATCAAAATCGAGGTGCGCGTTGCTCTCGTCCTCGACCCAGTCCAGGCGCTGGCGCTCGGCATAAGCGCGCAGCACCGCGCGGGGGATGTCGAGCAGCGGGCGCAGCAGCCGACCGCGGCCGAGCGATCGCGTGACCGGCATTCCCGCGGGAACACCCCCGCGCAGCAGCCGGTACAACAGGGTTTCGGCCTGATCGTCGGCGTGGTGGCCGAATACCAGCAGATCGCCGTCTTGCAACTGACTTTCGAATACCGCGTAGCGCGCGGCCCTGGCGCTGGCTTCCAGGCCCTGCGAACCCGGCGTTACCGTCGCCCGCTCGGTGTGGCAGGCGATGCCCAGCGTGTCGCACACGCGCCGGCAATGCGTTTCCCAGTGATTGGCCTGGGGCGACAGCCCGTGATTGACGTGTACCGCGAGCAGCGGCGCCGGCCCCTGCCGGCGCCACAGCAGGTGCAAGAGCACGTGGGAATCCATGCCGCCGCTGTAGGCGATCAGGATGCGGGACGCGGGAAGTGCCGCCAGCGCCGCGGCGAGCACGGCGTCGAGATCCGTCACCTCCGCCGCGGCATCCACGTGGTTCAGGGATTGCCGTAGGACATCAGGCGCTGGAAGCGCCGCTCCAGCAGGGTGTCGATCGGTTCCGCGCACAGGCGGTCGAGCTGGGCGGCAAGGCGCGTGCGCAGGGTCGTCGCCATGGTGGCGAGGTCGCGGTGCGCGCCGCCCAGCGGCTCGGGGATGGTCTCGTCGACGATACCCAGCTCCGCCAGCACCTTGGAAGTGACCCCCATGGCTTCGGCGGCGAGCGGCGCTTTCTCGGCGGTTTTCCAGATGATGTTGGCGCAGCCTTCCGGGGAGATCACGAAATAAGTCGAATATTGCAGCATGTTCAGCCAATCGCCGACGCCGATGGCAATGGCGCCGCCGGAGCTGCCCTCACCGATCACGGTGCAGATGACCGGGGTGCGCAGCCGCGACATCACCGCCAGATTCTGGGCGATGGCCTGGCTGATCCCGCGCTCCTCGGAGTCGATGCCCGGATAGGCACCGGGCGTGTCGATGAGGGTGAGTACCGGCAGCGAGAAGCGTTCGGCAAGCTCCAGCAGGCGCAGCGCCTTGCGGTAGCCCTCGGGTTGGGCATGCCGAAATTACGGCGGATTTTTCGGTGATGCCGCGCCCTTTTTCCTCGGCGATCACCACCACCGGGCGATCATCGAGCCGCGCCACGCCGCCGATGATCGCCTGGTCGTCGCCGAACTGGCGGTCGCCGTGGAGTTCATCGAACTCGGTGAAGAGACGCGGAATGTAATCGCTGGTATAGGGTCGCAGCGGGTGACGGGCGATCTGCACGACCTGCCAGGACGACAGGTTGCTGTAGATGCTCTCGGTCAACTTGCGGGATTTTTCCCGCAGTGTGGCGATCTCGGCGGCAATGTTGAGCGCGTTGTCGTCGCTGACGAGCTGGAGCTCTTCGATCTTGGCTTCCAGCACGGCGATGGGCTGTTCAAAATCCAGGTAATCGAGATTCATTGAAAAAATCCAGTGACCACCCGCCCCAAGAGGCGGGGGTATCAGTAGTTGAGTTGCAGGCTGTCGCGGCCGAAATTATCCCGCAGCCGGTGGAGGAGTTCATCCTCGGGATTCAGCGCCCAATCCGCGGGCAGTGCAATCTCGCCCATGGCACCGGCGCGGCGATAGCGCAGCCGCAGCGGACAGCTACCGCGTCGGTAGGGCGCCAGGATATCCGCCAGCAGCACCGCGCCCTCGGCGCCGACACGGTCGCCACGCAACTCCAGCACCAGGCTTTTCAGAGCGGAGCGCCGGGCCTCGGCCAGGGTATGCACGGTATCGGCACGCATCTTGATCCCGCCGCTGTAGTCGTCTTCGCTGACCTGGCCGTCGACGACGAGAATGGCATCGCGAACGAGCTTTTCCCGGTGTTCGCGGTACAACTCGGCAAACACCGCCACTTCGATGCGACCACTGCGGTCATCGAGCGTGATGAAACACATGGTATCGCCGCGCCGGGTCTTCATGGTGCGGGTGCCGACCACCAGGCCGACCAGACGCTGGGTTTCGCGCGCGGCGCGCAGCGCGGCGATGCGCAGCGGCACCAGACGTTCCAGCTCATCGACGTACTCGTCGAGGGGATGCCCGGTCAGGTACAGTCCGAGCGTCTCTTTCTCGCCGCGCAGGCGCTCGGCCACACCGAATCCGGGGACAGCCGCATAAGACGCATAGCCCCGCCGCGTCGCCCGTTGCGCCGGCGCCCCACCGAACAGATCGCCGATGCCGGCATCCAGATTGCGGGCCTGCTGGTCCGCGAGGCGCACCGCTTCATCCGTCGCCGCACACAGGACGGCGCGGCGATAACCGATATCGGCAGCGGCCCCGAACGCATCCTGCTCCGGACCCAGGGTGTCCATGGCACCGGCACGAATGAGGGCGTCGAGCGCGCGCTTGTTGAGCCGGCGGGTATCCACGCGGGCGCAAAAATCGAACAGGTCGAGGAAAGGCCCTCCGGACTCGCGGGCCGCGATGATGGCGTCCACCGGTCCCTGCCCGAGTCCCTTGATCGCACCGAGTCCGTAGATGACGCCGCCATCCGCGGCGACCGAGAACTGGTACAGCCCGGCGTTGACATCCGGCGGCGCGACCTTCAGTGCCAGCGCCCGGCATTCGTCGATCAGCGTGACCACCTTATCGGTGTTCTGCATGTCGGCGGACAGCACCGCCGCCATGAACGCCGCCGGATGATGGGCCTTGAGCCAGGCGGTCTGATAGGCAAGCAGCGCATAGGCGGCGGAGTGCGATTTGTTGAAACCGTAGCCGGCAAATTTTTCCATCAGGTCGAAGATGTTTTCCGCCAGCTCCGCCGCGATGCCGTTGGCGATGGCGCCAGCGCGAAAAATCGCGCGCTGCTCGGCCATTTCCTCGGCTTTCTTTTTACCCATGGCGCGCCGCAGCAGGTCGGCCTCGCCGAGGGAGTAACCGCCCAGCACCTGAGCGATCTGCATCACCTGCTCCTGATACAGGATGATGCCGTAGGTGGGTTCCAGCACCGGCTTGAGGGCGGGATGCTGGTATTTGGGATGGGGGTACGCCACCGGCTGACGGCCGTGCTTGCGGTCGATGAAGTCATCCACCATGCCCGACTGCAACGGACCCGGCCGAAACAGGGCCACCAGCGCCACGATGTCCTCGAAGCGGCTCGGCTTGAGGCGCAGGATCAACTCGCGGATGCCGCGTGATTCGAGCTGGAACACCGCCGTGGTGCGCGCCTTTTGCAGCAACACATAGGTCGCCGCATCGTCGAGGGGAATGGCGGCGATCGCGAGCGGCGCTTCCCCGGCACGCTCCCGCTCGCGGTTGGCGTTGCGCACCGCCCAATCGATGATGGTCAGGGTGCGCAGACCGAGAAAGTCGAACTTGACCAGGCCCACGCGCTCGACATCGTCCTTGTCGAACTGGGTCACCAGACCTTCGCCGGCGGCATCGCAGTACAGCGGCGCGAAGTCGGTGATGGCGCCGGGCGCGATGACCACACCGCCCGCGTGTTTGCCGGCATTGCGCGTCAGGCCTTCGAGCTGGAGCGCCATGCCCCAGATTTCCTGGGCTTCGTCATCGCCGGCGAGAAAATCGCGCAACACTTCTTCCTGCTCGCGCGCCTTCTCCAGGGTGATGCCCAGCTCGTTGGGAATCATTTTCGACAGTTTGTCGGCAAGGCCATAGGACTTGCCCTGCACCCGGGCCACATCGCGCACCACCGCCTTGGCGGCCATGGTGCCGAAGGTGATGATCTGGGACACCGCCTCGCGGCCGTAGCGGTCCGCGACGTAGGCGATCACGCGGTCGCGGTTGTCCATGCAGAAATCGATGTCGAAATCGGGCATCGACACCCGCTCTGGATTGAGGAAGCGCTCGAACAGCAGATCGTAGGCAAGCGGGTCGAGATCGGTGATTTCGAGGGCATAGGCGACCAGCGACCCCGCCCCGGAACCCCGCCCCGGCCCCACGGGAATGTCGTTGGCCTTGGCCCAGCGGATGAAGTCCATCACGATCAGGAAATAACCCGCGAATCCCATCTGCTCGATGATGCCGATCTCGAATTCCAGCCGCGCGCTGTAGCGCGTTCGCTGGGCTTCGTAATCGGGCTGCGCCGGATCCAGCAGCACCGCCAGGCGCCGCTTCAGCCCCTCGGTGGCAACCCGGTGGAAGAACTCGGCGGCGGACAGGCCGGCCGGCACCGGGTATTCCGGCAGGCGCACCTGATCCAGCCGCAATTCCAGATTACAGCGCCGGGCGATCTCGACGCTGTTGGCGAGCGCCTCGGGCAGGTCGTCGAAGAGTTCCGCCATCTCGGCGGGCGAGCGCAGGTACTGACGGTCGCTGTAACGCCGCTCGCGGCGCGGATCGTTGAGGGTACGGCTCTCGTTGATGCACACCCGCGCCTCATGGGCGTCGAACTGATCGGGCGTGAGAAAACGCACATCATTGGTGGCGACCACGGGGCAGTCGTGCGCGGCGGCAAGAGCCACGGCGCGGTGCAGATACTCGTCCTCGTCGGGACGGCCGGTGCGATGCAGTTCGAGGTAGTAGCGCTCAGGAAAAGCCTTCAGCCAGCCCTGCAACAAGGTTGCAGCGTCCTCGCGCCGACTGAGCAGCGCCTGCCCCACGTCGCCGAATCGGCCGCCTGAGAGCACGATCAGACCCTCGCTCGCCGCAGTGACCCAGTCCCTGCGCACGGTGGGCCGACCCTGGACTTGACCTTCCAGATAAGCGCGCGACATGAGGCGCGTGAGGTTGCGGTACCCGATGTCGTTTTGCACCAGCAGGCTGAGTCGCGCCGGCGCGGCACCGTTGGCGTCAATCAGGGTGAACTCGGCACCGCAGATGGGTTTGAGACCCCGGCGCTGCGCGGCCTCATAAAACTTCACCAATGCAAAAAAATTGCAGACGTCTGTCAGCGCGACCGCCGGCATGCCCAGTTCGGCGCTGCGTTCGACCAGTTCGTCGATGCGGATCAAGCCGTCCACCAGCGAGTATTCGCTGTGGACGCCGAGGTGGATGAATTGCGGCTCGGAAACGCTCATTCCCGGGTCAGGCGCCCTGCCGCGCCCGCCGCGCAATGGCAGCCTGGGTGAGCTCAAGGCCAGTTTGTTCGCACGGCGGCAGTTCGATGTCCGTGGTGCCGAGGGGCGTGACGCGCGGGCCCCATCGGAGCAAGCTCGCAGCCCAGGTCAGACCGGCGCCAAACGCCGTGAACAGGATGGTCATGCCAGGCTTGACGCGGCCTTCTTCCAGCGCTTCGCACAGGGCGATGGGAATCGAGCTGGTGGACGTGTTGGCGTATTTCTCCAGGGTCAGCACGACCTTGTCCGCACTCACGCCCAGGCGTCGCACCACCGCTTCCACGATGCGGAGATTGGCCTGGTGGGGCACGATCAGGTCGATCTCGTGGAGCTGGACACCACCCTGGGTCAACACCGCCTCGCAGGCATCGCCCATGCCCTTGACGGCATGTTTGAAAATTTCCGGCCCGCTGAAGTCGATGGAAATGTCGAGCGGCCGGAACTGCGCGATGGCATCCAGGCCGAAATCGGGGATCGCCAGCAGCTCGCGGGTGCCGGGCACGCAACCGAGCTTGCCGGCAAAAAACCCGCTTTGGTGCACCGATGCCTGGAGTACGAAAGCACCGGCGCCATCGCCAAACAGGACGGCCGATTCGCGTCGCGACCAGTTCATCAACGAACTCAGGCGCTCCGACCCGATCACCAGCGCGGTACGGATGCTGCCCGCGCGGATCATGTCGGAAACCATGTTGAACGCGTAGAGAAACCGCTGCACGCCGCATTGATGTCCAGCACTCCGGCGTGCACTGCTCCCAGCCGGTTCTGCACGATGGAGGCGGTATTGGGCACCAGTTCGTCGGGCGAGCTGGTGGCGTAGACGATCATGTCGACATCAGCCGCGGCGACACCCGCGGCCGCCAACGCACGGGCGCCAGCGACTACGCCGAGCTCGGCCCCGATGACATGACTGATGCGACGCTCGCGGATACCACTGCGGCTGAAGATCCACTCGTCCGAAGTGTCCATGATCCGTTCGATATCACGATTGGACAGGACAGCGGGAGGTAAACAGCGTCCCCATCCGGTGATTTCGGCGTAGATCATGGAGCTTCCCGGCAGCGTCAGGGGATTTCGATTATGCCGGAATTGTCGGGCAGATGCGGCAGGCGCGCAACGCGAATTCCGTTATCCGGATTCAGCGGGAAGCAGACGCCGGTGTTGCCCGCCGCACCGGGGCAAACGACATCCGATGCCAGGGACAGGGCCCGAGACCGGCCAGCGCGGCGCAGTGCGCGCGGGTACCGTAGCCCTTGTGGCGGGCAAAGCCATAGCCGGGATACTGCCGGTCCAGCGCCACCATCTCCCGATCCCGGGTTACCTTGGCAACGATGGCGGCCGCGCTGATGCAGGGAATCCGCGCATCGCCCCGCACAATGGCTTCGGATGCATGGTGCCAGTCCGGCAGGCGATTGCCATCCACGACCACGAAGTCCGGCTCCGGCGCGAGCGCCGCGACCGCGCGCTGCATGGCCAGCAGCGTCGCCTGCAGGATATTGTGGGTATCGATTTCCGCCACCGTCGCCCGTCCAATCGCCCAGGCACTGGCATTGGCGAGAATTTCCGCATACAGCGCTTCGCGCCGCGCCGCGCTGAGCGTTTTGGAGTCGGCAAGACCGCTGATCGGACGCGCCGGATCCAGTATGACCGCCGCCGCCAGTACATCGCCCGCCAGGCAGCCGCGGCCGACCTCATCGACGCCGGCAAGCCGCACACGACCCTGGTTCAGGTCCGTTTTCATGGTGCCGCGTCGATCAGTTCCACCAGGGCCGCCGCCGCACGTTCGCTGGCGCCGCGGCGCAGTTGCCGATGCAAGGCATCGAACTCGGCGATCAGCGCCGCGCGCTCCGGTGTTTGATCCAGACACCGCTGCACCTGCCCGGAGAGGGCTCCCACTGTCGCCGCGTCCTGGAGCAACTCGGGCACCAGTTCGCGCCCCGCCAGCAGGTTGGGCAGCGACACATGCGTGAGTTTGACCAGACGGGATGCCACGGCATGGGTGAAGCGCCCGGTGCGGTATGCCACCACCATGGGCTTTTTGAGCAGCATGGCCTCGAGGGCACTGGTCCCCGAAGCGAGCAGCACGGCATCGGCCGCCGCCATCGCGGTGTGGGACTGGCCATCCAATACCTGGACCGGCAATCCGGGGTATGCGGCCAGCAGCGCATCGATCCGGACTCGGCGCGCCGCGTTGGCCGCGGGCAATACACAGCGCAATCCGGGCACCCGCTCCCGGCACGCCGCTACGGTGTCGAGAAACAGCGGTCCCAGCAGGGCGACCTCGCTGCCGCGGCTGCCGGGCAGCACGGCCAGCACCGGCGCATTCGCCGGCAGTTCCAGGCGTCTCCGCGCGCCGGCGGTGTCTGGCTCCAGCGGCAGCTCATCGGCCAGCGGATGGCCCACCCAGGTTACCGGCACGCCGTGGCGACGGTAGAACTCGGCCTCGAAGGGAAACAGCACCAGCATGTGATCAACGGCGCGGGCGATCTTGTGGATGCGGCCCTGGCGCCAGGCCCACACCGACGGACTCACATAGTGCGCGGTCCTGATGCCGACGCGGCGCAATGCCAGTTCCAGTCCCAGATTGAAATCGGGCGCGTCGATGCCGACGAACAGTGCGGGCCGCCGCACTCGGAAGTGACGCGCGAGCCCGCGCCGGATGCGCAGCAGCTCGGGCAGGCGTTTGAGCGGCTCGACGAAACCCATCACCGCCAATCGCTCGAGGGGATACAGACTGCGGAAACCTTCCCCCGCCATGGCGTCACCGCCAATGCCGGCAAACTCCGCGTCGGGATAGCGATGGCGCAGCGCCCGTATCAGCCCCGCGCCCAGGCGATCACCGGATACCTCGCCCGCAACTATTCCGATGTAAGGGTGGCCGATGTAAGGGTCGGTGGGCACCGGATTCAGCGGATGATGCCGCGTTGGGAGCGCCGAATCGACTGGAGCAGCGGCGCCAGCACCGCATCGGGATCCGGTGTGGCATCCAGGGCCGCGAGGGCTTCGTCCAGCTTCAGGCCGCGCCGATAGAGGGTTCGATAAGCTCCCTGCACCAGCCGGATCTGCGCCGGCGTAAAGCCCCGCCGCGCCAACCCCACCTTGTTGATGGTCCTTGGCGTCGCCGGATAGCCGACCGCCATGATGTAGGCGGGCAAGTCCTGATTGAGGAACGCCGCCGCGCCGAGGAAAGAGTGCGCGCCCACCTGCACATGCTGGTGCAACATGGTAAATCCGGACAGGAACGCCCAGTCATCGACCCGGACGTGACCGGCCAGCGAGGCGTTATTGACCATGATGATATGGTCGCCGATCACGCAGTCATGCCCGATGTGAACATACGCCATGATCAGGTTGTGACTGCCGATGCGCGTCTCGCCCCGATCCTGCACGGTGCCGCGATGGATGGTGACGCCCTCGCGGATACGGTTGTTGTCGCCGATGATCAGCCGGGTCGGCTCGCCCTGGTACTTCACATCCGGCGTGTCCTCACCCACCGTCGCGAACTGATAGATGACATTGTCGCGCCCGATGCGGGTCGGACCCTTGAGCACCGCATGGGAATGGACGATGGTGTTATCGCCGATCTCCACATCGGGTCCGACATGGGTCCAGGGGCCGATGGTCACATTGCGGCCCAGACTGGCTTTGGGGTCTATCTTCGCCAGGGGATCGATCATGGGACCTTGCTCAGGGGGCCTCGAGCGCGCACAGAATGCTCGCCTCACACACCAGCTTTTCGTCGACGCTGGCGCTGCAACTGAAGCGCCAGATATTGCGCTTGCGGGTGTCGATCTCCGCCGTCAGCATCATCCGATCGCCGGGCACCACCGGGCGCTTGAAGCGCACCCCGTCGACACCGGCAAACAGATAAAGACGCTCGTCCCCAGGCTGCCGATCGACGGTGACGAAGCCCAGCACGCCCGCCGCCTGGGCCATGGCCTCGATGATGAGGACGCCGGGAAATATGGGCTTGACCGGAAAATGACCGGTGAATACCTGCTCATTAACCGTGATGTTTTTGTACGCCAGAATGCGCTTGCCGGCATCCACCTCCACCACCCTGTCGATCAACAGCATCGGATAGCGGTGGGGCAACAAACGTTGAATGTCTTCGATCGACAAAGAGCTCATGTCAGGGGCCTGGAGAATAGGTTCACGATTCGTCACCGATCTTGTTTTCCAATTTTTTCACCCGCCGTACCAACTCATCCAGATGCCGGAACCGCGCCGCGTTGCGCCGCCACTGCGGCGTCTCGTCCATCAACAGATCGGCGGAATAAGCCCCGGGCCGGGTGATGGACTTGGACAAAGTGCAGCGCGCGTGGGCGATGACATTGTCACAAATGCTGACGTGCCCGACCGCCCCCGACTGACCGGCAAAGATGCAGTTCTTGCCCACCGTGGTGCTGCCGGCAATCGCCGCATAAGCGGCCATCGCGGTGTTTTCGCCCAGATGCACGTTATGACCGATCTGAACATGGTTATCGAGGATAACCCCCGCTTCGATAACCGTGTCGCCCAGCGCACCGCGATCAATGGTGGTGCAGGCGCCAATCTCCACGCCGTCACCGATGATCACGCCACCCAGCTGGTGAATCTTGACCCAGCGGCCGCCGTCGTTGGCAAAACCAAAACCATCGGCACCCAAGACCGCGCCGCCATGAATGACCACGCCGGCGCCGATGCGCACGCCGTGATAAATCGTGACATTCGCGGCGATGCGGCAATCGGCGCCGACAACGGAATTCGCGCCGATACTGGTGCCCGGGCCGAGCACAACGCGCTCGCCGATCGACGCGCCAGCGCCGACGGTCACATGAGCACCGATCGCGGCGCTTGCGGCCACGGTTGCGGTGGGGTGAATGACTGCGCTGGGATGCACGCCGGTCTCGGCGGGAGGGGTCGTGTCGAACAACGCGGTGGCGCGGGCATAGGCGACATAGGCATCGCTGGCGATCAGGGCGTGGCCAGCGAAGTGACTCGCGTCGGATGCGGCCAAAATGACCGCCGCGGCGCTTGTTTGCGCCAATTGGTCGCGGTACGCGCTGTTGGCAAAAAAGCTCAGCTCGCCGACGCGCGCATCCTTCAAGGTATTCAAGCCATAAATCCTGAGCGTCGGATCGCCGCGCACGGTCGCACCGATATGCGTGGCGATCTCACTCAGGACGCGGCCGCTTTCCGCCACTTACTTGGTCTTGGCGTTGAGCCGCTCAAGCAGCTTGCTGGTAACATCCAGTCCGGGATCGGCCACGATCACTGCCTCGCGCTGCAACAACAGCGTAATGCCTTCGGCGTCCACCAGCTCTTTAAGCGCGGCCTGAACCTTGGGCTGCAGTTCTTCCATGATCTTGCCTTGCAACTGTTGTACCTCGGCTCGCAATTTGCGTTCTACCAGCTCGTAATCCGCGCGCAGGTATTCCATTTTCTTTTGATTTTCGGTCGCCTGTTCCTGGGACATGGTATCGCGCTCTGCTTCGATTTTCTTCTGCAGAGCTTTCACGTCGGCCGCGATACTGTCATATTTTGCCTGCAACCCGACGAATTCCGATTCAGCCTGGAGCTGCTTCTGCCGAGCCTTGGCCACATCGGACGTAAAAATCACCCGCTGAATATCAACCACCGCAATTTTATCGACCGCTGCCGCGGGAAGCGCAAAAAACGCCAAGACAAGCACGGACCCTGCAAAAATTCGTCTCACAACATCTCCCCCACTAGGTGATTAAACTGTCACGAACGCTGATAACCATCCCCGGAGTCTGCGTCCGGATCATGTCTCCGGCCACCAATTCCGTCACCGACTCCAGGCTTAGAACGTCTGCCCGAAAGAAAACTGGAAAAACTCGGTTTCGTCCGTCGACTGCGCATTGAGCACTTTCGCGAAACTCAACTGGATCGGACCAAAGCCGCTCAACCAGATACCGCTCAACCCGGTTGAATAGCGCAAATCACCGATATTTGGCGCAGCACAGTCCACCTGCCCCTTGCCACAATTAGTGTTGAAAATGTTGCCCGCATCCAGAAACAGCGCAAGCTGGATATTGCGACGATCCTTCAGGAAGGGAACCGGAAACAGCACTTCGGCACTGCCATTGGCGCTGACATTGCCGCCAATGGCATTGGATCGGGTGAGTTCTGGATAAATAGGGGTATCCTCCGGACCCAGGGTGTTGCGTTTGATCCCGCGCACCGAATCAAAACCACCACCGAAGTAGTTCTTGAAGAATGGCAGGTCCTGGGTATTGCCATAGCCATCGCCGTAACCAACATCTTGACGCAGATGAAACGTCAAATCACCCGACAACGGGCGATAGTAGTGCCCCGTATAGGTGAGCCGGTAGAACTCTAGGTCGCTGCCAGGGACAGTCAACTCGAACCGGACTCGTTTCGACGCGCCCCGAGTAGGCAGCTGGCCGCGATTCAGATTCGATTCGCTCCAGTTGAAATTGGTGGTCAGCATATTGAACTGATCGCCATTTTTCAGGATGAACTCGAGGAGCTCGACGGTGGAAAGAGCACCTGGCTTCAATGTGAGAGATTCCACGCCAAACCCCAACCCGATGCGGCCGGTATCGGAATAGGGATAACTGAAGTTGGTGTTCGCGGTATAGCTATCCGTCGAGTAGGAGGTCATATTCAACTCGCTGTAGTCGGTTTGCGTCACGCCCAGGGAGTAGCCGACACTCACGCCATCCTTGGTGAAATAGGGGTCGGTGTAATTAAGCGACGCCATCTCGCGGTATTGGCTGGTACTGACGCCGAAGCCCACCGTGTTGCCGGAGCCCAGGAAATTATTTTCCTGGATATTGGCGCCGAGAATGATGCCCGCTCCCTGAGCGAGTCCGAGGCTGGCGCCGATGCTGCCGGACGGTTGTTCTTCCACGGTATAGAACACGTCCACCTGATCGCTGGTGCCGGGGACCTCCCGCGTCTCGATGTCCACCTTCTTGAAAATTCCGAGTCGTTCGAGCCGCACCTTCGAGTGCTCGATCAGGTCCGTCGAAGCGGAAGCGCCCTCCATCTGCCGCATCTCCCGGCGCAGAACTTCGTCGGCTGTCTTGATATTGCCACGAAATTCCACGCGCCGAACGTAAGCACGATCGCCCGGCGTAACCACAAATGTCACTTTGGCGGTTTTGGCTTCTTCGTCAACTTCGGGAAAACCTTCCACCTTGGCAAAGGTATAACCCTCGACCCCCAACCGCTTGGACAGCAATTCGCTGCTCGCCGTCATCAGCGCCTGGGAAAAGGTTGCGCCTTTTTTCATCGCGATCAGCTTCCGCAGGTCTTCCGCCGGCAGCATCAATTCTCCGCTGAGCTCCACGTCTCCCACCGTGTAGACATCGCCTTCGGTGATGTTAACGGTGATGAAGACCGCATCCTTTTGCGGACTGATCGAAACCTGGGTTGACGTCACCGCAAAGCGCAGATACCCGCGATCGCGATACCAGCTCTCCAATCGTTCGAGGTCGCCAGACAGCTTCTCGCGCGAATACTTGTCGTCGCTGCTCAACCAGGAAAACATGCCCGAGGTCTTGAGCTCGAACATCTTGAGCAGGGTGGGTTCATCAAAACTGTGGTTGCCCACGATATTGATGTGCTTGATCGTCGCAACCTTGCCTTCGGAGATGGTGAGATCAATGCGGACTCGGTTGCGCGGCAGATCATGGGCTTCGGCGCTCACCGTGGCGCCATAACGTCCCTGCGCGACGTACTGACGCCGCAACTCCTGCCCCATGCCTTCCAGCACGGTCTTCTTGAAAATCTGCCCTTCCGCCAGGCCCGCTTCGCGCAGCGCCTTCAGCAGTTGATCTGTTTCGATGGATTTGTTGCCGTCGATTTTGATCTCGGCAATGGCGGGACGCTCCACTACCCGAACCACCAGTACGTCGCCATCGCGCACAATACGGATGTCTTCAAAATATCCGGTGCGGAACAGGGTTTGTATCGCAGCGCCTATCCCTGCGTCATCGATCAGGTCGCCGGCGCTTACCGGGAGGGCGGCGAACACGGTGCCTGCGGAAACTCGCTGCAGGCCCTCGATACGCACATCCTCGATCTGGAAAGCCGCCGCAAACGTCAGTCCGGGCACCAACAGCAGCAACACGCCCAGCGCACTCGCGCGGCGCCGGATCCCGGCCAGACTACGCCTCAGTAAGGGTTTGATGACAAGCAACTCCGGGCACAAAAAAAGCGGTTCAGAAAGTGCGGCGATGGAGAGCGCCCGCCGGGCGCGCTGTGCGAATCGCATTCAAAAGCGCGAAACGTCATTGTATAAAGCCAGCAGCATCAAACCTATCACCAGGGAGAGACCGATACGGTACCCGGCCTCCTGTATGCGCTCCGAAAGCGGCCGCCCCCGAGCGGCCTCCAGCGCGTAATACACGAGGTGTCCGCCGTCCAGCACCGGGATCGGCAGCAAATTGAGCACCCCGAAGCTGACGCTGAGCAGCGCCATGAATTGCAACAAGGGTACCAAACCATACTGCGCCGAAGCGCCGGCCACTTTAGCAATGGTGATGGGCCCGCTCAAGTGCCGCACCGAGATATCGCCAACTATCATTTTGCGGACCGACTCCAGAATCATCGCCGCGGTATCCCAGGTGGTGGCAACGCCCTTGACCAGGGCAGCGACGGGACCGTAACGTTGCTCGCGTCGATAGTCCGCGGGCCACTCGACTCCGGCTGCCGCCACACCCACCTGCCCGAAGGTCTCGCCACCGGCGGTGATCGACTTCGGCGTCACACTCAGCTCCCGCCGCTCTCCCGCCCGCTCAATCACCAACGCGATGGTCTGCGCGGGGCGCGCGCGCACATACTCGACCCATTGCGCCCAGTCGGCGATGGCGGTGTCATTTGCCGCGAGGATACGATCCCCGGCGCGCATTCCGGCCTGGGCCGCCGGGCTCCCGGATTCCACGCTCGCCACCACTGCCGGGATCGGCGGGCGATAGAGCTCGATACCGATGTCGCCGATGGGGTCGGGCGCGACGGGATCGAGGTCCCAATGCACAAGCTGCGCGCGCAACTCGCGCTCAGCGGTCGCTCCCCGGGTAACAACCCGGAAGCTGATGGTCCCGCTGTCGCCGAGCCGGCGCACCAGCATCTCGCTCAACGCCTGCACGGTCGGCGTCGCCACCCCGTCCACCGCCACGATCTCTTCGCCCGCCGCGAGGCCCGCGACGGCAGCCACCGAGTCCGGCGTCACCTTGGCCACCACCGGTGCGATGCCCTGGACACCGAGCGCGAACACGATCCAGTAAGCGACCACGGCGAGGGCAAAATTGGCCAGCGGCCCGGCGGCAACCGTGGCGATGCGTTGCGCCACCGATTTGCGGTTGAAAGCGTGCGCGCGCTCGCTCTCCGCGACCTCGCCCTCGCGCTCGTCCAGCATCTTGACGTAGCCACCCAGGGGTAGCGCGGCGACCACGAATTCGGTGCCCCTGCGGTCGTGCCAGCGCAACAGCGCCGGGCCGAAGCCGACTGAAAATCGGAGAACCCGAATGCCGCACCGGCGCGCCACCCAGAAATGGCCGTATTCGTGGAAGGTGATCAATACTCCCAACACCAGGAAGAAATAAAGCACCTGCTGTACAACTGCCACGCGTCAACCCTCGGTTACATAGCGTTCAATAAACCCGCGCGCCTGTTCGCGGGCACGGATGTCAGTGTCCAGGACAGCATCGATACAGTCCGGTTCCGCAACGCACCAGTGCTGCATCACCTGATCCACTACCGCGGCAATCCGCGTAAACCTCAATTTGCCGGCGAGGAATGCCGTCACTGATTCTTCGTTGGCCGCGTTGAGCGCGGCTGGCGCGTCACCCATGACGGCGGCCGCCGCGTACGCCAGTCGCAGGCAGGGAAACCGCAGCGGGTCCGGGGCGGAGAATTGCAACTGTGCTATCGCCGTGAGATCAAGTCGCGCGACGCCGGATTCAATCCGCTCCGGCCAGCCCAGCGCGTGGGCAATGGGCGTGCGCATATCCGGGTTACCCAGTTGCGCCAGCACCGAGCCATCGGTGTATTCCACCAGCGAGTGCACAATGCTCTGGGGGTGGATCAGTATCTCAATCCGGTCCGACCCGACGCCGAACAACCAGCAGGCTTCGATCAACTCCAGCCCCTTGTTCATCATGGTCGCGGAATCGACAGAAATCTTGCGGCCCATGCGCCAGTTCGGGTGGGCACAGGCCTCGTCCGGAGTCGCGGCTTCGATAGCTTCGAGCGACGTGGTGCGAAACGGCCCCCCGGATGCGGACAGGATCAGTCGCCGCACACCGCCCCGATCTACACCAACCGCCGGCAGACACTGAAAAATCGCATTGTGTTCGCTGTCCAGGGGCAACAAGGTAGCGCCACCGCGCGCAACTTCCGCCATGAACAGGCGCCCGGCCATTACCAGCGCTTCCTTGTTGGCCAGTAACAGGCGCTTGCCTGCGCGGGCCGCCGCGAGCGTTGGCAACAAGCCCGCGGCACCGACAATGGCCGCGATCACGGTATCGGCGCGCTCGTGTCCGGCTACGGCGTCCAGGCCTTCAGCGCCCGCCGCGACGCGGGTCGACGCGGGCACCAGACCGCGTAATTGCTGCGCTGCCGCCGCCGTGGGCACCGCAACCAACTCGGGCGCGAATTGCCGGCACTGCGCGGCCAGCACATCGAGTCGCTGATAACCGCTCAACGCGATGACCCGAAAACGCCCGGGATGGCGCGCAATCACGTCCAGCGCACTGACGCCGATGGACCCCGTAGAGCCCAGGATGGAAACACCCCGCGGCGCCGCCCGAGCCGTACTCAACCGGGCGCTACCAGCGCCCGGGAAAAGCCGAGCGTCGCAATACCCAGCGCAAACACCGGCAAAGCGGCCGACAGACTGTCCACTCGGTCCAGCACCCCGCCGTGACCGGGCAACACCGACCCACTGTCTTTCACCCCGCGGGCGCGTTTGATCATGCTCTCCCCCAGATCGCCCAGCACACCGGCAAAGCTGGTCGCGAGAATCAGCGCCAGCCAGTACAGCCCATCTTTGCCGGCAATCCCCAGTCCGGGCGCGCAGGCCGCGCCCACCAGCAGCGCCAGCGACATGCCGCACAGCACGCCTTCCCAAGTCTTGCCCGGACTGACGGCGGGCGCCAGCCGGCGGCGGCCAAACGCGCGTCCGCCGAAGAATGCCCCGATATCGGCGCTGGCGACCACTGCCACCACCAGCGCCAGCCAGTGCGCACCCTGCTCGCGGCCAAGCAGCCAGTAGAGCGCGATCCAGGCCGGCAGCAGCACCATCACTCCCATGAACAAAACGACCGGGCGGTTATTCCATCGACGCGCGCTGGCGGGGTAATCGAGCACCCAGAACAGCATCAGCAGCCACCAGCCCGCCGCGACCGCCAGCAGGGCAACCGGCTGCCCGACGGCGCTCCAGTGATAGGCCGCCATGGCGGCTGCGACGACCGCGACATAGGCCGACCGCTGTGCTGGTGACGCAAGTCCGGCCAAACGGCCCCATTCCCAGGCCCCCAGCAGAATCACGGCGCCGATCAGTGCGACGAAGACCAGCGCCGGCAGCACAAGCAACGATCCCGCAAACGCGCTGACGAGAATGAGGCCGGTGATTATCCTCTGCTTGAGCACTTGGTCTCCGGCGCCAGTATCTGGCTGGCGGCGCGCCCGAAGCGGCGCTGCCGACGATAATATTCACCGACCGCACCATTGAAATGCTCGCGGTCGAAGTCAGGCCAGTAACAGTCGGCGAAATAAAGTTCGCTGTAGGCGAGCTGCCACAGCAGGAAATTACTCAAGCGCTGCTCGCCGGCCGTACGGATGCACAGATCAGGTGGCGTCACATCGCCAAGGCAGAGATGGCGCTCGACCGCCGTCTCGTCGATATCGGCGGGGGACAATGCGCCGGCCTGTACCCGCTCCGCCAGCGCCCTCGCCGCCCGGACGATGTCCCAGCGGCCGCCGTAATCGACGGCCAGATTGAGCAGCAAACGCCCCCCGGCGGTCGCCGCCTCCACCCGGTCAATGCGGCGAATGAGGCGGGCGCTGAAGCGCTCGCGCGCGCCCACCACGCGCAGCCGCACACCGCGGCGCACCAGCTCGCGCTGTTCTCTTCTGAGGTAATTGGCAAACAGCGCCATGAGGCCGCTGACTTCTTCGGCCGGGCGCTGCCAGTTCTCACTGCTGAAGGCGAACAGCGTGATGACCGCCACGTCGTGCGCCTGACAACTGTCCAGCACGTCACGGACCCGTTCAACGCCGGCACGATGGCCGCTGACGCCGCGCAGACCCCGTGCGCTGGCCCAGCGGCTGTTGCCATCCATGATGATCGCCACATGCCGCAGCGGGTGGCCGTTCGAACCCTGGCATTCAGCCTCTGTCATGGCCTTCACCCGGGGGGTCAGATTTCCATCAGATCTTTTTCTTTTTCGGCCAGCAGCAGATCGACCCGGGCGATATGGCGATCCGTGATCCGCTGAATGTCGTCCTGTGCGCGGCGTTCGTCGTCCTCGCCGATTTCCTTGGCTTTCTCCAATTCGCGAATATCGGCCAGCACATCGCGCCGAATATTCCTTACCGATACCCGGGTGTGCTCGGCTTCCGCCTTCGCCTGCCGGATAAGGCCCTTGCGGGTCTCTTCGGTGAGCGCGGGCATGGGCACGCGAATGACCTCGCCCGCGGTGACCGGGTTGAGACCCAGCCCGGCGTTGATGATGGCGCGCTCGATATCGCGCACCATCTGCTTCTCCCACGGCGCGATCGTGAGCATCCGCGCATCCGCGGCGGTGACGTTGGCGACCTGCCGCAGCGGCGTCGAGTTGCCGTAATAATCCACCATGACACCATCGAGAATCCCGGGGTGCGCACGCCCGGTGCGCAGTCTGCCCAGGGTGGCGGTCAGGGCTTCCACCGTCTTTTCCATCCGTTCGTTGGCGTCAGCCTTCAGTTCCTCGATCACCCTTCACTCTCCCCGATCAGTGTACCGTCGTTACCGCCCAGAGCGATTTGCAACAAAGCACCAGGCTTCGACATCCGGAACACCCGCACCGGCATCCGGTTGTCCCGGCACAGACAGATTGCCGTGAGATCCATCACGCCCAGCTTGCGTTCCAGGACCTGATCATAAGTGAGGCGCGGATAGAACTGCGCCTGCGGATCCCGCACCGGATCTGCGGCATAGACGCCATCCACCTTGGTCGCCTTCAGCATGATGTCCGCGTCCACTTCAATCGCGCGCAGACAGGCCGCCGAGTCGGTGGTGAAAAACGGATTGCCGGTGCCGGCGGCAAACAATACCACTTCGCCCGCCGCCAGATAGCTCAGTGCCCGGCGCCGTTCGTAGTGCTCCGCGACGCCGGGCATGGCGAGCGCGGACATTACCCGCGCCGCCACACCACTGCGTTCGAGCGCATCGCGCAGTGCGAGCGCGTTCATCACGGTCGCGAGCATGCCCATGTGATCGCCGGTCACCCGGTCCATCCCCGCAGCAGCCAGCGCGGCGCCGCGAAACAGGTTGCCGCCACCCGTCACCAGACCCACCTGCACACCGATCGCGACCAGTTGCGCAACTTCCCGCGCGGTGCGGTCGAGCACCACGGGATCAAGCCCGAATTCCGCGCTGCCGACCAGCTCTTCGCCACTCAGCTTGAGCAGGATGCGGCGATACCTGGGGCTTCCGGCGGCTGCGCTCACACGTTTGCTCGGGATGGTTGGAGTCCGTGCCGGTTCAGCGCGACGCCTGCACCTGGGCCGCGACTTCGGCGGCAAAATCGGTGACCTCGACCTGGATGCCTTCGCCGACTTCGAAGCGCACAAAGCCCACGATGTCGGCACCGGCGCTTTTCAGCAGCTTGCCGACCGTCAGTTCGGGATCTTTGACAAACGGCTGCTCGACCAGACTGGATTCGGCCAGAAACTTGTTCACGCGCCCGGCGATCATTTTCTGGATGATTTCTTCCGGCTTGCCGCTCGCGCGCGCCTGAGCCGCGTAAATTTCGCGCTCCTTGGCGATGAGCTCGGCCGGCATCTGTTCAGGCTTGGCTACCTGCGGATTGACCGCCGCCACATGCATGGCGATGTCGCGGGCCAGCTCGCGCGAGCCGCCGGTGAGCCCGACCAGCACCCCGATGCGGTTGTTGCTGTGGACGTAGTCGCCCACCACCGCCGCCTCGAGTACGCGCGCGCGCCGTGCGCCGATGTTTTCACCAATCTTCTGCACCAGCGCCTGGCGGGCTTCTTCGAGCTCGCCCGCCATGATCGCCGCGATGTCCTCGGAACGCTCGGAAAATGCCCGGTCCGCCACGCGGCCGACAAAACCCAGAAAATTCGCGTCCCGCGCCACAAAATCGGTTTCCGAATTCACTTCCAGCAACATGCCACAACTGCCGTCCGCCGCCATCCGCGCTGCGATCACGCCATCGGCCGCCGTACGGCTGGCTTTCTTCGCGGCTTTCATGCCACTGGATTTACGCAGATTTTCAATCGCCGCTTCGATGTCGCCGGCGGCTTCCTGAAGCGCTTTCTTGCACTCCATCATGGGAAGCCCGGTGCGTTCGCGAAGGTCTTTCACCAGCGCTGCGCTGATTGTCGTCATGGTGTCGCCTCCATAATCCCCGCAGGGATTTATCCATATTCTTGATCAAATTCGGGCCGATGCGTTCGATGTCAACCGCCCGTGCCAAGCCGGGCGATGCGGTCGACTGAACCGCGTCTCAAGCCCTCGGTCACCGGGGACAAAGCAAAGAAAGGGGGCAAAGCCCCCTCTCCCCCAAAGCCCGGCTCGCGGGGGGAACTCTGTCTATCCGTTCTGACTATCGCCGGCGACAACCAGTTCAGACTCAACCACCTCGACAAACTCGTCCCGCGCCATTCCGGGGGAAACCACGGCCCGGCCCAGCAGCACCGCGTTGGCGACTGCTTCGGTGTACAGCTTGATCGCACGGATGGCATCGTCGTTGCCGGGAATCACCACATCGACCCCGTCCGGATTGCTGTTGGTGTCCACCACGCCGATCACCGGGATGCCCAGTTTGTTGGCCTCCTGGACCGCGATCCGCTCGTGGTCGACATCAATCACGAACAGCGCATCGGGCAGTCCGCCCATGTCCTTGATGCCGCCGATGGAGCGCTCAAGCTTCTCCATCATGCGCGTGCGGTTCAGCGCTTCTTTTTTGGTGAGCTTGTCGAAAGTACCGTCATCGCGCTGCTGTTCCAGCTCGCGGTAGTGACGAATCGAGGTGCGGATCGTTTTGTAGTTGGTGAGCATGCCGCCCAGCCAGCGATGGCTGACATACGGCATGCCACAACGCTCGGCCTGCTCCTTGACCAGCTTTTGCGCGGCGCGCTTGGTGCCCACGAAAACGAGCTTGTTGCCGCGCGCGGCGATCTGGCGCACCTGCTCCAGAGCCCCGTTGAAGGCCGGCACCGTGTGCTCGAGGTTGATGATGTGAATCTTGTTGCGCGCGCCAAAGATATAAGGGCGCATCTTGGGGTTCCAGTAGCGGGTCTGGTGGCCGAAGTGGACACCCGCCTGCAACATGTCGCGCATGCTGACAGTGGTCATAGCGTTTTCCTCTGTTTTGGGTTGAACCTCCACATACCCCATCGTCCAACCCCGAAGGGCACCCAGGACCAATGTGCCGGTATGTGTGTGGCGTTAGCGCACAGTGCGCGGTGACCGCCCCCGAAAGGGCGGTCGGCTTTATACCACAAAGAGCGGCGAAAGTGGCGCCAATCCCGGCGCGGTGCTGGCATCCGGGCGGCCGTCGCAGCGACCACGGGGCGGACATCGGGTACACTGGCCACCTTCCCGAAACACGCTCAGACCATGGCCGTCAGCATCAAGACCCCGGCGGAAATCGAACGCATGCGCGTCGCCGGGCGACTGGCGGCGGAAGTGCTGGAAATGATCGCACCCCATATGGAGGCCGGCATCACGACGGCGGAGCTGGATCGCATTTGCCATGACTACATGGTCAGTGTCCAGCACGCTATCCTGGCGCCGCTCAATTACCGCAGCTTCCCCAAGTCCATCTGCACGTCCATCAACCAGGTGGTGTGTCACGGCATTCCGTCGGCCCAGCGCGCGCTCAAGAGCGGCGACATCATCAACATGGACATCACCGTCATCAAGGACGGTTTTCACGGCGATACCAGCATGATGTTCGCCATCGGCAAGGTGGCCGGAGCACGCCGAACGCCTGATGCGCATAGCCCGGGAATGCCTGTATCGGGCCATCGCCCTGGTGCGCCCCGGGTGCCGGCTGGGCGACATCGGCCACATCATCCAGCAACATGCCGAGGGCAACTATTACTCCGTGGTGCGGGAATATTGCGGCCATGGCATCGGCCGGCAGTTCCACGAAGATCCGCAAGTGCTGCACTATGGACAGCCGGGTACCGGGCTGGTGCTGGAGGAAGGCATGGTGTTTACCATCGAACCCATGATCAACGCCGGCAAGCACCACACCCGGCTCAAGCCCGACGGCTGGACCGTCGAAACCCGCGATGGCCGCCTCTCGGCGCAGTGGGAACACACCGTGGCCGTCACCGCGACCGGGGTTGAAGTCCTCACCGCGCGCCGCGACGAAATCTTCCCCTGACCCGCCGGCCGCCGCTCATGCCACTGCGTCAACCCGGTCTCGATTGCTCGCCGGTAACCGCCGATCTGGCGGCCCGCCTCGATCCCGCCGCATCCCTTCCGGCCTGCCGCAAAGCGGTGCAGGAGGCCTGCGAGTCCTTCGATCTGCGCTACCGCGGCGGCGAGCCCGTGCGCCTGCTGGTCGCCGAACGGGCAGCGTTCATGGACCAGGTGGTCGCCGCCATGTGGGGGCGCTTTACCTGGGACGACGACATCGCCCTGATTGCGGTCGGCGGCTATGGGCGTGGCGAACTACACCCGCACTCCGACATCGACCTGCTGATCCTGACTCGCCGGCGCAAGCTGGACCGCTACCGTGACAGTATCGCCGGATTTCTGGCGGCGCTCTGGGACTTGCAGTTCAACATTGGTCACAGCGCGCGCACCCTGAGCGACTGCGTTCGGGTGGCGCGCGCCGACATCACGGTGGCGACCAACCTGATGGAGACCCGCACGATCGCCGGCAACCGGGCGCTGGAGCAGGCCATGCTGGCGAAAACCGGGCCCGACAAAATCTGGCCGTCCCAGCGCTTTTTCCGCGCCAAGCGCGATGAGCAGCGCGAGCGCCACGAGCGCCACGGCAATACCGAATACAACCTAGAACCCAACATCAAGGAAGCGCCGGGCGGTCTGCGCGACATCCAGACCATCCACTGGATCGCCCATCGCCACTTCGGCATCACCTCGCTGGAAACGCTCGCCAACGGCGATCTGCTGACCCGCGAGGAGTACTCGCAACTGCGCGAAAGCGAGGAATTCCTCTGGCGGGTCCGCTACGGCCTGCACCTGCTGGCCGGGCGCGCCGAGGAATGCCTGTACTTCGACCACCAGCGCCGCCTGGCGGAAAAGTTCGGCTATCGGGATACGCCCCAGAGCCTCGCGGTCGAGCAGTTCATGCAGCGCTACTACCGCACCGTGATGACCGTGCGGCGTCTCAACGACATGCTGCTGCAATACCTGGACGAGGAAATCCTGCACCGCGGCCGTGGCGCCCGCATCACCCGGCTGAACGACCGCTTTCAGATTCGCAACGACCACCTCGAGACCACCGCCCCGGACATGTTCGAACGCGAACCCTCGGCCCTGCTGGAAGTTTTCGTACTGCTCGGCGAAGACCCCGAAATCCTGGATCTGCGCTCGACCACCATCCGCCAGATTCTCAGCAATCAATGGCGCATCGACGCCGAATTCCGCAACGATCCGCGCAACCACGCACTCTTCGTGCGCCTGCTGGAATGCAAGGGAAACCTGTCGAACCAGCTGCAACGCATGACCCGCTACGGAATCCTGGGCTCGTATCTGCCCGAGTTCGGCCGCATCGTCGGCCAGATGCAGCACGACCTGTTTCACGTCTACCCGGTGGACGCCCACACCATCCAGGTGGTCCGCAACATGCGTCGCCTGGCGAACCAGAGCGAAGCGGAACGCTTTCCGATCGCCTCCCATGTCTGCAAAAACCTGCCCAAGCCGGAGCTGCTCTATGTCGCCGGGCTCTACCACGATATCGCCAAGGGCCGCGGCGGCGACCACTCCCAGCTCGGCGCAACCGACGCGGCCCTGTTCGCACGCCGGCACGATTTCAACGAGCAGGAAGTCCGGCTGGTCACCTGGCTGGTGGAACATCATCTGCTGATGTCCGCCACCTCGCAGCGCGAGGATATCGACGACCCGGATGTGATCCACCGTTTCGCGCGCCTGATGGGCGACCAGATCCATCTCGATTATCTCTTCACGCTCACGGTGGCGGACATGAATGCCACCAACCCGACCCTGTGGAATCAGTGGAAAGGCGCCCTGATGCGCCAGCTCTATCTGGCGACCCGCGATGCGCTGGCGCGCGGCCTGGAAAATCCGGTCAATCGTCTCGAGTGGATCGAAAGTTCGCGCACCGAAGCACTGGAACTGCTCGCTGCCGAGGGCATTTCCGAAGCCCGCTGCCGCGCCATCTGGGGCGAGATCGGCGACGATTTCTTTCTCAAGGAAAAAGCTTCGGCCATCAGCCGCTGCACCCGACAGGTGTGGGAACAGGAAGGCAAAAATCCGCTCATCTATCTCGAAAACGCCGGTGTCGAAGACGCCACGGCGACCCGCGTATTCGTTTATACGAGCGGCATCGACAACGTGTTCTCCAAAATTGCCGCCGCCCTCGATCTGCTCAACCTCAACGTGGTCGATGCGCGCCTCTATGCGCCAGGCGAAGGGCGCACGCTGAATCTGTTCTACGCCCTCGACGACTGCGGCCAGGCCTTTGCCGACAACACCCAGCGGGTGCGGCAGGTCACGCGCGCGCTGCGGGACATTCTCACCGACCCCATGGCGGCGCTGCCCAAGCCCAATCGCCGGGTATCCCGGCAGTTCAAGCAACTGACCACGGGAACCGCCGCCTTCATCAACAACGACGAACACGGCCAGACCCGGATCATGGTGCTGACCCCCGACCGCCCCGGCCTGCTGGCGCACCTGGGCCGGATTTTTCTGGAGTGCCGGCTCACCGTGCACAGCGCCAAGATCGCCACCCTGGGCGAGCGGGTCGAGGACAGTTTTTACGTCACCCGGGCCGATGGCCTCCCGCTGTGCGATCAGGATCTCTGCGAACAACTGCGCACCCGCATCTGCGCCGAACTGGATCAGCGCAATCGCGAGGAGATCGCCGCCACCGACGCACTGCGCGAAATGCCGCTGCGCGCCTGACTCCCGGTTTACTCCCTTACCAGGTTCAACGATGAATCCCCATCTGCGCCAGCTCCAGCCCTATCCCTTCGAAAAACTGCGACGCCTGCTCGCGGGGGTTACGCCGCCCCGGGGGCTGGCGGCCATTGATCTGTCCGTGGGCGAGCCGAAACATCCGGCGCCCGCCTTCGTCCGCCAGGTGCTCGCCGACAATCTGGAACAACTGGCGGTCTACCCCGCGACCAAGGGCAGCGCCGAACTGCGCGCCGGAATCAGCGCGTGGCTCCTGCGCCGCTTTGTGCTCAACGCGGCACCCGATCCGGAGCGCGAAGTACTGCCGGTCAACGGCACCCGTGAAGCACTGTTCGCCTTTGCCCAGTGCGTGATCGACCCGCGCGCCGAGGCGCTGGTGGTGATGCCCAATCCTTTCTATCAGATCTACGAAGGCGCGGCGCTGCTCGCCGGGGCGGCCACGCATTTGCTGCCCTGCACCGCCGCCACCGGGTTCGCGCCGGATTACGCCGCCGTGCCGGCCGCTGTCTGGCAGCGCTGCCAATTGCTGTACATCTGCTCGCCCGGCAATCCCACCGGCGCGGTGACGCCAGTCGCGACCCTGAAGCAACTCATCGCGCTCGCCGACGCGCACGATTTCATCATCGCCAGCGACGAGTGCTACTCCGAAATCCATGGCGACGAAGACAGCCCCCCGCCGGGTCTGCTGCAAGCCTGTGCGGAACTCGGTCGTGACGACTTCCGCCGCTGCGTGGTGTTCCACAGTCTATCCAAGCGCTCCAACCTGCCCGGGCTGCGCTCGGGCTTCGTGGCGGGCGATGCGGACATCCTCGAACAGTTCCTGCGCTATCGCACCTATCACGGCTGCGCCATGTCGCTGCCTTCCCAGCTGGCCAGCGTCGCCGCCTGGGCGGACGAAGCCCATGTGCGGGAAAACCGCCGCCTGTATTGCGAAAAATTCGACGCGGTGCTGGAAATCCTCGTGGGACACCTGGATGTCGCACGGCCGGGTGCCGGCTTCTATCTCTGGCCGCGCACGCCGATCGACGACGAGACCTTCACCCGCCGCCTGCTGGCCGAGCAGCACGTCACCGTGGTGCCGGGCCGCTACCTGGCGCGCACCGGCGGCGATGGCGTGAATCCCGGCGCGCACCGGGTGCGCATCGCGCTGGTGGCCCCGCTGGCGCAGTGTCGCGAAGCCGCAATCCGCATCCGGCGGCTGCTGGAAAGCGGCTGATGCGCAAGGCCGAACGGGCGCGCTACATCGCCGGGCGCCTGCAGGAGCTCTATCCCGACCCGCCGATTCCGCTGGATCATCGCGACCCCTTTACCCTGCTGATCGCGGTGCTGCTGTCGGCCCAGTGCACCGATGCTCGGGTGAACAAGGTGACGCCAGCGCTGTTCGCGCGCGCGGATACGCCCGCACAAATGGCCGCGCTCGCGGTGGAAGAGGTTCAGGCACTCATCCGGACCTGCGGCCTCGCGCCGCAAAAAGCCAGAGCAATCGTGCAACTGGCGCACATCCTGGTCGCGGAACACGGCGGCGCGGTACCTGCGTCATTCGCGGCCCTCGAGCGCCTGCCGGGCGTCGGCCACAAGACCGCGAGCGTGGTGATGTCCCAGGCCTTCGGGCATCCCGCGTTTCCCGTCGATACCCACATTCACCGCCTGGCGCAGCGCTGGGGCCTGAGCAACGGCAGCAGCGTCGCGCGCACCGAGCGCGATCTGAAGCAATTGTTCCCGCAGGAATCCTGGCGCGATCTCCATCTTCAGTTCATCTACTACGGCCGCGAATATTGCAGCGCGCGGGGTTGCGACGGCACCCGCTGCGACATCTGCCGCGCCTGTTATCCGCGCCGGAAACACCCGCTCATGACCCGCAAAGCCTGAGCCGCGGCCACTGTGGCAAGCAATCGAATTTGCTATTCTGGCCGCCGCTTTTTCCGGTGAGTTCGCGCGTGGTCAATGTCTACGGCATCCGCAATTGCGATACCGTCAAAAAGGCGCGGCGCTGGCTCGACGACCAAGGTATCGCTTATCGCTTCCACGATTTCCGCAGCGACGGCCTGGAGCCCGCGCGCCTCGCGCGCTGGCTGAACGAACCGGGCTGGGAGCAACTCATCAACCGGCGCGGCACCACCGGCGACAACTGGACGCGAACACCCGGGAGCGGCTCTCGGCGGCGACCGCAGCGGCGCTGCTGCTTGCCCACCCGACCCTGATTCGGCGTCCGGTCCTGGAACAGGCCGGGCGTATTTATCTCGGCTTCAGTCCCGAAGCCTACGCACATATCTTCCGCTCCGCCTGAGCGGGGCGACCACAGGAGAATCTCAATGGCGGAATTCTATGGCCTGGGCCTCGGCCTCGGCACCCAAAATGCCGGTGGCGACTGGCTCGAAATTTTCTACCCCCATCCGATGGTCAATCCTCCGGTGGCGCTCACCGCGGCCATTGCGCGCGCGATCCACTACGAGGGTGGCAACGCCGCGATTCAGGCGGACATTCCCATGCTGACGCGGCTCAGCAATGTGTTCGATGCCGCCGGCGAACCCGCGCTGGCGGAACAAGCCGCCCAATTGAAGGCCGCATCCCGAACCCCGGTCATCACGCTGCTGGCGACCAATGCCGCGCCGGCCTCGGTGCCGGAAGCCTATCTGAAGCTGCATTTTCTGTCGCACCGCCTGGTGCGTCCCCACGCCACCGACCTGTCCGGCATATTCGGGCGCCTGCCCAACGTCGCCTGGACCAGCGAAGGCGCGATCGATCTGGCCGAACTGGCGCAGCAACAATGGCGCGCGCGCTTGCAGGACCGGGCACTGACCGTACACAGCGTCGATAAATTCCCCCGCCTGGTGGATTACGTGGTGCCGAGCGGCGTGCGCATCGCCGATACGGCGCGAGTCCGCCTCGGCGCCTATCTGGGCGAAGGCACCACCGTGATGCACGAAGGCTTCATCAATTTCAATGCCGGCACCGAAGGACCGAACATGGTCGAGGGCCGCATCTCCGCCGGCGTATTCGTCGGCGCCGGCTCGGACCTCGGCGGCAGCAGCTCGACGATGGGGACCTTGTCCGGCGGTGGCAACCTGGTGATCTCGGTGGGCCGCGAGTGCCTGATCGGCGCCAATGCCGGCATCGGCATCCCCCTGGGCGACCGCTGCACCGTGGAAGCCGGGCTCTATGTCACCGCCGGCACCAAAGTCACACTGCTCGACGACCGCCGCCAACCGGCCGGCACTGCCAAGGCGCGGGATCTCGCGGGCCGGTCCGATCTGCTGTTTCGTCGCAACTCGGAGACCGGCGCGGTGGAATGCCTGACCAACCAGACCGCGGTCGCGCTGAACGCCGCGCTGCACAGCCACAACTGACGTTAGCGCGAGGCGCGCCCGTGTCGATGAACCCGATGACGTCCACACTGGCGCTCGCCTGCGACCTGATCCACTGCCCCTCGGTCACTCCCGCCGACGCCGGCTGCCTCGATCTGCTGGGCGCGCGCCTGGCGGCCGCCGGGTTCGCGCTCACGCCGCTGCCATTTGGCGAGGTCAGCAATCTCTGGGCGGTGCGTGGCGACGCGGGTCGGCTGTTCTGTTTTGCCGGGCATACCGACGTGGTCCCCCCCGGTCCCGAATCCGAATGGCGCCATCCGCCCTTCACGCCGCAGATCGAGAACGGCATTCTCTACGGGCGCGGCGCCGCCGACATGAAAGGCGCGCTCGCCGCCATGGTCACCGCGGTCGAGGCCTTTGTCGCCGCCCATCCGCAGCACCCCGGCCGCATCGGCTTTCTGCTCACCAGCGACGAAGAAGGCCCGGCGCGCGACGGTACCGCCCGGGTGGTGGACTGGCTGCGCGATCAAGGAATAATCCCCGACTGGTGCCTGGTGGGCGAGCCGTCCAGCAGCACCACCCTGGGCGATGTGATTCGCAACGGCCGGCGCGGCTCCCTCAACGGCAGCTTGCGGGTACGGGGCGTCCAGGGCCACGTCGCCTACCCCGAGCGCGCCGACAATCCGATCCATCGCGCCGCCCCGGCGCTCGCGGCCCTCGCGGCGGAAATCTGGGATCGGGGCAACGCCCATTTCCCTCCCACCAGTTTCCAGATTTCCACTATCGCCGCCGGCGAAGGTGTCACCAATGTCATCCCGGGCGAACTGCGGGTGCTGTTCAATTTCCGTTTTTCCACCGCCGTCACTGCCGCGCAATTGCAGGCGCGCACGGAGGCGATTCTCGACCACCACGGGCTCGAGTACGCTCTGGACTGGCAGCTCAGCGGCGAACCCTTCCTGACGCCCGTGGGTGATCTGGTGAATGCGGCGGTCGGCGCGGTCCACGACCGGACCGGGACACACACCGAGTTGTCGACCGGCGGCGGGACTTCCGATGGCCGCTTCATCGCGCCCCTCGGCACCCAGGTGGTGGAACTCGGTTTGCTCAATGCCAGCATTCATAAAATCGACGAGCAGGTAGCGGTCGCCGATCTGGAGTTATTGTCGGAAATCTATCGGGATATGCTCGAACGCTTGCTGCTGGTGCCGCGATAGCCGCGCTCAGCGCTGGCGTCGCACCAGCGCCCGGAAGAAACTGGGCAACGCCCGTACCGCTACCGCGACTTCCGCCGCCCGCATTCCGAAGGCGTAAAAGCGCTCGGCGGGTAGCCAGCGCATCAACCGGTGATGCAACTTGCGGCCGCCCTTGTTGCGCAGATGGGCAAAGTGGTCGCTCGGGCTTGCACCCTGCACCACCAGCATCGGAAATACCGCGAAACACCCGGGCAGCACCGAATACGCGGAGTCGATGCCCTTGCCGGCACCCCGACGCAATGCAATATCGCGGAAACCGAAAGGCCGCTCGGCGAGCCACCGCAGCACACGCTCGCTGGCAATGTAGGCGTGCGCGCAGGCGGACTCCACCTGCACCAGATCGCGCGCAACGAATCTTGCCCGGAACGGCCAGTGACCAAGAAAGAAAATATTCCAGTCCGCCGGCAAGGTAGCCAATTGCGCAGCGAGCCGGGAACGGCGGGCAGCGGTCGGCAGCCGACTGAAGCGTATGTCGTCCTCGAGAATCAACACGCGTCGCAAGCCACGTTCCAGCGCGTGGCAAGCCACGGCGCGATGGCTTTCCCAGATACCCTGAATGGGCCGTTCCGGATGTGGAAGTGGACGGTAGAAGGTGGTCAGCGGCGCCAGTCCGACCCGGGTGATTTCAGCGTTGGCCGCCGCCATCCGGTCCGGCCGGGTCTGCAACGAGATACAGTAGACAGCATCAACAATACCGGACCAATCGGCATCGACAGCCTCAGCCAGCACAGGTGCCGGTTCGAAGTACGCCGCGGACCGATCATTTGCCATGGTGCCACTGTTGGTGCGCCCATCCGCCAGCGATGGGGTCCTCCATTTTAGCATCGCTTTGGCAAACACCGCCGACCGGCACTCCCCTGCCGCGGCGCCACCATTTCCGGCACCGCGACACCACGGGTTACTTCCTCAGCCCTTTTTGCGCTTTTTCATCCCGAAATAGCTACAGGGGTTTTTCACCATCAGGGTATCGATCTTGTCGTCGGTGACACCAGCCTTGCGCATGGCTGGCAGGATATTCCGTGAGATATGCGACACGTCCCAGTTCGGCGACGCGGCAGCCATGCTATCCAGCACACCGGTATCACGACCACGCCAGCATTGGAGCGTGTCATGGGACAGCATGATGCGGTCGTACCCGACGGCGAGCAGCCCAAGCAGCGACGCCAGCCGCAGCTTGTCCGACGCGATGGATTCGATGCCAAAGCGGTCGAAGCCCAGCCAGGCGCCGCGCTCGAGAATGTCGAAGTAATAACGCATGTCACCGACACCACAAGCGTGGCCGATCAGGACCTTGTTGAAGTCGACTTTCTCGTCCTCGAAAATATCGAGGGTTTCGCGGCCATGGGGATCCATCTCGTCGTTGTGACAGAGAATCGGGGCGCCCGTTGCCTTGCTCGCGCGCGCCGCGGCCCGCAAACATTTCACCTCGGTCTCCTTGATGCCCTGTCCGGGCGGGGTGACGCCATGGATGCCGCCGCTGGCGGTCTTGATGATGCCGGCCTTGATCCCGGTTTTGCCGATCCCGTCTTTTATTTCGCTTACATACTGTTCTGCGATGCCGTCGATGTCCATCAGCCGGAAATGCTGCGGAATACCCAGCGCGTCATTGTATAAACCCGTGGCAATGACGATCTGGATTCCGGATCTGTCCGACATTTCCGCCGAAAATTCGGGATCGCGCCCCAGCTCCATCGGGCAGGGATCAACAAAGCTTTTGATCCCGAGATCTCTGATCTCCTTCAGCTTGTCTACAATTCTTTTGCCCTCCTTTTTGCGGTCGAAATCAACGTGGTCGAGCTCCCAGCCCGGCCAGCCAATTCCCAGGTGTTCGTGAATCAAGGTGGTTCCCAGATCTTCCACGGCGATTGGGCCTAAAACTGAATTGACCTTCATGCTAGCTCCCCTGTTTTTTTGAACATTATTGTGCGAACCATGGGCAGCGGGTGTATCGACTTTTTCAATCCACCACCGCAACAGATTCGTGAACGGATGGTGCCCCAGATATTCGCCAAGTTCCAGTTCGGTTTGGCTGTCGGTTTGCCTGCCGCCGTCGAGCCAACCCGTTGGCGCTTGGCGCTGCGCTATCCAACCCTGGACGAAACCCGCCTGGAGGTCTTCACAATCGCCTCGTGAGAGACTTTAATCCCGAGCCCAACCCCGAGACCGGTGACCCTCATGAAACTGATCAACTCCTTTGGCCCCAACCCCCGCCTCGTGCGCATGTTCATGGCGGAGAAAGGTATCGAGCTGCCCACCGAAGAACTCGACCTGCTGGCCGGGGAAAACCGCAAGCCACCCTATACCGACAAGAATCCCGGCGGCCAGATGCCGGCCCTGCAACTGGACGACGGTACCGTGATCGCCGAGACCGCCGCCATCTGCGAATATCTGGAAGAGACCCAGCCGAGCCCGACGCTGATCGGCAGCAATGCCAGGGAGCGCGCCGTCGGCCGCATGTGGCAACGCCGGGTCGAGCTGAACATTACCGAGAACATCTACAACGGCTTCCGCTACGCCGAGGGCCTGGGACTGTTCAAGGATCGCATGTACTGCATTCCGGAAGCGGCCGATGGACTAAAGGCCAAAGGCAAAACCAGCTGGCGTGGCTCGACGGCCTGATGAGCGGGCGCGACTTTGTCGGCGGCAACCGCATCGGGCTTGCCGACATCACTCTCTACTGCTGCCTGGATTTCGCCAAGGGCGTGGGTCAGCCGATTCCGGCCGAGCTGAAGAACATCAACGCCTGGTTCCAGCGCATGGACCAGCGCCCCAGCGCGCAGCAGAGCCTTTCCCCTGGCTGGGAGCAAGTGGGCATGCGCGGCTAGCGGGCAAGTCTGCCCGCCAACTGAACATGCGCGATTAAACAATTACGGCGGTCGGGTCTGTGCTCGGCGGATGGAATCACGAGCATTGCCTGCCGTCGACGCAACCCAGCGTTGTGGACGACACGCACCTCTTCCGGAGGTGCTGGCGGATCATTTATCCCGGGGTGACACCATCGAAGTCGCCCGCGTCATGGCGTTCGGGCACGCGCTCCGCTTCCGGCCCCCAGGTCTTGTTGACGCGCTGGCCGCGCTGGACCGCCGGGCGCGCCTCTATCGCCGCCGCCCAACGGACCACATGGGCATAGGAGGCGACGTCGAGGAACTCGGCCGCCTTGTAAAGGTTGTGCAGGACCAGGCTGCCATACCAGGGATAGGTGGCGATGTCCGCGATGGTGTAAGCGTCGCCGCACAGATAACGGCGCGTCGAGAGATCCCGGTCCAGCACATCGAGCTGGCGTTTGACTTCCATGGCGTAGCGGTCGATGCAGTATTCGATTTTTTCGGGCGCATAGCTGTAGAAGTGCCCAAAGCCGCCGCCCAGGTAGGGCGCACTGCCCATCTGCCAGAACAGCCACGACAGGCATTCGGCACGCGCGGAAGGCTCCGTGGGTAAAAAAGCATCGAATTTTTCCGCCAGGTAGACCAGGATTGCTCCGGACTCGAAGACCCGGGTCGGCGGCGCGATGCTGCGATCCAGCAGCGCGGGAATCTTGGAATTCGGATTCAAGGCCACAAACCCGCTGCCAAACTGCTCGCCTTCGCCGATATCGATGGGCCAGGCGTCGTACTCCGCGCCATACCTGCCGAGCGCCAGGAGTTCCTCCAGCATCACCGTGATCTTCACCCCATTGGGCGTCGCCAGTGAGTAGAGCTGAAGCGGATGTTTGCCGATGGGCAGGATCTTCTCGTGCGTGGCGCCGGCAACGGGCCGGTTGATCGCGCTCCAGTTACCGCCGTTACCCGATTTCCATGTCCAGACTTTTGGTGGTGTGTAGGTCGACACGCTGGCCATGGGTGGCGTTTCCTTATTGCAGGGGCGTATCCAAAGGTGCCCGGGTTGCTCGAGGCCGTCAAGCATGTCCGGACCGATAGTCCGCTCACCGGCGCGGCATGCCTCCCGGACCACCCCCCTGCGACAACATGCCTTCCATGCCGCGCAGCATCCGGCCGAGGTTTTTGCCCTTCATTTTTTTCATGGTCTTGGCCATCTGCTTGTACTGTTTGAGCAGCCGGTTGAGATCCTGGATGGAGGTGCCCGAGCCCGTGGTGATCCGGCGCTTGCGGGAGCCATTGAGCAGCTCCGGGTCGGCGCGCTCGGCTCGCGTCATGGAGTCGATGATGACCGTCATGGTCTTGAACTGCGCGGTGATGTTGCTCTGCTCCGCCAGACGCGCCACGTTGCCCATGCCGGGCAGTTTTTCGAGCAACCCGCCCATGCCGCCCAGGTTCTGCATCTGCTGAAGCTGATCGCGCAGATCCTCAAGATCGAACTTGGTGCCCTTCTCGACCTTGCGGGCCAGCTTTTCGGCCTTGGCGCGATCGACCTTGCGCTCGACTTCCTCGATCAGGGACAGCACATCGCCCATGCCGAGGATGCGCGAGGCGATACGGTCAGGGTGGAAGGGCTCGAGGGCGTCGGTCTTCTCGCCCACGCCGAGAAACTTGATCGGTTTGCCGGTGACGTGGCGCACCGAGAGGGCGGCGCCGCCGCGGGCATCGCCGTCCACCTTGGTGAGGATCACGCCGGTCAACGGCAGTGCTTCGTCGAAGGCACGCGCGGTGTTGACGGCATCCTGGCCGATCATGGCGTCGATGACAAACAGGGTTTCGGCGGGCGCCAGCGCCACGCTCAGCGCACGGATTTCCTCCATCAGGGCCGCATCGATGTGCAGGCGACCGGCGGTGTCGACGATCAGCACATCGGCGAAACCGCGCCGCGCCTCGGCCACGGCGCGCTCGGCGATGGCGAGCGGGGTCTCGTCGCCGTGACTCGCGAGGCAGGTGACGCCGACTTCCGCCGCCAGGGTGGCGAGCTGCTGGATCGCGGCCGGGCGATAAACGTCCACGCTCACCACCATGACTTTTTTCTTTTCGCGCTCGGTGAGATAGCGCGCGAGCTTGGCCACCGAGGTGGTCTTGCCCGCGCCCTGCAGCCCCGCCATCAGGATCACCGCGGGCGGACGCACCGCGAGATTCAGCCCGGTGTTGGCGTCGCCCATCAGGTGCACCAGTTCGTCCTGAACCAGCTTCAGGAACTGCTGCCCGGGATTCAGTCCACGCCCGACCTGAGTGCCGAGCGCACGCGAACGCACGCGGTCGATGAAGTCCTTGACCACCGCGAGCGCGACATCCGCTTCCAGCAGGGCCATGCGCACATCGCGCAGCGTGTCGCGGATATTGTCTTCACTGAGCTGGGACTTGCCGGCGATTTTGCGAAAGCTGTCACCGAGGCGGCCGCCGAGGTTTTCAAACAATGCCATTGCGGACATCCGGACGAATTGGGGCCTGCATTATAGCCGCCCGTCGCGCAACAGGACTTCAACGCCGGCGCGGGGTCTGTCAACCCCAAATAGAAGTGTCCTCTTTTCTGCCGGGTCCTCCCCAATGTACTGCTATCATCGCGCGAGCGGTGCGGACCTTGTCACTAAAAGGTCCCGATCCGCCACCGGGGCATCCGATGCGGACCTGACACTTGGTTGGTCATAGAGGATTCCTTGTTCGCGCATTTCAGGAGAAATTCCGTATGAGCCTTCGATTGAGTGACACCGCGCCCAACTTCCAGATCGCCACCACCACCGGGAATATCGACTTTCACCTGTGGGCCGGCGACTCTTGGGTTTTCTTCTTCAGCCACCCCGCCGATTTCACGCCGGTCTGCACCACCGAGATGGGCCGCACGGCGCAGCTTGCCGGTGAATTCGCCGCGCGCAACGTCAAGCCGCTGGGCTTGTCGACGGATTCGGTCGAAGAACATCTGAAGTGGATCGAGGACGTCAACGACACGCAAAACACCACACTGCGCTTCCCCATCGTGGCGGACAAGGACCGCCGCATCGCGGAGCTGTACGACATGATCCATCCAGGTCAGAGCGAGACCGCCGCAGTGCGTTCGGTCTTCATCATCGATCCGAACATGAAGATCCGGCTGACCATGACCTACCCGATGAATGTGGGCCGCAACTTCGCCGAGATCCTGCGCGTGATCGACGCGCTCCAGCTCGGCGACAAGCACCGCGTGGCGACCCCCGCAGACTGGACGCCCGGCGGCAAGGTCATCATTCCGCCGAGCATCAAGAACGAGCAGGCCAAGGACCTGTTTCCTCAGGGGTGGGACGAGATTCGCCCCTACCTGCGCATGACGCAGGTTTGAAGCGCACCGTGTTCCCCGTTGTGCAGTCGTACATTTCCGGAGCCGGTGAATGAGCCTCTCGATCGCATTCCTCTTGGCGATGACCTTCCTGATTTCGGTCGGAGGTCTCGCCCTGCTCGTATGGGCGCTGGCCAACGATCAATTCGGCATGGGCCAGCAAGCGGCCGAAACCATTTTCGCGCCCGGCGAAGTTGGCGAAGTCGAAGACCCCGCGACACCATCGGCTGCTCGCGCAGTCATGCAGAACGCGCGCAAGGCCGCGCACCAGGCGTCTGATTCCGAAGAGTTGTTCGAACGCACCATTGCAGACCAATCCTCGCGCATGCCGGTGCTGTTCTGGCTGTCGTCGTCGATGGTCTGGCTGCTGCTGGGCTCAGTGTTCGGCGTCATCGCCTCGATCAAACTGCATCTGCCCGACTGGCTTGTGCAGGAGGCCGTGCTCACCTTCGGCCGCATCCGTCCCGCGCACCTTAACGTCGTGGCTTACGGTTGGGCGTCGATGGCCGGAGTTGGCGTCGGCCTGTGGCTGATTCCGCGCCTGTTCAAGACCGCACTGGTCGGCGGTCATTACGCCATCGCAGGCGGGTTGATCTGGAACGCAGGCCTGATATTCGGCACTGCGGCGATTCTGGCCGGCCTTAGCGATGGCCTGGAATGGCTGGAGTTTCCCTGGCAGACCGACATCGCGCTGGTCATCGGCGGCGCGCTGGCCGCGGTGCCGCTGATCCTCACTCTGATCAAGAAGCGCGTCGGCCACCTGTACGTCAGCGCCTGGTATCTCATCGCCGCGCTGGTGTGGTTTCCCATGCTGTTCGTCACCGCCAACATCCCCAATCTGTTCGTGGGCGTGGATCAGGCGATGCTCAACTGGTGGTTCGCGCACAACGTGCTGGGCCTTTGGATGACGCCGCTGGGGCTGGCAGCGGCCTACTACTTCATTCCCAAGATCATCGGCAAACCGATCCGCTCCTACGGCCTTTCGCTGATCGGATTCTGGGCGCTGGCGTTGTTCTACTCGCAGGTGGGCTTGCACCATCTGATCGGCGGGCCGGTGCCAACCTGGGCCGTCACTATCTCCATCGTGCACAGCGTGATGATGGTGATCCCGGTGATCGCGGTGGCGGTCAACCACCACATGACCATGCTCGGCAGCTTTCGTCTGATGCTGTATTCGCCGACGCTGCGCTTTGTCGTGCTGGGCGCCATGATGTACACCTTTGCCTCGGTTCAGGGTTCGATGGAGGCGCTGCGCAGCGTCAACACCATCACCCACTTCACGCATTACACCGTGGCGCACGCGCACATGGGGCTGTATGGATTCCTGAGCTTCGTGCTGTTCGGCAGCGTGTATTTCATCCTGCCGCGCCTGCTCGACTGGGAATGGCCGCATGCCTGGGCCATCTCGCTGCATTTCTGGCTGGTGTTCGTCGGCTGGGGCATCTACTTCTGGCCGCTGACCCTGGGCGGCTGGTTGCAGGGCCTGGCCATGCTCGATCCCGCACGCAGCTTCATGGAGTCGGTCAGCTGACCCTGCCCTACCTGCAGGCACGCTCCGTGGGCGGCAGCCTGATGACGCTCGGCCACTTGGTCTTCGCCGCGCATTTCCTGATGATGGTGACGCGCAAAGGGCCGCGACGTGAAGGCGCACCCCAATTGCCGGACGGACGCTGGACGGCCAAGGGAGTCGCGTCGTGACCCGCGCCATTGGCATCATCGCTGCGGCGGCGATCATCCTTCTGTTTGCGACGCTGATGATCGTGATCATGCCGTCGATGCAGACGCAGTCGCGCAGTCATCCCTCGGAGGGCTTGAAGCCTTACTCCGAGCAGGCGCTGCGCGGCCGCGCGGTCTACGTCAGCCTCGGTTGCGTCTACTGCCACAGCCAGCAGCCGCGCGATCCCGCACAGGCGCCCGACGGCATCCGCGGCTGGGGCCGTCCCTCAGTGCCGGGCGATTACAGCTACGACAATCCGCATCTGCTCGGTAGCATGCGCACGGGGCCGGACCTGCTCAACATCGGCGCGCGCCAGCCCTCGGTGGACTGGCACCTGGCCCATCTCTATAACCCGCGCGCGATGGTGCCAGGCAGCACCATGCCGGCGTATCCCTTCCTGTTTGAAGTGATGGAAGAGAAATCGGCGTCCGACGTGGAACTGAAGCTGCCCGAGGCGTTCTCGCCCGGCCATCGCCTGATCGCAAAACCGGACGCGCTGGACCTCGTTCAATACCTGCGCGAGCTGGATCGGACGTATTCGGTCAAGGTCATTCCCACCCTCGATAAATCCGCGCCAGCCGCCACAGAGGCTCAGCCATGAGTCACGAACCACGCGATAACCCGGCGCAGCACCGCGAACAGCGCGAGCCGGAAGAACTGCATACCCCCATCGGCTGGCCGCTGCTCGTGGTGTTTCTCGGCATCATTGCCTGGGGTGCGTTCTACTACTTCCACGACCTTCTCTCGGCCACCGGTGCCACCAGCGAAGCGGGCGACCGCCGTTCAGTCGTCGTCGTCGACCCCACCGCCAAGGCCGACGGCGCCGCGGTTTATGCCGGCAACTGCGCCGCGTGTCATCAAGCCACCGGTATGGGCCTGCCGGGTGCGTTTCCGCCGCTGGCTGGATCGGAGTGGGTGCTTGCCAGCAAGGACATCCCCATCCAGATTCTGCTGCACGGAATGAGCGGGCCGATAACGGTCAAGGGAAGCCTCTACGCGGGTGTGATGCCTGCATTCGCACAACTCGAAGATGCCGAAATTGCAGCGGTGCTGACCCATGTACGCAAGAGCTGGGGAAACGCGGCCGCGGAGATCACCGCCGACGATATCGCATCAGGCCGCAAGGCCTTCGCAGACAAATCCACACCCTGGAGCGAAGCCGAACTAAAGGACAAAGTGGGCGCGCCGTGATGCGAATGCAAGGCTCACCCAGGTACCCAGGGACATCGCCATGAATGCGCGACGCGTCCTCTACCTTGTTTCGTTCTGCGCGCTGAGCGCCACGGCGGCCACTGCGTTCGAGGAACCGCCGGCAGCCGCCGAGGCCCGCGCCATTGCCAGCCGCTTCCAGCAGGAACTCGGCGGCAAGCTGAAAGCGGCGATGGCCGAGGGCGGCCCCGTGAACGCGGTGCGCATCTGCAAGGACGAGGCACCTGCCATTGCAGCGCGGCTGTCGCGCGAAACGGGCTGGCAGGTGCGGCGTATCGGCACGCGCGTGCGCAATCCCCAGAGCGGCCTGCCGGACGCCTGGGAACAGGCGCAGCTTGCCGACTTCCAGAAGCGAATCAGCGCGGGCGAGAAGCCCGATACACTCAGCCGCTTCAGCACGGTCGATGAGCCTGCCGGCCCATACCAGCGCCTCGTCGCCGCAATTCCAGTGGCGCCGATGTGTCTGGCCTGTCACGGCGATGCGAGCGCACAACCCGAGGCCCTGCGCGCGGCTCTGAAAGCCGACTACCCGCACGACACCGCCACCGGCTACAAGATTGGCGAGTTGCGCGGCGCGTTCTCGCTCAAGCGCGCAGCACCATGAGCGCGACGAACTACTCCTACCGCGTGAGCAGCGTTCACTGCGTGGCCTGCGAACAGCGTCTGCGCAAGTGGTTTGCTGACGACACGCAGATCGAAGCGCTCACGATTGATGTGCCGAACCAGCGTGTGACGTTCAGCGCGCGAGGCGCAGGACTCGACGCGCACTTCCGCAGCGAACTGCACGCCGCCGGATACACCGCAGACCCGTGACGCCACCGAGCACGCGGCGCGAAGTGTTCGTTGTGGAGGGCATGTTCTGCGCCTCCTGCGCCGCCGCGGTAGAAGCCCTGCTCAACCGTCAGCCCGGCGTGATCGCGGCCAGCACGCACTTCGCCGCCGACGCGGCGGTGGTCGAGTGGAACGAGCAGATCACCTCGCTGGACACGCTGCGCACGGCGGTCGCCCGGCTGGGCTACACCGTGCGCACGCTCAGCGAACCTGCCGACGCGGCCCAGCAACGCGAGTTGCGGCTCGGCGCGCGACTCGCGGTCGCGGTGTTCAGCGGCATGTGGGCGATGTTCGCCGTCGCTGGCCTGTACTTCGGCGAACCGTCGGCGTCGGTGGCTTACGGGCTGGCGCTGAGTGCGGGGGTGCTCTCCCTGCCCGCCTTGCTCTGGTCGGGCTGGCCGTTCTACGTCGCCGGCTGGCGCACCTTGCGCGTCCGCGCGCCGGGTCTGGATGCGCTGATTTTGCTGGGCGTGCTGCTCTCGGTCCTGTTGTCGGTGATCGCGCTGGCCGCCGGACGCAGCGAGGTCTATTTCGATACCGCGCTGATGCTGGTGACGTTCCAACTCATCGCCCGCATCGTGGATCGTCGCGTGCGCGCCGATGCCGCACGCCGCGTGCGCGCGCTGCTGGAAACCGGCGAAGGCCCGGTGCAACGCGTCAACGCCAGCGGCCAGATCGAGTCCATCGCGGCGACCGAAGTGCACCAGGGTGATCGGCTGCAATTGAGCATCGGCGACACGCTGCGCGTGGATGGCCATCTCGCGGAAGGCCAGCTCTGGGTGGATCGCGCGCGCCTCACCGGCGAGGCCGAGCCTGTAGCCCTCGACCCACAACACCCGGTGTGGGCCGGAGACCGTCTCATCGGCGGCCAGGGCGTGATGGTGGCCACAAACCTCATCGGCGCGCGTCGTCTCGACCAGCTCGCGAGCCAGGTGCGGCGCCTGCTCACGGAGAAACCGGCATGGCAGCGCCAGGTGGATCGCTATGCACGACGCTTGCTGCCGATTGCTGCGCTCGCCGCCGCGCTCGGCGCGACGCTGGCGCTGGGGCAGGACGCAACACCGTTCGATGCCGCGGTGCGCGCACTGGCGGTGTTCGTCATCGCCTGCCCCTGCGCGCTGGCGCTCGCCGTGCCGCTGGCTGCGACCCGCGCGGTGAGCGTGGCCGCGAGCCAGGGCTGGCTGTTCCGCGACGTGGAAGCCATCCAGCAGTTCCGCATCCCTGACGTGGTGCTGCTCGACAAGACCGGCACCGTGACGGAAGGCCGGCCTGTGGTGGTCGCGTCCCACCGCGCGCCGGGTATCGAGGTCAACGAACTGCACCGCATCGCCGCAACGGCGGCGCGCGCGTCGCCACATCCGTTGGCGCAAGCCCTGGCACGACTCACGGCGCCGTCCCCCAACGAGGGTGGCGGCGAGGATGTGCCCGGACAGGGGCTGATCTGGAACGACGCAGCCGGCGAGACGCTGATCGGCAGCCGGTCCTGGCTCGCGACGCTCGGGCACACGATTCCCGCGCCGCAGAGCACGCGCACCGAATCGCACCTGGTCTTCAACCAGCACTGGCTCGGCAGCTTCGAATTCGAGGATGCGATACGCGCCTCCGCGCCGGCTGCGGTGCAGGCGCTACAGAAACTCGGCTGCCGAATCGCACTCATCAGTGGCGACCGTGAATCCGTTGTCGCCGACGTGGCGCGCGTGCTGGACACCGAGCACGCCAGCGCGCAATCACCCGAAGCCAAACTCGAACGGGTGGAAGCCCTGCGAGCGCAGAACCAGCGCGTCGCGTTCTGCGGCGACGGCGTGAACGACGGTCCCGCACTGGCGGCGGCCGATCTCGGCATCGCGGTGGCGGGCGCTACCGGGGCTGCGCAAGCGGCGGCGAGCATCAGCCTGCTCGGCGGCGGCATCGAACAACTGCCAAGCATCTTTGCGCTGCTGCGCCGCACGCGCGCGGTGATGCGGCAAAACCTGTTCTGGGCCTTGGCGTACAACGCCGCTGCCATGCCGCTTGCCATGGCGGGGATCGTCCACCCGGCGATGGCGGCACTGGCAATGAGCCTGTCGAGCCTCACCGTGCTCATCAATACTGCGCGCGTGAGGGCATAGATCGGCGCGCGACTTGGGTCGTGACATACGGCCCCCCGTACCGCACATAACCGCACGAATCACAGAGCGAATACTTGAAGCCACCTTGGCTTGATGCTCGCACAGGACGCTTGCGAGTCAATTCGTGCTGAGCATCGGCCCCGTGCCGATGACGCTGGTGCTGATTCTTCTTGCGCTGGCCTGCGCTGCGGGCTTGCTCGCGCGCCCGGCTTTCATTCTGAAGTGGTGGCCGCAATACGCGGCCGCTCCCTGGGCCATCGTTCGCATTCACGACGGTGGCTTCGTGTCCTGATCACGCAGCAGCGGCCACCGATCAGGTGCGCCGCCGCCCCAGGATATTCAGCGGAATCTTGAGGTAGCTCGTGCCGTTGGATTCCGGCTCGGGCAGTTCGCCCGCGCGGATGTTGACCTGCAGCGCGGGTAGGATCAGTACCGGTGCCGCCAGCTCCGCGTCCTTCTCGGCGCGGAACGCGACGAAGTCTTCCTTCGAGGTGCGAGCATTGATCTGCACGTTGCCGCGCTTCTGCTCGCCGACGGTCGTCATGAACATCATCGGCCTGCCGCCGGGCGTGTAGTCGTGGCACAGGTACAGGGGTGTATCGTCCGGCATCGCGTAGATGCGCTGGATGGAATCGAACAGCTCGGCCGCCGAGCCGCCGGGGAAATCGCAGCGCGCGGCGCCGTAGTCCGGCGCGAACAGGGTGTCGCCGGCGAACAGAGCATGGCCTATCTTCCAGGACATGTGCGCGGGCGTGTGTCCCGGCGTGTGCATGGCCTGTACCTCGAACGACCCCACGCCGAGCGTCTGGCCTTCGTCGATCAGTACGTCGAACTGGCTGGCGTCGACCGGAAAATCCGCACCGAGGTTGTAGATGTCCCGGAACATGGCCTGGATCACGCCCATGCGCGCGCCGGTCACGGTTCGCGCCCCGTAGCGCTCCTTGAAGAACGGCATCGCCGTCAGATGGTCGGCGTGCGCGTGCGTATCGATCACGTAGGGAATCGACAGGCCCTGCTCCTGGATGTACGCGGCGATGACTTCAGCCCCGGCCCACGAGGTGCGTGCGCTCTTGGGGTCGTAGTTGCGCACGGGATCGATCACCACGCCGACACGCCCGTCGTGAACGACGTACGAAAGCGTCGAGGTCTGCTCGTCGAAGAAGTGCTGGATGTGGACCATGATGGACTCCGTTGTATGTCGGCGATGGCCGCCCGGGTGCTTAGCCTTGCAGGAGGCTGCGCAGCATCCACGCGGTTTTTTCGTGCACGTTCAGCCGCTGGGTGAGTACATCGGCCGTCGGCTGGTCGTTGGCCTCGTCGGCAACCGGCAGCAGCGCGCGGGCGGTGCGCGCCGTCGCTTCCTGCGCCTCGATCAGATGTCGAATCATGTCGTCGGACTTGGGCACGCCATCGACCTCCTTGATAGAAGTCAGCGCGATGAACTGTTTGTAGGTGCCCGGCGCTGGGTGCCCAAGCGCCCGGATGCGCTCGGCAATTTCATCCAGCGCCGTCCACTGCTCGGTGTACTGCTGCATGAACATGTTGTGCAGGCTGTTGAAATGCGGCCCCGTCACGTTCCAGTGAAAGTTGTGCGTCATCAGGTAAAGCAGGTAGCTGTCCGCCAGAAACGCGGAAAGTCCCTTCACGATCTTCTCGCGATCCGCCGCCTCGATACCGATATCCATCGATGTCGTTTTGCTCTTCTTGTCTGCCATCTTGAGTTCTCCTGTTGAAAAGTGATCAGCCCAGGCTGGTATCCAGCACCATCATCAGCGCGAATCCAACCATCAGGCCGAGGGTTGCCGCAGTCTGGTGTCCATTGCGATGCGTCTCGGGAATGACCTCGTGCGACACCACGAACAGCATAGCACCCGCCGCCAGACCCAGCCCGATGGGATAAGCCAGTGCCAGACCGCTGGACAGTCCAACGCCCAGCAGGGCACCCAGCGGTTCGAGAATCCCGCTGGCCGCCGCCACCAGCACGGCCACACCTGGCGCGAAGCCGGCACCGCGCAGGGCGAGCGCAACGGCGAGTCCCTCGGGAATGTCCTGCAAGGCGATGGCTGTCGTCAGTGGTAGCCCGACACTCAGGTCGCCCTGCGAAAAGCTCACGCCGATGGCCATGCCTTCGGGCAGGTTGTGCAGCGCAATGGCAAACACGAACAGCCAGATGCGCCCGCACTGCTGATGCCCCGGGCCGCAGGGGCCAGTCTTGTCGTGCTCGTGCGGCGTGAAGGCGTCCAGGCCCAGCATCAGCAGCACGCCGAGCGCCATGCCCAGCACGACCACGCCCGACGCCAGTCCGGCGTGCCCGAGTTGCTGCTCGGCAGCGTCCAACCCGGGCAGCAGCAGCGAGAACGCGCTGGCCGCCAGCATCATGCCGGCCGCCAGCCCCAGCAGACAGTCTTCCCAGTGTTGCGGCAGCGAGCGCATCACCAGCGCCGGCAAGGCACCGAGCGCGGTGGTGGCAAATCCTGCCGCACCGCCCAACATCGCCAGTCGCAGTCCCGGACCCGCGGTGCCGCCGATCACTTGCGCGAGGCTCTGCGCGAGGCTCTGCGCGAGCAGCACCAGCACGCCGAGCAGCGCGACACCCAGACCCAGCAAACCATCCTGCCGGGGACGTGGCTAGATCCACAGCGCCTTAGTCCTTCGATTCATGCATGCGCGGCGGAAATTGTGCAACGCCAGTTGACGGGCCACCATGGCTTGGCTGGGGTGCTTGACGAAGACCACTGGTGCGGATTGCATACCGCTTTTCGATTCCGGCGGGCGGTCATCGGGATCGCCTTGCAGTCGCCGATGGACGAGCCACCAGATCTTGGATTGCGCGCGCCAGCATCGCGAACTCGTCGTGACGAGGTGATGCCTGTCGCCAAACCAGAGCGATCTGACGGCTGGCGGGTTCCGCCAGAGGGAGCAAAGAAATATCCATGCCGTCCGCAATTCCCATATCGACGGCCAGTTTCGGCAGCAGCGTGACGCCGATACCGGAGCCAACCATCTGCACGAGGGTATGAAAGCTGCTGGCCTCGAACGGGCTGCGGCGATCCTTACCGCGCTGCGTGCAAACCTGAAGTGCGTGGGCACGCAAGCAATGCCCCTCCTCGAGAAGCATCAGGGGCTCTCTCGCCAAATCAGCCATGGAAACCTTTCGTTGCCTGCCAAAGGGATGGCCTTCGCTGCAAGCGAATACGAACTCGTCCTCGAACAGCACTTGCGTTGCGAGCTCCCGGGTATCGAATGGCAGCGCAATCAGGGCCAGGTCGAGCTCACCAAATCGCAAACGGTCGAGCAATGGCTGAGTAAGCTTCTCATCGAGGATCAGTCGCAGGGCCGGATAACTTGTTCGCAGGCCATGCAAGATGCGTGGCAGCAGGAACGGACCAACCGTGGGGATAACGCCAAGCCGGACGTCGCCCGTGAGCGGAGTTCGGTTGGTGGTGGCGAGGCTCATGATGTCCTCGGCCCCAAGCAGCAGCGTTCGTGCTCGAATCGCGATGTCATTGCCGAGCGACGTGATGAGCACCCGACGTTTCGTGCGCTCTGCCAGAGCGACGCCCAGCACATCCTCGAGGTCTTGGATGCCAGCACTCAGTGTCGATACGGTGACGCTGCATCGTTCCGCAGCCTTTCCGAAGTGTTGCGTTTCAGCGAGCGCCGAAAGGTACTCAAGCTGTTTCAGTGTGGGAATTAACTTCATTCGAATGTACGCCCTTATTCGTATAAGGCGAATTGTTAATCAAAAATTTATTGATTGATCTAATTATATGAGCCCCCTAGAGTAGGGGTCAAGGCCGCTGACAGGCGAACGCTGCACCTCAAATTGGTCAACGACCCTACGGTTTTTGTGGCCGGCCGCGAGAGTCACGGGCGCCTCTGGGTGCGTCCTCTAAATCCTTGATGGAAAGACAACAACGGAGATGAGCATGGACACAACAGGAACGAAATCTGCGGGAAAATGTCCCGTAATGCATGGTGGTGCCACGTCGACCGATATGTCAAACATGGAGTGGTGGCCAAAGGCACTGAACCTGGACATCCTCCACCAGCACGATACGAAGACCAGGCCGCTAGGCAAGGATTTCAACTATCGTGAGGAGGTCAAGAAGCTTGACGTCGCCGCACTCAAAAAAGATTTGGTTGCGCTGATGACCGACAGCCAGGACTGGTGGCCTGCGGACTGGGGCCACTACGGCGGCCTGATGATTCGCATGGCCTGGCACTCGGCAGGCACCTACCGCATCGCGGACGGCCGTGGCGGCGGCGGCACGGGCAACCAGCGCTTCGCTCCAATCAACTCCTGGCCCGATAACGCCAACCTCGATAAAGCGCGTCGCCTGCTGTGGCCGATCAAGAAAAAATACGGCAACAAGCTCAGTTGGGCTGACCTGATCATCCTGGCTGGCACCGTTGCCTATGAATCGATGGGCCTGAAGACCTTTGGCTTCGCCTTTGGCCGTGAAGACATCTGGCATCCGGAAAAAGACACTTACTGGGGCTCCGAAAAAGAGTGGCTGGCTCCCAGCGGCGGCGCCAACAGTCGCTACTCGGGCGAGCGTGAGCTGGAAAACCCACTGGCCGCCGTGATGATGGGCCTGATCTACGTGAACCCCGAAGGCGTGGACGGCAAGCCCGACCCGCTCAAGACCGCCCAGGACATGCGCGTGACCTTCGAACGCATGGCCATGAACGACGAGGAGACCGTGGCCTTGACCGCTGGTGGCCACACTGTTGGCAAGTGCCACGGGAATGGAAACGCCGCCAACCTCGGCCCGGTGCCGGAAGGTGCGGATCTCGACGAGCAGGGTCTGGGCTGGCAAAACCACACCACCCGTGGCATTGGCCGTGACACCGTGACCAGCGGCATTGAAGGTGCGTGGACGACCCACCCCACTCGATGGGACAACGGCTACTTCTACCTGCTGCTGAACTACGACTGGGAGCTGAAGAAGTCCCCGGCCGGCGCTTGGCAGTGGGAGCCGATCAACATCAAGGAAGAAGACAAGCCGGTGGATGTGGAGGACCCGTCGATTCGCTACAACCCGATCATGACCGACGCCGACATGGCCATGAAGATGGACCCGGCCTACCGCAAGATCTCGGAGCGCTTCTACAAGGATCCGGCCTACTTCTCGGAAACCTTCGCGCGCGCCTGGTTCAAGCTGACCCACCGCGACATGGGTCCGAAGGCGCGCTACATCGGCCCGGATGTGCCCAGGGAAGACCTGATCTGGCAGGATCCGGTGCCTGCCGGCCGCACCGACTACGACGTGGCCGCCATGAAGGCGAAGATCGCCGCCAGCGGCTTGAGCATCAGCGAAATGGTGTCCACCGCCTGGGACTCCGCGCGCACTTTCCGTGGCTCGGACAAGCGCGGTGGTGCCAATGGCGCGCGCATCCGCCTGGCTCCGCAGAAGGACTGGGAAGGCAACGAACCTGCCCGACTGGCCAAGGTTCTGGCCGTGTACGAAAACATCGCCGCCGAGACTGGTGCCAGCGTGGCTGATGTGATCGTGCTGGCGGGCAACGTCGGCGTCGAGCAGGCGGCCAAGGCCGCAGGCGTCGCGGTGACGGTGCCCTTCGCGCCGGGCCGTGGCGATGCGACTCAAGCACAGACCGATGCCGAATCCTTCGATGTGCTGGAGCCGCTCGCCGACGGTTTCCGCAACTGGATGAAGAAGGACTATGTGGTGAGCGCGGAAGAATTGTTGCTCGACCGCGCCCAGTTGATGCGCCTGACCGCTTGTGAAATGACCGCGCTGGTGGGCGGCATGCGTGTGCTGGGCACCAACCACGGCGGCAGCCAGCACGGCGCGTTCACCGACGGTGTCGGCGCGCTGACCAACGACTTCTTCGTCAACCTGACCGACATGGCCTACAGCTGGAAGCCCACCGGGCGCAACAGCTACGCCATCGTGGATCGCAAGACCGGTGTCACCCAGTGGACGGCTACCCGCGTCGATCTGGTCTTCGGCTCGAACTCGATCCTGCGTGCCTACGCCGAGGTCTATGCCCAGGACGACAACCGCGAGAGGTTCGTCAACGACTTCGTGGCTGCTTGGACCAAGGTCATGAACGCGGATCGCTTCGATCTACTGATATAACTGCGGGGTAACCTGCAGATACCCTACCCCAGGAGACCGGACAGCACCCTAGTTGTTCGGTCTCTTTTTTTAACTTGCACAGGCGTTCGGCTTCTGTCCAACGCCATCTTCAGCTCGCTGAAACCTACTCCTGGCATTTTGTGTCTTCGTCTTCTGAAACCGACAGTCAACCCCAGCTCCGCAGCAGCCTCTCGCTGCCGAGGCCTCCGCCCGACCAGCGCCTGTACCACCCGCAAGCGCTCCCGCTCCTTCACCGTCATCGTCAATATCCCTTCGTCCACCAGCAACCCCCCGACAACCAAAAGGGGACATTACGACTTGGGGCCTACACGGCGTCTTTGCGCCACGAAACGGATATGCCACACTCTGGCGCCTGCCAATAGCCGCTCCCGCCGATGACACCCTGGTTGCCCGCATCCCTGGCCGCACTCTTCTACAGCCTGGCGTTTGCGCTGCGCCTCGCGGATTTTTTGCGCGCGCGGGTCAGCCCCAAGTTCCCCTTGTTACTGCTGACGGGCTTGGCCCTTGCGGCTCACGCCCTCGCCGGCTGGCACCAGGTGTTCGAAGCCGGCAAGCTGAATGTCAGCCTGATCCCGTTTTCGGCACTGATCTTTCTGCTGATCAACGCCATCGTGGTGTTGAGTTCGATCCGCGACCCGCTGGAGAATCTTTATCTACTGCTGTTTCCACCGACGGTAGTGATGCTTCTGCTGGCGGCGATCACCGATCAGCATGTGCGTGAACTGATCGCGGTACCCCTGGGTCTCGGCGCCCATATCCTGCTATCAGTGCTCTCCTACAGCCTGATGACGATCGCTGCGCTGCTGGCCCTGGTGCTGGCGTGGCAAAATCGCCGTCTTCACAACCACCAGCCCGGCGGGCCGCTGCGCGCGCTGCCCCCCCTGCTGACCATGGAACGGTTGCTGTTCCGCTTTCTGGTGGCGGGCTTCGTTTTGCTGAGCGCGGGTCTGGTGCTCGGCTTTATCTATCTGGAAAACATTCTGGCCCAGCATCTCGCCCACAAGACGGTGTTTTCGCTGGTCGCCTGGGTGGTCTACGCGGTGCTGTTGTGGGGCCACTTTCGGCGCGGCTGGCGCGGGCGCATGGCGGCCTATTGGGCGCTGGGCGGGTTCTGCTCGCTGATGCTGGCGTTCTGGGGCACCAAGTTTGTGCTGGAAGTGCTGCTGAGCTGAGCGGCCAGACGCCGCATGCCGACCCGCTGGCGACGGTTTTTTTTCAAACGTCGTCAGGATGCGAAGGGATTGTTGCGCCGCGCCCGGGCGGCAGCCCGTGCCAGCACCGCGCGGCGCTCCTCGTCCGCCGCCAGCACCCAGTCCGCAATCTCCCGGGCACTGCGGTGACAGCCGATGCAGATGTCGTCATCGCCCAGCGCGCAGATCGACACGCAGGGGGAGCGCACCGTGGCGGCGCCAGAATCAGCCCTCATCATTACTATCATCAGTAACGGGCGTCAGCGTCTGACGAAATTCCAGCGCCTTGACCCGGTAGGTGCGCGCCGACTCCGCGAGACTGGCAATCGCCCGCTCGTCGAGCTGCCGCACCACCTTGGCCGGCGTGCCGAGCACCAGCGAATTGTCGGGAATCTCCATCCCCTCCGGGACCAGTGCATTGGCGCCGATCAGGCAGTTGCTGCCGATGCGCGCGCGATTGAGGATCACGGCGTTGATGCCGATCAGCGAATTGTTGCCGATGGTGCAGCCATGGACCATGGCGCAGTGACCGATGGTGACGTTTTCGCCGATGTGCAGCTGGATACCCGGGTCGGTGTGCAGTACCGCGTTGTCCTGGACATTGCTGCCCGCGCCGATGTGGATGAAATCGGTATCGCCGCGGACCACCGTGTTGAACCAGATGCTGGCGCCATCGCCCAGCACCACCATGCCGATGACATCGGCGCTGGGGGCGACAAACACATCGCGTCCGACCCGGGGGCGATGACCGTTGTAGGCGTAGATCATGGTAAATCCTCTTCCTCTAATTCGATCAGATGTGCGCGTAGATGCGCCGGCAGGCGGTCGTGCAGGTACGCAAAACCGAGTCGGGCATCGAGTGCGGTGTTGAGAAAATGAATCAGCACATTGAGGGTAAAACCCCAGATGCGGTAGTCCCCGTAGTGGTAGCACGGCATTTCGTAACAGCCGTCGAGCAGTTCGAATTCGCTGCTCACCAGATGCCGCTGCTGAAGCAGATACCCGAGCGGCACGCGAAACACCGCATCCAGCTCCGACGGATCGTGCCGCAACGGGACATCGCCGGGCACCACGCCGAGATAGGGGGTCACCGGGGTGCCGGTGCGAGTGGTGCGCCGGGGCAGCCGGGCGATGACTTCCACCTGGTGGCGGGGCAGGGCTACTTCTTCCTCGCTTTCGCGCAAGGCGGTGTCGAGCAGGCTGGCATCGCTCGCTTCCCACATGCCGCCCGGGAACGCGACCTGGCCGCGATGGCTGTTGAGGTGTTCGGCGCGCTTGATGAAAACGACTTCGGGTTCGCGCGCCCGGGTCAGCGCCAACAGTACCGCCGCTTCGCGCTGGCCGGGTTCTGGCTGTACCGGGACCGGCGGGTACGCGCGCAGGCGCGCGGCAATCTGCGCTAGAATCGGCGCGTCGGGTTCATGTTCCATACAGTTCTCGAGCCTGACATCAGGAGGTTAACTCTGCCGCCGGCTGCCGCCGGGATCCCGCGCTCGCCGCAGCGTCCCCAGGCAACCGTTCAACTCCCGGGGCGGCCGGAATCGGGGCGACGAACGCCGGGCTGCGCCAACATCTCGCGGCTCGGGTGTAGCCAAACCCAAGGATGCCAAACTCCGACGACCGCCGAGCATGAAATTCTGTAGCGCCTGTGGCAGCGCAGTGAGCCTGCGGGTTCCCTCCGGGGACGACCGCCACCGCCATATCTGCGAAGACTGCGAGACTGTACATTACCAAAACCCGTGCATCATCACCGGCTGCGTACCCGTGTACGGCGACCAGGTGCTGCTGTGCAAGCGCGCCATCCCCCCGCGCCACGGCTACTGGACACTGCCCGCCGGCTTCATGGAAAACGGCGAGACTACCGCCGAGGGTGCACTCCGGGAATGCCTGGAGGAAGCCAACGCGCGCGTGGTCGATCCACAGCTCTACACCATGGTCGATATCCCCCACATCAACCAGGTGTACATTTTTTTTCGCGCCACGCTGGATGCTCCCGAGTTTTCCCCCGGCGAAGAATCCCTGGCGGTGAAATTGTTCCGGGAAGAAGAAATCCCCTGGGACGAGATTGCCTTTCCGTCAGTGAAGCAAACGCTGGAACACTTCTTCAGGGACCGCCAAGCCGGGGAATTCAGGGTCCGGACCGATAGCGTGCGCCGACGCTGACCCCGGAAGGGTCGCCCACCTTGAGGGCGATCTGTGCACCCACTCAGCGGGCTCCGCGTCGAACCCGGGTTCGCTCCCCCTTCCCTCTGAAAGGAAAAGCCTCCCCAAATTTAAAAACCCCCTTTCGGGGGTTGTTATTTGGCGGTGAGGGAGGGATTCGAACCCTCGATACGTTGCCGTATACACACTTTCCAGGCGTGCTCCTTCAGCCACTCGGACACCTCACCAAAGAGGGGCCGGGACTCTACACAATGACCGAGCCGAAGGCAATCGGCGCTCCCAAACCCGCCACTCAGCAGCCCCGCGTAATCACCGGCTCGTCGTCATCGAGACTATCGGCCAGGTACATGAGCTCATTGCCGACATCACTACTCGTCCGGTACCGGCGATAGCGGTCGATCACCGCCTGGATCAGCGCGCGACCCATGGCGTCAGGGCTCATGTCCGGACGCTGATCCGCTGCGGCGAAGGCGGCATCGACCACGCCCTGTGCATAACCAAATTCCCCGGCCATTGTCTCACTCGTCCGAATTCATTCCGAACAGCATTCTGGCCACCCGTGGCCACGCCGCCATGATCTGCATCAACCTGTCAAACCGCCGAAAATCTGCTGCACGGCGCGCAGCAGATGGTCCTCTCGCGGCGTTTCCTCGCGGCCCGCCATCCGACCGCCGCGAATAGCGCGCATCGATTCCGCAGAAATTTGCGCACGGTGGGATACAATCCGGCCACGCACCCACGGACTCCCGTCCCATGGTACCGGAAGCTTCGACCGAGATCCCAACGGCCGCGTCGAACGCGCCATTTCGCGCCACCCTGGCGCTGGGAGCGGCGGCAACACTGCTGGCTCGGGTCCAGAACTGGCAACACCCCGAGCTCCTGCTGGTGGGCAGCGCCCTGGCTGCGGTGCTCTATGTCGCCGCCAGCGAGCTCGTGCTCTGGCGCAAGGCCCACCAAGTCACCCCTGCCGCAGTGGATGTGCTGGGCCACGTGGATGCGTTGCTGTTGGGCCTGCTGGTCGCATCGTTACAGTTTCCGCTGCTGTTGCTGACCATTCTTTTCACCTTGATCCAGTGCTACGCATTCATGCGCGGCGGCCAACGACGATGGGTTCGCGACAATCTTGCTTTCGCAGTGGGCGCGGCAGCAGTGGCGGTGTTCCAGCCAGACTTGCAACTGCGGCTGGAGGCACCGCTGCACCTGGTTCCGGCGGGAATTTTTGCCCTGTTTCTGATCCTGTACGGCCACCGTGCGCTGCAACAGGCGGGATTGCTCCGTGCCCGGATCGAAGAACTTCAACGCCAACAAATCAGCCTGAAATTACACAACTACCAGCTCGCCAAGTATGTGTCGCCCAATTTGCGGGAGGGGATCGAATCCGGCAAGGCGGTGAGATTGTCGTCGCAGCGCAAACGCATCGTGGTTTTTTTCTCGGACATCGTGGGCTTCAGCGAAATCGCCGACGAAATGGATGAATCCGCGCTCACGCAAGTGATCAATGACTATCTGACCCAGATGTCGAAGATTGCGATCGAGTACGGCGGCACGATCGACAAATTCATCGGCGACGCTGTCATGGTGTTTTTCGGCGATCCGAAACCTCGCGGCCCCAAGGAAGATTGCCTGGCCTGCGTGGCCATGGCGATCGCCATGCGCAACAAGGTTGCCGAGCTTCAGGCCCACTGGCGCAACCTGGGCCTGATGCGGCCCATGCAGGTACGCATGGGCATCAGTACCGGATTTTGCACCGTCGGGAATTTCGGCACCGAAAGCCGTCTGCACTACACGCTGCTGGGCTCCGAGGTAAATCTCGCGAGCCGGCTGGAAACGGCCGCACAACCGGGGGAAATTCTCGTCTCCCATGCCACCTGGCAATTCGTGCGGGATCAGATCATGTGCCGCGACCGTGGCGAGATGGAAGTCAAGGGTTTCAAACACCCGATCAAGGTGTACTCAGTGGTCGACCACCGCAAGAATCTCGGCAGCGAACAATCCTGCCAGGACTATCGCACCGAAGGCTTTTCACTGTTCATGGATCTCGACCAGATCAAGAACTACGACTACAACAAGGTGGTCGGCGCACTCCAGGGCGCATTTCGCGAAGTGCAGCGCAAGTTTCGTGAGCCGCCGCCACCCTGAAACCCCAGCGCGGAACTCCCGGAATCGTGGCATCGGCAGTTACTGACGAACCAGACGTCCCAGCGGCGGCGCGCCCCCCCCGGAACTCCGCCAGGGGTTGATGTCGATGCCACCACGACGCGTGTAGCGCGCCATCAGGCTGAGCCGCTCCGGCTGCGCCCGGCACCAGAGGTCGCAGAACATCCGCTCCACGCAGTGTTCGTGAAAATCGCTGTGGTGGCGAAACGAAAGAATGTAAGCCAGCAGCCCGGCGCGGTCGATGCGCGGCCCACAATAATCGACGACAACGGTTGCCCAATCAGGCTGTCCGGTCACCGGGCAATTGGTCTTGAGAAGATCGCTGTAGAGCACCTCGGCGACCCGTGTCCCGGGCGCCGCGCACAGGTTCGCCACATCCGGCGCGAACCCCGGTTCATCGAGCTCGATCGCATCGAGGCATTCTCCGACCGGCTGGCGGATTCCCTGCCGGGCATAGTCGCCAAGATTGTGCAGCGATACTTCCACCGGCACGTCGCAACAAGCTGAAATATCCGTCCGCATCCGGGCGGCGACCGCATCCGATGTGGCGAAGCGGGTGTCGTTCAGCGAATTCAGATACAGCTTGAGCGACTTGGATTCGACGATATTGGGCGACGTGCAGGGAACCGCGATCTCGGCCACCGCGACCCGGGGCATGCCGCGCGGACCCAGCCACGACAGTTCGAATGCCGTCCAGAAGTCAGTGCCCTGCAAGGTCCGCAGCGCCGCCGGCGGCAGTGCCGCGCGGCCGGTCGCCCGCGCTATCGGATGCAGCAAATCCGGATCGTACTGGCGCGGATAGGCGGTAGCGCGTCCCAGCAGGGATGCGGATAGTTCGCCCGGCAAGTCCGTCATGGCAGGCTAGCGGCGCAAGCGCCGGCCGCGCGCCAGCAGATGGAGTGCATAGACATAGCTCAGCACGATAAACGCCGACACCATCAGAAAAGCGCCGCTCACCGGGATATCGGAAGTGCCCAGAAAACCGTAGCGAAACGCATTCACCATGTACAGGATCGGATTGGCCCGGGACACCGCCTGCCAGAATTCCGGCAACATGTCGATGGAGTAGAACACGCCACCGAGGTAGGTCAGAGGCGTCAATACAAACGTAGGGATGATGGAAATGTCATCGAACGATTCGGCAAAAATCGCGTTGATGAGACCAGCGATGGAAAACAGTATCGCGGTCAGCAGCACCATGCCGAGAATCACCGCCAGGTGATGCAGTTGCAGGCTGGTGAAGAGCAGCGACAACAGCGTCACGATGGCGCCGACGGCGATGCCCCGGGCGACTCCGCCGAATACGAATCCCAGCAGAATCACATAATTCGGCACCGGCGATACCAGGATTTCCTCGATGCTGCCCTGAAACTTGTTGCCGTAAAACGACGACACGACATTGCTGTAGGAATTCGTGATGACCGACATCATGATCAACCCGGGCACCACGAAATCGATGTAAGTGTGTCCCGCCATGGCGCCGATCCGGGGCCCGATCAAAGTGCCGAAAATCACGAAATACAGCACGATGGTGATCGCCGGCGGCAACAGCGTCTGCAGCCAGATGCGGGTGAAGCGGCGCACCTCGCGGGTCAGGATGGTGACGAAAGCCACCCATTGCTGGCGCGCTTTCATGATCGCCCTCCATCGGTGCCGCCACCGGCCTGGTCCGCTCCCGCCTGGACCAGAGAGACAAACAGCTCCTCCAGACGATTGGTCTTGTTGCGCATGCTGAGCACATGGACATTGTGCTTCGCCAGACTGGCGAACAGCTCATTCAGCGACTGGGATTTCTCGACGTCGATTTCGAGACTGTGGCTGTCGACCAGGCGGCCGGTGTAACCGGGAAGATCCGGGAAAGCGTCGAGCTGCTCGCGCGTGTCGAGCACGAAGGTTTCAGTGCTCAGCTTGGCGAGCAATTGTCGCGTGCTGGTGTTCTCCACGATCCGGCCGCGATCGATGATCGCGATGCGGTTGCACAGATTCTCGGCTTCTTCGAGATAGTGCGTGGTGAGGATAATGGTAACCCCGCGCGCATTGATATCGCGCAGGAACTGCCAGGTGGCGCGACGCAGCTCGATGTCCACGCCCGCCGTGGGTTCGTCCAGAATCAACAGGCGCGGCTCGTGCACCAGCGCCCGCGCAATCATCAGGCGCCGTTTCATGCCGCCCGACAGCATCCGCGCCCGGCTGTCGCGCTTGTCCCACAAACCGAGCTGGCGCAGGTATTTTTCACTGCGCTCCTCGGCGAGTTGGCGCGGCAGCCCGTAATAGCCCGCCTGGGTGACCAGGATGTCGATCACTTTCTCGAACTGCTGGAAATTGAATTCCTGGGGTACCACGCCCAGGTATTGCTTGGCCTGGGAAAAATCGCGGTCGATGTCGATCCCGAACACGCTGATGGAGCCGCTGGTCTTGCGCACCAGCGAACAGATGATGCCGATGGCGGTGGACTTGCCGGCACCGTTCGGACCCAGCAGCGCAAAAAAATCGCCCTCGGCTACGTCAAGGTCGATCCCCGTGAGCGCTTCCAGCCCGTTGTCATACACCTTGCGGAGGGAGCGAATGGAAAGCGCGCTGGTCATGAGGATCGAAGTCGCATTTTCAGGCTTGGGTTCAGGTTGCAAGATGCAGTGTAGCAGCCTGGCAGGCGATGGCCGTGCCGGCTAATTGCGTGGACAGGCAATGTTTCGCGGGCAAAACCGAACCGCCAGAAACTGAAAAGGCCCAAAACCCTGGGGTTTTGAGCCTTCGCAGTTGGAGCGGGAAACCGGGCTCGAACCGGCGACCTCAACCTTGGCAAGGTTGCGCTCTACCAACTGAGCTATTCCCGCCTGATCGTTTCGCTGGCGTCCCCTAGGGGAGTCGAACCCCTGTTACCGCCGTGAAAGGGCGGTGTCCTAGGCCACTAGACGAACGGGACAGTGTGCTCGCGAAAGACGCGCATTCTAGGGACTGCCCGTCGCGGGTGTCAAGCACGGACGCCAGCCCGGTTCAGTCCTCGCGCGGTTCCAGTTTCAGCGACAAAGAATTCACGCAATAGCGCAGCCCGGTGGGCTGGGGGCCGTCCGGGAACACATGGCCCAAGTGGCCGCCGCATTCGGCACACAGGATTTCGGTACGCACCATCCCGCGCGTGACATCGGTTTCCTCTTCGATACGGGCGGCGTCCACCGCGCGGAAAAAGCTTGGCCAGCCGCTGCCGGAATCGTACTTGGCGTCCGCGTCGAACAACGCCGTGCCGCAGCAGGCGCAAACATAGGTGCCGGCGCGTTTTTCGCTGTTGTATGCGCCGGTGAACGGTAGCTCGGTGCCCTTGCGACGACACACTTCGTATTGCTCGGGGGTCAGCTTGGCGCGCCAGTAGGCGTCGTCCTTATCTTTCCAATCGCTCATGACAGGGCTTGCCTCTGGATTAGGCCAGCGGCTAATTTACGCTACAATGACGCGCTTTTTAAGCACCTTTCGAGCCATTTCCCATGCAGCATTACCACAAGTCAGCCAAGCTGGAGAACGTCTGCTACGACATCCGCGGTCCGGTGCTGGATCACGCCAACCGGCTGGAAGAAGAAGGCCACCGCATCCTCAAGCTGAATATCGGCAACCCCGCCGCGTTCGGCTTCGAGGCGCCGGACGAGATCATCCAGGATGTGATCCGCAATCTGGTGGCAGCCCAGGGCTACAGTCACTCGAAAGGCATTTTCTCGGCGCGCAAGGCCGTCATGCAGCGCTGCCAGTTGCAGGGCGTCCCGGACGTTGAAGTCGACGACGTGATCCTCGGCAACGGTGTCAGCGAACTGATCGTGATGGCGATGCAGGCGCTGCTCGATCCGGGCGACGAGATTCTGGTGCCGGCGCCCGACTACCCGCTGTGGACCGCCGCCGTGACCCTTGCCGGCGGCACTCCCGTGCACTACCGCTGCAACGAGACCGACGGCTGGCAGCCCGATCTGGCCGACCTCGAGGCCAGGATCAGCCCGCGGACCCGCGGCATCGTGGTCATCAACCCCAACAATCCGACCGGCGCGGTCTACAGCGAGACGCTGCTGCGCGCCATCGTCGCCCTGGCGCACCGGCATCAGTTGATCATTTTTGCCGACGAAATCTACGACCGCATCACCTATGACGGCGCTGTCCATGTGCCGCTCGCGACCCTCGCCCGGGACGTGCTGTGCATTACCTTCAACGGTCTGTCGAAAAACTATCGTCTGGCCGGCTTCCGCTCGGGCTGGCTGGTGGCAAGCGGTGCCAAGCACCGCGCGCGCGGCTATTTGCAGGGTATCGAAATGCTCGCCTCCATGCGGCTGTGTGCCAACGTCCCCGCCATGTACGCGATCCAGACCGCGCTCGGCGGGCGACAGACCATCGAGGATCTGGTGTGCCCCGGCGGGCTGTTCCACGAGCAGCGCAACATCGCCTGGCAACGGCTCAACGCCATGCCCGGGGTGAGCTGCGTGAAACCCCTGGGGGCGCTTTACCTGTTTCCCCGGCTCGACCCCGACGTTTACCCGATCGCCGACGACGAACAGTTTGTGCTGGATCTGCTGTTGCAGGAAAAACTGCTGCTGGTGCAGGGCAAGGCGTTCAACTGGGTCGATACCCAGCACTTCCGCATCGTGTTTCTACCCAAGGTGGACGAACTCACCCAGGCGATGGACCGGCTGGAGCGCTTCCTCGAACGCCTCCGGGCCGGCTGAGCCGGGACATTATTCGGCAGCGACCCGGAAGCCGAGCCGGCGCAGATCGGCCGCCAGCGGGGCGTTCCCAACCGCTGTGATCTGGAAATGGCCGAACTCCCGGCGCTCCGGACTGGTGCGGCGCAGCTGATCGAAGACCTCGGCCAGCGCCGCGCCCGCCGCGATGGCCGCCGCCATCCGGCGATGCTCGGTGCGCACATCAAAGGTCGCGAGCACAGCGTCCGCCAGTGTCGCAATGCCGTGCGCCAGCGGCTGTGCTGGCGCGGGCGTCAGCGGCATCGGCGCGACACCCTGCCAAGCACAAAAAGCCTCGTACACGGCACGGGTGCCATTGATCCGCCCTTCCCGGCTGTAACCGGCGATGTGCGGCGTCGCGATCGCCACCCGGCGCCAGAGACCGGGATCGATAGCCGGCTCCCCTTCCCACACGTCCAGCGCGGCGGTCAGATCCGCTGCCGCCAGCCGCTCGCGCAACGCCAGGTTATCGACCACGGCACCGCGGGCGGCATTGATCAGCAGGCACCCGGGTTTCAATGCCGCCAGCACCCGGTCATTCACCATGTGGGCGGTGGGAAAGGGGCCGGTGTGTGTCAGGGGCGTGTGCAGGCAGAGGATGTCGGCGGCACGGACGACCTCGCTCAGATCGGTCAGATCCGGAATGTTTTCCCGATCCGACAGCAAGGGATCGTGGACGCGGCAGCGCACCCCGAGCGCGCTGAGAACACGGTACAGACGCCCGCCCACGGCGCCGCAGCCGACGATGCCGATCACCCGGCGGCGCCAGTCGGGTCGCAGCGCGCAACACACCGACAGCACATACTGGACGACGGCGCCCGCGTTGCAGCCCGGCGCATGGACAAAACGGATGCCCGCCGCCGCCAGCCCGTCGCGGTCGACGTGATCGTAGCCACTGGTGGCCGACCCCACGAATTTCACCCGGCTCCCGACCAGCAGGGCAGCATCGACCCGGGTCACCGAACGCACCAGCAGGACATCCACCCCCTGCACCGCGTGCGCGTCGATGGCGCGCCCCGGCAGGGTCGAAACCTCGCCGTGGCGGCCGAACCACTCACGCACCAGCGGCATGTTTTCGTCGGCAAGGATTTTCATAGCAGTTCCTGAACCAGCCCGTACCGTTCCGGCCGACGCCAGTCGCCGGTGCCATAGGCCGCGCCGAGGGCATCGGCAAACAGCGCCGCGCGCGGCGGCAGCCCGTTTTCCAGATACCGGTGCAAGGCGCCGGCGACCGCCTGCGCAAACGCCACGCCGTCACCACCAGCACCGGTCAAATTGTCCGCGCTCGGCCGGAAGGGATGACCCGCTGCAACCGAAAACACCCATTCCAGCGCCTGGGGCCGGGCTTCCACGGCCTCGAACGCCCGCTGCGCGGCGGCATCGCGCCCGTCGGGGAGATACCAGTAACCAAAATCCACTTGCCGGCGCCGCCGCGCGCCCGCGATGCACCAGTGCGCCGTCTCGTGCAGCGCGCTGGCGAAGAAATTTTCCCTATAAATCAGGCGATGCGGACGGGCGTCAGCGCCCGGAAGATACTGAGGTTCACTGCCGCCACCGTCGAGGCGCGTATGCCAGCGCGCCCAAAAGCACTGTCCGAACAACACCTCGAGGTCGGCACTGCGACGCCCCCTCAGCGGCGCCCCGCGCGCCACCGGGCTCTCACTTCTCATCGCCGACCTCAAGCTATTGTGCTCGACAAAATTCGCGGGTACTTTAGCTCGCGATGGTTGTGATCCTGCAACTCACAGCTAGAAAGCCGGACGGCTTTGCCGCGAACCATCGCTAGGAGTGAACCATGCGCGCTTCTGATCACCCCCCCGTCTGCACCGACGATCCCAACAGCAATGTCATCGACCTGTTCACCCGCCTGCCCTTCTCGCACCCGTTCAATCGCCGCTTCATCCGCCTCGCTCCCGAACTCGACGGGATGCAGATGCTGTACTCCAACGCGTCCCATCCGGAGCGCCTGTTCAGCATCAAGGTGCTGTGCTGGGCGTTGCGGGCCGATGGCGACATCGTGGGGCTGGTGCCCTGGCTCAACAGCCTGACGCCCTGCCCCGACATCCAGGATCCGCTCAACGGGCGCTGGGAGGGTTACCACGATCCCGGCATCGACGAGGTGTTTTACGACGCGCCTCTTCACAAGGCAATGGAACTGGAGACCGCCGCCGAGTACTACGACTATGAATGCGAAAGCGACTCCGACCCGATCCAGGAGATCCCCGATACCATCGGCACCCACGCGGTGTTTTCGGGGGACGGCTTCAAGACCCTCAATCTGCGGGAAGTCGTGAGCTGGCGGCTGCTGTTCGACGGCACCGTGCAGGGCATGATCGTGAACCCCGAGAAAGTCCGTGAAACTCCCGTGTTGCCCGGCGACGACAGCCTGTTTGCCGCCGACACCCATGGCGAATTTCGCTATTACTTCCAGCACCACATCGCCAACAAGATCAAAGCCTGCGATCCGGAAGCACTGCAAGCCATCGCCCTGCTCGCGGATTCCTGACCACCTACACCCGGGCCCGCTGACCACGGGCCCGCACCTTTCCGCACAGCATCCCGTCAGCTCAGCCACGGCGTATAAAGTACAGGTAGACACCCTGTTCGGCGCTCGTCTTGACCAGTTCGTGCCCGAGGTAGTGACAGAAGCGAGGGATATCGCGTTCGGTCGTGGGGTCGGTGGCAATCACCTTGAGAACCTCCCCCACCGCCAGCTTGCGCAGCGCATTGTGGAGCATCATCACCGGCTCCGGGCAGCGCAGCCCGGAGGTGTCCACGCATCGGGTACAAGGAGGCTCCATGCCCGTCATTCTCGCAAAAGCCCCGCCGCACGGGAACGGATTCGTCCCGGCGCGGCTCCGGTGCCCAACACGGGATGCTCTGCTACGACTTGCGCGCCAACAACTCTTCCACGCGCGCAATCTTGTCGGCCAGACTCTGCGCGCGGTCGGTGCGCGAACCGACCTTGAGTGTCGAGGAAATGCGCACCCGCCCCATGGCGTGGACGCGGCGATGGCATTCCTTGATCGCCGCCATCACCTCATCCCATTCACCCTCCAGGTTGGCGCCATACGCGTGCATGACGGCAGTCAGACCACGTTCGACAAACACGCGTTGGCACTCGGCAATCTCGGTCGCGACGGACACATCGCCGCCCAGTGGGATCAGGCAGAAATCAACATGTACATGCATGGCGGCACTCCGGAGCAGAAGTCCTGGCAAGCCTAGTGGAGGCAATGCGGGCCGGCAATATCATCACCTCTTGTCATCACCTCTTGGCCGAAGCGGGTTGCTGGGAGATACTCCCGGTTTCTTCACCCTGCCCGGAGACCGGCTGTGGCGCTGGAAACGGTCGCACATCTCGACGAGATACCGCTCGGAACCCGCAAAGTGGTGAAAGCCGGTGGCCACAAGCTGCTGCTGCTTCATCTCGAGACCGGGTTTTACGCCACCCAGGCCTATTGCCCGCACCTGCTCGCCCCGCTCAAGAGCGGCAAACTGCTGAACGGGCACGTTCTGCAATGCCCGTTTCATCGCGCGCAGTTTGATGTCACCAGCGGCGACGTCATCCGCTGGGCGAACTTCCCCCCGGGAATTCAGGCACTCAACGTTCTGCGTGGCGAACGCTGCCTTGCCACCTACCCGGTAGTCATCGAGGGCGACCAGATACGGGTCGATATTCGCTAGACGCCGCCCAGGGGCCAACGGCGAAACGTCCCTTCCGCCAGGCAACGCGTCTGCACCAGGATCACGCTCAACCGCATTCCATCACCACACACTTCGCAGAGGATTCATCATGGCATCACAAAAAATTGCACTGGTCACCGGCGGCGCGCGCGGCATCGGCGCAGCGATCTGTCGCGTACTCGCCGAACGCGGGCACAGGATCGTGGTCAGCGACGTAAACGCCGATGGGGCCACCGCGCTCGCCCGTGAACTGGGCGGCTATGGCATCCAGCTGGATGTAACCCAACCGGATTCCGTCGCCACCGCCGTGGCCAAGATCAATCGGGACGTGGGCGTCCCCTGGCTGGTGGTGAACAACGCCGGCTGGGACAACCTGATGCCCTTTCTGGACACCGACGAAGCGTTTCAGGAAAAAGTCATCGCCATCAATTACGCCGGCCCGGTGCGGGTGTGCCGCGCCGTGCTGCCGGGAATGATCGGCCTGGGCAGTGGACGCATCGTCAACATTGCCTCCGATGCCGGCCGCATCGGCTCTGCCCTGGAAGCGATTTACTCGGGTACAAAGGGCGGCCTCATCGCCTTCACCAAGACCATCGCGCGCGAGTTCGCGCGCAACAACATCACCGCCAATAACGTCTGTCCGGGCATTACGGACACACCGCTGATCGGAGAGATAACGGCCATCAACCCTATTGCGGCCAAGGGCATCGCCGGCATCAAGAAATCGGTGCCACTGGGACGTATGGGCACACCGATGGATATCGCCTACGCCGCCGCGTTTTTCGCGGCGGAGGAAGCTGCGTACATCACCGGGCAGACGGTATCGGTGAGCGGTGGCATCACCATGGCGAGTTGAGGGCGGTCGCTCCGGCAAGGCAACAGGTTCGGTATCTGAGCCCCGGTAGCGAGCAAGGAATTCACAGCAATATCGCGGTTTCCAAACAAAGCGGGCTCCCGTGGGAGCCCGCCATTAGTGCGCCAAAGTATGGTGCTGAATTCAGCGCACGCCGTCGCGACGCACCTGGGCCGGGGTGAAATAGGTTTCAGGAGGAACGCGGAAGTCGAAATTGGGCGGCGTGTCTTTGTCGATGTTCAACAGTAACATCCGGCCCGCGGTCAGGTCGTAGCGCACAGACGCCACTGCGGGAAGGGCTGTCCACATGGCGATGTCGTACCACATCAAGCCGTGCTCTTCCCACAGGCGCCACAGTTCATTACGGCGATCATAAGCGTCCGTGAGCATCACCGCCCAAGTGTCTTCATCATAGTAATAGGTGCGTCGACCGTAATCGTGGCGGGTACCTTCACGCAGAGTCGCCTCCACCACCCACACGCGATGCAGCTCGTAGCGCGCCAGATCCTGATTGAACCGGCCTTGGCTGGTGATCATGTCTTCGACCTTAACGCCGGGCGCCCAAATCTTGTAGGCGTTGTAAGGCACATACATTTCCTTGCGCCCCACCAACTTCCACGCAAAACGGTCGTTCGGTCCGTTAAACCCAAAACCTTCGTCCGTTGTCGCCAAGCCATCTCCGGAGGTTAGCGGATTGTCATAGACAATCTGGGGCGCGCGCTTCACCCGGCGCTGGCCAGGACTGTAGCTCCAGGCTTGGCGAAACTGCTTGGCAAAGCTCGTCGGATCCCGTGCCAGCACTACCTGCCCTGCCTGCTTGGCGGGCGAGATAGTGGTCTGAAGGTAGTAGAACCCTCCAGCACCAGGCGCCGTCGGGTCAAAGTTGTCGATGCTGTTGCTTTCCTCACCCCAGGGCACATGGTATTGGACGGACAACTTCACCGTCTGATAGTCGCCACTGGAGGTCACCGGCGTGGTGTTAAGGATGTGCGACGACCAGGGCGTAAAGGGCCGGGTCGCCTGATTGAGAATCGCCTGCGGGCCATTTTTCGGGATCGGAAACGCCCACGCTTTGATCGCGCCGGAAAACCCGATCAGATTCGGGTAAGTTTCGGACATCACAATCCGCGCCCGCCCGGCATTCTCCAGCGCCGCTTTGTATATAAAAGGCTTGAACACCGCACTACGCCGGGTGGGGTAGATGTTCATGTAGTAGTCCGGGTAGGTCTCGAACATCTTCTGCTGGCCCGCGGTCAGCTTGTCGGCGTGCTCCCGGTAATTTTGCGCCGTGATGGTGAACAGCACCTTGTCAGCGGCGAACGGATCGGCGTGATAGGTGCCGGGTTGCCAGCCGGGCGGCGGCTTGATTGGTTCGTTCCTCCACGCCGGGATGGTGCCCTCCGCATTGCCGGCGCGGATGGCGCCGGCTGGCGTAAGTTCGGTGCCTTCCAAGCCCAGCTTGGCAAGCTCCTCCGGTGTGGGCTGTTCGTTGTAATCCTGTGCCCACCCGCTCTGGGCCAACGAAAACCCCAACAGCAAGGCTCCGGACGCGATTGCTGCTTTGAACTGCTTGATTGTCATCATCGGACTACTCCTACCCCGTTAAAAATTATTTTTGGCCCTGGCTTGAAATGGACTGGGATCAATCGCCACTTCCAGGAGTTCATCACTGCATGGATTCCGTCGCTGATTATGGGTGCGACGATGGCACTTCCGCCGTGCGGGTTCGGACAGCGTACCCCGTGTCAGAACGCCCCTATGTTGATCAGGGGCGGCGACCAATGCGCCACTGGGGTAAATCGTTTCCATTCAAATTCAACCCATTGCGCTCGCACGTCCCTGTGCTCGTTGACGTATGACCCTTCACCAAGCGGGGAGCACCCCCTGGGTCCGCAGCGTCCTTAGCGCACGCCGTCGCGGCGCACTTCTGCTGGGGTAAAGTAATCATCGGACGCCCGAAAACTGAAGTCGGGCGCGGTGTCCTCGTTATCGAGGCCGAGGAAAAATGCCCGCCCCGCAGTCATGTCGTACTGGTCCTCAATTGTGGCCGCAAGAAAACCGATATCGTAATAGTTCACCGGGTGCAACTCGTAATAGCGCCAGAGCTGGTTGCGGCGGTCGTAGCCGTCGGCCAGCGCCAACCACCAGCTATCCTCATCCACATAAAACACCCGCTTGCCGTAATCATGCGGGTACCAGAACGCAAAGTGCCCACCAGTTTCCATACCCGGTGGAGCTCGTAACGCGCCAGGTTCTGGTTCAGGCGACCCTCCTTGGTGATGATGTCGGAGACCTTGATGTTGCCCGAATGCAGCTTGTAGTCGTTGTACGGGATGTACACCTCCTGCCGACCTTCCAGAGTCCACTCGAAACGGTCGTTAGGCCCGTTGAACCCGTATTTCTGGTCGGTGGTGGCCAAGCCGTCGCTGGATGTCAGCGGATTGTCATAGACAATCTGCGGCGCCCGTTTGACCCGGCGCTGACCGGGGCTGTAGCTCCACGCCTGCCGGAATTGCTGGAAGAAGCTCATCGGCTCCCGCGCCAACACCACTTGGCCGGCCTGCTTCGCTGGCGCGGTGGCCGTCTGGTAATACAGGAACCCGGTACCCGGCTTGTTGGCATCAAAGTTTTCCATGGTGTGGCCGTCTTCGGCATAGGGCCAGTGCACCTGGACCGACAGCTTGACTACCTCGTAGCTGCCGTTGCTGGTGACCGGCGCCACGTTGTCCCAGCTGTTGACCCAAGGGGTCACCGGCCGCGTCATGACGTTCATCAGCGCCTGCGGACCATTCTTGGGAATCGGGAAGGCCCAGCCGGTCACCGCGTTCTTGAACCCGGATCATGTTCGGGCGCTCGGTGGACATGATGATGTCCGCGCGCCCCGCGTTTTCGAGTGCCGCCTTGTAAATATACGTCTTGAACACCGCCGTGCGCCGGGTCGGGTAGATGTTCATGAAGTAGTCCGGGTAGGTCTCGAACATCTTCTGCTGGCCCGGCGTCAGCTTGTCCGCATACTGCTTGTAGTTCGCAGCAGTAATGGTGAACAAGAGTTTGTCGGCCGCGAAGGGATCCGGATGGAAAGTGCCGGGTTTGAAGCCCGCCGGCACCGGAATGGGCTCGTTTTTCCACTCCGGAATGGTGCCCTCGGCATTGCCGGCGCGGATCGCGCCGGCCGGCGTCAGTTCGGTGCCTTCGAGGCCCAGCTTGGCAATTTCCGCCGCACTGGGCTTCTCGTTGAAATCCTGCGCCACAGCAGCCGGTATCGCCGCCAGGGTAAACAGGGCCGCGCTCGTGATGGCTACGACGTGCTTGTGGATCGACATCGATAAATCCCTCAGAAGCTGTATTTGAATGTGGCGGCGATGTTGTCGCGGTCATCCCAGACCCCGGCCGAGCCCAACCAAGTCGTATAGGCCAGATCCAGCGACGTCGAGCTCAGGTACTCGAAGGTGACTCCCGCCACCGCCGTGCGCTGATTCTCAACCAGTGCCCCGCTGCCGAACGGCGTGTAGCCCTCGACCCCGTGCGCGAACACGAAGCGCGGCTTGACGTTCAGGTTCCAGAACAGGTTGTTGTACTCGAACGATGCCACCGCCGTGTAACCCCAGGCGAACGGCGTGAGCGGCCGGTCGAGCTGATCGACACCCTTGAAACGGCCCGGGTCCACCAAGGTACCGGCCTGGGCAATGGTGTTGCCCGCCCGGCCCGCCTGGGCCGCCGTCGCCGCCGCCAGGGTGAGCGGCGTAACGTTATTTCTGTCCGTTGGGTCACCATCCCTCATATTGTCGATCCAGGACAGTGCCACATCGAACACATAAGACTGCCGGTCCGCGCCGAACGGACCGCCCCCGGTGGAGCTGACAATGTTGCCCAGCCACATGTACTGGTTCGAATTACCCTGCTCGCAACCGGGCATCTGCGGCGTGAGTCCCGCCCGTGCCAGCGCGGCCGCCGGCGTGCCGCCGCCGCCCAGTACGCCCAGGGCACCGGCCACGCCGGTCAGACCAAAATTGTTCATGCACTGACGGGTATCGTAAAAGTCCTCCCGCAAGTTGAACTCGGTGCCATAAGACAAGCCGGTGGTGCCCAGCTCCCCGGTCAGGGATACCGCGTAGGTGTCCTGGTCTTCGGCGTAAACGGACTGATAGGTGACACCACCAATCACCGGAAACGCCACAGGACCGCTTGCATCGTAGTTCGCCTGCAGCGCCGGCAAGAACGCATGGCTGCGCACCCAGTAAAAACCGAGCTCCGCCGAGTTCAGACTCTCAAGGACGAACCGGGTCGCGAGGCCCCACTGGCCGCCGCGATCGGGATAGTCGTGCCCCGGTACTCGACACCCGGAATACTCAGATCGGGGTTGAAGCCCGGGCCAAGGAAATCGAAGGGGCTGAACAGGGTGCCGGGTGAAATAAAGATCGTCGGGCGCCAGTTCCACACATAATAGGCTTCGACCATCCAGCTGTCGGTCAGGTCAAAGGACCCCCACAACATTTCCTGGGGCAGCAACCGCTCCTTGACTTCGGCGCCGGGCGTCACCCGCCCATTGAGGTCTTCCGGGCTCTGCGCGTTGGAGATACCGCCAGCCATGATATTGCTCTCGCCCCAGTTGACAACCTGCTTGCCGACGCGCACGGCCAGCTGTCGATCCGCCACCGTCCAGCTGCCGTAGACAAAGGCGTCGAGCAGGGTCGCCTTGTTGGCGGCATCCTGGGCTCCCTTGGATACGCCATCCAGAGTACCCCCCGCAACGCGGCCGAAGCAGTTGTTGCAGTCCTTGGAATTGAGCGTGTAGTCGTACAGGTACTTGAAGCGGGTGAAAAATCCGTAGTCCCCTTTGGAGATGCTGAATTCACCCAGGTAGGTGAGCGGGGTGCTGTAGATATCTCCGGCGTCGTTGAATACATTCCAGTTGCCACTGGCCTGGAAGGTCGGATGCTTGGCGCTCTCGACACGCATCGCGGACGACACCGACACGGTGCTGTCCAGATAGGCCTTGATCTCCGGATCCTGGAAATCGATCTTGAACGCTGCCGCCGGACCGGCCAGCAGTGCCAGAGCGCTTGCGCCCAACCCCCACTTCGCCGCGCCCTTCAGACGTGCGGCAGGCGCTGTAGCGCGAGAACCGTCCAACCCTGTTGAAGAATGAAAATAATCCACGGATATACCCCCGATTGTTATCGTTTATGGGACAGGTGGAAAACTATGCTTCCCAAGGGGGGCTGTCAAGCTATTGACCTATGATTTTTATCGCGGGCACTTTGGTGCGAGGTGATACGGTCAGTCATACCAGCGTAAAAGCAGACGCCCGGCAGCCTCTCTGGCACCTGCGGGACAGGCTAACGATCCGATGCAGCTGCCTCAGGGACGGCAAAATCAACGCGCAAGGCGGCGCCGCGAGCACCGCGCCCGCTGGCTTTTTGTACTACATTCGGAATGAACCGAGGCGCGGAAAGCCCCTGGAAACCCGGCGTATTGAGCCGCGCAAACACTGACCGGTGCGGCCGGCAACGCGTCACTCGCCGCAGGACAGATTCAGGAAGGGAGGATAAAACAGGTTTTGCATCACCCCCGGGCCGCTGCGCGCTGCCCGGGGACGAGGTTCAGCGTCAGCTGCGATCTCAGCGGAAGCTGTTATTGATATTGGCAAGCGCCTGACTGCCCGGACACAAATCGGCTTCACCGAAATCGCGCAGCGCAGTTTTGACCGTGCCGAGAATATGGTGAAGCTCCTGACTGTCCGGATTGACGTAGAGCAAGCCCGTGAGAATGCGCCCCCGGCGCTTGTGTTCACGCACGGCGCGCAACGCGGCGTCGCGATCACGCACCGAGTCCGCGCCCTCCTTGTAGAGATGGATCACCGAGCCATCGTGCAGGGTCACTTCCTGGGTGTACCCCGGCTCATAATCCGCCGTGATTTCCTTGCGCACCGGAACGAAGTCCATCTTGCCGGTGGCTTCCATGTGGTCACGCACGAACTCGTAGCCCTTGGTGGATTGCGGCGTGTCGTTGAAGGTCACACAGGGCGAAATCACGTCGATGAACGCAAAGCCACTGTGCGCCAGGGCGCCCTTGATCAAGGGCACCAACTGCGCCTTGTCGCCGGAAAAACTGCGCGCGACATAGGTTGCGCCCAGTTGCAGCGCGAGCGCGCACAGATCGATGGCCTCATAGGGATTGGGATCGCCCTTTTTACTCGCCGAGCCGACATCGGCGGTGGCGGAATCCTGTCCTTTGGTCAGCCCGTAGCAACCATTGTTCTCGACGATGTAGACCATGTTCAGATTGCGCCGGGTGGCGTGGGCAAACTGCCCCAGCCCGATCGATGCGGTATCGCCATCGCCGGATACGCCCACGTAGATCATTTCCCGGTTGGCGAGGTTCGCGCCGGTGGCAACCGAGGGCATGCGGCCATGCACCGAGTTGAAGCCGTGGGAGTTGCCGAGAAAGTAGGTCGGTGTTTTCGACGAACAGCCGATGCCTGAAATCTTCGCCACCCGGTGGGGCTCTATCGCCAGCTCGAAGCACGCTTCGATGATGGCAGCACTCACCGAGTCGTGCCCGCAACCCGCGCACAGTGTGGAGAGCGCTCCCTCGTAGTCCCTGCGCGTGAAGCCCAGCTCGTTGGCCGGCAGGTTGGGATGCCGGAATTGGGGTCGGATATAGGTCATGGCTTGACTCCAGCAGTCTGTCGTCGCAGGGGTACCACCTGCCCGCCACCCACCCCTGAACGGATCGCATCGCGGATGTAGCGTGCGGTAATGGGCATGCCGGCATAGTAAGTGAGCGCCTGAAGTTTGCGCGGGTTGATCTCGCACTCGCCGATCAGCAGTTTGCGCAACTGACCGTCGCGATTCTGTTCGATGACGAAAATCCGGTCATGGGCATCGATAAATTCCAGCACGGCGTCGCTGAACGGAAATGCGCAGATGCGCAAACCGTCCAGATGAATATGTTCATCCCGCAGCAGATCCAGCGCTTCCAGGGTGGACGCCGTACTGGTGCCGAAAAACAACACCCCATCCGAGGTAGCTTTCCGGGCCGGATGGAACTCAGGCGCGGGCACCAGGGATTTTGCGGTCTCCCATTTCCCCAGCAGGCGTTCCATGTTGCGCTGATAGGCGTCACCGTCCTCGGTATAGACCGCGTATTCATCGCGGGAAGTGCCGCGCGTGAAGAAACTGCCCTTCGCCGGATGGGTGCCGGGATAGGTGCGGTAGCAGATGCCGTCGCCATCGACATCCAGGTAACGCCCGAAGCGTCCACTGAGCTCGTCGAGCTGGGTGGCGCTCAGCACCTTGCCGCGATCGTACTGACGGCTGTCGTCCCAGTGCAGCGGCTCGCTGAGATTGTCGTTCATCCCAAGATCGAGATCCGAGAGCACGATCACCGGCGTCTGCAAGCGGTCCGCCAGATCGAAGCTGAGCGCTCCCATGTCGAAGCATTCCTTCGGCGTCGCGGGAAACAGCAGCACATGCTTGGTATCGCCGTGGGACGCGTAGGCGGCGGCGAGCACGTCGGACTGCTGGGTACGGGTCGGCATCCCGGTGGATGGGCCTGCACGCTGAATATCGAACAGTACCACCGGCACTTCGGCGAAATACGCGAGGCCGAGAAATTCGCTCATCAGCGACAGGCCCGGGCCAGAAGTCGCGGTGAAAGCGCGCGCGCCCATCCAGCAGGCGCCGATGGCGATGCCGATGGCGGCCAGCTCGTCTTCCGCCTGGGCGATAGCGAATTTTTTCTGCCCGCTGCCGGGATCGATGCGCAGCCGGCCGCAGTATTTTTCGAACTCTTCCACCACCGACGTGGACGGCGTGATCGGATACCAGCCGGCCACCGGCGCCGCCGTAGATGGCGCCGAGCGCCAGCGCCGCATTGCCTTCCATCAGGATGCGGTCACCGACCGCGTTGCGACGTTCGACGCGGATGCCGAGCGGACATTTGTAGTGCTCGCGTGCGTACTGATAACCCAGCTCGAGTGCGTGAATGTTGGGCGCGATCAGCTTTTCCTTGCCCTTGAACTGCTCGCCGACGAGATCCTTGAGCACTCCGAACTCGATGTCGAGCAAGGCCGCCAGCGCGCCGACATAGATCACGTTCTTGAACAACTGGCGCTGGCGCGCCTGGGTGTATTCCTTGCGGCAGATCTCGGTCAATGGCAAGCCGATGAAATGGATGTCGTCGCGCATCATGCGCAAATCCAGCGGCTTGGTGTTGTCGTAGATGCAATAGCCACCGCTTTCCAGATCGCGAATATCCTTGGCCATGCTCTGCGGATTCATGCACACCACCGCATCGACACCGCCGCGCCGCCCAGTGTAGCCCTGGTCGTTGATGCGCACCTCGTACCAAGTGGGCAGCCCCTGAATGTTGGAGGGAAAAATATTCTTCGGGCTGACCGGAATACCCATCCGGAAAATCGCCTTGGCAAACAGGTTGTTGGCGCTGGCCGAGCCGGTGCCGTTCACGTTCGCAAAGCGAATCACGAAATCGTTTACGCCCTTGATGGTTTTCATAGAATCGGCGCCGCCTTGGTGACCTGATAGAGAAACTTCTGCATGTCCCACGCCGACGTCGGGCAACGCTCGGCGCACAGCCCGCAGTGCAGGCACATGTCTTCGTCCTTCACCATGACGCGCGCGGTTTTCAGCGCAGCCGAAACATACAGCGGCTGGTCGAGATTCAGCGCCGGCATGCGCAGCGCCTGCCGCAGGCTTTCCTCTTGGTCATTGGCGACAAAGTTGATGCAGTCGGTGGGACAGATATCGACGCAGGCATCGCACTCGATACACAGCGATTCGGCAAACACGGTCTGGATGTCGCAGTTGAGGCAGCGCTCCGCCTCCTTGTAGCCGGTGGCGACATCGAAGCCCAACTCCACCTCGACCCGGCGATCACTCAGGGCGGCGGACTTGTCGGCATGCGGCACCTTGTAGCGTGCGTCGGTATCAATCTGGCTGTCGTAGCTCCATTCGTGAATGCCCATTTTCTGGCTGATGAGCGTGGTCCCGGGCAGCGGCCGCTCCGCGACTTTTTCGCCCCGGCAGAACAGGTCGATGGACACCGCCACCTGATGGCCGTGCGCCACGGCGGTGATGATGTTTTCCGGCCCGAAGGCGGCATCGCCACCAAAGAAAACCCGGGGATTGCTGGACTGGAAGGTGATGCGATCCACCGCCGGCATCTCCCACTGATCGAATTCGATATCGATGTCGCGTTCGATCCAGGGAAAGGCGTTCTCCTGACCGATCGCCATCAGCACCGTGTCGCAGGGGTAGAACACCGGCTCGGCGCCGGTAGACACCAGGCTGCGTTTGCCCTCGGCATCGTAGCGCGCCTCGACACGGTCGAACCTCATGCCCACCAGCTTGCCGCCTTCGACGACAAATTCGAGCGGCACATGATTGTCGATGATGGGAATGTCTTCGTGGATCGCGTCTTCCTTCTCCCAGGGCGACGCTTTCATGTCCGCGAACGGACTGCGGACGATGACTTTCACCTCCTCGCCACCCAGGCGACGCGCTGTGCGGCAGCAATCCATGGCGGTATTACCGCCACCGAGCACGATCACACGCTTGGGAATGCTCGTGCTGTGTTCGAAGGCCACGCTGGCCAGCCAGTCGATGCCGATGTGGATGGAGGCATCCGCCTCCTGACGCCCCGGCAGCTTGGGCAGATCGCGCCCGCGCGGCGCGCCGGAACCGACGAATACGGCGTCGTAGCCCTTGGCGAGCAACCCCTTGAGGCTGTCCACATAGTGGTTGAAATGGCTGACCACCCCCATGCCGAGGATGTAGCCCACTTCCTCGTCGAGCACCTGTTCCGGCAACCGGAACGAGGGTATCTGGCTGCGCATGAAGCCACCGCCCTTGGCCTGCTCGTCATAGAGGTCGATGGCGTAGCCCAGCGGCAGCAGGTCGCGCGCCACGGTCAGGGACGCGGGTCCGGCGCCCACCAGGGCGATGCGCTTGCCGTTCTTGCGGCCGGGGACCTTGGGCAGGCGAGCGCTGATATCCGACTTGTTGTCGGCCGCGACCCGTTTGAGCCGGCAGATCGCCACCGGCTCCGCTTCGACCCGCCCGCGCCGGCACGCCGGCTCGCAGGGGCGGTCGCAGGTGCGGCCCAGAACCCCGGGAAACACGTTGGATTCCCAATTGATCATGTAGGCGTCGGTATAGCGCCCGGCGGCGATCAGCCGGATGTACTCCGGCACCGGCGTATGGGCCGGGCAGGCGTACTGACAGTCCACCACGCGGTGAAAAAATTCGGGATCCTTGATATTCGTCGGTTTCAACCTTACTACCCCCAAAGAGACCGCAGCCGCCCGTCGATTACGCCATTGATCAGCGTATCCGAGATTCGCTGGCGCCCACAAAAATGGCCTGCATTATATATTGCATTGATGCCGGTCATGCAAAGGGATCCGGCCCTCGGGCCGGGTCCACGTTCGCAAATTCGCTCAAAAACCTATTTACAATTAGCGCGTTACAGGATACCCAAGGGTAGAAAACGCGGCCCCGATCTCATCCAGGATGGCCGGATCGTCGATGGTGGCGGGCGCCTTCCAGGGTTCGCCGTCGGCGATGCTGCGCATGGTCCCGCGCAGCACCTTCCCGGAGCGGGTCTTGGGCAGACGCTGAACCTTGACGCATTGCTTGAACGCCGCCACCGGACCGATGCGCTCGCGGACCATCTGGATCACCTCGCGGCAGACGGCTTCTGGATCGCTTCCGGCACCATCCTTGAGCACGATCAGGCCCAGCGGCAGCTGGCCTTTCATGGCGTCCGCGACGCCGATGACCGCGCATTCGGCCACGTCCGGGTGCGCCGCGAGCACCTCTTCCATGGCCCCCGTGGAAAGCCGATGTCCGGCCACGTTGATCACATCGTCGGTGCGTGCCATCACGAAGACGTAACCCGCCGCGTCGATATAACCGGCGTCGCCGGTCTCGTAATAGCCCGGAAAGGTTTTGAAATACGCGTTGATGAAGCGTTCGTCGTTGCCCCACAGGGTAGTGAAGGCTCCGGGCGGCAGCGGCAGCTTCAGCACCAGCGCGCCGATTTCACCCGGCGGCTGCGGTTTGCCGCCGCTGTCGAGCACGTCGAACACGAAGCCGGGCACCGGCTTGGTGGGCGAGCCCGGCACCACCGGCAGCAGCTCGATGCCACGGCAATTGGCGACGGCGGGCCAGCCCAGCTCGGTCTGCCACCAGTGATCGATCACCGGCACGCCGAGCCTGTCCCGGGCCCAGGCGAGCGTGTCCGGATCGCAGCGCTCGCCGGCGAGAAACAGGGTCTCGAAGCCGCCCAGATCGTATTTATTCAGGTACGCGCCGCCGGAATCCTCTTTCTTGATGGCGCGAAAGGCCGTGGGCGCGGTGAAGAACACCTTGACGCCGTATTCGGCGATCACCCGCCAGTAAGCACCGGGGTCCGGGTCCCCACCGGCTTGCCCTCGTACAGAATCGTGGTATTGCCGTTGAACAGGGGGCCGTAGACGATGTAGGAATGGCCCACCACCCAGCCCACGTCGGACGCCGCCCAGAACACGTCGCCGGGGGCGACGCCATAGACCTTCCGCATGCTCCACAGCAGCGACACGATGCAGCCACCGGTGTCGCGCACCACGCCCTTGGGCTGGCCCGTGGTGCCGGAGGTGTAGAGCACATAGAGCGGATGCGTCGCGGCGACCGGCACGCAGTCGACCGGCGCGGCCGCCGCTTCGAGCTCGCGCCAGTCGAGGTCGCGTCCGGGAACCAGGGTCGCCGGCAACTGTTCCCGTTGCAGGATGATGCAGGTCTCCGGTTTGTGGCGGGCAAGCTCGATGGCCTGATCCAGCAGCGGCTTGTAGGGCACCAGCCGGCCGGGTTCGATGCCGCAGGAAGCCGCGATCACCAGCCTGGCCCGCACATCATCGATGCGCACGGCGAGTTCGTTGGCGGCAAAGCCGCCGAATACCACCGAGTGGATGGCACCCAGGCGCGCGCAGGCGAGCATGGCGATGGCGGCCTCGGGCACCATGGGCATGTAGATCACCACGCGGTCGCCCACGCCGATGCCCCGGGCGCGCAGCGCGCCGGCCATGCGGGCCACGCGATCGCGCAACGCGCGATAGGTGAAGCGCTGTTTGGCGCCGGTGACCGGGCTGTCGTAGATCAGTGCGAGCTGCTCGGCACGACCGCCCTCGACATGGCGGTCGAGGGCGTTGTAACAGGCGTTGACCACGCCATCGGGAAACCAGCGCACGAATGGCGGATTGGTGTCGTCGAGCACCACCTGTGGTGTCTGGTACCAGGCCACCGCCGCTGCGGCTTCGCCCCAGAAATTGCGCGGATCTTCGCTCGCGCGCCGGTATTCGTTGGCGTATTCCCCGCTCACTGTTGCCCCCTGATGCGATCGTCTTGAAGCGACCGGGCCTGCACGGCAGATCCGGTCGGAATGCCGGCATTAAACAATGATGCCAACCGGGGTGCCAATCGCGCCGCGCCCGCCGGGCTCCCCGCCGCTTCCCGCGGCTGTTACGCTGACGACCTGCGCACGCGTCGGCCATACCCCAGCCCACCACAGCCGTGGCTTCGGCGCGCGCAATCTATCCGCCGGACCGGAGAACATCCATGCCATTGCCCACCACCATGAACTGCATCGAGATCGCGCGCCCCGGCGGCCCGGAAGTGCTGACCCCTGCGCGGCGTCCGCTACCCGTGCCCGGCGCGGGTGAAGTACTGATCCGCGTGATCGCCGCGGGCGTCAACCGGCCCGATGTGATCCAGCGCCAGGGCGGTTATCCGCCGCCCGCCGGCGCGTCCGAGCTGCCGGGGCTGGAAGTGGCGGGCGAAATCGCGGCGCTCGGCCCCGACAGCGGTCGCTGGCGGATCGGCGATCAGGTCTGCGCGCTGCTGGCCGGCGGCGGCTACGCCGAATACGCCGTCGCCCACCGCGATCTGTGCCTGCCGATTCCCGCGGGGCTGTCGGCCACACAGGCGGCGGCGCTGCCGGAAACCGTGTTCACCGTCTGGCACAACGTCTTCGAGCGCGCCAGCCTGCAAGCGGGCGAAGTGCTGCTGGTGCACGGCGGCACCAGCGGCATCGGCACCACGGCGATTCAGTTGGGGGCTGCCTTCGGCGCCCGGGTATTCGCCACCGCCGGCAACGCCGAGAAAGTCACGGTGTGCGAAATGCTGGGCGCCGTCAAAGCGTTCGATTATCAGCGCGAGGATTTTGTCGAAGGCATCAAAGCCGCCACCACCGGCGCCGATGTGATCCTCGACATGGTGGGCGGCGACTATGTGCAGAAGAATATCCGCGCCGCCGCCTTTCGCGGTCGCATCGTCTCCATCGCCTTTCTGCGCGGTTCCAAGGTCGAAGTGGATCTGATGCCGATGATGTTGAAGCAGTTGGTGCTCACCGGCTCGACGCTGCGCAGCCAGCCGGTGGCCGACAAGGCGCGCATCGCCCGCGCCGTGCACGAAAATGTCTGGCCACTGCTGGAGGGCGGCGACATTCGACCGTTGATCCACGCGACCTTCCCGCTCGCCGAGGCCGCCGCGAGCCACGCCCTGATGGAAAGCAGCAAGCACCTGGGCAAGATCGTGCTGGCGGTAGCGTCATGAGCGGAAACTCCCGGCTGGTCTACAGCACCGACCGCGGGCGTATCGGCTCCAAGGCCGCGGCGACGCCGGCCAAACCCGCCGGCGATGGCATCGTGCGCATCCGCCGCGAGACCAGCGGACGCAGTGGCAAGGGTGTCACCACCATCGCGGGAATTCTGCTCGCGGACGCGGAGTTGCGCGCCCTCGCCAAACAGCTCAAGCAGCAGTGCGCCACCGGTGGCAGCGTCAAGGACGGCGTGATCGAAATCCAGGGTGACCACCGCGCCGCCATCAAGGCGACGCTCGAAGCCTTGGGTTATCGCGTCAAGCTGGCGGGAGGCTGAGGCCATTCCGACGCCGCCCGATCATTTGCCCTGTGGCAGCTGGCCCAGCCCCATCACCCCGGAGCTGGCGGCGAGCACCGCCGGCGCCATCGATTGGCCGTTGGCGGACGGCGATATCCTGTACTGGATCGAGACCCGCCCCACCGAAGGCGGCCGCAGCGCGGTCGTCGCGCTGGCCCCGGACGGAACCCACCGCGACCTGCTGCCGGCGCCCATCAATGTCCGCAGTCGGGTTCACGAATACGGCGGCCGGCCCTACACAGTGGCCGAGGGCGTGCTCTATTTCGTGCTCCAGGACGACCAGCGCATCTACTGTCTGAACACCCGCGATCCCCGCGCCCTACCCGTCGCCATTACCCCCGCGGAATGCGGGCTGCGGTTTGCCGAACCCTGCCTGGATAGGCGGCATAACCGTCTGCTCGCCATTGGCGAACGACACTATCCCGACACCGCCAACGATCTGAAGCGCGAGCCCGCCAACTTCATCGCCGCCGTCGCTCTGGACGGCAGCGGCGCGGTCGATGAACTGGTATCGGGAGACGATTTCTACGCTTATCCAAGCCTGAGCCCGGACGGCAGCCAGCTCGCCTGGATCAGCTGGAACCATCCCGACATGCCCTGGGACCGCACGGATCTGTGGCTGGCGGACATCGGAGCCGACGGCGCCTGCCGCAATGTGCGTCACATCGCCGGCGACAACGCTGTTTGTCCAACCGGCGAAGCCGTGCTCCAGCCCGGCTGGACCGCCGCCGGAGAGCTGCATTTCGTCTCCGACCGCAGCGGCTGGTGGAACCTGTACCGCCTGACGGCAAGCGGTGCGACCGCTGCGGCATTCCCGCTGGCGGCGGAATTCGCCACGCCGCTGTGGTCGCTCGGGATGTCCACCTGGGCCGCCTGTGCCAACGGCCAGCTCGCGACCGCTTACACCCGCAACGGACTCTGGCAGCTGGGCCTCATCGATCCCGCCACCCGTACCCTCCAGGAAATCGACACACCGCACACGGAGTTCGCCGCCCTCGCGGCTGCGGGAAATCGGGTGTGGTGCGTGGCGTCATCCCCCACGCACGGCAGTGAACTGCTGGAACTCGACGCCAGCAGCGGCGCCTGGCGCTGCCTGCACCGACTCGGCGATCCCCACCTCGACCCCGGCTTTCTGCCGGCGCCGGAGAGTTTCCACTACCCGACCGATGACGGTACCGAGGCCCACGGCTTTTACTATCGGCCGGCACATCCCGGATACGCCCCATCGCCGGGAGAGCTGCCGCTGCTGATCGCCCTCTGCCACGGCGGTCCCACGGGTGCCACCAGCACGGCCTACAGCGCCAAAGTGCGGTTCTGGACCAGCCGGGGATTTGCGGTGGCCGACTTCAACTACCGCGGCAGCACGGGCTACGGGCGCGCCTACCGCGACGCGCTGCGCGAGCGCTGGGGACTCGCCGACGTCGCCGATGTGGTGGCCGGAGTGCGTCATCTCGCCGCGCGCGGTCGCGCCGATCCCGCGCGGCTGCTGATCCGCGGCAGCAGCGCCGGCGGCTACACGGTGCTCGCGGCGCTCACCTTCGCCGATGTCTTCCGCGCCGGCGCCAGTCTCTACGGCATCGGCGATCTCGAAGCCCTGGCGCGGGATACGCACAAGTTCGAATCCCGCTATCTCGACGGCCTGGTCGGTCCCTGGCCCGCGGCGCGCGAACGGTATCGGGCGCGGTCGCCGATTCACCATGTGGAGCAGCTCGATTGCCCGGTGATTTTCTTTCAGGGCCTCGACGACAAGGTGGTGCCGCCCAATCAGACGCTCGCCATGGTGGCGGCGCTGCACGCGCGCGACCTGCCCGTGGTCTATGTACCCTTTCCCGGGGAAGGCCACGGTTTTCGCAAACCCGAGCACGTCGCCCGGGTATTTCGCGAGGAACTCGCGTTTTATCAGCGCGTGCTGGGCCTGGCGCGGGCGGACCACTGATGCGCTGGCGCCCGCCCACCCCCGGCAGTTCGCCCTACATCACCCCCGCGGGCGCGGCGGCACTGCACGCCGAGCTCGATCAGTTGTGGCGCAGGGAACGTCCCCAGGTCACCGCCCAGGTGCAGGCGGCGGCGAAGAACGGCGATCGCTCCGAGAATGGCGATTACATCTACGGCAAGCGGCGGTTGCGGGAAATCGATCGCCGGATCCGGTATCTGCGCCACCGGCTCGAAGCGCTGATCGTGGTCGCCGAGCCACCGGCGGATTGCGGACGGGTGCGCTTTGGCGCCTGGGTCTCCCTGCGCGATGCCGTGGATGCGGCAGTCATCTATCGCCTGGTGGGTGCGGATGAAATCGACCCCCAGCGCGGCTGGATCAGCATCGACTCGCCGCTGGCGCGAGCACTGCTGGGCCGCGCCAATGGGGATCAAGTGACGGTAGAAGGCCCCGGCGGCACGGCGGACTACCGAGTGGTTGGACTGACCTACGGGGAGGAAAACCCGACCGCCTGACCCCTCCGGTGCGTTCTCAAGCCCTTTATTCAGGGTTGGGCAAGCCTTCCGGGTGGGGCTTCCATCATCCCCACACCAAAAGCCCCGAGACCAAAATTACAGAAATACGGGTTCGTGCTGGACGCGACATTCGCGCAACGAAATACCGAAGGTGCCATCCGGCCAAGAGCGCTTGATGAGAAACTCCTTGCCGAGCACGCCCGTATCCGTGAGATCCAGTTCGACGGTCCGCTCTTCCATGGGCTGTTTGTTGGCATCGCGCAGCAACAGCACCGTGGGTAGATGACGGAAATGCACTTTCCCCGTCAACACAACCCCCGCCATGCCGTTGCGCAACTCCACCAGGGTGCCAGGCGGATAAGGGCCGATGGCCTTGACGAATTGCAGTGCCACCGTTTCATCGAACTGGGTGCCGCGATTCTCAAAGATGATCTTCTGGGCATCGGCGGATGGCAGCTCCGGAGCATAGCAACGGTTGCTGGTGATGGCGTCATAGGTGTCCACCACGGAAATGATCCGGGAAAACTCGGCGATTTCCCGCTCGCCAAGGCCGCGCGGATAACCTCTACCGTCGGGACGCTCGTGGTGATTCAGGGCGACATCCAGCACGAGATGATCCAATCCATCCTCCTGCCTTTTCAACAGTTCATGGCCGATCAGGGTGTGCTGTTTCATCACCTCGAATTCAGCTTCGGTGAGCCGTCCCGGCTTGTCGAGAATCTCGGTGGGAATGTGCATCTTGCCAACGTCGTGCAACAGGCCGCAGAGGCCGAGCAGTTGCAATTCCTCTTCCGCCATATGGAGATGGCGTCCGAACGCGATGGCAAGAACGCAGACATTCAAACAGTGTTCGGCGGTGTATTCGTTCCGGTCTTTGATCCGGCTCATCCAGAGCATGGCTTCCGGATTGCGCAGGATGGAATGCACACAGGCATCCACAGTAGCCTCTGCCACCTGAGTGTCCAGCATCTGCCCCATGCTGGCCGAATGGAGCAAGCTTTTGACGTTGACCCGACCCGCATCCAGCACCTTGCGCGCCACCTCATGCTCCAGGCGCACCGGCTTCTGGATTTCATGGGGCGGCCGCGATCTCACCACGGTCCTCTTGACATAAGGCTGGCGTCTTACGCGTGCGCGCAGCCTGCCCGGCAGCAGGGGACCAGCATTTTGCTTGGGCGGTGGCTCCATGCTGGAGGCCAGCACCTCGGGGGCCTTGCGTGGCACACCCTCCTTCAGTACATAGACGTACTGACAGTGATTTGTGAGAGTGTGAATCTGGCTCTTGCTGCGAACTTCAAAGCCCTGCAGCAGGAAGGGCGTTCCCAACCAGGGTCGATCGAGCTCCGCGACAAACATGCCGATCTGAACCTGGGCAGCCGGGACTTTGACCAGATTCTCCCTGGCATAGGTTTTTTTATCCGACCCGAAACTGTCGGCCATGTCCCTTTCTCCCAACCTCCTCGTGACAGGCGGAACTATAGCACCAGCAACCGGGACGCCATACTCGGGACATCCGGTCATGCTTCACACTTCACTGCTCGGCAGGCCCGCCACCGGAGCCGGCCCCGGGTGGTTCAGGGCCCCGAGTGGTGCAGGAAAGTTGTCCGCGTGGAAACGGGAAGGCCTGCCGGGGACGCGTGAACCGCGGGCGGGCGTGACACTGAAAATCGCCGAATTTGCCGCCGCGGACACCGCGCTGCTACCATCGGATGCATGCTGCTTGCCTACTCTGCGACGCTGCTTCCACTACCTGCCAACCGTCATGCTCCTGGCCCCGCGATGATGAAACTGCTGCGTCCACTGTACGAACTGTCCGAAGTCGCTGATTTCCAGCGCCGCCATATCGGTCCGGATGATGATCAACAACACGCCATGCTGGCCGCGCTCGGCGCTGTCGGTCTCGAACAATTTGTCGCCGCCATCGTGCCGGAGAGCATCCGGCTGCGGGAACCCCTGGAGCTGCCGGCGCCTTGCTCCGAACGGGCGGCGCTGGCCGAGTTGCAAGCGCTCGCCGCACAGAATCAGGCGTTTACTTCGCTGCTCGGGCTCGGTTACCACGACACCATCCTGCCACCGGTCATCCAGCGCAATGTGCTGGAAAATCCCGGCTGGTACACCGCCTACACGCCCTACCAGGCGGAGATTTCCCAGGGCCGGCTGGAAGGCTTGCTCAATTTCCAGCAGATGGTCATGGACCTTACCAGCATGGACATGGCCAACGCCTCGCTGCTCGACGAGGCCACCGCCGCCGCCGAGGCCATGGCCATGGCGCGGCGTATCGGAAGCAAACATGCGAGTAACCGTTTCTTCGTCTCCGCTCAGTGCCTGCCGCAAACCCTCGCGGTGCTGGCGACGCGCGCCGAATACTTCGGGATCGAACTGGCGATCGGCGATCCCGACACCGGGCTGGCGGCGGGCGACTATTTCGGCGCACTGCTGCAATACCCGGGGCGCGACGGCGCGGTAACCGACCTCGCGGCGCAGATCGAGGCCATTCACCGCCAGGGCGCGCTCGCCATTGTCGCGGCGGATCCGCTCAGCCTGGTGCTGTTGCGCTCTCCCGGTTCGCAGGGCGCGGACATCGTGCTGGGTTCCAGCCAACGGTTCGGCGTGCCACTCGGTTTCGGCGGCCCGCACGCCGCTTTTTTTGCCTTCCGCGAAACCCACAAACGTTCCGCTCCGGGCCGCATCATCGGCGTGTCCGTGGACCGCCGCGGCAGGCCGGCGCTGCGTATGGCGTTGCAGACCCGCGAGCAGCACATCCGCCGCGAGAAGGCCAATTCCAACATCTGTACGTCGCAGGTCCTGCTGGCACTGATCGCCGGGTTCTACGCGGTGTACCACGGCCCCGAGGGTCTGCGCCGCATCGCCGAGCGCGTCCATCGCCTCACCAACGCACTCGCCGCCGGATTGCGCGCGGCCGGCTTCGCGCTGCGCCACGACACCTGGTTCGACACGCTGGCAATTGCGGTGGGCGATCGGCAACAGACCATCCTCGACCGCGCGCGGGCCGCGCGTATCAACCTGCGCACCATCGGTACCGACGCCATCGCGATCAGTCTCGATGAAACCAGCACCACCGAACTCGTTGCGCAATTGCTCGCCCTCTTTTCGGACACGGTCGCGCCCGACACCGGCGCCGTGCCTGCACTCGCCGCGCGCGCGGCCGGTCTGCCGGCGGCGCTGTTGCGGGACGATCCCATTCTCACGCATCCGGTGTTCAACCGTTATCACAGCGAAACCGAGATGCTGCGCTATCTCAAGCGCCTCGAAGCGCGCGACCTCAGCCTCGCCCAGGGCATGATTCCGCTCGGTTCCTGCACCATGAAACTCAATGCCACCGCCGAGATGCTGCCGATCACCTGGCCGGAATTCGCCAATCTGCATCCGTTCGCACCCCTGGAGCAGGCGCGCGGCTACCGGCAACTGTTCGCCGATCTGGAACGCTGGCTCGCCGCCTGCACCGGTTTTGCCGCGGTCTCGCTACAACCCAATGCCGGCTCCCAGGGCGAATACGCCGGGCTGCTCGCGATCCGCCGCTATCACGCAAGCCGCGGCGAAACACGGCGCGATGTCTGCCTGATCCCGGCCTCGGCCCACGGCACCAACCCCGCCAGCGCCCAGATGGCGGGACTGCGCGTGGTGGTGGTGCAGTGCGACCGCGACGGCAACGTGGATCTGGCCGAACTCGAGCGCGCCATCGCCGCCCACCGCGAGCGGCTCGCCGCGCTCATGCTCACCTATCCCTCGACCCACGGCGTGTTCGAGGAAGCGGTGACCGACATGTGCGAACGCGTGCACGCCGCCGGTGGCCAGGTCTATATCGACGGCGCCAATCTCAATGCCCTGGTGGGTCTCGCCGCGCCCGGCGCGTTCGGCGGCGACGTGGCCCATATCAATCTGCACAAGACGTTTTGCATCCCCCACGGCGGCGGCGGGCCGGGCATGGGGCCGATTGCGGTGCGTGCGCATCTGGCGCCGTTTCTGCCCAGCCATCCGGTGCAGCCGATACCGGGCACCGACGCGGGCCAGGGCACCATTTCCGCCGCGCCCTGGGGTTCCGCCGCGATCCTGCCCATCGCCTGGATGTACATCCGCATGATGGGCGGACCGGGACTGCGGCGCGCGACCCAGATGGCGATTCTCAACGCCAACTACCTGGCGCACCGGCTCGCGCCGCACTTTCCCGTGCTCTACACCGGGCGCGGCGGACGTGTGGCGCACGAATGCATCATCGATATCCGACCTTTGAAAGCAGCCACCGGCATCAGCGAGGAAGACATCGCCAAACGCCTCATGGACTACGGCTTCCACGCCCCGACCATGTCGTTTCCGGTGCCCGGCACCCTGATGATCGAGCCCACCGAGAGCGAAGCCAAGCCCGAGCTCGACCGTTTCGTGGACGCCATGATCCGCATCCGCGCCGAGATTGCGCGGGTCGCCGACGGTACCTGGCCGGGCAACGACAACCCGCTGGTCAACGCGCCCCATACGCAGGCGGACGTGCTGGACGACAACTGGAACCACCCCTACAGCCGGCGCGAGGCGGTGTGGCCGGCGCCCTGGCTCGCCGACGCCAAGGTGTGGCCTACGGTGAACCGGATCGACAATGCCCATGGCGACCGGAACCTGGTGTGTTCCTGTCCGCCGTTGGCGGACTACGAGCATTGAAGTTGCGGGCGTTTTTACTCGGTTTCACCAACTTGCTTTGGGTGCTCGACCTCCGCCACTGCCGCCGCCTGCGGCCGCAGCAGCAGATACAGCACCGCAATCGCGGCGACGATACCACCCGCGATATAGACCGGCGCCAGTTCTCCGGATCGCACCCCGTCGATCACCCGGTTGACGATGAACGCCACGGCGACACCGGCGCCGCCCAACGGCACCGCGAGCGGCACTTCAAAACCGCCGCGCGGTTCGCCGGGGCGCCGCTTCAGCACCACCAGCGCCAGATTCACCAGGGTGAACGAACCCAGCAGGAGCAGGCTGGTCGCGCTCGCCAGCGCCTTGATGTCGCCCACCAGCGCCAGCCCGAGAACGATTATCAGCAATAGCAGAATCGCCACATGAGGCGTGTTCCGCCGCGGATGAAGACGTCCGAGCAGGGCCGGCAACAGGCCCTGGCGCGCCATCCCGTATACCAGCCGCGAACCCATGATGTGATTCAGTAACGCGGTGTTGGTCACGGCAAACATGGCTACCACGGTAAACAGCATGGGCGGCACCCAGGGCGCGGCGATGCGCACCACCTCGACCAGCGGCCCGCTCGCCGCCGCGAGCTGGGCGTGTGGCACCACGGACACGGCGGTGATACAGACCGCCATGTAGATGGTCGCCGCGATGCCGAGCGCGGCAAGCAGTGCAAGCGGAAAATTGCGGCGCGGATTGCGCACTTCTTCCGAAATATTCAGCAAATCTTCAAAGCCGATAAACGCATAAAACGTCAGCACGGCGCCGGAGAGCATCAGCGAAACCGAAAAATCGCCGCCGGGATTTTTGATCGAGCTCGCATCGAAATAATCCACGCTGCCCCAGTAGCGCGCGCCCACCGCGATGACCAACAGCAACCCGCCGGCTTCAATGGCGGTGCAAATCGCGTTGACCCAGGCCGATTCGCGCATCCCGACATAGTTGATCACCGTCAGTGTCAGAATGAAAACCACCACCACCCATTTGATCGGCACACCGGTGAATATCGCATGGGCGTAGTTGGCAAATACCTGGCTTGCGGCCGCCAGCGAAGTGAGACCGGACATCGTCACCGCCAGGCCCACCACATAGCTGATCGCGGTGATGCCGAAGGCGCGGTGGGTGATATAGGCAGCCCCCGCCGCGCGCGGATAGCGGGAGCCGAGCGACGCATACGAGAGTCCGGTGAGTCCGGCCGCGATCATGCTGGCGAAGAAACCCAGCCAGACCATGTTGCCAAGCTCCCCGGCTGCCTTGCCCACCAGGCCGTAAATGCCGGCGCCGAGCATATTGCCCACGCCGTAGATCATCAGCGCCATCACCCCGAGCGTCGGCTTGACGATATGTTGCGTGGATTCACGTTGCGGCATCGGCGACCTTCCTTACGCTGGGTTGATGACGACGGTGTTGGTTATGCCGCGCTGCGACGGACACGGCAACCCGGGGCACCCGGCCATCGCCGCGCGCATCCTCCCATTATCGCGCCGGCGCGGTCGGAGTGCGGTAGCTTTTCAGCATGTAGGTCAGGATGAACCCGACCACAAAGGCCGCCCCCATGAAATAGAAACAGTCGTTGTAGGCCAGCACCATGCTTTCGCGGCGGGCGATGGCATCGATCACGCGCAGCGCGCGCTCGCCGGCCAGCACCGGGTCCGCGCCCAGACTGATGAAATATCCCTGCAAGCCGTCGAGACGCTCAATCGTTGCCTGGCTGTACAGTGAAATATTCTCGACCACATGGTTGGAGTGAAATTGTTCGCGGATGGTGAGAAAGGTCGCGAGAAACGCGATCCCCACCGACCCGCCGAGATTGCGAGTGAGGTTGTAGAGACCGGATGCCGAACCGACCTGGGCCGGTTCGATGCCGACGGTGGCAATCACCGCGAGCGGCACCGACAGGAACGGCTGGCCGATACCGCGAATGAAGTTGGCGAGCCGCAACTGATCGTACGCGGAATCCGCGCTCATGTTGATATTGATCAGCAGGCTCCAGGCGAAAATCGCGCAGCCGATGGCGACCAGATGGCGGAGATCCACGGTTTTCATCAGCCGCACGATCAGGGGCACCATGATCAGCTGGGGAAAGCCGAACCACATCATGGTGACGCCGGTCTGCCAAGCGTTGTAGCCCTGCACCTGGGCCAGATAGAGCGGCGTGATGAACACCGAGCCGTACAGTCCGAGCCCGAGAATCACGCCGATGATGTTGGCAAGGCCGAAATTCCAGCGCTTGAGCAACCGCACATTGATGAACGGATTGGGACCACGCAGTTGCCGGTAAAGAAAAATCACAGAAAATACCAGCGCGATCGCGGCGCCGCGCTGAATGAATTCGGATTCGAGCCAGTCCTTGCGGTTGCCCTCCTCGAGCGTGATGATCATGGCGCCCAGTGCGATGGAAAGGCTGGCGATACCCAGCCAATCGCCATTCTTGAGCAATTCAAGCTTGCTCTGGGAGCGCGCCAGACCCCACCACAGAATCGTGAACATGATCGAGGTTGGAATGATTTGCAGATAGAAAATCGACTGCCACCCAAATGTCTCGGTCAGATAGCCGCCCAGGGCCGGGCCGATCGCCGGTGCCTGGGTGGCGGTCAGCGAGAACATGGCGATGCCGATGGGCTGCTTGCTCGGCGGCAGCAGCGTGAGAATCACCGCGAACGACAGCGGAATGAAGGTCCCGCCGGCCAGTCCCGCGATGGCGCGGAATACCAGCATGGATTCGAGATTCCAGGCCAGGGCGCACAACAGGGTGGCGCCGATGAACATGGTCGATGCCGACAGCATGAAGCGGCGCAGACCGAACACCATCGCGAACCAGCCGGTGAGGGGTATCACCACCACCTCCGCCGTCAGGTAGGCGGTGGAGATGAACGATCCCTCCTCCAGCGTCGCGCCCAGTGCGCCCTGAATATCCTTCAGCGACGCATTGGTGATCATGATGTTGAGCACCGCGATAAAGGCGCCGATCACGCTGCCGAACACCGTCAACCAGGTCGCCAGGGAAACGTGATCCTTGTTTTCAATGGCTGCGGCCGGCGGCGGGATGGGCCTTGCATCCACTGATTTCGGTGCAGCGTCAGCAGCCGCTTCGCTCATACGCGATTTCTCATGAGTCGGTATCCCTCACCCTGCGCTTACGAACCCTCGCTCACGAACCCGCGTCCGCGAGCGAGGATGGAAGTGGGCCAGCGGCCTGCTCGCGCGGACTACTTGATAACCGCTGGATTGACCGGCGATCCGGCACCGGCCACGACCTTGAGCGGAGCGCCCACAAACAGGAAGGTGTACTGACCGTCCTTGGCGCAGTCCTCCGCCAGGTCATACAGCCAGTCGATTTCGTTGAATACCACGCCGAGATTGCGCAACAACGCCGCGTGCAGCGGAATCATGGTCCCCGATTCCGGGTGCATGGTCTGCTCGGACGCAACCGTATCCGTGCCGAACGAAGGAATTTCCATTTTGTGAAACCAGTCGACCAGCTCCGGGCTGTAGGCCAGGCCCGGCTCGCTCATCGTACTGCCGGGGAAAAAGGCGTCCACGCCTTCATCGTAAAAACGCTTCAGCCAGCCGGTGTGAATCAGCAGGATGTCGTGCTTTTCGATGGTGCATTTCTGCATCTCGGCGGTTTTCAGCACATCGTCGAGGGTGATGCCTTCATTGGCTTGCAAGTGTTTTACGCCCTTGTAGCGGGCGACATCGAGCAGGATGCCGCGCCCGACCACACCGCGATTGGCGATCTTCTCGACGCTGCACTTCTGGAGTCCGCCGATGGTCGTCTTGGCGTCATAGCCGTTGTAGAGTTGGTCGTCGTACCAGACGTGACCGAGAGCGTCGTATTGAGTGGTGCCCTGGAGATACATGAAAATCACGTCGTCGGCGTATTCCATCCCGCCCGGAAACGAATGGGCGTGGCAGTTCATGTAGTGTCCCTTGTCCATCGCCATGGTGCGCGTGGTCTGGCCGCGCCCGGGATAGATGGGATCGCCGCCCGGCCGCGCCACCGGCACCCCCAGCATGAACACCTTGCCCTGCTTGACGGCTTGCACACCGCGCAGGATTTCCTTGCTGGTCAGAAAATTGAGCGCTCCGACTTCGTCGTCGGGGCCCCAGCGGCCCCAGTTCTTCGGGCTGTTCGTCAAGAGTTCGGAAAAAAGTTTTGTCGTCATGGCGCGTCATCTCCGGTAGGCCCAGGCCCCCGCTGCGCCTGCACACGGACGCAACCTGACCTTGGTATAAATTATTGGTATGGGTTCGTCTGTCACGAATTCAGCACCTGCACCGCGTCACGCCGAATCCAGGATTCCGCCGCTCCGCCGGTGCGCGCCCCTGCGATTCAAATCACCGGGGTGCGCCTACAAGTTACCATAGACGTTCTGGCTGCGCGCGCTCCGCACTGGCGCCACACGCCCTTGACCAGGCCGAGACCATCGCCGTGACCCTTGCCTGTAACCGCGCGCACATCTCGCGATCAGCCGCTTTCCTGATCGCGCTGCTGCTGGGCCTGCTGGCCGGTTGCTCCAGCGCGCCCATCGGTCAACATGCCGCGTCCGGTCCGGCAGTCGGCAAGGCGCAGGCCGAGGTTCAGATCCGGGCCATGGGCCTGATCGGCGTGCCCTATCGCTACGGTGGCACTTCGCCCGCCACCGGCTTTGATTGCAGCGGTCTGATCCACTACGTCTACCGCGAGGCCGCCGGCATCGAGCTGCCGCGCACCACCGCCGGGCTGAGCGCACTGCGGACCGACCGGCCGCCCGCCGATGCGCTGCAACCCGGCGATCTGTTGCTGTTCAAAGTGAAAGGCGGCCGCAAGGTGAATCATGCCGGCATCTATGTGGGCGACGGGCGTTTTGTCCATGCCCCCAGCAGTGGCGGACGGGTGCGCCTCGATCAGTTGGTCGATCGCTACTGGCAGCGCGGTTACGCCGGCGCCCGGCGCGTACTGAATTAACAATTGTTGAACAAGCCACCAGGACCTGCGGAAGTCGGTCATCCGGCCCCGCCATCCTCGTCGATAGCCTCGACATACAGCAGCTCGCACGCGCCATTGCCGCTGTCGCCGCGACTCAGCGAACTGCGCCAACGCCAGCCATCCGGGCGCGACGCCTCCACCAGATGCCCCTGCAAGGACACCAGCTGTCCCGGCCGCAGCGCGGCGATGCGCGACGCGATGTAACGGCTCGCGGGAATGAGATGGATGTTCGCCGCCGAGCGCGTGATCTCGGCTTCCGGGATCGGCGGCGCGTCGCGCCAGCGCCAGTGCAGAAAGCGCGCGGATTGCGACAGGCGCAGTCCGCGCAATACCGCGGAATCGGACATGCGCTGCCAGCCAATGCCGAGATCGTAGGGCGCGAGCGCCGCTTCCCGACCCAGGCGATAACGGGACGCCAGCAGCACGCGTCCGTGCAGCGAAAATTTTGCCAGTGGCGTCAGGGTGAATTCCCGGAATGCAAACGGAACCACATCCTCGACTTCCGTTTGCTGCGGTTCCGTCGCGACCAGGACGCCATCCGGTCGTGCGATCGCCCGATGCGTGAAGCGATCCCAGGTCTGCGCCAGGCCGAGCAGCACAATGACCGCAAGGACCAGCCGTTTCAGCATGGAGATGTTCGCCAGCGTTGGCGGCACCACTGGCGTGCCCGTGCGTCAGCAGACATGTTCAGCGATCAGCTCCAGAAAAATTTCACCATAGGCGGCGAGCTTGCGGCCGCCGATACCGGAAATACGCGCCATCTCCCCCAGGGTTTGCGGCCGCTGCGCGATCAATTCCATCAGGGTGGCGTCGTGGAAAATGGCATAGGGTGGCACGCCCTGTTCAGCGGCCAACTCCCGCCGCCGCCGGCGCAACGCTTCCCACAACTCGGCATGCGCCCCCGCCACGGTGGCGCCCGCCGCGCGCGATTTTTTGGACGCGCGCTCCGCGGGCAGCTCCTTGCGCAGCCACAGTTGTTCCGCGCCCTGCAATACCGGACGGCAGCGCTCGGCCAGACGCAGGCCGCCGTGACCTTCGGCATCCACATTGAGCAGGCCGCGCGCGATCAACTGGCGAAACAGGCTGCGCCATACCGGCGTACTCAGATCATTGCCGATGCCGAAGGTGGTGATCTTGTCGTGCCCGAAGCGCTGCACGCGTTCGTCGACTTTGCCGTGGAGCACGTCGATCAGGTAATTGACGCCGAAGCGCTGCCCGGTGCGGTGCACGCAGGACAGCGCCTTGCGCGCCGCCTCCGTGGCGTCCCAGGTTTGCGGCGGCGTGAGGCAGTTGTCGCAGTTGCCGCAGGGCTCCGGCTCCGGATCGCCGAAGTAGGCAAGCAGCGCCTGGCGCCGGCAACTGGTCATTTCGCACAGGCCGAGCATGGCGTCCAGCTTGTGGCGTTCGATACGCTTGTACTGCTCCTCCGCCGTGGAGCCTTCCATCATCTGGCGCAGGGTGATCACGTCCTGCAGGCCGTACAGCATCCAGGCATCGGCGGGCAGGCCGTCGCGCCCGGCGCGGCCGGTTTCCTGATAGTAGGCCTCGACGCTTTTGGGCAGATTGAGGTGCGCCACAAACCGCACATTGGGTTTGTCGATACCCATGCCGAAGGCGATGGTCGCGACCATGATGATGCCTTCTTCATTGAGAAAGCGGCGCTGATTGGCCTCGCGCTGTGCGCTGCTCATGCCGGCGTGGTACGGCAGCGCCACCAGCTTGTGGCCGCCGAGCCAGTCCGCGATTTCATCCACTCGCTTACGGGACAGGCAGTACACAATTCCGGCTTCACCGGGATGTTCATCGCGGATGAAGCGCAACAGTTTGTCGCGCCCGCCACTGCCGCCCTCGGCGATGCGGTAGCGGATGTTGGGGCGGTCGAAGCCGCTGATGAACACCCGCGCCCGCTCCAGATCGAGGCGGCGCAGAATCTCCCGCCGGGTGGGTTCATCGGCGGTGGCGGTCAGCGCGATCCGCGGCACCTCGGGAAAACGCTGATGGAGCACGTCGAGGCGGATGTATTCCGGGCGGAAATCGTGCCCCCACTGGGACACGCAATGGGCTTCGTCGATGGCGAACAGATTGATGCGCACCCGCGCCAGCAGGTCCAGCATGAATTCCTGCACCAGCCGCTCCGGCGCCAGATAGAGGAGATCCAGCTCGCCCGCCAGCAGTCGCTGCGTCACCGCCCGGGACTCGTCCGCCGTCTGCGAGGAATTGAGAAAGTCCGCCGCCACGCCGGCCTGCCGCAACGCGGCCACCTGGTCCTGCATCAGCGCGATCAAGGGCGACACTACCACGGCGGTGCCGGGCAGCAGGATGGCGGGCACCTGATAGCACAGCGACTTGCCGCCGCCGGTGGGCATCAGTACCAGCGCGTCGGTGCCGGCCAGCAGCGTATCGATGACCTCGCCCTGGGGCGGGCGGAACGCCGGGTAGCCGAAGACGGACTGGAGGATATCGAGCGGGGTGCGGGTCATCCGTGGCATTGTATTGGCGATGGCGCCTTGCCGCTCGTGCGGGTCCGGCGGCCGGGGAGCCCGCTGAGCACTCCCGCGCCGTGGCGCCAGGCCCGCTTGCCCATCGGCGCGGGCTGACTCCGCCGCCACCCACCGGACGCAGGCCTTGCTTTCGACAGGAAATATCGGCCAGCATTGAACGGGCGCGACCGCCCCCCTCCGGTGCGACCGCGCCTTCGCGGCCCTCCGCCCGCGCGCAGGGGCCATCATTACAATAACTTACGCAACCGGAAGGTCGTCCCATGGCACAGCCCAACGAACATCTATTGACCGGCATACGCGTCCTGGACCTCACCCGCGCCCTGGCGGGGCCGAGCTGCACCCGCATGTTCGCCGAGCTGGGTGCCGAGGTGATCAAGATCGAACCCGCGCCCGGAGGCGATATGGTGCGCGGCATTTCAAAGCTGCGCGGGGATCGCAGCCTCTACATCATCCAGCAGAGCCTCAACAAAAAGAGCCTGTGCGTGAACCTGCGCGATCCGGCCGGCCTGGCCCTGGTGCGGGAACTGGTGCCCCATTGCGATGCGGTGGTCGAAAACTTCAAGCCCGGCATCATGGCGGACATGGGCCTCGCCTATGATGACCTGCGCCAACTGAAGGACGACATCATCCTGTGTTCGATTTCGGCGCTGGGCCAGAGCGGACCGCTGTCCCACAAGCCAGGCTACGACTACATCGCGCAGGCCTATTCCGGGATCACCTCGATGATCGGCGAAGCGGGCGACGCGCCCTACATTCCCTTGGCGGGAATCGGCGATGTCAGCACAGGAGTACACGGCGCCTTCGCCATCGCGGCCGCCCTGCTCCACCGCGCCCGCACCGGACGCGGCCAGCATCTGGATATTTCGATACTCGACTGCTACTACCACTGCCACGAGGTCAACGTGCACCAATGCAGCGGCAGCGACGGTGCCATCCAGCCCACGCGCGCCGGCCGTCACCTCGCCTACCTGTGCCCGGCCGGCATCTACCGTGCGCCCGGCGGTGACATCACGCTGATGGGTTTCATGCACCACTGGAGGGATCTGTGCAAAGCGATGGGGCGCCCGGAGCTGGTGACCGACGCGCAATACGCCACCGACGCCGCCCGCCTTGCACAGCGCGATCAGGTCGTGAAAATGATCGAGGACTGGATGGCCGGATTTCCGAACGTGGCCGCCATCATCGAACTGCTCGAAGCCCATGGCGTGCCCTGCGCGCCGGTGCTGACGATCGCCGAGACGCTCACGCATCCTCATCTGGTCGCCCGCGGCACGGTGCGCACGGTGAACGACCGCTTTGCCGGCGAATTCCAGATTCCCGGGATGCCGATCAAGACTTCCGACTATTCCGACAACCCCGACTATCGCGCGCCGACCCTGGGCGAGCACAACCGCGAACTGCTGGGCACCCTGCTCGGTCGCAGCGCTGCGGAGATCGACGCGCTCCACGCGCGCGGCACCCTGATGGAAGGAAAATTGTGATAGCAAAATAACGATGTGCGCAATCGGATGGGCCATCACTTCTCGGTCTGGGCCATCAAGGATATTCACCATTCACCATTCACCGACGAGGATTGGCAACCATGGCAGACAGCAAACTTGAAGGCATCAAGGTCCACAACGCGCTCGAACTCAAACCCGCGTGGCTGGCACAGGTGGTGGAAGACATCGTCGATCCCGGCAGGCCCATCATCGACACCCACCACCATCTGTGGCCCAAGGGCGGCTTGATCGAATACTCGCTGGAAGATCTGTGGGCGGATACCGGCAGCGGCCACAATGTCGTGAAAACCGTGTTCATGGAATGTCACGCCAGCTACCGCACCGATGGTCCCGAACATCTCCGCTCCCTCGGCGAAGTCGAATATGTGCGCGGCATCGCCGAACGCACGGCGCAAGACTCCGCCGGCCGGGCACGGATCGCCGCGATGGTGACGCAGTTCGATCTGCTGCGTGGCGATGGCGTCGAGGAACTCGTGCATCACCACGAGCAAACCAGCGCCGGCCTGTTTCGCGGCATTCGCCAGGCCCTGGCCTGTGCCCGCCCCGGTGAAGGCATCCTGCTGGAAGCTGCCGGCCACAAAGACCTCTACAAGAATCCTGATTTCCGCCGTGGCATGAAAGTACTCGGCAGGATGGGGCACAGCTACGACTCTTGGCACTATTTTTATCAGAATCCGGAATTCTGCGAGCTGGCGCGCGCCGTGCCTGAAACCACCATGGTGCTCGACCATCTCGGCACACCCCTGGGCACCGGGATTTACACCGGCAAGCGCGATGAAGTCTTCCAGCAATGGAAAAAGGACATCGCGGAAATCGCCCAATGCGAAAACGTCATCGCCAAGCTGGGCGGCCTGGCCATGCCGGACAACGGCTTCGGCTGGATGGGCCGGGACAAGCCGCCGACTTCCGATGAATTTGCCGCTGCCCAGGCGCCCTATTATCTGCACATGATCGAATGCTTCACGCCCCAGCGCTGCATGTTCGAAAGCAATTTTCCGGTGGACAAGCTGTCGCTGTCCTATCAGGTGTTCTGGAATGGTGTGAAGAAAATCGTCAAAGACTTTTCCGAGAACGAAAAAAACGCGATGTTTTCCGGCACCGCAACCCGGGTCTATCGTCTGTAAATGGCTAACCGACTCGCGAACTGAGCGGGCGGACGGGTGCCGCATTGGACACTGCGCTGGACATCTCCAGCGCTCTCCCGGACTCACTCCCCGGCAGCGTCAGTTGGCCCCGCGCCGCCACCACATCGCCGACGATGAGCAATGCCGGCGATGGCAGCGGCTGCTGTTCTACCCGCCACGCGATATCGGCGAGGGTGCCGATAACTTCCTGCTGGCGCACAGTGGTGCCATTGGCGATCACCGCAACGGGCGTTGCCGACGGGAGACCGTGTCCGATCAATCCGACGGCAATTTCGCCGAGACAGGACAGCCCCATGTAGATCACGGTCGTGTGGTTGGGCCGGCACAGCAGAGCCCAGTCGAGGGCGAGTTTGCCATCCCTACGATGCGCGGTGACGAAGGTCACCGCCTGGGCGTGGTCCCGATGGGTGAGCGGAATGCCGGTGGCCGCCGCACAGCCGGTGGCGGCAGTGATGCCGGGCACCAGCGCGCAGGGAATGCCGGCGGCGTTCAGGGCGTCGATTTCCTCGCCACCGCGCCCGAAGATAAAGGGATCCCCGCCCTTCAAGCGCACCACGCGCTTGCCCTGCCGACCGAGCAACACCAGCAGTTCGCAGATACGCGCCTGTGGCAGGCTGTGGCAGTGCTTGCGTTTACCCACGTAGATCTGCGCGCAATTCGGCCGGCAATGGTGCAGCAGCGCGGGATTCACCAACCGGTCGTAGACCACGACTTCGGCCTGCTCCAGCAGGCGCACCGCCTTGAGCGTGATGAGTTCCGGATCGCCCGGACCGGCGCCGACCAGATCGACGCGGCCGGCGGTTCCGATGCCGGTTGCAGCGGGACCCGTCATTTCCTGTGCTCCGCTCCCGGCAGCGGCTTCCAGATCAGGATCTCTTTCAGATGGGCAATCACAGCGCGCGGCCGTGTGGCTTTGATCGTCGCCCAGAGCTCGTCGCCCTTGAACTGGCCGTGCAGCTCGCGCACCACGCCGACCTGCTCCATGTCCACGAGACCGGTAGCCCGCGCGTGATCGACAAAATCCTGGTTTTTCCAGAAGAAGGCGCCGGGCATGGTGGTCGGAATCACCACCACGAAAAACAGCGAGCGGCCGATCCCGGCGGCGGCGACCAGCGCGGGAGCGAGCAGCAACCAGATCGCGACCAGCGCCCAGCCATCCAGGGCGCCGGCCGCGGTGCCAAGCGCCAGCCCTGCCGCGGCGAGCGTGTTAAACACCAGCGAGAAATTGCGCAGCAGCCAGGGATAGTAATAACGCGTGGTTTGCAGAAACCAGGACACCGAACCTTCCCTACCGACCGCCTGCATGGCGCGGGCGTGAGCGACATGGCCGATGACTTCCAGCAGTTGACCGATACAGATCAGCACGGCGAGCACGGCGGCCAGCGGCGCGGCACTCGCGCCTCTGAAGGCAAGAGCCGGCAGTGCCACTACACCAGTGAGCAGCGCGCCGAGCGCAATGGCATTGCCGGCGAAGGCGGTGCCGGTCTGCCAGTGATCCCAGAACGGCCGCGCCGGAATGCGGTAGATGCGGTACATGAAATACAGCCCGGCAAGGCCGCTCAGCGCCGCGCCGATACCGGCGCTCTGGCACAGCAGCACCAACAGCGGATGCGAAAACAGCGACAGCACCATGAAGCCGATCAGCAGGGTGTAGAACCCGGTGATGCCGGCGATCTCACGGCTTACCGGCGACCAGCGCAGATTGTTGAAGCCGCGATAAAAGCGGTGCGGTTTGCCCAGGTGCATGTTGAGTTTGAACAGCCCGAACGTCAGCAGTGCGAGCAACCCGACCAGCAGTGGCGCGCGAACTGCGGTTGCCGCCAGCGGCGCCAATGCGGTACCGCCGAGCAAGCCCCCGAGCAGGCTCAGCAGAAAGGCGCCGAGCACCGCCTGGGTGCAGAGCGTAAAGACCACGTGCGCGCTCTCATGGGACGTGAGCAACTTGCGCCAGTTCCATTCCCGTGCGGCGCCGCCCTTCTGTGCATCCACCTCGGGTGTGAACGCGCCGGTGGCGTCGTCCTTGTGATATTTCACCGGCAGGCCGTCGGGCCGAGTCATCTCGCGGTGGGTCGAGCGCGTCTGCTGGAAACGGATGTTGGGATGAGTGATGGAGGGATCGGGAAAGCCGGGAATTTCGGTTTTCGCTTCGATGCGGTTTTCCGGAATGTTTTCGATCACGCCAAAATCGAGCGCGTTGCCGAGGCAGGCGCTGACGCAGGCGGGTTTGAGACCGAGTTCAAGGCGATCCACGCACATGTTGCACTTGCTGACCTGGCCCTTGACCGGATCGAGCTGGGGCGCGTTGTACGGACACACCCAGGTACAGTAGCCGCAGCCGAAGCAGATGTCCGGGTCCTGCAGCACCGCGCCGTACTCGGCGAACTTGGTGTAGGCGCGGGTCGGACAGCCCTTCAGGCATACCGGGTCGTCGCAGTGGTTGCAGGCCATCGAGATATTGATGCGCTGGTAATCGGGGAAGGTGCCGCCCTCGACATAACCCACCGAACGAAACGCGATGTGCGCCGGGTTGTCGTTCTTTTCGCTGCACGCGGACTCGCAGGCGTGGCAGCCGATGCAGTTGTCGGCGTTGAAGAAAAACCCGTGCTGTTTGTAACGGTTGGGGTTGCCGCCCACCTCGGGATTGCCGTTGATACGCAGGCTGTCGCCGCGCAGTTCACTGTCGGCGGCGACCAGCTCGATGAGATTACCGTAGCGGTTGGTGGCGCGCGCGTCTTTGTCCCACAGGTAGGCGTAAGCCGGCTCGTCGTTGCGGACTTCGAAGATAGCCTGGTGCAGTTCGATTTTGTTCATTGGGCTCCGGGGCACAGCATCACGCAGGATTAGGGATACTCTGAATAACCGTCATGCCCGCGGAGGCGGGCATCCAGAAGGCCCTGATATTCCTGGGTTCCCGCCCCGCCCCCGCCTTCGCGGGGGCAGGCTCTGCGCGGGAACGACGATTAGGTGGTTATTCAGGGCATCCTCAGTAAGTACGCAGTCCGCGATTCATGCGCGCCGCGCCGGCTTGATCGGCGATGCGTTCGACACTCACCGCCGCCTGCTTGAAGGCCGGCTGCCGCGAATGCGGGTCGAGCAGGCCGAGTGTCAGGCGGTTCACACAATCGAAAAAGTGAAACGGGACGAACACCATGTCGCGCGGCACGCGCTGGGTCAGCATCGCCATCACCACGGCATCGCCGCGCCGCGACACGCAGCGCACATAATCCTGATGGCGGATGCCGAGTTCGGCGGCGGCATCGGGATTGATTTCCACAAACGGAATCGGACTGAACTTGTTGTTGTTGCCCACCTTGCCGGTACGGGTGCGGGTGTGGAAGTGCTCCACCAGCCGCCCGGTGTTGAGCCAGAACGGAAACTGCGCGTCGGGCCGTTCGTTGTTGTCCACAAAGGGCAGCGGGATCAACTTCGCGCGTCCGTCCGGATACTGGAAACTGCACGGCTCCGTGTACAGCCGCACCCCACCCGGCGGCGGCGATTTCCCGTTCGCGCGATCCTTTTCGGTATAGGGCCACTGGATGCCGCGGCTGTCTTCGATCAGGTCGTGATCCATGCCGGAAATGTCCAGCAGTCGCCCTTTCGACAACTGTGTCATCTCCTCGAACACCTGCGCCGGCCGCTCGGGAAAGCGTACCCGCCCCTCGGGATCAAAACGGCGTGCGACTGCGTTGAAAATGTCGAGATCGGCCTTGCAGCCGGCGCGCGGCGCGGTGACCTGGCGCACCAGATTGATGCGCCGCTCGGTGTTGGTGAAGGTGCCCTCTTTCTCGGCCCAGACCGCGGCCGGTAAGTACAGGTGCGCGTACTGGTTGCTCTCCATATCCTGATAGGAATCCTGCACGACCAGGAATTCGAGTTTCTCCAGCGTCTTGCGGATGCGCGGCGTGTTGGGCATCGAGGTGAGCGGATTGGTCGCCACCAGCCACAGGCCCTTGATCTGCCCGGTTTCGATGGCGGGAAAAATATCGGTCTGGAACAGGCCGCGCTTCTTGGGAAAGAACTCGGGATCCACGTTCCAGAATTTGCCGATCTCCGCGCGGTGCTCCGGATTTTCCAGCGCCCGATAGCCCGGCAGGCCGGAGCATGACGACCACTCGCGCGTACCCATGGCATTGCACTGGCCGGTGATCGACAGCGCGGTACCACCGGGCTTGCCGATGTTGCCGGTGAGCAACGCGAGGTTGTTCATGCCGACCACGCCGTCGGAGCCGTGGGTGCTCTGGTTGATGCCCATGCACCAGATGTGCATCGCGGCCGGCGCTTTCGCGTAGAGGCGGGCGACGTGACGGATGCGATCCTCGTCGATGCCACAGATTTTTGCCGCCGTGGTCGGATCCCAGTTCGCGACCTCGGCGCGCAAGTCGTCGATGCCGGTGGTGTTCGCCGCGATGTAGTCCGTGTTTTCCAGTCCTTCGGCAAGAATGACGTGCATCAATGCGTTCTGGAGCACCACGTCGGTGCCCGGGCGAATCGGCAGATGGATGTCGGCGAACTGCGCGAGCATGGTGACACGCGGGTCAATCACGATCAGCGGAAATTTGCGTTTTTCGAGCGCTTCCTTCAGACGCCAGTAGATGATCGGATGCTGCTCGGGCAGGTTCGAGCCCCAGGCCAGCAGGCAGTGGGTGTGCTCGAAATCGGCGTAGCAGCCGGGCGGGCCGTCGGAGCCGAACGAGCGCTTGTAGCCGGACACGGCGGAAGCCATGCACAGCGTGGTGTTGCCGTCGTAGTTGTTGGTGCCGATCTGGCCGCGCGTCAGTTTGCCGAGGGTGTAGAACTCTTCGGTGAGGATCTGGCCTGTGGACACCACCGCGAAGGCATCGCGGCCGTACTCACCCTGGATGCGGCGAATCTCGCTCGCCATATGATCCAGCGCATGATCCCAGTTTGTCGGCACGAACGGCTCGCCGATATGACGGCGCAGCAGCGGCTCGTTGCCGCGCCCCTGGGCATCGAACAGTTCGTGTTCGAACATGCCCTTCAGGCACAGTTTGCCGCGATTGACATCGGCACCGCCGACACCGCGCGAGGCCACAACCTTGCCGTCGCTGTTCTTGCCCACTTCGATGGCGCAGCCGGTGGAGCAGTAACCACAGGTGGTGTACGTCCAGTTCGCAACTTCCTTGTCGGCGATGGCGATGGGGTTCTTGGTATGGCGACCGAACAGCATGCGCGCCTCTACAGATCCAGGGTCAGGGTGCCTTGGGTGACCAGCACGGCATCGCCGCCGACCCGCAGCATGGTGGGCCGGCCGCGGCGCTTGTCGAGTTCGATATGCAGCAGGCTGCGCCGGGTTTCCAGCGTGCCGCGGTCGATGGTGAAGGTGTAGGTGCCCTCGCGGATGTGGGCGTGGTCCGCGAGATACCCGGCAAAACAGGGCATCGCCGAGCCGATCGGCGGATCACTGCGCGGCCCGATGGCGGGGCCGAGCAGGCGGCCGTGAAAGTCGGCATCGCGGTGGGTAGTGCGGCCGCTGAACAAAAAGATTTCCTGCGCCGCCAGCGCGGGGGCACCGGACTGACTCCAGGCTTCGAGATTGAAGCGCGCCTTTTCGACCGCGTCCTGGGACAGGATGGGCACGATCAGGTAGGGCAGATCGATGCTCGCCAGCCGGGTGCCGAACAACCGGGTATCGATCTCCCGCTCCGGCAGCGACAGCAGCGCCGCAAGCTCGGCAGGGGTGGGCGTGTAGCGGTCGAGCACCGGATTGACGCGCAGGCTGAATTGCACAAAACAGGCGTCGCCGCGCGCCGGACCCAGGTTGACGGCGATGGCGCCGCTGTTCTGCACGAAAGTCAACGGCAGCGGGCGCTCCCCCAAGGGGGCGAGCCCGGTTTCCAGCAGCACCCGCGCTGCCGCGAGCATCGGATGACCGGCAAAATCCACTTCGCCCGCCGGGCTGAACACCCGCAACCGGAACCGGTCCGCGGCGGTACCCGGAGTAGTGTCGGGAGCAGTGTCCGGATAGACGAACACGGTTTCCGACAGATTCAGCTCGCGCGCAATGGGCAACAGCAGCGCTTCGGGAATGGCAGCGGCATCGGGAAATACCGTGATGGGCGCACCCTGAAAGGCGCGGTCGGCAAATACATCGGCCGTGTAAAAACGAAAGTTCGCCATGATCTCAGCTCTCCCCCGCGGCTGCCGCGACCAGTACGCGACCATCGCTGACGCGCGCCGCATAGGTGGCAATACGCACCGCGTCATCCTCGAAGCAGCGCCCGTCGCGCAGGCTGAAGTGCTGCTTCAGCACCGGTGAGGCGACCGCGGGCTCGCCCTGGATATGGCACAGGATGCCGCGCCCCAGCACATTGGCCCGACTGAACGGATCCAAGTTCGCGACCGCGTAGATTTCGGTCGAATCCTCGATGCGAAACAGCGCAATCTGGCACGCGCTCGCCATCCCCTCATCCAGCAGCGCCGCCACGCCGGCGTCGAACGGCAGCTCGTCGAGCGCGCAGATATCCACCCAGCGCTGCGCATCCGGGGCTGGTTTGGTACGGACTGGTTCGGTCTGGGTCACGCTGCTCATGCCGGCACCATTTCGCGCTCGTCCTCGCGGGCTGGGCGAATCTGCTCGCGCTCGCGCACAAACACCACCTGTTCGTCACCGCGACTACTGTTGACGAAGGGTCGGAACAACCTGAGTTTTTCCGGGTCCTCGATGGTGGTCTTCCATTCGCACTGATAGGTGTCGATCACCGCGGCCATTTCGGCTTCCATCTGCGCACCGATGCCGAGACAATCGTCGATCACCACCTGGCGCAGATAATCGAGCCCGCCTTCGAGATTATCCAGCCAGGTCGCGGTGCGTTGCAGGCGATCCGCTGTCTTGACGTAAAACATCAGAAAGCGGTCGATGTAGCGGATCAGGGTTTCCTTATCCAGATCGGTGGCGAACAGATCGGCGTGACGCGGCCGCATGCCGCCGTTGCCGCAGACATACAGATTCCAGCCGTGCTCGGTGGCGATCACGCCCACGTCCTTGCTCTGCGCCTCGGCGCATTCGCGGGTGCAACCGGACACCGCGAACTTGAGTTTGTGGGGCGAACGCAGACCCTTGTAGCGATGTTCGATTTCAAGCGCGAGGCCGACGCTGTCGTCGACGCCGTAGCGGCACCAGGTACTGCCGACGCAGGATTTCACGGTGCGTACCGATTTGCCGTAGGCATGGCCGGTCTCGAAACCGGCGTCGATCAGTTCGCGCCAGATGTCCGGCAACTGTTCGAGGCGCGCGCCGAACAGATCGATGCGCTGGCCGCCGGTGATCTTGGTGTAGAGATCGTATTTGGTCGCGACCTGTCCCAACGCGATCAGTTTGGCGGGCGTCACTTCGCCGCCGGCGATGCGCGGCACCACCGAGTAGGTACCGTTCTTTTGCAGGTTGCCCAGGTAGCGGTCGTTGGTGTCCTGCAAGCCCGCGTGCCGAGGCTCGAGCACATAGTCGTTCCAGCAGGAGGCGAGGATGGACGCTACCGCCGGTTTGCAGATATCGCAGCCGCCGCGACCCTTGCCGTGCCGGGCCAGCAGGTCGTGAAAACTGTGAATGGCGCCGATGCGCACCAGGTTATAGAGATCCTGTCGCGTGTAAGCGAAGTGCTCGCAAATATCGGTGCAGACTTCCATGCCGAGTTTGGCCAGTTCAGCATTGAGTACCTGACCCACCAGCGCGACGCAGCCGCCACAGCCGGTACCTGCCTTGGTGCAGTCCTTGAGCGCACCGATGCTGGTGGCGCCTACGCCCACCGCCGCGCACAGACCGCCCTTGCTGACGTTGTGGCAGGAACAGATCTGTGCCGTGTCCGGCAGCGCCGCGACACCCAGTCCGAATGCCGGAGCACCGTCACGCTGGGGCAGAATCAGCGCATCCGGAAATTCCGGCAGGGCCATGTCATTGAGCTTGAGTTGCAGCAGATTGCCGTAGTCCTCGGCATCGCCCACCAGCACCGCGCCCAGCAGGCGCGTGTTGTCGGCATTGACGACGATCTTTTTGTACACCTCGCGCACGCCATCGACATAGGTGTATTCGCGCGCGCCGGGGGTGTTGCCGTGGGCGTCACCGATGCTCGCCACGTCCACGCCCATGAGCTTGAGCTTGGTGCTCATATCGGCGCCGGTGAAAGCACTGTCGCTGCCGGCGATATGCTCGGCGGCGACACTCGCCATGCGATAGCCCGGCGCCACCAGACCGAAAATGCGCCCGCTCCACAGCGCGCATTCACCGATGGCGTAGATATCCGGATCGGAGGTGCGACAGTGATCGTCGATCACGATGCCGCCGCGCTCGCCTACCTCAAGACCGAACTCGCGCGCGAGCTGATCGCGCGGCCGGATGCCGGCGGAAAACAACAGAATATCGGTTTCGATTTCGCTGCCGTCGGCAAAGCGCATTTTGTGCACATGCTCCACGCCGGCTTCGATCGCCTGGGTATTCTTGCCAGTGTGCACAGCGACGCCGAGCGCCTCGATCTTGCTGCGCAGCAGCGCGCCGCCACCGGCATCCACCTGCACCGCCATCAGGCGCGGCGCGAATTCCACCACATGAGTTTTCAGCCCCAGATCCTTGAGCGCCTTGGCGGCTTCAAGGCCCAGCAGGCCGCCGCCGATCACGACCCCCACGCTGGCGGTGGCGCTCGCAGCGCGAATGGCTTCGAGATCGGCGATGGTGCGATACACAAAGCAATTGACGCGGTCGTGGCCCGGAATCGGCGGCACGAAGGGATACGAGCCGGTGGCGAGCACCAGCTTGTCGTAGGGCACCACCGCGCCGCTCCGCGCGGTCACGGTTTTCGCGCTGCGGTCGATGGCGATTGCGGCATCGCCCATCAGCACCTTGATGCCGTGGTTGGCGTAGAAGTCGGGCGCGACCAGCGACAGGTCATCGGCACTGCGGCCGCTGAAGAATTCGGTGAGATGCACGCGGTCGTAGGCGACCCGGGGCTCTTCGCAGAATGCGACGATGTCGCAGCGCGCCGCGGCGCCGCCGGTTGCCACGGCTTCAAGCAAGCGGTGGCCGACCATGCCGTTGCCGATGACTACCAGCTTCACTCTGTCACTCATACTTCAGCCCCATTCGCCTGTCTCGCTGTTACCGGTCTGCCGGGGTCCGATCCATAAAGGTTCAAACCCCGATTCCCATGAAGCAGGTTCCATGCCATTAGCCGGGCACGGCCGCGACCGCAGCCCAAAGCGGTGCATCACACCCTGAGCCCGGGCTGCCGAGCTCCGCCAGGACGTGCGGGCAGCACGGTTCTGACGCTTTCGCTGCCCGCTTGCAGTGCACCAGAGCGCAACATCCCGATTTTTGCGCGTCGCCGTGGTGCATGATTCCGGCGAAACATCGGCTCCAGCCTGGTGCGGACCGCGCCCGCAAGCCGCCCCGGCACGGCTGTGAAGTCGCCGCTGCACCCTGTTTTTGCGCGGCCTCGCGCCAAATGAGCGCGGCTTCCGCTGGGCGTGCCACAAACTGGCGCCGGGGTTACGGAAGCTGGCATGTGGGTTGCAGAGTGCAGAGAGCGGCTGTCGACGATCCATCGCTGCCCTTGTGTTTCCCGCGGAGTACCCATGTCGGAAAAACTCAATCTGCTGTCCTTCAAGGGCAACATACGCATCCTGCACACCACCTGGATCGCGTTTTTCATTTCCTTTGCGGTCTGGTTCAACCACGCGCCGCTGATGGTGGTGATCCGCCAGGTGTTTCACCTCTCCGATCAGGAGGTGGGCGTGCTGCTGATCCTCAATGTCGCCCTCACCATCCCGGCGCGCATCCTGGTCGGCATGTTGGTGGACCGCCATGGACCGCGTCTGATGTTTTCCGGCATCCTGATTCTGTCCGGCGGGTTGTGCTTTGTGTTTGCCGCGGCGCAGAACTTTCAGCAGCTCGCGCTGGCGCGCTTTCTGCTCGGCTTCGTCGGCGCCGGGTTCGTGGTCGGCATCCGCATGATCGGGGAATGGTTTCCGGCCCGGCAGACCGGCGCGGCCCAGGGCATCTACGGCGGCTGGGGCAACTTCGGGTCGGCGGCCTCGGCGATGCTGCTGCCCGCCCTCGCGCTCTGGATCGGCGGCGATAACGGCTGGCGCTACGCCATCGCCAGCACCGGGCTGATCGCCATCGTGTACGGCATCTACTATTTTTTCGCGGTCAGCAATACGCCCAAGGGATCGACCTACTTCAAGCCCAAGAAGATGGGCGCGATGGAAGTCACCAGCCGCGGCGATTTCGCGCTCTACCTGCTGATGAGCGCGCCCATTTACGGCGCCCTCGCCCTGCTCACCTGGAAGCTGTCGCCCGCCAACATGAAGTGGTTCAGCGCGAGCGCGACCTACGCCATCTACGTCGCCATTGGGGCGCTCTACAGTTACCAGGCGTTTCACATCTATCTGGTCAACAAGGACATCTTCACCAAGCCGGTACCGGAGATGTTTCGCTACCCCTTTCGCCAGGTCGCCATTCTGGATCTGGCCTATCTGGTCACCTTCGGTTCCGAACTCGCGCTGGTATCCATGCTGCCGCTGTTCTACGTCGATACCTTCGGGCTGTCCGCCGTCCACGCCGGCCTGGTGGCGGGCGCCTATCCGGTGATGAACCTGATCGCGCGACCGGGCGGCGGTATCCTCAGCGACCGCATCGGCCGCAAGCGTTCGCTGGTGATCCTGTTTACCGGCATGGCGTTGAGCTTCGGCCTGCTCGGCCAGGTGGAACAGACCTGGGCGGTGCCGCTGGTGGTCGCGGTGACGCTGCTGTGCGGCCTGTTCGCCAAGGCCGGTTCGGGTGCCGTGTTCGCCATGGTGCCGCTGATCCAGCGCCGCATGACCGGCCAGATCGCCGGCATGGCGGGCGCCTACGGCAACGTCGGCGGCCTGGTGTTTCTGACAGTGCTGTCGTTCGTCGCGCCGCAGGTATTTTTCCTGGTGATCGCCGGCAGCGCCGGGCTGGTGCTGCTGCTGATGGTATTGCTGCTGGTCGAACCCCGGGGCAAGACCGCGGAAGTGCTCGAAGACGGCACCGTGCAGCTGATCGAAGTAAGCTGAGGGTCCTTTGCAGGATGACACGGGGCCGATCCGCGCACCGACGCGGACCGCCCCGATTGCCCTCGCACCACCACGGCCGATAGCGTTCGGGAGTACCCCACAGCCATGACTTCCGCCCCCATCTGCAGCGTCGGCCAGTATTCCGATCGCGGCGCCAAGGAAGAAAACCAGGACAGCTACGGTGTGTTGCTGCCCGCGGACAGCCGCCTCGAATACAAAGGCATCGCCATGGTGATCGCCGACGGCGTCAGCGGCTCGGAACAGGGCAAGCTGGCCAGCGAAACCTGCGTCAAAAGCCTGCTTTCCGATTACTACTGCACCGCCGATTCCTGGACCGTGAAAACTTCGGTCGAGAAAGTGCTGCTCGCCACCAACCGCTGGCTGTGCGGCCAGGCCAGCCAGAGCGCGGAATTGCACCGCGGCCTCGCCAGCACATTGAGCGCGCTGGTGGTCAAGTCCACCACCGCGCACCTGTTCCATGTGGGCGACACGCGCATCTACCGCTTGCGCGCCGGCACGCTCGAATTGCTGACCGTCGATCACCGCTTCTGGGTATCGCGGGAAAAAAACTACCTGACCCGTGCCCTGGGTATCGATGCGCGCGTCGAGATCGACTACACGAAATTTCCGGTCGAGCGCGGCGACACCTTCATCTTCACCACCGATGGCGTGCATGAGCACGTCACCGACCGCCTGATTCGCGAGCTGGTGGAAGCACATCCGGACCACCTGGACCGCGCGGCGCGCGAAATCGCGACCCGGGCCTTGCAAAATGGCAGTCCCGACAATGTGACCTGTCAGATCGTGCGCTTCGACGCACTGCCGTCGGTCGCCGACGCCGATGTGTTTCGCCGCCTCACCGAACTGCCCTTCCCGCCCGAACTGGCGGCGGGGATGAAGATCGACGGCTACCGCATCCTGCGCGAACTCCACGCCAGCAAGCGCACCCAGGTCTATCTGGCGCTCGATGAGGCGAGCGGCCGCCAGGTCGTACTGAAAACCCCGTCGGCGAATTTCTCCGACGACCCGGTCTATCTGGACCTGTTCCGGCACGAGGAATGGGTCGGCAGCCGCCTGCAAAGCAATCATGTGCTGCGCATCGTCGGCCAGGAGCGGCCGCGGCAGTTTCTCTACTATGTTGCCGAGTACGTCGACGGCCAGACCCTGCGCAGCTGGATGCACGATCATCCGGAACCCGATCTCGGCGCGGTGCGCGAGATCATCGGCCAATGCGCGCGCGGGCTGGCGGCCTTTCACCGCCTGGAAATGATTCACCAGGATCTGAAGCCGGAAAACATCATGATCGATACCGAAGGCACGGTGAAGATCATCGACTTCGGCTCCACCAAGATTGCCGGCATCGAGGAGATCGCTTCGCCCATCGAACGCCTGCAACTGCTCGGCACCAAGAATTACACCGCGCCGGAATATCTTCAGGGCTATCCGTGCAGCGCCCGCTCCGACATCTTTTCCCTTGGCGTCATCGCCTACGAGATGATCACCGGCCAGCTTCCCTACGGCGACAAATACGACGAAACGCGTCTCGGCCGCATGGAATACACTCCCGCCCGCCGCTGGGTTCCGGAACTCCCGGCCTGGGTAGACCGCGCGCTGGAAAAAGCCCTGTCCCGCTCCATGGAACGGCGCTACGCCGAGGTGTCCGAATTCGTGTTCGATTTGTGCAACCCGAATGCGGACTTTGCGAACGAGGCGCAACGGCCATTGCTCGAACGCGATCCGCTCGGCTTCTGGCGCGGACTGGCCATCGCCAGCCTGCTGCTCAATCTGGCGCTCGGCTTCTGGTCGCTGCGCCGCTAGCATCGCTCGCCACCTGCGACTTTCAGTGCCGATCGCATTCCGCGAGAAAACTGATCAGGCTTTCGCGGTAGCTGTAGTAATCCGGGTGCTCCAGCAGCGCCTTGCGCGTGCGCGGTCGCGGGATGTCGATGTCGATCACCTTGCCGACGCGGGCGTGGGGCCCGTTGGTCATCATCACCACGCGGTCCGCCAGCAGAATGGCCTCGTCCACATCGTGAGTGACCATGAGCGCAGTGAGCTTGGCGCGATCCCAGACTTCCATCAGTACTTCCTGCAATTCCCAGCGCGTCAGCGAATCCAGCATGCCGAAGGGTTCGTCGAGCAGCAGCAGCTTGGGCGCGAGCGCAAAGGCGCGTGCGATGCCGACGCGCTGCTTCATGCCGTTGGACAGCGCGCTGGCTTTCTTGTGCATGGCGTCCGCCAGGCCCACACGGGTCAGGTAGTACTCGACGATGTCGTCGCGCTCGCTCTGCTGGGCATGGGGATAGACGCTTTCCACCCCAAGGTAAACATTCTCGAAAGCGGTCAGCCACGGAAACAGGCTGGGCGCCTGAAATACCACGGCGCGATCCGGACCGGCGCCGTCGATCTCCTTGCCGTCGAGAATGATGCCGCCGCTACTGAAGGCGTTGAGTCCGGCGCACATCGACAGCACGGTGGATTTGCCGCAGCCGGAATGGCCGATCAGTGATATGAATTCGCCCTGGCGCATCTTGAGATTGAAATCCTCGACCACGGCCAGGGGCCCCTTGGGCGTCGGATACACCTTGGTGAGCTGGGTGAACTCCAGATACCGCTCGCGCCGGCCAGTCTCGGGGGTCGGCTTGAGCGCCGTGGTGTCGAGCTTCCAGTCGATGCTGGTATTGGGCCGCACCGGTGGCAAGGCCACCGCGTTGCCACTCGCCGCCGTCGCGCCGGCAATGCCGACATGCATGAGGTACTGGGTGATCTCGCCGCGCAACTGTTTGAAGCGCGGATCGTGATTCATCGCGGCGCGCTCGCGCGGGCGCGGCAGATCCACGACGAACTCCGGCCCGAAGGTGGCATCCGGCCCGGGCTTGAGGGGTATCACCCGATCCGCCATCAACAGGCCTTCATCGACGTCGTTGGTGATGAGGATGACGGTCTTGCGATCCTGCTCCCAGATCCGCAGGATTTCGTCCTGCAGATTCGCGCGCGTCAGGGCATCGAGCGCACTCAGCGGCTCATCCAGCAACAGGATGTCCGGGCTCGCGGCCAGGGCGCGCGCCACCGCGACCCGCTGCCGCATGCCGCCGGACAGTTCCGCCGGGCGCTTGTGGGCAGCGGGCGTCAGACCCACGAGAGCGATGTACTTGCGGGTGTGGGCTTCGCGTCGATCCTTCGGCCAGTCGCGGAACACCTGATCGACGGCGAGCGCGATATTGCCGTGTACCGTCAGCCAGGGCATCAGCGAATAACTTTGAAACACGATGCCGCGGTCCGGACCAGGTCCCGCAACCGTCTTGCCGTTGAGACGGATGCTGCCGCTGTCGGGCTGGATCAGCCCCGCGATGGCGGAAATCAGCGTGGTCTTGCCGCTGCCCGAAAATCCGACGATGGCAACGAATTCACCTTCGTTGATATGAAGATTTATATCCTTGAGTACCGCCGTGCGATTCGCATCCGTACCATAGGATTTGCTGACAGCGTCGAGCGAAAGCAGGGTCATGGCCAATGTCCTCGAAGTGCGCGGCTAGATTTTGTTTTCACCGAAGGTGAACAGTTGTTGCAGCGTCGCCATCACGCGGTCGAGCAGGAACCCGATCACGCCGATGGTGAATACCGCGACCATGATCCGTCCCAGCGAATGGGAACTGCCGTTCTGAAATTCATCCCACACGAATTTGCCGAGTCCGGGGTTCTGCGCCAGCATCTCCGCCGCGATCAGCACCATCCAGCCCACGCCCAGAGACAGCCGCATCCCGGTAAAGATCAGCGGCAGTGATGATGGAATGATGATCTTGCTCACCTGCGTGCGTTTGCTGAGGCGCAATACCTTGCCGACATTGATCAGATCCTTGTCCACGGAGGACACACCGACGGCAGTATTGATCAGCGTCGGCCACAGCGAGCACAGCATCACCGTGATCGCCGAGGTAATGAAGGATTTCTCGAACCAGGCGCCTTCGGTGGTGACGTAGAGGGCGCTCACCACCATGGTCACGATGGGCAGCCAGGCCAGCGGCGACACGGGTTTGAAGATCTGGATCAGCGGATTGATCGCGGTATTGATGACGGGGCTCATGCCGCAGAGGATGCCGAGCGGCACCGCGATCAGCGTGGCGAGCACAAAGCCCGTGAACACCGTGTACAGACTGGTGTGGATCTGATCGAGATAGGTGGGCTTGCCGGTGTAGCGCCGCACACTCACATCCGCGTTGGCGTCTGCCGCGAGTTTTTCCGTGTTGCGCTGGTGCTGACGCGCCATGAACGCACTTTCCTTGACGCGCTCGGCATGATGTTCATCGAGCAGAATGCCGGCCTCCGCCGCGACCTGAACCGGCCCCGGTATGGTGCCCAGGCTGGTGTGGATCTGGCTGGCCGACCAGGCCCAAAGCGCGAGGAAAAGCGCAAAAAATACCGCCGGGACGCCGATCATCAACCACATCGCACGCAACTGGTCGCGGGGATTTTCGCCGCCCAGCAGCTTCACGAACGGCACAAACCAGGTCAGCCCCAGCAGTGTCAGCACGCGGTTGACGCGCACATAGAATGGCGTACCCGACGCCTTTGCCGCCGCCACCCCTGGCGTGCCGGGTTCGGGCGTCCGCGCGGCCGCAGCGATGGTGCCGGCACTCGCCGCGCTGGCGGACGCCGCAGCCGCTTTCTCCACTGTCACCTCGGTAGCTGTTTCGTTGGCGTTGCTCGCGCTGCCGGAAGCGCTCGAGCCGGAAATGATTTTCAGATTCGTCACGACAGGGTTACCTCGTTGCTGATCGCCGCGCCCGCAGGCGCGACAATGGGCTGTTTCATTCAAGCAGTCATCAAGGGCACGCTTACTCGCTCGTTTCCGCGCCCTTGAGGCCTATGGGGAACTGATCGAGATAGGCATTTGGCTTGCGGCCATCGAACTCGATGCCATCGATCGGACTCTTGCGCGGCGGCTTGAAGCTGAAGTCCTGGCTGAAATCCGGAAAATCCGCTGCTTTCATCTTGCCCTCGGCCACCAGCTCCTTCGCGGCGGCGATGTAGATATCGCCCCGATAGGCCTTTTTCGCGGTATCCATGTACCAGTTGTCCGGTTGTTGCGCGGGGATATGGCCCCAGCGACGCATCTGGGTGAGCCACCACACCGCGTCCGACGCATAGGGATAGCCGTAGTAGCCGCGGAAGAATTTGTTGAAATCCGGGATCGCGCGCTTGTCGCCTTTTTCGAACTCGAAGGTGCCGGTCATGCTGTTGGCCATGACTTTTTCCTCGGCGCCCACATAGGTCGATTGGGCAATGATGCGCACCGCCTCGGCTCGGTTGGCGTTGTTGTCGGCATCGAGCCAGGCGGAAGCACGGATCAACGCCTTGACGACGTGAATCGTGGTGTTGGGATACTCATCGGCAAAGGCCTTGGTAACCCCGAACACCTTGTCGGCACCATCCGGCCAGATGTTTTCACTGGTTATCACGGGCACACCCAGACCGGTGGATACCGCCTGCTGGTTCCAGGGCTCGCCGACGCAATACCCCACGGTGGTGCCCGAACTCATGGTGGGCACCATCTGCGGCGGCGGGACCACCGACAACATGGCCTCCGCCTTGATGCTGCCGCTGTTGTCGCCCTTGAGGGGCGCGTAAAAGCCGGGATGGACACCGCCGGCCGCGAGCCAGTAACGCAACAGGTAGTTGTGCGTGCCGATCGGAAACGTCATGCCCAGATTGAAGGGTTTGCCCGCCGCCTTGTATTGTTCCAGCACCGGCTTCAGGGTCGCCGCGCTGATGGGGTGCACCGGTTTGCCGTCCGCCATGGGAACGGTCTTTTTCATTTCCGCCCATACGGCGTTGGAGACGGTAATGCCGGCGCCGTTGTAGGACAGCGTCAAGGGCGTGATGATCTCGGCCTTGGTGGTCACACCGCTGGCCGCAGCGAGCGGCATGGCCGCCAGCATGTGCGCGCCGTCGAGTTCTCCGGTGATCACGCGGTCGAACAGCACCTTCCAGTTGGCCTGGGCCTCGAGGGTGACGTACAACCCCTCATCTTCGAAGAAGCCTTTTTCGTAGGCGATGGCGAGCGGCACCATATCGGTGAGCTTGATGAAACCGAATTTCAGCCCTTCCTTTTCGGGCGGTCCGACCGCGGCGCCGGCAGCGAGCGGTAGCGCACACAATGTCGCCGCCAGCATCCGGAGACCGGTACACAGCGCTGCGGAAAACTTCGGAAATCGGGTCTTGAGCATGGATACAACTCCTGTGGTGACTTGCGCGGCGCCGCACAGCTTTCACAGCGCCAAAACAACTGTTCCAGAACCAAACGCTTTATCAGCACCAAAAAAAAGCCCACTCCGCACTGTTGCGGAGTGGGCTGCACTGCCCTGGCAAAACATCGACAGCTCACTGTCGCACGGTAACGGTTACATTTCGCCTACAACTCGCTTACGTCGTGATAAAAGCAGATGCCGTGCCAACTTTTTCGCGATATCCGAAAATCCCGCCATCGCGATGCATCACCGCCAATCTTCAAAGCACTACGCGTTACAAACGATATTCTTGTCGCGCTTTACACTTCTCATTCAGCACGCTCGTTCCCGCAATCGTGCGCTGCGCCGGTGCGGTCGCGCTATTGCGGCGCGGTTTCGGGGCGCGCCACAGGGTCAGGCGCCGCGCGATCCGGGGTGCGACCATCCAGAAAAAGATCCGCGCCGAGCCGCACGCCAGGTTCGAAATCGTACGTCGCAGCGTGGATACCTTCGACCTTGTCGTCCCGCGACGGGCAGACCCAGCCGAGCCAGGCAGCGCAGTCGCGATAGAGATCGGTGCGATAGCTGGCCGCCACCAGGGTTTCGATTTCGATGGCGGTGAGTGACTTGTTGAGCAGATCGAGACATTGGCGCAACAGACTCTCGGCACGGGAACGCCACGGGAATCCCGCCTGGTAGCGGTGAAACACGAGAAAATCGGCATTCTCCACCACCGGGCCGTTGCGCCGGTACTGAAGCTTCCCCAGCAGCGCCGGCAACAGCAGCGCTTCCGACACATCCAGATAACGAGGCGCGGCCAGCACTGTCGCGGCCCGGCGACGATGCTCCGGTGCGGCGAGCCATTCCGCCGCGCGCATCAGCGCCAGACGCAAGCGCAGGTGAGTACCGGGATGTTCCGCGTGCCAATGCGCCGTGACACCCAGCACCTTTTCCGGCGCGTTGTTCCAGACCTCGTAGCCGGACGCCGCCACCGCGCCGACGCCCGCCTGCACCGCCGCCGAGTTCCAGGGTTCGCCGACGCAAAAGCCGTCGATGATGCCGCGCGCCAGGCTGTCGACCATCTGCTCGGGCGGCAGCACGATGAGGCGCACCTGGGTATCGGGATCGATGCCGCCGGCAGCGAGCCACAGCCGCAACTGCAAGGTGTGCGTCGAAAAGGGATAGACCGTGGCGAAGGTCGCGCGCCCACCGCCGGCGATCCAGCGCGCCAGACCACGCGCCGCCGCTACCGGGCCCGCGGGCGGGCCGCCACCTTCGCCCAATTGCTCGTGAAGTCCCGCCGCGAGCGTGATGGCGTTGCCGTTCAGATTCAGCATCAACCCGGTCAGCAACTGGCAGCGCAGACCGCCCAGGCCCAGCGAGGTGACCAGCGGCATCGGCGCCAGCATCTGCGCGGCGTCCAGCGCGCCGACGGTGACCTTGTCGCGGATGTTCGCCCATGACACTTCGCGGATCAGTTCGACATCGAGGCCGAATGCCTCGAAAAAACCCAGTTCGCGCGCAATCGCCAGAGGCGCCGCATCGGTGAGGCGCATGAATCCGACCTGCAGCCGGGTCTTCTCCGCCATTGGCAACTTCGTCATTGGAAGCTCCATCATTGGCGCTTCAGAAGGATTCATGCACGGACTCCGCTGGATGCTTGTCGAGAATGGCGATCACACCAGCCGCCACCGCGGTGATTTTCTGATTGCTGTTCATGGCCAGCTTGCGCATCTGTGCGTAAGCCTTGTCTTCGTCGATCTGCTGGTGCGCCATCAGGAGGCGCTTGGCCCGATCGACCAGCTTGCGACTCTCCAGTTCGCGCAGGGTTTCTTCAAAGTTGCGGCGCAGCGCCTGAAAATGTTCGAACTGCGCGATGGCAATATCGATCACGGTTTTCACTTTGTCCGGATCGACGCCCTCGGCAAGGTAGGCGCTGACACCCGCTGCAATGGCCTGCTGGATAAACCCCGGATCGAGTTCGCGCGAAAACATCACCACCGGCGTGGGCTGGTGCTGGTTCAGCACCGCGAGACTTTCGAGAATGTCACGATCCGGCGATTCCAGATCGATCATCACCACCTGGGGCTGGTGTTGCTCCATCTGAAACAACAACCCTGACGCCGTGGCCAATACGGCAACCACGTTGAAGCCCCGACTGCCCAGCGCCGCTTCGACCATGGCGGCGCGCTCGGGATTGTCGTCCACCAGCATGATGCTGATCTCCGTGTCGGGGCATTCAGACATGGTGTTCAGACATGGTGTTCAAACATGGCGACGCCGCACGGAAGATTCATAAAAAGGGGAGCACACTGGGTGCTCCCAAGCACAACGAGAGGCGCGGAAAATCAGAATGTCACCGTCACCATGAACCATAGTTTCTCGGTATCGGTGGCGAACTCGTCAGCGTTGTAGGACGCATATTTCAACTGCGCGCCGTAGCGCGGACTGAAGGCGTAGGCGGCAACCAGGTCGAACTCGTCGCCGTAGTGGATACCGCCGTCTTCCGAGTCAAAGTCATGGTAAAAGGCGGTCAGTGCAACGCCCGCCACCGTGATGCCCGCTTTCAGATAAGCATCTTCTATGCCCCCCGGCGGCGTGGTCAGGAATTTGTCGGCAAAACCATCGAACTTGTGCAGCGTGGCGAGCGGCGTCTGGAAGCTGGCAACGCCGTCGTCGCTGCCCATCACTTCGTAACCGGCCCCGAAGCTGACTGGCATGGGCGCCGCGGCACCGCCAGCGAAGTTCACCGGCACCATGAGCCCCATCACCTCAGCGAAGTAATAGGGCGCGCTGTAGTTGAGCTGGCTGTCGCTATAGTCCTCCTGCCGGGCGTAGGCAAGATTCACCGCCAGGGTCAGTGCTTCCGACACCTTGGTGTTGCCCTTGTATTCGAGACCGAAGGTACTGCTCGACAGGTTGGGCAGTTCATCGATGTCCAGCAGGTAGGAGTAGCCCGCCAGCGTCCTGCCGCTGCCGAGGTCGTTGGTGGCGATCAACGCATGAGTGTCGCCTTCGAAATCCCCCAGCGCGGTATTGCCGGGAAAATCGCCGAGATCCGTGTTGGGATCAAACACGCGGTTTACATTCCAGATATAGCTGTAATCCACCGTCAGGCGCGACACCGGCTTCCACTCGATACGCGCGGCATCGAAGGTCTGCTCGTTTTGGCGCCAGGAGACACCGCCGAGGAAGCGTTCGCCGGCATGGTTGATGCGCTGGCGCCCGACGCCGATCCTGGCGCTGCGATTGACCACATAACTCAGCAACGCCTGGTTGATCTCGGTGTAATCCGGGTCCGCGACGATGGGGTAGGTAGCCTTGCGGTTGGTGGTGTTGTTGAAGTCGTCATCGCCGAGGTAGGAGACGTTGTCCACCTCGACCAACCCGCTGATGCCATGCACCGTGCCGGATTTCCAGGTCAGCCGCGACAGCAGCGTCGAGGCGTCGGCATCCTGGGGCAGCCCGTCCTGGTCCACGGATTCATAGCGATAGCGAAAGCTCAGTGTCGTATCGCTCTGCTTGATAGCCTTGGAGAAACCATCGGCAATGCCTTCGGCCATTGCCGGCGCGGTTCCCAGCGCAAGCAGGGAGGCCAACGTCAACCGGGATTTGGTGTAGTTGAGCATGGGAAGCTCTCCTGTATCGACAACCGCTGGTGTCGCGGCCGCTACTGCCAAAAAAAACCCACGGACGCTCCCGGGGGCTGGAGGGAGGTCCGTGGGCGGCATTGCCCGCTGTGGCGTGGAGCTTGTTCACCACTTGCGATTCCAAGAAATACAAGTTCCATGCCATTCGTTGCCAAACGCATTTTTCGGCGTTTTTGTACGGCCCGACAACAACGATCGTGCTCCGGCGCCTCGAAAAGCGGCAGCGGATCGGGCTTTCGCACCGCGAGGGTGCCCATGGACCTCGCAACATCCCGCCGCGGGCGCCGCGAATCCACCGTGCGATCGACAGCGATGGGACGCGAAGCGGGGGACGGAGGCAGGTTTTGAGCCTGGACCGACAATCGCCCATAATGGCGCGCCCCCGATGCCTGAGGTAAGCACCGTGACCATCGCCCTGCAATCCGTCGTCGCCATTCATTACACCCTCACCGATGACGGTGGCGTGATCCTCGATGCCAGCCAGCCCGGCCAGCCGCTGGTCTATCTCCACGGCGCCGGCAACATCATTCCCGGCCTCGAGCAGCAACTGCTCGGCCGCGCCCCCGGGGAGCAGTTCACGGCGGTTATCCCGGCCGCCGCCGCCTATGGCGAGCGCGACGCCGACATGGTTCAGTATGTGCCCCGGGACATGTTCCGGGAGGATCAGGAAATCGAGATCGGCATGCGCTTCTCGGGCAATACCCCCCAGGGGCAGATCACCGTGGTGGTCACCGAGATCGAAGGCGATACCGTGACCCTGGACGGCAACCACCCGCTGGCCGGCATGACCCTGCACTTCGATGTCACCGTGGACTCGGTGCGCGCGGCCACCGAGCAGGAGTTGCTGCACGGGCATGTGCATGGCGCTGGCGGCCACCACCACTGACTCACACCCGGCCGGAAGCAAACGGGTTGGCAATGACGCTTCGACTGTCCCTACCGGTTCCCGGCCCGCGCCGGGACGGCCAGGAACTGGATGGCCCGCCTCTGCCGGGAAGCCACCCGCAGCACGTTGCAGGAATATCCGCGGCCGGAACGATCGGATCGGCCCCGGGATAATGAATCTGGTCGCGCGCGGGCAACCTCTGCCCAGGCGCGCATAGCGATAACGAGCGCCGGTGACGGCGACAGCGGGGGAAAATGATTGCGATGCGCTGGCTGACCGGCATTGCCGGTCTGTTGTGTTTGTCCGCGCCATGTGCGGCCGCGCCCGCCGCGACAAACAAGGTGATGGCCGGTTGGCTGGAGCCGGGTTATCTCGCGGAGCTACCGGGCCACAAGGTCAAACTCAAGCTGGATACGGGTGCCAAAACTTCCTCCATCGACGCCAGGAACGTCGCCGTGTTCACCCGCGACGGCAAGCCCTGGGTGCGCTTCGAGCTCGTTCTCAAGGGTATCCGGGGTGACACCAAAACCATCACTCTCGAACGCCCGCGCCTGCGCACCGTACTGATCAAGGAACATGACGGCAGGCCCGGCAAGCGGTCCGTTGTGAAGCTTGCGTTCTGCTTCAGCGATCGGCTTCACCACGCCGAGTTCACACTAGTGGATCGCACCGAATTCAACTACCCGGTGCTGCTCGGACGCCGCTTTTTGGCGGGGGTCGCCGTGATCGATCCACAACAAACCTACCTCACTCAACCAGACTGCGGCGACACGGGCAAGACCGCCGCCAAGCCGGGGATCTCATGAAAAACGTCGCGGTTCTGGTATGGGCAGGAATCCTTGTCGCCACGGGACTCGGGATCTGTGCCTACAAGGTGTATACCCTCGGCATGCCCGTCAAAGCCGATCAAACCACCGCTGTGTGGACCGTGGAGGCGCGTATCGGCTTCCAGGCCGAGGGCGGACCCGCCATTGTCGATCTGTCCGTGCCATCAGTGATGCCCGGCTTTCTGAAGCTGGACGAACATTTCATCGCCAACCGCTACGGGATGGCCATCGACGAAACCGGCGACCACCGCAAGGTGCAGTGGGTCAAGCGCCGCGCGCACGGCGCCGAGACGCTCTATTACCGCATCTCGGTTGCACCCTCCGAGCAGACCGCCCTGTGGCAGGACCGACCTGCCTTGCCGTCACCGCCGGCCTATGAGGAGCCCTACGCCACAGCGATTCGCACCATCATCAACGATGTCCGGCAGGAATCCGCCGACGTCTTCACCTATACCCGCGAGCTCCTGCGTCAGCTCAATGCACCGCAGGCAAACCAGAACGTCGCCCTGCTCCGCGCCCAGGCGCGGAGTCCTCACGAATGGACAAACCAGGTCATCGAAATACTGAAAGGCGTGCGCATCCCGGCGCGCGTACTCTGGGCGCTGCCACTCAACGAGGCCTCCAACGACGCGCAGATGGTACCGCTGCTGCAGGTCCACAACGGCAGCACCTGGCTTGTCTTCAACCCGGCGACCGGCGATCCCGGGTTGCCGGCCAATTTCCTGCCGTGGCGGATCGGCGACGCCGCGCTCTACCGCGTCACTGGCGGCCATGGCATCAATGCGAGGTTCTCCGTTACCCGCAGCCACAGGGAGTTGCTCGACGTGGTGCGCCGTGGCGCCGAGCTCAAGGGTTCCATCTTCGGAGACCTGTCGCTGCTGTCCCTCCCTGTCCACAGCCAGAACATCTACCGGGTGCTGCTGATGGTTCCCCTGGGTGCGCTGATCGTCGTCCTGATGCGCACCTTCGTCGGGGTCAGCACCTTCGGCACTTTCATGCCGGTACTGATCGCGCTCGCGTTCCGCGAAACCCAGCTTCTGTGGGGCATCGCGCTGTTCTCCCTGATCGTCTCCGTCGGCTTGATGCTGCGCTTCTATCTGGAGCGGCTCATGCTGCTGCTGGTGCCGCGGCTCACGGCCATCCTGGTTATCGTGGTCGGCCTCATGCTGCTGACCAGCCTGATCACCAACAAACTGGGCGTCGAACGCACCCTGTCGGTCGCGCTGTTCCCGATGGTAATCCTGTCGATGACCATCGAGCGCATGTCCATCACCTGGGAGGAGAGCGGCGCCCGCGACGCCATCCTGAACGGGCTCGGCAGCCTGCTGATCGCGTCGCTGAGCTATCTGGTGATGAATCAGCGCGACCTGGAGCACCTGATGTTCGTGTTCCCGGAGCTGTTGCTGGTGGTGCTGGGATTGAGTCTGCTGATGGGCCGCTACACCGGTTACCGGCTGTCGGAGCTGCGGCGCTTCCGTAACTTCCGCGGCGAGGCGGCACGCCAGTGAGCTTCCTCGCCTCCCCGTTCCGCCTGCGCCGGCTCGGCGTGCTCGGCATGAACCAGCGCAATGCCGATTTCATCATGCGCTACAACCCGCGCCACCTGTATCCGCTGGTGGACGACAAGCTGCAGACCAAAACGCTGGCGTTGGCGCGCGGCATCGCGGTTCCGGAACTCTATGCCGTCATCACCGAACAGCACGAAGGCAAGGATCTGGCCCGCATCCTGGGGGACCACGAGGACTTCGTCATCAAGCCGTCCCACGGCAGCGGCGGCAACGGCATCCTGGTGGTGTGCGGGCGCTTCGGCAACAGCTTTCGCAAGCCGAGCGGCGATCTGATCACGCTGACCGCCATGCAGCACCACGTTTCCAACATCCTCAGCGGCATGTACAGCCTGGGCGGACTGTCCGACCAGGCCATCATCGAGTATCGGGTCAAGTTCGATCCCTTTTTCGAACACATCTGCTTTCAGGGCGTACCCGATATCCGGGTTATCGTGTTTCGCGGGGTGCCGGTGGCGGCCATGGTGCGATTACCGACGCGCGCGTCCGATGGCAAAGCCAATCTGCACCAGGGCGCCATGGGCATCGGCATCGATCTGGCTACCGGGAAAAGTCGCGACGGAGTCTTTCGCGGCCTGTCCTGCGACATCCACCCCGATACCGGCCACTCCACCCTGGGGATCGCCATCCCCCATTGGGAGAGCATCCTGCGGCTGGCGATTCAGTGTGCCGATACGGTGGGACTGGGCTATCTGGGCGCCGATATCGTGATGGACCGGGACCTGGGTCCGCTGATGCTGGAGCTCAATGCGCGGCCGGGGCTCACCGTACAGGTCGCCAACCAGCGCGGTCTGCTGCTGAACCTGAACCAGATCGATGCCATGCCAAACCCTTCCGGCAGGTGTCGACGAACGCCTGAGGCTGGCACAATCCCTGCGTGCGATCCCTGCTGGGACTAACCGAAAAGCTGACTGACACAGCGCCCTGAACCCTGAATCTGTCGTGATATCAACCGCGCATCGCCGTACCACCATCGCCCTCTCCCTGTTGTTGGCGCTGTGCATCGCACTGGATGCGGCCGCCGACCCGGCCCTGACCGCCAAGCCCGACCCCGAGGCTCCGGGCGTGGCGGCAAGCGCCGGCGCCGCGCCAGCCGGCGAATCGCACCCGGCCCACCCGATCGCGCCCAACGTCGATCTGAAAGAGGTGACGCCTGCGCTGGCACCGCCAGCCGGCGATCCGGACGCCATGGGACCGCCGCTGCCGCATCCCGAGGCAACCCCCAACTTTCCGCTTCTGGGCAGCGAGGTAGCGCCGGCAACCGCCGCCCGACTGGCCTGGTCCCCGGACGGCAGCATCAGCGGCCTGGCATCACCAACCCCGGTGCTGGTGGTGAACGGGCACCGGCCCGGTCGGACGCTCTGCCTGACCGCCGCGGTGCATGGTGACGAACTCAACGGCATCGAAATCGTGCGCCGGGTGCTCTACGACATCAATCCCGGGAAGCTCAGCGGCCGTATCGTCGGAATTCCCATCGTCAACCTGGACGGTTTCCGCCGTGGATCGCGCTACCTGTCCGACCGCCGCGATCTCAACCGCCACTTTCCGGGCAATCCGGACGGCAGTCTGGCGGCCCGCATCGCCCACTCCCTGTTCGCAGAAATACTGGTCCACTGCGAGGTGCTGGTGGATATCCACACCGGCTCCCTGGGACGCACCAATCTGCCCCAGGTGCGGGCCGACATGCGCCGGCCCGAGGTGGCCGAAGTAACCCGGGGGTTTGGCAACATCGTCGTCCTGCACAGCCCGGGTTCCCGCAACATGCTGCGACGCGCGGCGCTGGACCAGGGCATCGTGGCGGTCACCCTGGAAGTGGGGGAATCGCGGCGACTTCAGGATAAACCGGTGGCCGCCGGCGCCCTTGCCATCAATCGTCTGCTGCAACACCAGGGCATGTACTCGCGCCTGTTCCCGCTGGGATCACCCGAGCCGATCTACTATGAATCGCTTTGGGTACGTGCTCCCGAGGGCGGTATCTTGCTGAACGACATCAAGCTCGGCGCCTTCGTGGCGAAGGATAGTGTGCTCGGCGCGGTCGTCGACCCCATCACCAATGTGCGCACGCCGATCCAGGCCCCGGTGAATGGGCGCCTGATCGGCATGGCGGTGAATCAGGTCGTGATGCCGGGCTTCGCCGCCTACCACCTCGGCACCGAAGCACCGGAGGAGGAGCCCGTCGAAATCGATGACCTGGAACCGTCCCCCGAGGAGGAGGTGATCGACGAGGCGGCGGCGGACGGCGAGATAGATCCCGAGGAATGACGGCGGCGCGTCAGCCCCGCAGCATGCGGATCAATGTCCTGTCGCGATCGATGAAGTGATGCTTGAGCGCGGCCGCGGTGTGCAGCGCCGCGGCCACCGCGAGCAAAATCCAGACGCTGCCGTGAACGCCTTCCAGTATTTCCTCCAATCCCTCGTTCTCGGCCATCACCTGGGGCAGCGGAATGGTTCCGAACAGGGCCAGGGTGTGCCCTTCCACCTGGATGAGCAGCAGGCCCGAGAGCGGCTGCGCGATCACCAGCGCATAAAGCAGCCAGTGCATCATCGACGCCAACCTTTGTGTGCGCGGACTGCCGAGCGGCCGCGGCACCGGATTCACCAGGCGCCAGGCAAGCCGCAGCGCGACCAGCGCCAGAATCACCACCCCGAAGGACTGGTGCCAGTTCATCAGGCCGCTGCGCTCCGGGCCTTTGGGCATTTCCTCGACTACCAGGCCAAGGATCATCACTCCCAGGATCAGCAGCGCCGAAAACCAGTGCAGCGCCCGACTCATCCACCCGTAGCCATCGAACGTATTGCGCATTTCGCGGACCCTCCAAACGACACCGCCATCATACGCCAGGTATCCGGATGCCTGATTCAGGGCATGGCGGAGATCGCCTTTCTGCGCATAATGGCGCCTTACCCGACTTCTCATCAGGAGCACACACCATGGCCCTTTCCGGCACCGATCTCATCAACCAGTTCGAGCTTTACTTCGACGGCGCGGACAAGAACAATTCCAGTCTCTACCTGTGTGTGGACGATACCCTCGGCGACGCCGGCGCGCAGCGCATCATCGCCGCGCTGCGCCACGCCGAGCTTTGGTCAGACGCCGCCGCCAAGACGGTTCCCGCCGAACAGAAACCCATGTATGCCGAGCAGATGAAGTTCATCGGCCAGGCCGCGGGCCACTTCGAGGGGGAGACCTTCCACATCGCCGCCTACGACCACCCCAAGTTTCCGTCGAACCCCCAGCGCTGGCAGGCCTGGCAGGATTTTGTGGCCAAGACCTATCCCTGACGATTGCCGCCGGCACCACACCGCAGAAGATAACGATAAAACCATCAGGAGAAGCCCATGCCGAAACGACACGTTCTCGATGGCGTCCGCGTCCTCGACTTCAGCCAGCACGTCGCCGGCCCCGCTTGCACCCGCATGATGGCGGAGATGGGCGCCGAGATCATCAAGCTCGAACTGGCGCCCTTCGGCGAGCAGATTCGCAACGTGGGCTTCAAGGTCAACGGCCGCGGCGTTTATTTCATCCAGCAGAACCGCGGCAAAAAAAGCGTCTGCGTGGACATGAGATCCGCCGCCGGGCTGGCGCTCATCCACGATCTGGTCAAGCAGGTGGACGTGGTGATCGAGAACTTCGCCCCCGGCGCCATTCGTCGCCTCGGCCTGCCCTGGGAGAAAGTCCACGAGCTCAACCCCAAGGCCATCATGTGCTCGATCTCGACTTTCGGTCAGGACGGACCGTTGGCCGGACTGCCCGGCTATGACTTCATCGGCCAGGCCTACGCGGGCATCACCGGCATGATCGGCGATCAGGAGAACGGCCCCTACATTCCCATCGCCGCGCTCGGCGACACCACCACCGGCGCCCACGCGCTCGCCGCCATCAACGGTGCGCTGTATCACCGCGCCACCTCGGGCGACGGTGGCCAGTATCTCGACATCTCGCTGCTCGACTGCTACTTCCACAGCCACGAAATGAACGTCGGCGCCATCAGCGCCAGCCAGGCGCGATCAATCCCCTACCTGCCCGGTCGCTATCATCAGGCAGTGGCGCCGCTCGGGGTGTACAAGAGCAAGGACGGCTACCTGATCCTGATCGCGATTCTGGGCCGCTGGAAGGACTTCTGTAACGCCATCGGCCGGCCCGAACTCGCCACCGATCCGCGCTACATCGACGACCCGGCCCGGGTCGCCCATCACGCCGAACTCAAGGTGCTGATCGAAGACTGGCTGCAAGCCCAGGAGAGCGACGCCGCCACCATCCGCCTGCTCGGCGAGCATCATGTGCCGGTGGCACCGATCCTCTCCATCCAGCAGGTGATGAACCATCCGCACATGAAATACCGCGGCACCGTGCGCACCATCACCGACCGCGGCGCCGGCAGCTTCGAGATGCCCGGCATGCCGCTGCGGTTTTCGGCCTTCGCCAACGACCTCGACCTGCAGGCGCCCTATCTGGGCGAGCACAACGACGCGGTGCTGGGCGGCTTGCTCGGCCTATCGGCGCAACGCCTCGCCGAACTTGCCGCGGCCGGCGTGCTGGTCAGCGAGCCGATCCCGACCTGACCGAATCGGCTCGCGACGCGGGGGTCAGAACCCCTTGACGCCCGCGTCGAGCTGGACGCCGAACGAGTTCAGCGCCATCGACACCAGGTGGTACTGACCCACCGCGAACACCACGTCCATCATCTGCAGATCGTCGTAACGCTCGGCCAGGGTTTTCCAGGTCGCGTCACCGATGCAGGAATCGTGGTGGAGTTCATCGGTCGCGCGCAGCAGCGCCGCCTCGAACGGCGTCCAGCCCGGCGCATCCGGCCCCGCCTTGATACGCGCGATCTCGACATCCGTCAGGCCCGCTTCGCGCGCGAAAATCACATGCTGGCCCCATTCGTACTCGGCCTGGCACAACCAGCCCACGCGCAGGATGAGGATTTCGCGCTCGCGCGGCGCGATGCGCGACGTCTCGCCCATCACGTGATACGCCCAGACCGTGAATTTCTGCGCCGCGTCCCAGTGCCGGGACAGGGTGCCCAGCACGTTGTAGAACGGCTGTGAGTCCTTGATCGGCGCCAGCACCTTGCGCTGCTCCGCGGTCCATTCGCTCTCGGCCAGGGGTGGAATACGGGGTTGGGAAAGTTTCATGGCGAACTCCAGGGGGTGGTTATGGTTTTGTGTCTGCGCCACTCAGACTGGTCCCGCGAAGGGAGTGTGGCGGGTGCATTGCGGCCAATCCGGCGCAGGATAAGGTTATCGTATAATCCGATCGCCGGTTAAACATAAGGACGTATGACCAATGACAGCAAGCGCCAATAATCAACACCTACCCCAGTATCCATGAGGTGGTGGCCACTGAGTACCGCGGCCACCGCGACATCGACGCTTCGTCTAACCCCTCTCTGACAAGCACTGCTGGAAGCAAATCATGAACGTGTCGATGCTCAACTCCGTGCTCACCAGCCTGCCCACATCGCTGCTTGTCACCGGAAGCATCCTCGCACTGCTAGTCGTCGCGTTCTTGATCTTTTTTTTAGGGCGAGGTGTCCATTTGCGTTATCGTCTTTGGAGCCTGCTCAAGCAGTTGCGCATCCAGAAGACACAAAATCCAAGCGACTTGCAAAAACTCTTTCAGAGCGACGAGAAATTCGATCATCTCTGGAAAGAGTTCAGGGACACGCTCCACGCGCAAACCGAGCAGCGCGATGGTCAGATGGTGGTAGTTGCCCATCGCGCCACCATGCCAGCCGAGTCGTTTTTCAACTCGCAGTACTTGGTCGATAGCCAACTGCATACGGAATTTTTCAAGCACTTGCCTGGCTTGTTTACCGGTATCGGCATCATCGGAACCTTCCTTGGATTGATCCGGGGGTTACAGGCGTTTCAGGTATCCGAGGATGCGGGCCAGGTCCGCGCGAGCCTTGAACTCCTGCTGCATGGCGTCTTCGAAGCATTCCTGATCTCGGCAGCGGCCATTGCTCTGGCCATGGTTGTCACGTTTTTGGAAAAGCTGCTGCTCGCCTCGCTGTATCGATGTACGGAGGATATCGCACAGCATCTGGACAGCTTATTCGTATCTGGAGCCGGCGAGGAGTACCTATCGCGGCTGGTGACCGCTTCGGAAGACTCGGCAAGCCAGGCGAAAATTCTCAAAGATTCCCTGGTCGGTGAGATGAAGACCATTCTGCGGGAGCTGACCGAGCGACAGATTGAAGCTCAGATTGCGAACAACAAGGATCTTGGCCAGCAGATTGCCGGAAATATCCAAAGCAGCCTCCAAGGGCCACTGGAAACCATCAAAGACCTTGTCACTAAAGCGAGTGGCGACCAGAGCTCTGCGGCCGCAGAGATGCTCAAGGACGTGATGACCAGTTTCAGCCAACGCCTGAATGACCTCTTCGGCGGCCAGATATCGGGCATTCAGGAGCTGAACCAGAAGAGCGCGCAGGCAATGCAGGATGCTGTTCAATCACTACACGAGCTTATCGGCAATATGGAAGTAGTTAGCCAACGCTCCGGCGACGCCATGGCCGAAGCGATGACAAAGGCCATAGACGACATGGGCCGCCGGCAAGACGAAATCAACAAACAAACCCAGTCGATGATCGAGCAGATTCGGCAATTGGTCGCAACCTCTCAAACTGAAACCAACGACAAGCTCCAAGCGGTTCTCGGTGACCTCAGCAAGCAGGTCAGCGACGTGGTCGGCGCGCTGCAATCGCAGTCACGCCAGGCACACGAAACACAGCAACAGCGTGAAGAGAACTTCGTCGGTCGTACTGAAAGGGTGGTCACATCGCTGGGCGAATCCGTTTCTGAAGTGGTCAAGCAGATGGCGGAATCCACCAGCCAAATGCAGCAAAGCATCGCGGCTTTGGAGCGCACCACTTCGAACTCCATCGACAAAATGAGCGCGGGCGCTGAAACCCTCAAAAATGGCGCCGTGGCGTTCGCCCTGGCCGGGGAAAATGTGAGCAAGGCGCTGTCGCAAGCAACAACTGTCGCCAACAAGATGACCGAGGTCAGCGGATCATTGACGACGTCAGCATCAGCGTTGCAGGCCGTTATCGCCGACTACCGCGCGAATCGCGACGCGACGGGCTCGATGCTGACAGAGGTACGCGCCATTGTAGAAACCGCCAAAAGAGAGGCGTCGATGACCCAATCCGCACTCGATCAAATCCAGCGGGCGGCAGACAAATTGGCCGCAGCGCAAGGAGAAGCCGAGCACTATCTTGACAACGTTTCTAAAGTGCTGGCCGACGCTCACCAGGCCTTTGCGGATGGCGTGACGGTGACACTTGAACGGGCAAACCAGGACTTCCACACCAAGCTCAGTAGCGCGGTCGGGCTGCTGAGTGGCGCCATCAAAGAGCTGCAGACCACCATCGACAGCTTTGATCCGCCGAGACATTAAGCAATGTTCTCGATGCGAATGAGCGCACGCGGCAAAGCACGAGATGAGCCAGAGAAGCCGTTCTGGATTTCCTATGCCGACTTGATGACGGCGCTGATGGTGTTGTTTCTCGTGGTCATGTCCGTCGCTCTACTGGCGGTAACCAAGACCGTCACCGAGCGGGAGCGCGAAGAAGCACAGCATCAACAGGACATCGAAAAGCTGCTCGACCGCTTCGAGGCAGTCGCAAAGCAGGATCAGTTTCAGGGAATCACGATTGACCGCAATCGAAAAGTGGTCGACTTCGGAACCCGCGCTCAGTTTCCGTTCGCGCGCTCGACACTGACCATTGAGCAGCAGAAGCTGCTTCGCGCCTTTGTGCCGGCGATTCTTGAGCAGGCTAGCGACGAACTTGGTCAACGGGTGCTCAAGCAGATCGTCGTCGATGGGTTCACTGACAAGACTGGTTCGTACCTGAGCAACCTCGACCTGAGCCTGCAACGTAGCCAACGTGTTCTCTGTGCGCTGTTCGCGCACCCCCAGCCTGACGAGCGCGCCATGTCCCCCGACGAACTGGAGCAGGTACGAGCCCTCTTTCTGGTGGGTGGATACTCGTTCAACGCGGCAAAAGACACCGACGAACAGAGCCGCCGCGTCGAGATGCGCTTGCAGTTTCTCGGCATTCGCGAATCGCGCCAATCCACTACCGGCATCCCGCCGGGCAACTTTGGCACCTGTGCGCTGAGAAACGGATGAACGCCCTCGACCACCTCAAGGCCTTGCTCAACGCCCTCGACCACCTCAGGGCCTTGCTCGACGCTGCGCGTATACCGTCGCTGAATCGGCCGTGGAGGGTCGAGCGAGAAATCGATGGACACATTAGCCGACTTGAAAAATATATCAAAGATGGCGCTTCACAGCATGTCCCGAAGGACCGACAGGAGGAGGCAATCAGGCGGTTCTGGATATCGCGTCGCCTCGACAACCTCAAGGACGCCCGCCTCGTGTGCTTCGGCGTGGCGCTACCTATGGGCCCGCAGTCTGAGCGGGTCATCGAAGACCCCGAGCGCTTCCCGGCGCTGCTCGATGGAGCCGACCAGTTTCTCCCGAAGCCCAGGCAATACCGGCGTTGTTATCAGGGTCTGCTGTCAGGCTACTTCGCATACGATCGGGACCATAAGGACACACCACCGGCGGGCCGAACCAACTGGGAGACGTTGCGTACCTACCTTGGAGACCGCGCCAAGAAAACCATTGACGACCGGTACAATCCAGCCTGGGTGGATTCACTCCAACAGCACCAGACCCTGTTTTCAACGGACCCTTGCGGTCGTTATGGTCCGCCGATGCTCGATGGCGATAGCACTGAAATCGACGTGCTGCGCTCGCATCTCAATATCTCCGATAAATCATGGTTTATGCGCCGGCTTTTCCTTGCACAGATCAACGCGGCCATCCAGCGGATCGACTCGGAGTTTCTGACAGTGCTCGAGCGCATTCTCGCCATGATTCGCGACAACGGCATCATCCACGACGAGGGACTTGCTCTGGTGCTGAACCGCCACGCCTGCATCCCTCGACCGCCACTGGCAATACCTCTCCGTGATGCCGCCGTCAGCCGGTGGGGCAACCCATGGCTGGCGTTGAATAGCATGCGCTGGGGCCACGTTACTCCTGCAGCTCGGGCGATGGTTGCCGAGTGGCTGAAACTGGAGTTTATTGAAGCCTTCTTCACGCTGTTGGCAGAGGAGCGGTCCGGCGACAGCCGTCGCCTTGAATTCTGGAAGCGCTACGTTCACGCCATCGACAGCATTCACTTCGCTCTGGGCACGGATGCAAGAACTTCGAAGAGGCCCGACTTCGTCACGCTGAGAAAAAAAATGGAGAAGCTATCAATTGACCTGGATGACGCGTTACGAACAAACAATGCTTTTATCATGCAGATGGGGCCTGTCGTGATCGTCGAATTCGGTGGTTATAGCAACGCCTGCTATGGCTATGACGCGACACGACCACTGCCATTTGACTATGGCCAGCGCGTGGTAACACGGGTGAATGCGCATAACTCGCTCAAGCATTCCGCGCATCGCCTGAAGTGGCGCCACCAGGACGGAATTCACGGGTGGAGCAAATGGGAGCAGTGGTTTGAAGCGGAGCTGACGAAACACTTCAACATTCGCCCTAAAACACCAAGCTCAGACCTCCAGCTACCGCAACCGACTCGGCCCACAATGGCCAATCAGTCTACACGCACCGAGTCGCCGCCACCGACACAAACGCCGCTCTCGCCGGTGCGGGCCAACACGGTCTTGCGAGCAGCAATGACCACCACCTACCGACGCCAGGCACTGTCGGTACTAGCCGCTGAATTTGGTCTGCGCATTGACGACTTGACGGCCGACAATGGCAACCTGTGGGTTCGCACCGACGATTCGAATCGGGACATCAATACCATTCTGCTTCGCTGGGGTTTTCAGTACAGGGCCGGCAAGGGCTGGTGGAAGGGGAGGTAATCGGTGATCAAGCTGTTCAAAAGGAGAGGAAACCAGCCAAAGAGCGGCTGGCATCTGGCTGAAACCGACCGCGACCTTAGGTTTATGCCGCGCCCGTTCGACTCCGCGCGACCGGTTACCAGCGAGCTGCTTGGTGGGCTCCTCCGGCAGCTCGAAGACGAAGGACTGGCAGTCGCTGATGGTGACGGCTATGTCCTGCCCTGGGATGCCGTCTATGAACTGATGGAGCATCCCGAATACGCGCAGGCAATCGCCTGGTTTGAGCTGCCCGCCGTGGCACCGGTCCAGGTTACTGTTTCCAGCAGAGACACACTCGAAGACAGTACTTTTGATATAGCTGTCGGTGACTGGCGGCTCGGTCCGGAAATGGCACGCTACGCTGTGCTGTGCGGAGCCATCCTGAAACATGAAAGCGAGCGAATTCTCCTGCCACCTGCGCTGTGGGCGCTGGTCCGGGAAGTGCGCGCATTCGCCAAACGGGATAGTGCAGCGCGTACAGGACAGGCAAACCGCCAAGGCTGGGGTCGGATTCGCCGACTGGCTATCTCAGCAGGCGCCAACCTCGATGCTTTCCTATATCGCTCGGTCGTGCTGACGCCCGAAAAGCTGGCGATTGGCCTTCGTAAGGCGGTGGCCGGGGACGACACCGTCATCGAAGTGCAGCCAGGTTTCGATGGCGCGCCACCGGACTGGCTGCACCGCTTCGACCGCCAAGCAACGGTGCAGGACCGTTATGACATCCCGACCGCTGAAGGCATTGTCCAGGTCGTCGTTTCGCCCAAGGTGCGCACCGTTCTCGAAGAAATCAAGCTGCTGCCGCTGCGGCGTGTTGCGGGCGCCCGTGCGCAAGCCTTCATCCTGAACCCCTATGCGACGCTTGGCGAAGATGCCAATGAAGTCATCGACGAACAGCAGTTCGAGACAGCCAGAGCAGACGCGGGGCTCAACTACGAACGCTTTCTTCCCCAGTTCGAGCGGGACGCCTTCGGCTATCCTCTCAAGGTCGGTCTGCTTATCGAAGTGGCGTCGGGAACTGGCCCGGTATCTTCGGAAACTCGCTGGCTATCGGACGATGAACTCGCAAAGTTCGCCAAAGTGCTGAAATCTGCACTCGCCAGGAAACACCTGTTGCTTGGCTGGGAGGGATATGATTTTGAACTTCAAGGTGAAGCGCCGGAATATCTTCAGCAACTCGAACAAGCCTTGGAGGAACGGCGTAAACCTCCTGTCCTCATCAAATACGCACAGGTTTATGACCTGACCAATTATGCGTCGCGGGTTCAGAAAGTCGGCTTCGAGCAGCCCTACTACTCGCCTTACATCGCCAAGAAGAAGGACGACGAAGGCTGGTTCCCTGACAACATCATCCCCCTCATCTCCTGGGTACCGGAAGGCGAGACCGCAATGGTCTCAATGCCACTCGGCCCAGAACATTTGGCGGGGTTTCGACAACAAGTGGTGGCCGCCAAGGCGGCCGGCAAAACGAGCATCACCCTACCAGGCACCCCAAATCCAATTCCGATTGGAGAAGCCGAGCGACTGCTGGATACATTTACCGAGGCGTCGGAGGAGGCAAAGGAGGGGAAATTCGACCCCGGGAAGCCCAAGCGACCGCGCCCAGAGGGGCCGATCAAGCGTACGAGTCTGATCATTGGAGCAAACATCCACAACATTGATTACGCGGAGAAGCGGCGTGCCGCACTGGCGTCCGATGGCAGAGAGCCTGAACTTCCGGCATCGCTTCGCCCCGAGCATCCGTTGCTTCCGCATCAGCGCCAAGGTGTAGCCTGGTTGCAAACATTGTTCGAGGCGCATGACACGTTCAATTGTCGTGGCGCGGTGCTCGCCGACGATATGGGGCTTGGCAAGACGTTGCAGTTGTTGATCTTGATGGCCTGGGCTATCGAAAAGAACCCGAATATCGAGCCGATGCTGGTAGTGGCGCCGGTCTCCCTTCTGGAAAATTGGAAGGAGGAAGCTGAAAAATTCCTGACCGCCGGAGCGCTCTCCACTCTGACCGCCTACGGGGATAACCTTTCGAGTCTGCGAGTACCGCGCGCAAGCATCGATGAGCGGCTTATAACCGAAGACGGACTTACTAGATTTCTGCGACCTGATTGGATAGGTGATGCCCGCGTCGTACTGACCACCTACGAAACGCTGCGGGATCTAGAATTCTCGTTTGCGTCGCAGCGGTGGTCGATCATGATTTGCGACGAAGCACAGAAGATAAAGAATCCAGCAGCGATGGTGACGCGCGCCGCGAAGAAGCAGAACGTCGCCTTCAAGATAGCCTGCACCGGTACGCCTGTCGAAAACACCCTGGCCGACATCTGGTGCCTTTTCGACTTTGTGCAGCCGGGATTACTGGGCGCGCTCAATGACTTCGGGCACCGCTATCGTAAGCCCATTGAAGCGAAAACCAATGCAGAACGAGCCCGTGTCGAAGAATTGCGGGGGCTGATTGACCCGCAGATTCTCCGGCGCACCAAGGCAAAAGTTGCCAAAGATTTACCCAGAAAAATTGTGGCCGAAGAGTGCCGACGGCTGCCTCTGTCAAACAAGCAGCGCGAACTCTACGGATGGGCGATTGATCTGTTCAAGAGGCGTAACGACCCCGGAGCGAACGCACCCTTTAAGAACCATCTCGGCCTTCTGCACTACCTGCGACTTATCTGCACCGACCCGCGCCGCCACGGACTGGACGTGTTCAAGTCGGAAAAGCTGTCGGATTACCGCGCCCGCGCACCCAAGCTCGACTGGCTGTTGGAGCAACTGAAAACTATTGAGCGCAAGCGCGAAAAGGTCATTATTTTCTGTGAATTCCGTCCCATTCAACGATTGCTCCAGTACTACATTCACGAGGCGTTGGGCCTGAGACCTGACATCATCAATGGCGACACGAGCGCCTCGCCAATTGACCCCCAGAATCGGCAGAAGCGCATCAAGGCGTTTCAGGAAATGCCCGGGTTCGGGGTGATCATCCTATCGCCGCTGGCTGTTGGCTTCGGCGTAAATATCCAGGCAGCAAACCACGTGGTCCACTACACGCGCATGTGGAATCCGGCCAAGGAGGACCAGGCGACCGACCGGGCCTATCGCATTGGCCAGAAGAAGGATGTCTATGTCTACTATCCGGTGGTCCGTGCTGAGGACTTCACCACCTTTGACGTGAAGCTCGACCGGCTGCTTGATGAAAAACGTCTCCTTGCCAGCGACATGCTAAACGGTGCCGGCGATCTCCGCCCAAGTGAGTTCAATCTGGACGACGTGGCGCCACCTGGCACATTCAACGATAACGAACTGGTCACTCTGGAAACTGCACTATCGATGAATTGGAAATATTTCGAGGCGCTCGCGACTGTCCTCTATGCCAAGCGAGGCTATGACGCGCATCGCACTCCGTCCGCGAAAGATAATGGAATCGACATTGTGGCGCTGCCACGCGAGCAACAGATGGGAAAGTTGATTCAAGTGAAGTCATCGGGAATCGAAGGTAAACAACTTGGCTGGGACGCGGTCAAGGATGTGGTGGGCGGACATGAGTTCTACGCGAAGAAATTCCCCAGGGTAGGGTTTGAGCTTGCTTGCCTCACCAATCGGTATTTCGATGAACAGACGCACCGGAATGCAAAGCTGAACAGGGTCGAGCTTCTGGAGCAGCCGCATCTCCAACAGATGCTCAACGAGACTCCGGTCATGATGATCGACATCGAGAAGATCCTATACCCGAATTGGTCGGATGCATGACTTGATTGTTTAGCGAGAGCCCACCGAAAAGGAAAACCGGCCCGGTCCAGGCATTCTACGGTCGCTCCACCACCACCGCCAGAGAACCGTATACACTAGCCCCAAGTGCACAACGCGAAATGATTTTTGGCGACACTTCGATTGTAAGTCATGAACAGGTCAGCAGCAGTTTTTTGTTGGTGGTCAGCAAATCAATCCCGCCCATGGTCATGTCACCGTCGTGGGTGAGCAATTTCCAGCCGTTGAGGCGACAGGTCTGGAGCAGTAGCCCATCGTTGAAGTCGACAGTCCCGCTCTGTACCGCACCCAGCACGGCGGGCAAATCCATATTCGCGAGCGGCGTATCGTGTGGTGTGGTTGTTCTTAATATCGCGTTAACCTCGGCTACGGCCGCCTGGAGAACGATAGCGCTGTCAGTCGACTGACGAAAGTCTTTGAACCTCGGATAAGCGGCTTTCCAGGAAACGTCGTATTCCAGGCGAATGTAGCGGTTGAGATATTCGCTCAGGATGAGTGCATCAACCACCGGTTGGGCCCTGGCCTGCAAGAGGCGGGAAAATACTTGCGAATACGCGACCGCCCTCCCCGGTGCGGGTTGTGCCGCTGGGGGCTGCAGATAGAGCCAGACATTGGCATCGATGAGAATGTGTTCGCCGGCCGGGAAATCGTAGGTCGCGGCATCGTGGGCTTTATTCTTCGTCTTCATCGACGACCTCTTTCCATGCCTGATCGTAGGCGGACCGATTGGCAAAGTAGCGTTTCGCGTTGTCGATGGCGCGCTCCAGCATGGCGCGATCATCGTCTGAGATGTCGCAAAAAGCGAGATGTTGCTTCAGGAAAACTTCTTCATACTCGCCGCTGTAAAGCTGGCCAATCGCAGCGTTTAGAAAGGCCGTGATCAGGTTCCCTTGATTTGCGAACGAGAGATCGACAGAACGGCCAGCCTTGAAGGCGGCCGTAATTTTATCGAAGACTTTTTGACCATCTTCGGTCGATACCCACACCGGGCCGCCGACGATGTCGAAAATTTTCAGTGTGATGCGATCAGCCATGGCGGCAAGTCCTTTCAGTTTCTCAATTCGGAGCGCAGACGATAACTGCTCGTGTCTGCGGTGTTGATCTCGATGTTGATGGCGGTGCCTGGAAACGGGGTTCCGATGCGGGTCAAGGTTTCGCCACCAGGGCTGAACTCCCAATAGCCCCGATCCGATACGATCTGAATGCGCCCTTTGTTCAAGGCAATGAATTCGTTGATCAGTTTGAGCCCAAGCCCGCCGGGCACGCTTCCCTTGCGGGTGGTATTGCCTTCCTGCAAGGCCCACTCGATGGCCTTATCAGAGTTCATTTTCAATCCAATCTCCTTGTAAATCTTGCGGCGAAAACCGATGCCCGCATCCGCCACACAGAAATCGAGGCGATGCTGTTGTGGGAAATACTGGCCGCAGGCGAAGACGCCCAACTTGCTTTCCGAGTGTATCGCCGCATTCACGAAGAGTTCGAGGATGCTGTTCTTGAAACGCTCCGACAAGGCATTCGACATGATTGGCAAATCCTTGCCGCGCAAATGCTGGTTCAGATAGGCCGCAAAATATCGGTCATCCGTGGCAGTAAATCTGCGGTATGGAATGGTCGTGCCGTGTGTATCCTCCCGTTTCGGCTTACCGAAACCGGCAAGGAAACTATTTTTTGAGAGGATGGTCTCGACGCCCGGCTGAAGCCCGACCAGCTTAATCGTGTTGAGGTTATCGACAGCATGCGCAAAGACCACACCGAGCGGTGCGCTCATGTTGGCCTCGAACCAGGAACAAACCGAGAAATCGATTTCGACGGTATCGAACCGGTAATTGCGCAGTCTGTCGGCAAGTACAGTCAGACCGGAGAATCCCTGTTGGGTACTTCGGATGTCGCCCAGCGACACCTTGGCTGGATTGCCGCTCATGGCGACTCTGCCCGATATCCGTGCCGGCCACCATCTATCCAACTTGCGGCCACTTCAAATACGCCATTCCGAGATGTCGCGGAGTATCCTGTGAATGCTCTATCAGATGTGGTCACGGCACCACTCCCAATAGTTTGCTCAGCTTGGTTTGCACGTCCTGTCTGTCCGTAGCCGAGAGTTCTCCTAACGCGCCGCGCACCAACCGCAGGTCGAGCGTGAATAGCTTAAAGCGGACTTTGGACGGCGCTGGCAATCCGGCGGCGGCGAGGTCGGCGATCGGACAATCAAGCGGCCAAGGCGCGTTGGCATCTGCCGTTATCATCGCCATCACCGCGTGTCCGGCGGGTGTATTGAAGTCGGCAGCGGTCGAGAGCACCAGCGCCGGACGGTTCTTGGTGGCGTGGCGATCGGAGAAGGGAAACGGCACGCGCACGACCGCAAAGCGCTCAAAGCTCACGGTAGGCATCTTCATCGGCGCTGCCGGCCCATTCGGACAGCGCGCCCTCGACGGCGCGCAGGTAGTCGATGTCCATAGGTTGCACCCGGCGCACGGTCGCGGTGCCGTCCGCACCGACTTCCCAGGCGATAAAGTCGCCGGCGGCAACGTGCAGCGCGGCGCGAACCTCCTGGGGGATGGTGGTTTGACCTTTGGATGTAATCTTGGCGACTGTCGGCATACTGTCCTTCCGCAATGACTGTCTTACTTCCTTACACTACAGCCAGCTTCTCTGTGGATCAAGCGCGCTTCAAGAGCCGCCAGACCAACTGGGGGTCATCACGGAAGTCCGGGGCCGATCCTTCCTACACTGTGGGCGCCTACACCCGCTCCACATCCACCACCACCGTCATCTCCTGACAGTCGCCGCCGTCGAAGATGACGCCGCGCAGGGGGGTCACGTCGGAGTAGTCGCGGCCCCAGGCGGTGGTGATGTGCTGGGCGCCGGGCATGTTGTCGTTGGTGGGATCGAATTCCACCCAGCCCTCCCCGGGCGCATAGACCGCGAACCAGGCGTGCGAGGCGTCGGCGCCGACCAGGCGCGGCTGCCCCGGCGCGGGCTGGGTCTCCACATAGCCGCTCACATAGCGCGCCGGAAACCCCAGCGCGCGCAGGCAGCCGACGGCGAGGTGGGCGAAGTCCTGGCAGACGCCGCGCCGATTTTCCAGCACCTCTTCCAGCGGCGTCGCGACGGTGGTGAATTCCGGATCGTAGGCGAAATCGCTGAAGATCCGGCTGGTGAGTTCGCGCACCGCCGACAGCAGCGGCCGGGCGTCGGCAAACAGCGGCGCGGCGTAATCCCGCAATGCGGCGCCGGTTTTGATCATGGGGGAATCCAGCAGGAATTCCCGCGCCTGCAGATGGTTTTCATCGCTTTCCCGCCACAGTCGCGCGCGCGCCTCGGCGCAGGTGGCACCCAGATCCAGAACCGGGGTTCCGTTGCGATCCAGATCGACCTCGACCTGACTGAGGACGCTGACTTCCAGCTCGCGATGCGGTGTCTCGACGGAAACCGGTAGACCCGATTGCCGAAATAATCGCGTTCTTCCATCGCCGTCACCGGCGCGGGGGTGACCCCGGATGCTGCTGTCCAGGCAGCGCTGGTTGCGGGTGTCGCGGGGCAACAGATGGGCCTGGTTGTGGCACAGCGTGACCAGACGCTCGTAGCGGTAGCGGGTGACATGGCGGACGCGGTAGATCATGTGCGGCAGATCACTGTCCGTAACCCCAGTCCGCCGCAATGAGCTGCTGTTGCGTCGCACGGTGGTCGAAATAGCATTCGGCGAGCATTTCCGCCGTGGCGATCAGCAGTGTCTCCAGCCGGCTCAGCAGTTGCTCGAGCATCGCGCGACCGCCGGCGCCCGCGAGGGCCGCCAATTCCTCCGGTCGGCTGAGATGCAGCGCGGTGAGCGCTTCCAGCGCCAGGCGGCCGGCGCGCGACAAGCCGGGCCCGGACTCGACGGCCGGCAGCGCGGCGATGTGACCGCCGAGCCGTTGCACCTGATAGAGCAGCGCGCGCGGATTGGTTTCGTCCAGCACCAGCAGTTCGAGCCCGTGGAGGATGTCGGGCTCGGCGCGATAGCGCCGGCGGTAGGTGATCAGCGTCTCGCAGGTCAGCAGCACGGACTCCACCACCACCGGAATATCGTTCTCGGCCAGATCGGGCACCAGGGTGGCGCGCAGCAGCGCGGCGAGCTGGAGTGCCTTTTCGATGCCGCGGCCCAGCTCCCAGAAGTGCCAGTTCATGCCCCGGAACATGCTCTCGTGGCGCAGCCCGGCGAGCGCCAGCAGCGAAGTCACCAGCGGATCCAGTGCTTCTTCCGGTGCCACCAGTTGCTCCGTGCCAAGCTGCTCGGCCAGGGCTGCCAGTTCGTCGCGCAGATCGTTCAGCACGCGCTGGGTGTCGGCGGAGAGCAGTTCTTTCACTTCCTCGCCGGCTTGCAGCATGGCGCGCAGGCTGCCCACCACCGAGCCCGGACTCGCGGCATCCAGCACCACGGCTTTCAGTTCGCGTTCGGGCGCCGCGAAGGGCGCGTCCGCGACCGTGAAACCCGGCAGGGTGTGAGTCACCCGGGTCACCGCGCCCAGCAGGACGCGGCGCGCGCCATCCGACAACGGCTCGACCCCGTTGAGCTGGAGGAACAGGGTGCGCAGCAGGCGCAGGGCCGCCTCGCCGCGCTCGGCGTAACGGCCCATCCAGAACAGGTTTTCGACTACCCGGCTGGGCAGCACGCCGCGCTCCGACGGCGCGCCGGTCGGGGCCGCTTCCCGCCGCAGGGAGAGTTGTTTCTCGGGTTCCGAGGCAAGCACCCAGGTGTCTTTGCTGTTGGAGCCGGTAAGGTTGGTGACGACCCGGGTATCGCTGGCGCGCCCGATGCGGGTGAGGCCGCCGGGCATCACCGTATAGGAGGTGGGATTGGCGACCGCGAAGCTGCGCAGCACCATGGTCCGGGGTGTGAAGGCGCCGCCTTCCAGCGCCGGCGTGCGCGACGAGGCCTGGTAGCGCTGGGCCACATAGTCCAGCGGCGCGTCCTGAATCCGCCGCCGCCAGAGCGCGAGCTCCGCCGCGCCCAGATCGCTGCCGAACACGCTGTGCTGGCCGTAGCGACGAAATGCCGGCTTGATCACCAGTTGCGGGAGGTCCGCCAGCACCCGCGCGCGATCCGCCGCATCGCCGCACCAGAACGTCTCCACGGTGCGGATGCGGGGCTCGCGTCCGAAAAAGAACTTGCCGATGGCGGGCAGGTATTTGAACAGCGCGGGATTCTCGACAAAGCCCGCGCCCAGGGGATTGGCGATCACCACGCGGCCGGCGCGCACCACTTCGAGCAGCCCCGGCACGCCCAGTTGGGAGTCGCCGCGCAGTTCCACGGGATCGCAGAAGAAATCGTCCACCCGCCGCAAAATGATGTCGATGCGACGCAGCCCTTCGAGGGACTTCATCCACACCCGCCCGCCGCGCACGGTGAGATCGCCGCCCTGCACCAGGGGATAGCCCAGGTAGTTGGCGAGAAAGGCGTGCTCGAAATAGGTCTCGCTGTAGGAGCCGGGCGTCAGCACCGCGACCTGGGGAATGGCGTCGCCGGGCGCCAGCGCCATCAGTTTCTGGCGCAACTGGTGAAAGAATCCCGACAGGCGATGCACATGACTGTCGCGGAACAGGCTGGGCAGCACCCGCGACATCACGGTGCGGTTTTCGAGCGCATAGCCGACGCCGCTGGGCGCCTGGGCGCGATCGCCGATGATGCACATGGCGCCGTCGGCATCGCGCACCATGTCGGCGGCGTAGAGAATCAGATGATGTTCGCCGGGCACCCGGATGCCCTGACACTGGCGCAGGAATCCCGGGTGGCTGTAAACCAGCTCGGGCGGCACGATGCCGTGGCGGATCAGTTCGCGCCCGCCATAGATGTCCTTGAGCACCAGATCCAGCAGTTCCGCGCGCTCGATCAGGCCCGCCTCGATGTGGCTCCACTCCTCGCTCTCGATGAGCTGGGGGACCAGATCCAGCTCCCAGATGCGACTCGCCAGGGGCTCGCTGGAGACGTTGTAGGTGGCGCCGTCGTCGCGCAGGATGCGCCGCGCCTTGCGCTCGCGTTCCGCCAGCACCTCGGGCCCCAGGGCCGCCAGCCCTTCCAGCAGGTAGCGCCAGTGGGGGCGCACCGCGCCGCCGGCTTCATAGACTTCGTCGTGACCGTCGGCAACGGCGGGGCGGTAACCCGACGCCGCGCTCAGCGCGGCCGTCGCCTGCCCGCCCTGCTGCAACTGGCTGGGGATGGGCTGAAACGGGCGTCCGGAGTAAAAATCGGTCATGGGTACAAAAAGCCTGCCCGGTGGTCGGCGAGCGGCGGATTCTGGCACAGTCGGGCGCTCCCGGCAGCAGGCGCGCGCCCCGCGTCCGCCGCCGGCGCGACCGGCTCAGGCACCGCGGCGCAAATCCAGCGTATGGGGGTATTCATCACTGGGCTCTTCGGGCGGCGGGGCCATGGGTCGGGGGAACTGGGCACGAGCCACGAACTGGCGCAGCACCGGTGGCAAGCTGGCCGCGGCCAGCTTGCCGGGCGTGTGCCCGAACGCGGTGAAACGGCTGATCCGGCGCGCCTCGGCGGCGTTGGCATTGACCGGAAAATCGTCGTAGCTGCGCCCGCCGGGATGCACCACATGGTAGGCGCAGCCGCCGACCGCGAGACCGTTCCATGTGTCGATCAGGTCGAATACCAGGGGCGCCTGCACCCCAATGGTCGGATGCAGGGCCGAAGGCGGCGCCCAGGCGCGATAGCGCACCCCGGCGACGTATTCGCCGTGACGGCCGGTGTTGCGCAGCGGCACGCGGCGGCCGTTGCAGGCCAGCACATAGCGGCTGTCGGTGAGCCCGTCCACCTTGACCTGGACCCGCTCGACGGAAGAATCCACATAGCGGGCGGTGCCGAAGCTTCCCACTTCTTCGCCCAGTACATGCCAGGGCTCAATGGCCCAGCGCAGTTCGATGCGGATATCGCCGATCCGCACCTCGCCGTAATGGGGATAGCGGAATTCTGCAAAGGGCGCGAGCCAGTCGAGCTGAAACGGCAGCTCGTGCGCGTTCAGATCCGCCACCACGTCGCGTAGATCCTGCCAGGCGTAGTGGGGCAGCAGAAAGCGATCGTGCAGCGCCGTGCCCCAGCGCACCAGCGGCTGCTGATAGGGTGTCCGCCACAGCCGCGCCACCAGGGCGCGCAACAGCAGCGCCTGCACCAGCGCCATGTGGGCGTGGGGCGGCATTTCGAAACCCCGGAACTCCAGGATGCCCAGACGCCCGCTGGCGCTGCCCGGCGCATACAGCTTGTCGATGCAGAACTCGGACCTGTGGGTATTGCCGGTGATGTCGGTGAGCAGATTGCGCAGCAGCCGGTCCACCAGCCAGGGCTGTGCGATCTCTCCGGAAGGCATCTGCTGGAAGGCGATCTCCAGTTCGTAAAGCGTCTCGGCGCGACCTTCATCGACCCGCGGGGACTGGCTGGTGGGTCCGATGAACATGCCGGAAAACGCATAGGACAGCCCGGGATGGTGCTGCCAGTAGGTGATCAGGCTGCGCAGCAGGTCGGGACGGCGCAGCAATGGGCTGTCGGCCGGCGTCGCCCCGCCGAGCGTCACATGGTTGCCGCCGCCGGTGCCGGTGTGGCGGCCATCGTGCAGGAACTTCTCGGTGCCCAGGCGCGCCTGATGCGCCTCGGCGTAGAGCGCCAGGGTGTTGTCGCGCAGTTCTTGCCAGTTGCTCGCGGGATGGATGTTCACCTCGATCACCCCCGGGTCGGGCGTCACCAGCAGGCGCAGCAGGCGCGGATCGCGCGGCGGTTCGTAGCCTTCGATCACCACCGGCAGGCGCAGGTCGGCGGCGCAGGCTTCCACCGCGCCCACCAGCGTCAGATAGTGTTCCAGATGCTGGAGCGGCGGCAGAAAGATATGCAGGGTGCCGGCGCGGGGCTCGATGCACAGCGCCGTGCGCACCAAGGATGCCGGCCTGTCCGCATCCGCTTCGGGATCGGCTGGCTCCGCCATGATCTCGCGGCGATCCGCGGCCGCATCCAGCACCGCCTGGGCGTACTGGTGATAATCGGCATCCAGCGGCTTGTCGGGCGCGAAGGGATCGCGCTCGGCTTCCCGCGCCTCGGCCTCGGTCATCATCGGCAGCGAGTCCAGCGGCAGCCGGTAGCCCATGGGCGAATCGCCCGGCACCAGTATCAACTGGCCGCGCCGCAGCGGCCAGGGCGAGCTGCGCCAGCGCTGCGCAACCGGATCCCGGCCCAGCGGCAGCACCAGACCGGTCGGCGCGTGCAACCCCTGTTGCAACAGGCGCGCGAGCCGGCGGCGCTCCAGGCTGTCATCCAGCGCGGCGGTCTGAGGATCGAGATGCTCCGGCAGTTCCTGTTCACGCCACAGGTAGTGAAAAGCATCTTCGCGCGCAATCAGCAGGCGCGCGGGATCGAGCCCCAACGCCACGCACAGGTGGTGGGCGAAACGGTCGGCCGCGGCGAAGTCGTGGCCCTGATCCGCGCCCACCGGCGCGAGCTTTCTGGGGATCGCGCCACACCGGTTCGCCGTCGCCGCGCCAGAAACAGCCGAGCGCCCAGCGCGGCAGCTCTTCGCCGGGATACCACTTGCCCTGACCATGGTGCAGCAAACCGCCGCGGGCAAAGCGGTCGCGCAGGCGCAGCAGCAGGTCGCGGGCGAGGCGGAGCTTGTCCGCGCCGAGCGCTGTGGTGTTCCACTGCGGCGACTCCATGTCGTCGATGGACACGAACGTCGGCTCGCCACCCTGGGTGAGCCGCACATCCATGGCGTCCAGACGCGCGTCCACCGCCGCGCCCATGGCATCGATGAGCGCCCACTGCGTGTCGCTGTAGGGTTTGGTGACGCGGGGATCCTCGTGAATGCGCAGCACTTCGTTGTGGTGGCGAAATTCCACCTCGCACTCATCGGTGAAGCCTTCGATGGGCGCCGTCGACACCGGGTCCGTGTGCAGGCGAGCGGGATGTGGCCCTCGCCCGCGAACAGCCCGGAGGTGGGATCGAGCCCGACCCAGCCGGCGCCGGGCAGATACACCTCGCACCAGGCGTGGAGATCGGTGAAGTCGGCGGCGGGACCCGAAGGTCCGTCGAGCGCCGCCACATCGGCCTTGAGCTGCACCAGGTAGCCCGACACAAAGCGCGCGGCGAGCCCCAGATGACGGCAGATCTGCACCAGCAGCCAGGCGCTGTCGCGGCAGGAGCCGCGCGCCAGCTCCAGCGTCTGCTCGCAGCTCTGCACACCGGGTTCCATGCGGACGTTGTAGGCAATATCGCGCTGCAAACGCTGGTTGAGCGCGACCAGGAAGTCGTTGGTGGGAAGCGGCGCGCGCGCCACGCTGGCCAGCCAGCGCCGCAACAGCGGCCCGGCGGGCTCGCACACCAGATAGGGCGCCAGCTCATGGCGGTCGCGCGCGCCATAGTCGAACGGAAACTGCTCGGCGCCTTCGTCGAGAAAGAAGTCGAACGGATTGATCACCGTCATCTCGGCGATGACCTCGACCGTGATCGAGAGATGATCGCTGCGCTCGGGAAATACCAGCCGCGCCAGATAATTGCCGCAGGGGTCCTGCTGCCAGTTGAGAAAGTGCGTGGCCGGACTGACCCGCAGCGAATAGCCGCGAATCGGCGTGCGGCAGTGCGCCGCGGGCCGCAGGCGCAGCACATGGGGCGACAGGTTCACCAGCCGGTCGAAGCGGTATTCGGTGACGTGGAGCAGCTTGACGCGAATGGTCATGAGTTCAATGCTCCGGGTGCGGCGCAGGTGGTTCGATGTTGCGGATTCAACGTTTCAAGTTCAAACAAATTCAACACTTCAAATTCAACACTTCAAATTCAAGTCTCAGAGGCCGGATTCAGTGCTGCGCAAACCAGGCATCGCGGATCCGCTCGTGCATGGTGCCGATGCGAATCTGGATTTCGTTCAGATAGTCGCGAAACGCCTGCCCGAGATCGTCGACCGACGCGATCGGGTAATACACCGCCGCCACTTCTTCCAGAGCGCCTAGCATCGATTCGCTCCCGGGCAGCAAACGGATGGCGCTCCCCACCTGTTCGCGGCAGAAGCGGATGGTGCGGGGAAAGAACGCATCGTTGAGCAGGAAGTTCGCCACTTCCGGACCCGCCACCCGCACCCGCACCGCGCGGCGATACGCCAGCTCCGCGCTCAGCGAGCGCAGCACATGGCCCCACACGATCTGGCCCAGATTCACCTGCGCGCGCTCCGCCGACTGCAACAGCGCGACGGCGCCGGCATCGAGAATGCGCGTGGTCATGTCGGCGCGCTCCAGATGCCGGCCGAGCTGGATGAACTGCCAGGGCGCGTCGCGGCTGGTGGTGGCGGCGATCTGGCCGTTCACCTGCTCGCAGCCGCGAATGATGCCGCCGGTGAACTGGTGGCGCAGCTTGCGCCCCGTTCCCTGCGCCACATTGTCGGTCGCGAAATAAAACAGATCGTTGACGAATTCCCACACCTCGGGCGCAAACACATCGCGGGTGGTGCGCAGGTTCTCGCGCACCATGCGCAGCGAGTTGACCAGCGCGCCGCCGTGATCGGCATCGGCCAGCAGAAACTTCACCACATTGCGCTCGTCCCGCACCCGGTAGTGCTCGGCGAAGGCTTCGGTGGCGCTGTTGAGTTCCACCAGGTTGTACCAACTGATATCGATGCCCCGGGGCAGGTCCAGCAGCAGACTGTCGTAAACGCTGACCAGACGCGCTGTATTCTCGGCGCGCTCGAGATAGCGCGCCGCCCAGTAGATGCGTTCAGCGACGGATGACAGCATCACTTCGCATCCGTGTCGACGATCCAGGTGTCCTTGCTGCCGCCGCCCTGGGAGGAGTTCACCACCAGACTGCCCTTGCGCAGCGCCACCCGGGTGAGTCCGCCGGTAGTGACGTACATGTCCTCGGCCTGCAACACGAAGGGCCGCAAATCCAGATGCCGCGGCTCCAGGCGGCCGCCGTCCACCAGCGTCGGCGCCACCGACAGCTTGAGCGTGGGCTGGGCGATGTAGTTGCGTGGATCGGCCTGGATGCGCCGTGCGAACTCGGCGCGCTCCTTTTTGGTCGCGTGCGGGCCGACCAACATGCCGTAACCGCCGGATTCATTGGCGGGCTTCACCACCAGCTCGTCGAGATGGTCGAGCACATAGGCGCGCTGCTCGGGATCGGCGCACAGAAAAGTCTCGACATTGGCGAGCAGGGGTTTTTCGCCCAGGTAATACTCGATCATGTGCGGCACATAGGCGTAGACCACCTTGTCGTCCGCCACGCCCGCGCCGGGCGCGTTGGCGAGTGCCACCCGGCCCGCGCGCCAGGCGCGCATCAGGCCGGGCACGCCGAGCGTGGATTCCGGATTGAAGACTTCCGGGTCCAGAAACAGATCGTCGATGCGCCGGTAGATCACATCCACCCGCTCGCGTCCGGCGATGGTGCGCATGTACACGCAGTCGTCGTCGCCCACCACCAGATCGCGACCTTCGACCAGCTCCACCCCCATCTGCTGGGCGAGAAAGGCGTGCTCGAAATAGGCCGAGTTGTAGATGCCGGGGGTGAGCACCACGATGCCCGGGTTGCTCAGCTTGCGCGGCGACAGCGCGGCAAGCATGTCGAACAGGCGCGCCGGATAATCGCTCACCGGCAGAATGGCGTCGCTCTCGAACAACTCCGGCAGCACGCGCTTGGTGATGGCGCGGTTCTCCAGCATGTAGGCGACGCCCGACGGCACCCGCAGGTTATCTTCCAGCACGAAGAACCGGCCGCGCTCGTCGCGCACCAGATCGGTGCCGCAGATGTGCGCCCAGACCCCGAAAGGGGGCGACACGCCGACGCATTCCGGCCGGAAATTCTTCGACTGCGCCAGCACCTCGGCGGGAAACACGCCGTCGGCGATGATGCGCTGATCGTGATAGATGTCGTCGATAAAGCGGTTGAGCGCGCGCAGACGCTGCTTGAGGCCAGCCTCGACCTCGCGCCACTGGCGCGCCGCGATGGTGCGGGGAATGATGTCGAAGGGCCAGGCGCGGTCGATGTTGCCCTCCTCCGAATACACGGTGAAGCTCACCCCCATCTGGCGGATGGTCGCCTCCGCCATGCGCCGGCGCGATTCGATCTCGGCATCGCTGAGGGACGCCAGATAAGCCACCAGGCGCCGCGCCGGCGCCCGCGCATTGCCGGGACTGCTGATCAGTTCGTCGAACAGCGCGCCGCTATCGTAGTGTTTCCAGTCCAGTGTCATTTCGCCCGTCCGGGGCTGCGGAGCCGGAGCGGCCCTGCCATCAGCAGATGCTACACCAGAAAGCGGCCAGCCCGGTCGCCGCGCGCCGCCGCTGAGGCGAAGATGGGTGAAATCGCCGGCTTCGCGGAGTTCCATAAGCATTCATCGTCGGGAAGAATACTTTTGGAACTCGCAATTTGTGGGCCATAAAACGCGCTCCGGGCTACGGAGCGGGTGCGCGGACCATCAGCCGGCGCGCAACAGCGATAAACCGAACGCCATGGCGGCAAGTGCAACCAGTATCCGCAATCCGGATGCCACGCCGGCGCCTTGGCCCCGCAGGTGTCGCAAGCCGGCCCCCAGCACACCGCCAAAGGCCAGCATCGCGGCCAGCACGCCAAGGGTGAAAAGCACGAGATAGCTCATGCCGAGCCACGGATTGGCCGCGCTGGCGAGGGGCGCCAGAACCAGCAGCGCGGCGGATCCGGCGGTACCGTGCAAAAGCCCCACCAGCAGCGCCCGACGGCCCTGGTGAGCGGGCAATCCCGCCACGTGCAGATGCGCGCCATCGACGCCGTGGCAATGCCATTGCACCGGCGCCTCGCCTGCCCAGAGCCGCCACAGCGTTGTTACTCCCAGCGCAATCAACACCCATCCCACCAGATGTTCGGCTGCTGCGCTGAGGTCGCTCGGCACCGCCATGCCGGCCAGCAGCACCAGGGCGCCGATAACCAGCAACGCCGCACCGTGGCCAAGCGCCCAGCGCGCGCAGAAGCTCAGGGTGGCGCGACGGCCGGCACGGGCATCGCCCAGATTCGCCACCGCCAGCACATGATCCAAGTCGAGCGCGTGCAGCAGCCCGAGGCCGAAGCCCATCGTCAGCAGGCTCAGCGTCTGGGTCGGCAGGGCGATCATATCAGGCGTCCCAGCCGCGAATGATCGACTTGTGCGACCCCAGCTTGCCGTGGGCTACCAGCGTGCCCAATACATCGACGATGGCACGGGTGGCGAGCAGCGCAGTAATCTCCGAACAGTCGTAGGGCGGCGAGACCTCGACTACCTCCATACCGCAGATGCCCTCCTTCGCCACCGCGCCCAGCAGATAGAGGATCTCGCGGGGCAGGAAGCCGCCCGGCTCGGGCCAGCCGGTACCGGGCACGAAACCGCAATCCACGGCGTCGATATCGAACGACAGATACACCGCATCGGTGCCGTCCCAGGCGGTTTCCAGCGCGATCTCGGCGGTTTTCTCCAGGCCCAGCTCGGTCACGTCGTTCATGGTCAGAATGGTGGTGCCGCGCTTGCGCGCTTCCTTCACCGCCGGGCGCGGCACCTGCCAGCCGCCGATACCCACCTGCACCAGATTTTTGGCCTGCACATTGGGCAGGTTGGTGGCGTGGAACCAGGGCGTGGTGTGCATACGCTCGTCGAGGTCCTTTTCCTGAATATCGGCGTGGCGGTCGAAGTGGATGATGCCGATCTTCTTGTCGGTGTTCTGCGCGATGCCGCGCACGGTCGCGAAGCCGATCGAGTGATCGCCACCGAGCACGATGGGCAGCGCGCCGGAGGCGAAAATATGACCCACCCCGCGGCTGATCTGATCGAACGTCTTCTCGATATTGGCGGGAATCACGAACACGTCGCCGGCGTCGCAGAGATTCATCTGTTCACGCAGATCCACGCCCAGCTCGTAGTTGTAGGGCGTGTAGAGCGCGCTGATCTTGCGGATGCCCTGGGGTCCGAAGCGGGTGCCGGGACGATAGGTGGTGCCGCGTCGAAAGGCACGCCGAGGATCGCCGCATCATACTGACCGATGTTGTGGACGTTCTCGCAGAACGGCGCCTTCATGAAGGTATTGATGCCGGCGAAGTGCGGCAGCTCGCCGCGCACGAAGGTGGAGATACCGCGATCCTGGACGCTCGCGGCAGCGGTCAGCCCATTGTCCAGGCCGTGCTGCACATGCGCTTTCCAGGCCTCCGTGGGCAGGTCTTTTTCCTTTTGCAGCGATTTCCAGCCCTGCAACTGGGTTTTGTCGAACATCGGATGGTGGTCGAGGCCGCGGCTGAGCGCCCCGGTGGCGTTAAAGCGTTGCAGACGCATGAATGGCTATCTCCTCAGTGATTCCCGGCAGTGGGTTTGGTATCGGGTCTCCGGTCGCGCCGCGAGAGTTCGGCCAGACGACTCAGTTTGTCCAGATCGCGCTGTACGCCGGAAGTGGCGCGAATGCGATCCAGCACGATTTTTTTCTGGTGCAGAAAATCGGCGGCGAGCTTGAGGTCCGGGTGGCGCGCGCCGGGCGGCGGCAGCGCCACCGGATGGATGCTGTCGATGCGCCCCGGCTGCGGCGCCAGCACCACGACCCGGTCGGCGAGATAGACCGCTTCCTCCACGTCGTGGGTGACAAAGACGATGGTGCTGCGTTCGATCTCGAACAGGCGCAGGATCAGCTCGTGCATGACTTCGCGGGTCTGGGCATCGAGCGCCCCGAAGGGTTCGTCCATCAGCAGCACCCGGGGCTGCGCCATCAGGGCGCGGGCGATGGCGACACGCTGGCGCATGCCGCCGGAGAGCTGGTTCGGGTAGCGCGTGCGCACTTCATCCAGTCCCATCAGTTCCAGCAGGGCGTAGGCGCGCTCCACGGCGGAGTTGACCTCCGACTCGCTGGCATCCCGGGTATGGGCGCGCAGGGAACGGCAGAAGCGCACGTTTTCCAGCACGTTGAGCCAGGGGTAGAGGCTGTAGTCCTGGAACACCACGGCGCGGTCGCAACCCGGACCCTGCACCGGCCGATCATCCAGACAGACCTGCCCCTCGCTCGGCGCTTCCAGCCCCGCGATCAGGCGCAACAGCGTGGACTTGCCGCAACCGGAAGCACCGACGAGGGCAACGAACTCGCCCTCGGCCACGGCCAGGTCGATCGCCTGCAGGGTGGGCGTGGACTGTCCCCGAAAAGTCTTGCCGAGACGCTCGATACGGATGCAGGTCGCCGGCGCGGGATTCATCGCAGATGCAGCCAGGGAAAGGCGCGCCGGTGCAGCAGCCGGAAGCTCTGATCCATCAGCAGACCCAGCAGGCCGATCAGCAGGATGCCGACAAAGATCTTGTCGGTCTGCAAAAAGCGCTGGGCGCGCAGGATGGCGTAACCGATGCCGGAGTTGGCCGCCACCAATTCGGCCACCACCAGATAGGTCCAGGCCCAGCCCAGCGTGACGCGCAGGGTATCGACGATGCCGGGCAGGGCCGACTTGAACACCACCAGCGACACCACCTCGCCACGGTTCGCGCCCAAGGTCTGGGCCGCCTCGATCTGCGCCATGGGCACCTGACGGATATTGTCCGACACCATCAGGACCATCTGGAAAAAAGTCCCGATCCAGATCAGCGTGATCTTGGCGCCCTCCCCGATCCCGACCCACAACAGCACCAGGGGCACGAAAGCCACCGCCGGCAGATAGCGGGCGAACTCCATCAGCGGCTCGAAAAATGCCTGCACCGGACGGAAGCTGCCGATGTAGATTCCCAGCGGCACCGCCATCAACACCGCGAGCCCAAAACCGCCGAGCACCCGGCCAATACTGATCTTGATGTCGGCGAACAGACTGCCGTCGGCATACCAGCCGAGCAGACGGCGCGCGACTGCCGTTGGCGTCGGCAGGAACACCGGGTCCACCAGTCCACTGCCGGCCAGCAGCCACCAGCCGCCGAGCAAACTCGCGAACCCCACCCCGGCGATGGCCAGATAACGCGCGCCACCCAGGGTCCCGCGGATTGACCACAACGGATCAGCCGCCATGGTTCGGGCTCAATCGGCCGACGGCTTGGCGGCAACCTCGCGCACCAGACTGGCATCCACTGCCGCGGCGAAATCGACCTTGCCTTCCAGCAGTTTGTTCTCGGTCAGGAACGCCGCGATAGTCGGCCCCACGCCCACCAGGGATTCGGGCCGCTGGGGCTCTCCGAGTGCAATCAGGTTTTCCTGCGCACCGAAAAAACGTGTGCCCGGCAGGTAGGTGGCGTATTCCTCGGGCGGCAGCCCAACCACCTTGGCCATGATGACCGCGGCCTCCCGCGGATGCGCACCGATGAACGCCACGGTGTCGTACCACGCCCGCACCATGCCGACAAAGATCGCGCGCTTTGTCGCATCGGCGAGGGCCGGCCCGCGCGCCACCAGCAGATCGGGAATCAAACCGGGCATATCCTTCGAGGTAAACAGCGCCTTGCCCTTGCCGCTGGACTGGATCTGGTTCACCCAGGGATTCCACACCACCACCGCCGGGACCCGACCACCGAGAAATGCGGCCGCCGCATCACCGGCGGCGAGATTCACCACCTGCACATCAGCGGGCGTCATGCCGTTGTGAGCGAGCGCGGTCGCCAGCACGAAATGGGACACACTGTATTGTTCAAGGGCGATCGACTTGCCTTTCAGATCGGCAAACCCGGTGATCGACGGCGCCACCATCAGGGCATCGTTACCCGCCGAATTATCGTTGGCGAGAATGATCTTGAGCGGCACGCCCGCCGCCAGCGGCGCCAGGGTGTCGCCCCAGGTCTGGGAGTTGGCATCGAGCTGGCCGGCGGACAGCGCCTGAATCGAATCCGTATAGTTGGGAAACCACACCAGTTCGACATCGGCGTCGTATTTCTTGAAAAGCCCCTTTTCCTTGGCGACATACCAGGCTACCCAGCCGGGCCAGTCGCTGACCCCGACCCGGACGGGTGCGGCTTCGACCGCGGTGGTAAACAGGAACGCAACAGCGAGCAGAACAGCGTGCGACAGGCGGTGGAACATGGTCGATCCTCCAATGGGTGCCAACAGGACGCGGGAGAGCCAACTGGTCCTCCCGGGCTTTTGTCCCGCCGGTGTAACCCCACTGGGGCCGACAACCCTCGGACCAGTCACCCCCGAGAAGGCCGGAACCCTAGTTGTCTTCATGTGATCGCGTGGGAAAATGGCCGCGACGCCAAACCCTCCCGTATCGCCATGAAGTCAAGCACGGCCCGTGCCACCAGCCACCGCTCCCTCCCGCACAGGGATTACACCGGCCGCACGCCGGTTCCGGGGCCATTGGCTGCGGACTCAGTCCCGCAGCGCCCGAGCCCAAACCGCCCCAACCCGGAGCACCGCACCCCATGAGCCGGCACTGATGCACTATGGTGGGGCCGAACTCCCATTGCGCCTGGCCAATGGCGTCGAACTCCACACGCGTCCAATCGCGGCTCGCGCGACGGCGGCCGTCGCACTCTGGTGGCACGCGGGGCGGCTGCACGAAAGCCCGGACGAAGTCGGGGTCGCGCATCTGCTGGAACACCTGGTCTGTGAAGCGTTGCCTGCCGCCGGACTTGCCCGCTGGGGCGGCGCGGTGAACGGCCAGAGTGGGCGCGAATGGACGGTCTGGCACGCCCTGCTGCCGGCCGCGGCCGCGCCGGACTTTCTGCGGACCCTGCTGCGGGCACTGCGCGCACCGCTGCCGCCCGACGCGCACATAGAGCACGAATCCCGTGTGCTCGCCGCAGAGATCGGCGCGGAGTCAGTCCGGGATTGTTGGGAACAGCAGGCGCTGCGCGCCTGCTTCGGCGCCCATCCCCTCGCCCGCCCGCTCGCGGTTTTGCCCGATCTGGATCTGGCCGGACTCACCGCGTTTCGCTCGCGCCTGCTGACCGGGCCGCGGCTGCGGGTGACCGCCGCGGGCGGGCTGGATCCGGACGCGCTCGCGGCAGCCATCCGGCCCCTGGAAGAATTGCCTGCCAGCCGTGCAGCGGAACCCGCCGCGCCAGCGCTGCCCACCCAACCCTGTTACCAGCGCCGGTCCGCCGCGGGCGCGCTCTGGCTGCTGCCGTTCGCGCTGACCGAAGCTGCCACGGTTGCGGAACTCGCGCTCCTGCTTGCCGATCCGCTGGTGGGAGAACTACCCCGGCAGTTGCGCAACGCGGCCGAGCCCCTTTATGGACTGCACTGCGAACTGGAGTTCTGCGCCGGTATCGGGCTCTGGTGGCTGCGAATTGACGCTGGCCGGGTAGCCGCCGTACTCGAAGCCGGCATCGAGCAACGCATCGCCACCGGCTTTACCGCCGCCGAACTGGCGCGCGTGCGCGCATTGCGTCACGCACGGCAGATACTGCAAGGGGAGGATCTACTGGGTCAACTGGAAGTGCTCGCCAGCGCACGTCCCGCGCCACCCGCGCGCTCGGCGTCGGCGGTGACACTGGCGCGGGTGCTCGCGACCTGCTGGCAACGCCGCTGCCGGGTACTCGGCGACTGAGGGCGTCGGAAAAACCTCAGGCGGGGACGATCTCCACCAGGGTCTCGTTGGGATTGACGGCATCGCCTTTGCGCACCAGCACCTGCGTCACGGTACCAGCAATGGGCGCCTGAATCTCGGTCTCCATTTTCATGGCTTCGGTGACCAGCACCGGCTGCCCGGCGGCGACCACCTCGCCCTCCTTCACCAGCACCGCGACGATGTTGCCCGGCATGGAAGTGGCGACATGGCCCGGCGCCGTGGGGCGCGGACGCCGGCCGGCGATGGTGGTGGCAATCGCCCCTTCGGCGCCGCCGGAGAGCACCAGCTCGTCGAGGGTCTCCACCAGAACTTCCTCGGGCACCCCGTCCAGATCGAGATAAAAGTGACGCTCGGGCTGGCCCTTGTGGCCGCTGCCGGTGACTTTGACGTGATAGGTCTCGCCGTGCAGCGTGATATTGAATTCGGTCGGCGCCCGCGTTTGTCCTTCCGCGGTATCGAGGTTGATCGCCACGGGCGCGATCAGGGCCTCCGGCTCCAGCTTGCCGTCGCGCCGCGCCTGCAGGAACTGCCGCCCGATCTCCGGGAACATGGCGTAGCTCAGCACGTCTTCGGCGCTCGCGGCCAGTGCGCCGATGTCGGCCCGCAACTGTTCCAGCTCGGGTTCGAGCAGATCGGCCGGACGCCCCTCGATGAATTCGGCGTTGCCCACCGCGCGCACTCGCACTTCGGCATTGATCGCCGCGGGTGGCTGACCGTAGCCGCCCTGCAGATAGCGTTTCACCTCGTTGGTGACGCTCTGGTAGCGCTGGCCGGTCAGCACATTGAGCGCCGCCTGGGTGCCGACGATCTGGGACGTGGGCGTCACCAGCGGCGGATAGCCGAGATCGGCGCGCACGCGGGGAATCTCGGCGAATACCGCGTCCATGCGGTCGAGCGCATTCTGCTCGCGCAACTGGTTGGCCAGATTGGAAATCATCCCGCCCGGTACCTGATTGACCTGCACCCGGGTATCGACGCCGGTGTAGTCGCTCTCGAACTGGCGGTACTTCTTGCGCACTTCACGGAAATAAGCGGCGATATTCTGGAGCCGCTCCAGATCGAGCCCGGTGTCATGCGCCGTGCCGCGCAGCGCCGCCACCATGCTCTCGGTGGGCGGATGGCTGGTGCCGCCCGCGAAGCTGGAGATCGCGGTGTCGATGTGCCGGCAGCCGGCCTCGATGGCCTTGAGCTGGCACATCTCGGCCAGTCCCGAAGTGGCGTGGGAATGCAGATGCACCGGCAGCGCCACCGCGTCCAGCAGGCCCTTGACCAGGGCTTCGGTAGCAGTGGGCGTGAGCAGGCCGGCCATGTCCTTGATGGCGATGCTGGCGCAGCCCATGGCCGCCAGTTCGCGCCCCTGGGCGACGAAGCCAGCGGTGCTGTGCACCGGGCTGGTGGTGTAGCAGATGGTGCCCTGGGCGTGTTTGCCCGCCTCCCTGGTGGCTTCGATCGCGGTGCGCAGATTACGCAGATCGTTCAGCGCATCGAAAATGCGGAACACATCCATGCCATGGTCGGCGGCGCGCAGCACAAACGCGCGCACCACGTCGTCAGCGTAGTGGCGATAGCCAAGCAAGTTCTGTCCGCGCAGCAGCATTTGCAGGCGCGTATTGGGCAGCGCCGCGCGCAGCGCCCGCAGGCGCTCCCAGGGGTCTTCCTTCAGAAAGCGCAGACAGGCGTCATAGGTCGCGCCGCCCCAGGCTTCCAGCGACCAGTAGCCCACCGCGTCCAGCTCGGCGCAGATGGGCAGCATGTCCGCCGTGCGCATCCGCGTCGCGATCAGCGACTGGTGGCCATCGCGCAGCACGGTATCGGTGATATGAACCTTGTCCATGAACTTCCCTCGGGATCAGTTGCCGGTATGGGCGGCGATGGCGACCGCGAGCACGGCGGCGATTTCTTCCGGGCGGCGCTTGTTGGAGTAATTGACGAGCTGCGGGTTGGCGTCGACGAAGCCGGTATTGAAGACACCGCTGCGGAACACCGGTGAATCGAGAATCTGCAAGTAATAGGGAATCGTGGTCTTGATACCGAACACCGCCACGTCGTTGAGCGCCCGCCGCGAACGCGCCACGGCGTCATCCCAGGTCAGCGCCCAGACAATCACCTTGGCCAGCATGGAATCGTAATAGGGCGGTACCGCGTAGCCGGTGTAAATCGCCGAATCGGTGCGCACCCCGGGGCCGCCCGGCGCGTAGTAGCGGGTGATGCGGCCGAAGCTCGGCAAAAACCCGTTCTTGGGATCCTCGGCGTTGATGCGGAACTGCAACGCGAAACCGCGTATGGCGATCTCATCCTGCGCGTAGCGCAGCGGCAACCCGGCAGCGATGCGGATCTGCTCTTCGACGATGTCCACCCCGGTGATGCTCTCGGTGATGGTGTGCTCCACCTGGATGCGGGTATTCATCTCCATGAAATAAAACTCGCCGTCGGCGTCGAGCAGAAACTCCACGGTGCCGGCGTTTTCGTAGTTGACTGCTCGCGCGGCACGCACCGCGAGCGCGCCGATATGCGCCCGCTGTTCGGCACTGAGTTGCGGCGACGGCGCGATCTCGATGAGCTTCTGGTTGCGGCGCTGGATCGAACAGTCGCGCTCGAACAGGTGGATGGTGTTGCCGTGGCGGTCGGCGAGAATCTGCACCTCGATGTGACGCGGCTCGATGATGCACTTTTCCAGAAACACCTCGGCGCTGCCGAACGCCTTGGTCGCCTCGGAAATCACGCGGTCGTAGTTGCGCGACAGGTCCTCGGGGCTGTCGCAGCGGCGGATGCCGCGCCCGCCGCCGCCGGAAGTCGCCTTGAGCATCACCGGGTAGCCCAGGGTCGCGGCCACCGCCAGCGCATGGTCGAGGTTGTCGAGATTGCCGTCGCTGCCCGGCGTCACCGGAATCCCGGCCTGCTGCATGGCGAGGCGCGCCTCGGTCTTGTCGCCCATGCGCCGGATCACCTCGGCGCCGGGTCCGATGAACGCCAGTCCGCGCGCGCGGCAGGCCGCCGCGAAGTCGCCGTTCTCGGACAGGAACCCATAGCCGGGATGGATGGCGTCGCAGCCGGTCTGCGCGGCCAGATTGACGATCCGGTGAATATCGAGATAACCCGCGACCGGATCGGCGCCAATGGAATGCGCCTCGTCCGCCTTCTTGACGTGCAGGGCGTGACGGTCGGCGTCGGCGTAGATCGCCACCGAGCGAATGCCCATTTCGGCACAGGCGCGGATGATGCGGACGGCGATTTCACCGCGATTGGCGATCAGGATCTTGCGCAGCATGGAGCGACTCTCAAAGGACGACCGCAACGGATTCCGGCGGCATTATATCGTCGCACGCCGCCGGATTTGGCAGCGGCGCCCGCGCCGCCGCGGTCACACCAGCTCCGGCGCCACCACGGCGCGCAACACCGTCTCCCGCGCGCCACCGCGCTCCCGGCAGCGGAACCACCACAGCGCGCCCTTGCGGACGCTCCAGTCCGCTTCGACGCCGGTCAGCAACAGCGCCGCGAGCCGTCCCAGCGCGGGCTGATGGCCCACCAGCAGGCAGGGCCGTTCGGCCACGGGCCAGCCGCTCGCGACGAGCAGGTCGTGGGCACCGCCGCCCGGACTCAGCACGGGGACCTGCACGAAGTCGCGGGTGAACGCAGCCGCAGTCTGGCAGGTGCGGGCGGCGGGACTGGCGAGCACCCGCAGTCCTTGCGGTCCGTGTCGGGCGAGCCAGCGCGCCATCCGCCGCGCCTGCTCCTCGCCCCGCGTGCTGAGCACGCGCTCGTGATCCGGGCTGCCAGCGACGGCCTCCGCATGACGCCACAACAACAGATCCATGGGTTTCGCTCCGGCGAATGAATGACGGATTCAACGCTGCCAGGGCGGCGTTTCGGCAAGCAGTGCCTTGGCGTTCCGCAACGCACCCTTGCCGCGTTTTCGACAGCAGGGAGTGTGCCAGTCGAGCACCAGCGCCGCCGCTGCCGCGAGCTCGGGGACATCGCCGGCCACGGCCGGGAGCCGTTGGCGCGCCACTTCCACATCGTGGAGATAGCCGAGCTTGTTCTGCACCTTGACGAGCGTTTTCAGGTAACGCATCACCGCCTTGCGGCGCAACAGCGGCGCGCAAAAATCGAGGCCGTAGCGCAACTGCTTGCAGGCGATGCGCAGCCGGTGCAGCCGCGCCGGATCGCCCTGCTGCGCCTCCCCCAAGCGCTTGGCGACCCGGGACCGCGCGCGGTCCAGGCGCCGCGCCACCAGCGCGGCCAGCGCCCCGCGCCGCCGCGCATCGGCATCCGGCAGGCTGTGGAGCGCCACCATGAAAGCCAGCAGCAGGCGCCCCTGGGCGGCCAGGTCCAGATGCCGCAATGCCTCCATCCGGGCCGCGCCCCGCGCGGTCTCCAGCGCCGCACTCAGACGCGCGAGCCCCTCGTGGTCCGCGCCGCACGCGGCCTGCACCGGCGCCAGCACGGCGTCGCACAGCACATCGAGATCGCGGGCAGCGCCCAGGGTGCGCGCGTTGTCGCCCAGGCGCCGCCGCCAGATGGCGGTAAAAGTCTCCGGCAACACCGGCGCGAACAGGCGCAGCAGCGCGCGCAGGCGGCGCAAGCCCACCCGCAACTGATGGATGTATTCGGGATCGGGATTGGCGTCGGGATTGGTATCGGGATTCGTGTCGGAAGCGGGATCGCACAGCGCACCCCAGACATTGGCCTGCCACTGGCGCACGCAGGATTCCGCCAGCTCGCGGAACGCGGCCACCGGGGTCTGCTTGCGGCCAATGGCTGCGGCTTCCGCTCGCGCGGGTCCGCGCCCCGAGATCGCGCCACCGCAGAGTCGGTAACCGCGCGCGGCCTTGCTGCGGTCATCGGGAAACAGCGGCAGCGCCACGGCCAACTGCTCGGCGAGACGCAACAGATCGACGGGCGCGCCCGCGTCGAGTTCCAGCTCCAGTTCGCACAGGGGTTCGCGGCGCTCGCCGGCCAGAATCTCGCCGGTGTCGAGCATGAGGCGGATGCGCGCGCCGTCGACGCTGTGACAACGGGTCTCGCGGTGAAAGCGGGTGTTGAACACCGGTGTCAACCGCGCCGCGTTGCCGACCAGAAAGGTGCGCACCCGCGCGTCGGTGACGCCGCAGAAGTCGAAATGCCCGCCCCAGGGTTGTTCCCATTCGGGCCGCGCCGCCAGTCCGCCGGTGGACGTCGCGGCGCATTTCACCGTCTGCTGCCAGATGTCGCCGGCGCGCCGCAGACGCAGCGCGATCCCGCAGGAACGCAGGGCAAAGTCCGGGGTGTCGTAATAGGTGCTCTCGACCGCTTCCGAACCCAGGAGCATGGCGGCGACAAACAGCGGGTGCTGCCGCAGCGCCGCCAGCGCGGTGGGCGGCAGGCTTAGCTTGAGCTCGACTTCCCGGTTGTCGACTTTCCGGTTGTCGATCGTCCGGCTCTGGATTTCCAGGTTCATGGCACCGCCACCCGGCTCAGGTGTCGCTTGGTGGCGACGCCCGATTGGACCGGCCCGCATTGTAACCGGGCGACGACTGCCGCGGCCCGACTGGCCCCCTGCCGGAGCCCGGTCGGTTCAATCCACGGCAATGGCGATCTTGCGCGGCTCGCTCTCCTCGGCCTTGGGCAGCTCGATCCGCAACACGCCATTGCGATAGCTCGCCCTGGCCTGGTCCGACAGCACGCTGACCGGCAGTGGCACGGCACGGCGAAAACTGCCGTAGGCACATTGCAGCAGCCGATAGCGCCCCTCCGTGCTCTCACGCTCGAAGCGCTTCTCGCCCTGCACAAACAGCACGTTGTCGCGCACCTCGATATCGAAATCAGCCTTGTCCATACCCGGCACTTCGATCCGCACCACCAGTCGGTGCGTGTCCTCGAACAGGTCACCACCCAGCAGCGACCAGGTCTGCGCGGGCCAGTAAAAACCGTCGTCGACCTCTCCCCTGGCGGGCATCGCACTGTGTTCGCCGGGGCGGAAGCGCGTGAGTGCGCCCACGGTACCGTCGCGCAGGCGCTGCCAACCATCCGCCACCGAATCCCAAAGGGAACTGAATCCGTGCCTCACATCGTCAAGTTTCATCGTTCGCGCTCCATTACCGGTTGAATCCGGGAACTGTGCGGACGTCCCGCTCACACGGGACGTCCGCACAGTTCAGCCCCTTACCTCGATCTTGCGCGGCTGCGCGTGTGCGGCCTTGGGAAGGCGCAACTTCAGCACACCCTGATGCATTTCCGCGCTCACCTTTTCAGTATCGAGCTCGCGGGACAGGGCGAACACGCGCCGGTAGCGCGGCACCGTAATTTCGGCATGGCTCGCCTCCAGATCTCCGGGCAGATCCAGTCGCGCCTCGCCCTCGATGGTCAGGGTGTCGGCATCGATCTCGATATGGAGCTTGTCCTTGGACACGCCGGGCAGGTCCGCGTAGAGCGTAATGCCACCGGCGTCCTCGAACACATCCACCGGCGGCAGCAGGGCCGCTTCCGCATGCGTCGGAGCCGCGCTGGCGGTGTTGGTAGCGACGGCAGTAGTGTCATTCATGGCAGAATCCTCCAAAGGCTAAAATTTACTGAACCGCAATGCGCCGGGGCTGAGCTTCGGCGAGACGCTTCACCGAGACATGCAGAACGCCGTCGCGATAATCCGCGCTGACGGCCTCCGGGTCGATACCTTCCGGCAGGCTCACCGCGCGCCGGAAGCGCCCGGCGAAGCGTTCGTTGATATGCACCACCGCCTTCTCGTCACCCTCCGGCAGTGCGGAGGCGCGCTCGCCGGCAACCGTGAGGGTGCCCCGCTCGAGATTGACCTCGATGCTGGCCGGGTCCAGCCCGGGGGCATAGGCAAAGATTTCAATGGCCTGCGGAGTACTGCCAATATTGAGCGCCGGAAAGCCTCCGCGCGCCAGGCCGCGAATACTGGGCCCGTCGCCGAAGGTCTGCTGAAGCTCGCGGCGCAGGCGCTCCAGATCGGAAAACATATCCCTGGAAAGGGTACCTCTGGAAAACAATGAAAGGCTCATCACTTGTTCCTCCATATAACAGTGGAAGCGACCGTGGCGCGACGGCGCCACGCAACGACAGATATTGTGTACGCGAGAAAAATTTCAAGAACTTGACATCAAGCCACCCGACCTCATTAGCAGCTTGTTGAAAAACGTCGCGAGGTGGCCAGCTGCGAGGCGCACGGCGCGCAGCGACCGAGACATATCAAGTCGATAGGCGAGGGAGCGAGCACCGCGCAACGAAGCAGATGGCTGCCGCAGCAGTTTTTCAACAAGCTGTTAGTTGGTATGGTGGCGCAGACCGGAGTTGCCGGAACTCGCGCCAGACCGGAATGAGAGGAGACTGTGTGGAATTCAAGGATTACTACCAGATCCTGGGAGTAGCCCGGGACGCCAGCGCGGAGGCGATCAAGAAAGCCTTCCGCAAACTGGCGCGCAAGTACCATCCCGATGTGTCGAAGGAACCCGACGCCGAAGCGCGGATGAAGGAAGTCAACGAAGCCTACGCCGTGCTCGCGGACACGGAAAAGCGCGCCGCCTACGATCAACTGGGGCACGATTACCACGCCGGGCAGGATTTCCGTCCGCCGCCGGACTGGGACGCGGGCTTCGAATTCACCGGGCGCGGTTTCTCCGGGGCGGAATCCGCCGAATTCAGCGATTTCTTCTCCCAACTGTTCGGCCACATGGGCGGCCAGGGCGGCGGATTCCGGGCGCGCGGCGAAGATCATCACGCCAAGATCCTGCTCGATCTGGAAGTCGCCTACCGGGGCGGCAAGCGCGCCATCACCCTGCGGGTACCGCGCCAGGACGCCCGCGGCCGGGTCGCGCTCGCCGATCACAGCCTGAACGTGCGCATCCCCAAGGGCGTCCACGCCGGCCAGGTGATCCGCCTCGCCGGGCAGGGCGCCCCCGGCGTGGGCGGCGGCCCGGCCGGCGATCTCTATCTGGAAGTGCATTTCGAGCCCCACCCCCGCTACCGGGTCGAGGATCGCGATGTCTACGCCACCTTGCCGGTGACGCCCTGGGAGGCGGCACTCGGCGCCACCGTGAAAGCATCGGTGCCGGATGGCGCGGTGGAAGTGCGGATTCCCGCCGCATCGCGCAGCGGCGGCAAGCTGCGCCTGAAGCGGCGCGGCATTCCGGGCGAACCGCCGGGCGATCTCTATCTGGTGCTCGAAATCCACCTGCCCCCGGCCGACGCCCCGCGCGCCCGCGAACTGTACGAGACCATGGCGCGCGAACTCGCTTTCGACCCGCGCCGGAACCAAGGAGGCTGAACCATGAGCGATGAACTCGAAGCCCTGCTCCTGGAGCGCGCGGCGCTCACCCTGGAGGAACTGGCTGCCGGCTGTTGCGTCGAGGTCTCATGGGTCGTCGCCCGGGTACAGGCCGACGTGCTGCACGACAATCCGCCAACCGATCCCGCGCTGTGGAGCTTCAGCGGCCGCGACCTGCTGCGCCTGCGCCGCATCCGCGCCCTGGAGCGGGACTTCGACGCCAACCCCGAACTCGCTGCCCTGGTGGCCGACCTGGTGGAGGAACTGGACCGTCTGCGCACACGGCTGAGCCGCGCCGGACTGGCGACGGACTGAACCCCTGGCACCTTGTTTAAAAATGTCGCGCGGACGGCCAGATGCGAAGTCGCCCAACCACAGATCGATTCCCAGCACCTCGCGGCAGAGAAACAACAGCGCACTCCTGGCCTGGTTCTGCGTCGAAGCCGCGACGCGGCGCTCGACCGCCAGATCGGTGAGAAAAGCGCCGACCTCGGATTCACCCATCTGACCTGGGTCCCGTTTGCCATGGAACAGGATGAACCGCTTGATCCAACCCAGACAGGCATCCTCGGTGTGGATACCGAAATGCCGCACCCGAATCGCGCTGCGCATCTCCTCCAGGAATGGGGAGGCGCTGTGTCGATGGCCCATGTGGAGAATCCTCCCTGGCGCGTCTACGCTGCACGAATGTGCGGTAATCGATTTCGGCGGGATGGGCAACATTGGCAATCTCCCGGGGACGGGGTTAGGCTGCAACGCACTGACTGCGCGGGGGTTGCCGGGCGCAGGTGCCTTCGGTTTCGCGCCGGAGAATGGGTGGGCCTGGGGGGCAAGCGGGGTATGCGGAAAAATTCCGGCATTCCGCTGCTGCCGGCTGGTATCGGAGCGTGCGAGGGAGCAGCGACGGAGTATGCAGGTGATTGTTCAAAGAAGGATTTGGGTAGAAGGGCCGCCCGATCTGGCACACATGAACCCAGCGCGGTTCATGCGGGATATGCGGAAATCTTCCGTGTTTAAACACGGAAGATTTCCAGATACTCAATGTTAGGTTTCAGGAGGAAATCGTGAGCGAGCCAACAGATTTCATAAGCATAGCTTTAAATTTTGCCGCAGGCATAAATCGCCTTAGTAGTTGGGCTGCGGTAGGAGTTGTGGTTGTTGGCTTGATCTATCTGTCATGGAAAGCATTTCTATCCTCTATGATTGATAGGCTGCATGCGCACAAGTTGGAATTGCGGACTGTTGAACTTTCTAAGGCGTTAGAGATACAGAGAGATGCCGCTCTAAAAAGAATAGAGTTCCAGCAAATCAAACTCAACAAGACGATGCCTCTCCTGGAAAAAATGAATGGATGCGCTTACACGCATAGACTATTGGTACATGGATACACCACGGCCATAATTAATCGTTACCCAGCAAATAGGAAAGCGGAGGAGCTTCGTGTAAGCACAGACAAGGAGTTTTTGGAGGCAATGACCGCAGCGTCAATTTATTTGCCAAGAGAGTTTAGAAATATCCTATCGCTAATTAGAAATATGATTAGCTGCTATTTTTTCGAACCAAAAGAAATATATGAGGAATTGAAATCCTTAGGGCCAATGCATGAGCAGATGGCGTGCATTCGAGAGTGCCATACGACTGCGATATCATGTTTCATAGATATGTGCGAAAAATATCTGGGAGTACAAGACGAAAAGTGCTCCTATGAAGAGATATTAAAACGTCATGGTTTTTCCGAAAATGGCACCCCAATTTCAGATACTCCGTTGAAAAAAATGGCTTGGAAGGTCGTGTTACTTCACGAGATGCACAGTGAGTCTACTAAGTCCGATGTGTTGGATGAGCTTGAGGAGTATTTCGAGCGGCTGAAACCTAATCCTTCGCTGCAGGCGCGACGGCCCTGACGGGCCGCGGCCTGAGCTCAAACGTTATGCCCTGAGAGGACGATCCCAAGATGTCTGATAGTGATTCGGTAACATTACTTGTCGGCGTAGGAGCTACGGCTGGCGCATTTCTTGGCATCTTTGTGACTGCATTGCTTTCGCGCGCAAATGCAACCTCAACTCTCCGCCAAGATTGGATAAATTCTATCAGAGCTGTGTTATCAAAATACCTTACTCATGCTGAGATATTTATTGATGTCCCTGACAAAAAAAGCAAAGAAGCCTACAAAGCAAAAATTGCGCTACTGGAGTATGTGCACCAAGCAAAACTCTATCTAAATGAAGGCGAAAGTAAATCGAGAGATTTGCTTAAGCTAATGCAGGAACTGCCCAACAAATATTCCAAAGAAGAGCATGCGACTAGGGAGTATCAAACAGAGAAGCCAAAAATATCATCCTTGATGCAGGACGTCCTTAAGGAAGAGTGGAACAGGGTTCGAGATGGCGAGATATTGTGGAGCATCAATAATTTTTTCAAGATGATCCGGTTACCAAAATGGCTTTACATTTCTCGTATTCGCTTGTTCTGGACGTGCGTACTGTTAATCGTCTAATATTCAGCCTATAGATTTTGTACTTATGGTGTGGTGGTGCAGGCATAACATGGCGCTCAGCCTCGCTCCCTTCGGTCGCTGGACGCTGCGCGAGCAACGCCGCGCAGCGCCGGCTAGCCCTACGTTAGGCACCTTAGGTCATTCGGCGTCCAGATCTATAGAAGCGATGTCCACCTCTTGAGCACCTTCAGCTCCAGCAACAAAGAAATGATGAGATTTAGACCTGCCTAAGTACTCCCCAAACTGAGTGCGAGCCTGAGAAATGGACGTGTAATAGTCTCGAAATGGTTTTGAGACTCGGTCGGCCTCTGCTCGTGTCGGCGGTATCGGAATGCGAACCTCAAGGTATCGCTTACCATCATCCTCTCGGTTCGTTTGCATAAAAATTATTCTCTTCCACTGATCCCTTACGGCTTTCAGTGTTAGCGCCCAAAACAGGTAGAATGTGCTAAAGGTGGCGATCTCGCCAGGACGAATGACGATAATTTCTTTTGTCATCACCACATTCTCTTGGCCGGGCATCAAAACACAAAAGTCTCCAATGTTTTTTGATGTCCGCTCAGGACATGCGAGATCAAAAGGCATTAAGCCAGAGTCGTCGCCTTTCCAAAACTGCTTGGCTACCGAAGATGGAATCCGGTTAGTTGGATTGATGTTAACGAAGCCGGCTCGCAGGTCAGAGACCTTAATGTAGGGAACGTCTCCTACGCGCTGGTCGTGAGACGGGTTGGGGAAGACCCAATATTTTTCTAATCGACAAGATCTGGGGAGCTGTATGCATAACCGTATTGTTTCAAGCTATTCACGTTTTAAGCCATTTACGTTATTACTCTTTTCAGTGTTCATGGCGGGATGCGCAAGCCCGAAATTTGTAAATATAGGACCTGATAAATATTTGATATTCAGAGAAGATCATAGAGGTGTTTTCGGAAAGGTCGAGACTCTAAGGGCAGCAGTTATAGAAGAGGCCAATGCGTTTGCTGAAAGCAAAGGAATGTTAGCTTATCCAATAGCAGCGAAGACTGTTCCTCTTCAGGTTTGCACGGCATGTTGGGCATCGTTCGAATATCAATTCAAGCTGGTCAATAAGAATGACCATACAACCCCTAAAACTCATTTAGTTGACAACACAGATGTCGTAGTTGATGACGCTGGGAATGTTGCCGGTGAAATACGGACCACACATTCAGTTAGGGATGTTCACTCGGAGTTAATAAAACTGGACGACCTCAGAAAGAAGGGAATCATCAACGAAACCGAGTTTGACGAGCAAAAGAAAAAAATTCTTCGAGATATGTGAGCATATAGGGGGCAATCAAAGACTGGCTGCTATAAAACAACTGGGAACAACTGGGGACCACGGTTTCACCACTCACCCCTGAATCATGGCGATCAATGCATTGCGAACTTCATCCAACCGGGCTTGTGCGACTGATCCAGCCGCCGCAGCAAACAGCGAAATATTGGCGGTGAATAGTTTTCCGGGGCGAGCATAGCTTGCACGTCCCCGATGCGCCGGTATCCGCCGTGATGACGCCGCGCGAGCGTCTGGTAACGGTGCGCGAAGGCGCCAGTCCGGAAGAAGTGAAACGGCTGCTGCACACGCACCGGATCGAGGAGCCATAAGGGTCAGAGGAGCCATAAGGGTCAAGTCTCTTATTGGGAGCCATAAGGGTCAAGTCTCTTATTGTAACATCGCGCAATCGCGGGGTCAGGTCTCTTGTTATAACATCATATCGCGAAGCCATCCAAGCCCTCGCTGAAGATGCCCGTAAAGATGCGGGCCTTCAGTTGTGGCCGACCCAAGCAGGGCTGAGCGCGCGGCGGACTGGAAGCCCATGACCGCTGTTTGATCCTGGTGCAATGGAGCAAGCAAGGCGCGTGGCGAGTCATTTACGCTGCCAGGTTGCCAGCGGCAGTCCATGTGCTTCACGCCTTTGAGAGAAAAGTGCGGAAAACCCGGTAATCGGACATTGACATCGGCCTTGCGCCGGAAGATGCCGCGGTTCCTGCCATGCGGGCAAGGCTTGTGATCGATCCTCGGCAATACATCGAGAGCAAAAATTGACGCAACAAGAGGCGGCAGCGATGCTTGGCATTGCGCCATCGCGCGTTTACGATCTTGTGCGCGGCAAGCGGGAAACATTCGGCCCGGAAATGCTCATTGCGCTGGAAGTCCGTTTGGGCCGCAAGGTCCGTCTCGCGCTCGCAGCGTAAGTGTTGGCGCCTGAGCATTCGCAGCAGGCACGATGGCCCATGCGGGCCTCAAGCCAAGGCGATTTCCATCCGACGGAGCTTCTGACGATGCCTGTACCCCGCACTCCCCGGCGGCTTTTCATCTGGCCGGCGCTGGCTGCGATTCTGCTGATCGGCGCCGGATTTCTCGGCGACATCCCGCGTGGACAGAGCGCCGTCGCGACGCCCCGCGCCGTCACCCCGCGCGGCGAACTCGCCGCCGACGAGACCCGCACCATCGCGCTGTTCGAACGGGCGCGCGAGTCCGTGACCTATATCACCACGCGGGAACAGGTGCAGGATTTCTGGACCCGCAATGTGTTCTCGGTGCCGCGCGGCACCGGTTCGGGCTTCATCTGGGACGCCGCCGGCCATGTCGTGACCAACTTCCACGTGATCAGGGGCGCCTCCGAAGCCTGGGTACGGCTCGCCGACGGCAGCGACCACCGCGCCACCCTGGTGGGGGCCAGCGCGGCCCACGATATCGCCGTATTGCGCATCAAGCTCGATACCAGCCGGCCGCCGGCGCTGCCCATCGGCACCAGCGGCGATCTGAAGGTGGGCCAGAAGGTATTCGCCATCGGCAATCCCTTCGGGCTCGACTGGACCCTGACCACCGGCATCGTCTCCGCGCTCGACCGCTCGCTGCCCGGCGACGGCGGCGGCCTGGTGCAGCACCTGATCCAGACCGATGCCGCCATCAACCCGGGCAATTCCGGCGGCCCCCTGCTGGATTCCGCCGGACGCCTGGTCGGCGTCAATACCGCCATTTACAGCCCCAGCGGTGCCAGCGCCGGCATCGGCTTCGCGGTACCCGTGGATACCCTGAACCGGGTGGTGCCGCAACTGATCGCCACCGGCGACTATCAGCGCCCGGCCCTGGGTATCGGGATCGATGAGGATTGGAACCGGCGGCTGCAGCACGCCTTCGGCGTCCGTGGCGTGATCATCCTGTCGGTGGCCCCCGGCAGCGGCGCTGCGGCCGCCGGCCTCAAGGCGGCAACCATGAGCGCGGATGGCAGCGTCGCCCCCGGCGATATCATCGTGGCGGTAGGGGGCAAACCGGTAACCTCGGTCGCCGAACTGCTTGGCCGCCTAGACGATCTGGCGGTGGGATCCCCGGTGATCATCACGCTGGTCCGCGACGGCAGGAAGATCGATATTCCGGTGACGCTCCAGGCTGGTAACTGAGGATAGCGGCGTGATGGAACCCCAGGCTCGCTGGCATACCACCTACTGGCTGTTGGCGCTGATGGCGCTGCTGTTGCTGCAAAGCTGGTGGCAGCAGAGCCAGCAACTGGAGCTGGTGCCCTACAGCGAATTCGAACAGGCGCTGGCCGACGGCCGCATCGTTGAAGTCACCATCGCCGATCGCACCCTCACCGGGCGTTTGGCGGTGCCCGACGCCAACGGCAAAAAGGCGCTGGTCGCCACCCGCGTCGAGCCCGACCTGGTCGCGCGCCTCGACCGCTTCAAGGTGCCCTACTCCCGGGTGATCGAGAGCACCTTCCTGCGCGACCTGATGTCCTGGATCGTGCCGGTGCTGATCATCGCCGCGATCTGGCTGTTCGTATTCCGCCGCCTCGCCGAACGCCAGCAGGGCATGGGCGGCTTCATGAGCGTCGGCAAGAGCCGCGCCAAAATCTATGTGGAAAAGGACACCGGCGTCACCTTCGCCGATGTCGCCGGCGTGGACGAGGCCAAGGGCGAACTCCAGGAGGTCGTGGGCTTTCTGAAAACGCCCGGCGACTACGGCCGTCTGGGCGCGCGCATTCCCAAGGGCGTGCTGCTGGTGGGACCGCCCGGCACCGGCAAGACGCTATTGGCGCGCGCCGTCGCCGGCGAGGCCGGGGTGCCTTTCTTCTCCATCTCCGGGTCCGAGTTCGTCGAAATGTTCGTGGGCGTCGGCGCCGCACGGGTGCGCGACCTGTTCGAGCAGGCGCGGCAGCGCGCCCCCGCCATCATCTTCATCGACGAGCTGGACGCCCTGGGCCGCGCCCGCGGCGCCTTTCCCGGCTTCGGCGGCCACGACGAGCGCGAGCAGACCCTGAATCAATTGCTGGCGGAACTCGACGGCTTCGACAGCGGCTCGGGTCTGGTGCTGCTCGCCGCCACCAACCGTCCGGAAATCCTCGACCCGGCGCTGCTGCGCGCCGGCCGCTTCGACCGCCAAGTGCTGGTGGACCGCCCCGACAAGGCCGGACGGGTGCAGATTCTGCGCGTGCATGTGCGCAAGGTGACGCTGGCGCCCGACCTGGATCTGGAACAGGTCGCCGCGCTCACCACGGGATTCTCCGGCGCCGATCTCGCCAACCTGGTGAACGAGGCGGCACTGGCCGCGACCCGCCGCGGCGGCACCGACATCGGGCTGGCGGACTTCACCACCGCCATCGAGCGCATCGTCGCCGGCCTCGAAAAGAAAAGCCGGGTGCTCAACCCGCGCGAGCGCGACGTCATCGCGCACCACGAGATGGGCCACGCGCTGGTCGCCCTGTCGCTGCCCGGCACCGACCCGGTGCACAAGGTGTCGATCATTCCGCGCGGCATCGGCGCATTGGGCTACACCATCCAGCGCCCCACCGAAGACCGCTATCTGATGAGCCGCGCCGAACTGGAGCACAAGATCGCCGTGCTCATGGGCGGCCGCGCGGCGGAACATCTGGTATTCGGCGAACTGTCCACCGGCGCCGCCGACGATCTCGCCAAGGCCACCGACATCGCCCACGACATGATCACCCGCTACGGCATGGACGAGGCCCTGGGCTTCGTCGTCTACGACGCCCAGCCCCAGCGTTTTCTGGATACCCCCATGGGACCCCCACCCGGCGGCTGCCAGATCAGCGAAGCGACCCAGGGCCGCATCGACGCCGCGGTGCGCGACATCGTGATGACCGCCTTCCACCGCGCCGAAGCCATCCTCGGCGACAACCGGGAGATTCTCGAACGGGGCGCGCGGGAACTGCTGGTGCGGGAGACGCTGGATGAAATGGCGTTGAAAGAGCTTGCGAAGGAGTTGCGGCATGAGGCCGGGTGAAGAACCGGGACGGGATCGCCGATTATCATGAGCGGGAGTCATGAGCAAGAGAGATTTCGATCCGATCCATCCGGGTGAGATCCTGCTGGAGGAGTTTTTACGCCCTCTGGGCATATCGCAGTACCGGCTGGCAAAGGACATCAGCGTGCCGCAACGGCGTATCAGTGAAATTATCCAGGGCAAGCGTTCAGTCACCGAAAAAGGGGGCAAGTCTCTCATTGGGTGCAAGTTGAACCGCCGCACCAGTCCAGCGCTACCGGATTCCCGCGACTGCTCCTGGCTGTCATCGGAAGTCGGGTAAAGTCATGGGGCTCGCAATGGCGCTGCCGCGAGCGGCCCGGGATGCCTGGGGCCGCTCGCATCGAAGGTGGGGCTCCCGCCAGCCTTGCCGGGCGTGCCACGGAGCGCATCGAACATGAACAACCCACACAGCCATCATTATCGCCATCTGGAGCAGGCCCGCGCCCAGGTCATCGAACTGCTGTCGCGGCAGGCGGTGGAGCGGGCGCTGGTTGCGCGCGCGGAAAATCGCAACCGGGATGTGGTGGCCCAGTTGGTGGCGCGCCAGCAACAGACGGCCCTGGCGCAGCGGCTCGCCGGCTTTCACCCGGCCGACATCGCCTTCGTGCTGGAAAGTCTGGCGCCCGCGGCGCGCGATCTCGCCTGGGCGCTGGTCGCTCCCCAGCAGCGCGGTGCGGTGTTGCTGGAGGCATCCACCGCGGTGCGTCGCGCCCTGGTGCTGGCGATGCCGTCGGAAGCGGTGGCGGACGTGCTGCGCCCGCTGGCGTCCGACGATATCGCCGATCTGGTGAGCAGTTTGCCGGACGCGGCGCGTCAGGCGGTGCTCGCCCGTCTCGACGAACCCGAACAGGTCGAGGTGCGTTCGGTGCTGTCGTTCCCGCCCGGGTCTGTCGGCGCCGCCATGGATCTGGATTTCATCGCCGTCCGCGAGGACGCCGCGCTGGAAGCGGTGCACCGGCTGTTGCGACGCAGCAAGAGCCTGCCGCCCCACACCAACGAACTGCTGGTGGTGGATCGCGCCAATCGGCTGCGGGGCTATCTGCGCCTCCAGCGGTTGCTGTTCGGTGATCCCGAGGCCAGGGTGGCCGACGAGATGTCGCGCGACCCGATTTTTTTCTACACCGACGACTCGATGCGCGAGGCGGTGTCGGCGTTCGAAAAGTACGATCTGGTATCGGCGCCGGTGGTCAATCTGCAGGAGCAGGTCGTGGGCCGCATCACGGTGGACGCGGTGGTGGACGAAATCAACGCCCGGGCGCAGACCGAGAGCCTGCGCCAGGTGGGTCTGTCGGAGGCGGACGAAGACCTGTTCGCGCCCCTGCGCGGCGCGGTGCAACGCCGCTGGCCGTGGCTGGCCATCAATCTGTGTACCGCCTTTGTGGCCTCGCGCGTGATCGATGCCTTCGCGCCGATCATAGCGGCGCTGGTAGCGCTGGCGGCCCTGATGCCCATCGTCGCCAGCATCGGCGGCAATTGCGGCAACCAGTCCGCGGCACTGGTAATGCGGGGCCTGGCGCTCAACCAGTTGGGCGCGGCCCAGTTGCGGCGCCTGTTGATGCGCGAGCTGTCGATCGCGGCCCTGAACGGCGCGCTGTGGGGTCTGGTGCTGGGACTCGCGACTTTACTGCTCTACCGCAACCTGGATCTGGCGCTGGTAATCGCCGCCGCGCTCACGTTGAACATGCTTGTGGCGGCCCTGATCGGGGTGTGCGCCCCGGCGGTGCTGCACCGGTTTGGTCGCGACCCCGTGCTGGGTTCGAGCATCGTGCTGACCGCCACCACGGACTCCATGGGGTTTCTGATTTTCCTGGGTCTGGCGGCGATGTTTTTGGTATAGGAAGTGGCAGGGCCTGCTAATCCTTCCGGTCCGCGCTGACCGCGGTCGCCGGAACAATGCCTGGATGTTCGGTGAGCAGCGTCTCGATGCGGTCCATGAGCGCGTTGCAGCGCCGGATCACCGCGCGGTAGACCTCCGGTTGCGCCATGTCGATGCCGGCCCGCTGCAACAGCGGATAGGGATGCTCGGAGCCGCCGGCCTTGAGGATCGAGAGATACGCCTCGCGTTCGGCCGCGCCGCCGTTCTGCACCTTTTCCATCAGCGCGTAGGCGGCGGCGAGGGAAGTCGCGTACTGATAGACGTAGAACTCGGTGTAGAAATGCGGCACATAAGCCCACTCGACCGCATAGGCGGCGTCGACGCTCATCACGCCTTCGGCGTGGCCCAGATAGCGTTTCAGGATGTCGCCGTAGATGCGGCTCAGTTTTTCGCCGGACAGCGCGCCGCCCTGTTCGATTTCGCGGTGGCTGGCGAGCTCGAATTCCGCGAACTGCGCCTGGCGGAAAAACGTGCCGCGCAGGCCCTGAAGTTCCTGGAACAGATAGAACAATTCCTCGCGCGGGGTTTTCGCCGTCGCGCTCAAATGGTTGTAGAGCAGCACCTCGTTGGCGATGGAGGCGATCTCGGCGATGAAGGTGGGGTATTCCGCCTTCGGAAAAGGCTGCGTGGTATTCGCCAGCAAGGAGTGCATGGCATGGCCCCACTCGTGGGCGAAGGTGGTGAGGGATTCGAAATCGTCGTTGTGGTTGAGCAGAAGATAGGGGTGGACGTCGTAGGCCGCACCCATCATGTAGGCGCCGCTGCGTTTGCCCTCCGCCGGACGGACGTGCATCCAGTTGTGGTTCAGGGCCTCGGTGAGGCGCTGCCCGTACTCGGGGCCCAGGGGCGTCACGGCGGCGCGCACCAATTCGCGGGCGTCGGCAATCGGGTAGGTGCGCTGCTGGGGAACCGGGCTCGGATAAAGATCGTAATAGTGCGGGTCCGCGATGCCCAGCACCCGGGCGTGGAGGCGCAGATAGCGGTGCAGGGTGCCTAGGTTGGCGTTCACCTCGCGCACCAGGGTTTCGTACACCGCGGGCGGGATGGCATCCACGTCGAGCGCCTGGGCCAGACTGGAATCGAAACCGCGCATGCGGGCGACGAAGGCGCTGGCCTTGATCTGCCCGGACAGGGTGCTCGCCAGGGTTTCGCTGTATTGGCCGTAGGCGCCGAAAAAGGCGTCGAACACGGCTTTGCGATCCGCGCGATTGGGACCCGCGCGGTACCGGGTGTACTCGCTGGCGCGCAGCGCTACGGTTTTTCCATCCGACAGGGTGATGGTGGGCCAGGCGATTTCGGCGTTGGTGAGCACGGTGTAGGTGTTGGAAACCGCGCTCAGGGGATCGGCCGCCGCCGCCAGGATCTGCTCCTCGCGCGGCGACAGCGTGTGGGCCCCTTTGCGCAGCGTGTTGCGGATCAGAAAATCGTAATCCGCGAGAGCAGGGGTGGCGGCGAGCCAGGTTTCCAGCGTGGTGGCGCCGATGGCGAGCAACTCCGGATCGAGGAAGCTCAGAGTCTCGCCGTACTGGCTGTAGAGGGTCTGGGCGCGGGAGAAGCGCTCGCCCGCCGCCGCGTCGCGCAGGTCGGTGTCGCGGTCCAGATAGGTGTAACTGAACAGCCGTAACAGCTCGCGATAGGTGGTGTGGATGCGGTTCAGGCAGTCGGCGAGCACAGCGGCGCCTTCGGCCAGGTGGCCGCGACAGGCGCCGATCCCGGCGAGCTGCTGCCGGGTGGCGCCAAAGGCGGTTTCCCAAGCGCCCAGGTCGGGATAGAGATCGTCCAGATTCCAGGTTTCCGCATCCGCAGTACGCGCGGCGGTTGCGTTGGCGGCCTTGGCGTCGGCTGGGGTTGCGTCGGCTGAGCTCGTGTTGAGGGTGGCGGCAAAGGCTATCGCGAGCAGGGTCGCGGTCACTATCGGGTGCGAAGGCATCGGTCAATCCTGTGGTGGGGAAGCGCCGCTCGTGAAGTCGCGGGCGATGGCAAGGGTGTCCCGGGTGTCGATCCCGGTGACGGTGCAGTCGAGGCGGCCGTCGCGCAGGCGCACGCCGAGCTCCGCGCCGACGCGGGTGGCGGTCACCTGGCCGACGCTGCGCCCGCTGCGGTCGAGGACGATGGCATATCCGCGTTCCAGGGTGTTCAGCGGGCTCACGGCGTGCAGTACGGCGGCGCGCGCTTCCAGCTGCTCGCGGGCGCGCGCGAGCAGCAGCCGCATGTGCTGCGTCAGGCCCGCGTCCAGTTGTGCAAGCCGCATGCGGGTCTGCACCAGGCGCTGGCGCGGATCGTGGCGTTCGCGCCGCACATCCAGGCGGTGCAGCCGGGCGGTGTCGGTGGCGAGGCGCGCGCGGATGGCGCTGACAAGGCGGATTTCCAGATGATCCAGATGCTGGGCCTGGCGTTCGAGGCGCTCGCGCGGATGGCGCAGACGGCGGCGCAGGGCTTCCAGGTGCGTGCCGAGCCGCTGTAATTGCGTCGCGAGGCTGCGCTCCAGCCGGCGCTGGTAGCCGGCCAGCGCCGCGAGGAGCTCGTTCTGGTCAGGGCTCGCGAGTTCGGCGGCGGCCGAGGGTGTCGGGGCGCGGAGATCGGCGGCGAAATCGGCGATGGTGACATCGGTTTCGTGTCCCACGCCGCAGATGACGGGAATGGTGCTCGCCGCCACGGCGCGCGCCACCGCTTCTTCGTTGAAGGGCCACAGATCCTCCAGCGAGCCGCCGCCGCGGGTGAGGATCAGCAGGTCGCAGGCGCCGTGGCGGTTGGCGAAGTCGAGCGCGGCGACGATACCCGCCGCGGCTTCGCTACCCTGCACGGGCGTCGGATAGATAAACACCGGCAGCGCCGGAAACCGCCGCCGCAGCACGCGCAGCACATCCTGGATGGCGGCGCCGGTCGGCGATGTCACCACGCCCAGGCAGCGCGGCAGCGTCGGCAGGGCGCGCTTGCGCGCGATCTCGAACAATCCTTCCGCGGCCAGTCGCGCCTTGAGTTCGTCGAAGCGGCGTTGCAGCAGACCCTGACCGGCCGGCTCCATGTGATCGACGATCAGTTGATAGTCGCCGCGCGGCTCGTACAGGCCGATGCGTCCGCGCACCAGAACTTGCTGACCGGATACGGGGCGCAGGTTGAGCAACCGGTTGCGGGTGCGAAACATCGCCGCCCGCACTTGGGCGTGCTCGTCCTTGAGGGTGAAATACCAGTGCCCGGATGCCGGGCAGGAGAAATTGGTGAGCTCGCCCTCCACCCAGAGCAGCGGCAGGTGGGTTTCAAGCAACTGGCGCGCGCGGCGGTTGAGCGCCGAAACGCTGAGTACCTGGCGCGGGGTAGCGGTTGATTCAAGGGGGTCGGGGAGCTCGGCCATGGCGGTATTGTAACCCTCGCGTCCGCAGTGCTGGCCCGCCGCACCGTCCTTTCGGCGCGGCGGTTCCGGTTTACCGGCTGCCGGGGCGTCGATATAATCGGGCGCCTTCCGGGACCGGCCCGCCGGCACAGGCCATGCTCAGAATCGATCAGGAAGCCCTCACCTTCGACGACGTCCTGCTGCTGCCGGGCTATTCCGATGTCATGCCGCGCGACGTCAGTCTGCATACCCGCCTCACCCGCTCGATCAAGCTCAATATCCCGCTGGTGTCCGCCGCGATGGATACCGTCACCGAGGCGCGCCTGGCGATTGCCCTGGCGCAGGAAGGCGGCATCGGCATCATCCACAAGAACATGAGCATCGAGCAGCAGGCGGCGGAAGTGCGCGCCGTGAAGAAGTTCGAGAGCGGGGTCGTCAAGGACCCGATCACCATCGAAGCCGATACGCCGATCCGCGATCTGCTCGCGCTCACCCGGGAGCACAACATCTCCGGGGTGCCCGTGTTGCGCGGCGGCGATCTGGTGGGGATCGTGACCCGGCGCGACGTGCGCTTTGAAACCAACCCCGATGCGCCGGTGTCCGCCGTGATGACGCCCCGCGAGCGTCTGGTGACGGTGCGCGAAGGCGCCAGTCCGGAAGAAGTGAAACGTCTGTTGCACACGCACCGGATCGAAAAAGTGCTGGTGGTGAACGAGCGCTTCGAGCTGCGCGGTCTGGTGACTGTCAAGGACATCGATAAAGCCGAACGCTATCCGGATTCCTGCAAGGATGAGTTCGGTCGTCTGCGGGTGGGCGCCTCGGTCGGTACCGGTCCGGAGACCGACGAGCGCGTCGAGGCGCTGGTGGCTGCCGGCGTTGACGTGCTGGTGGTGGATACCGCGCACGGTCATTCCAGTGGTGTGCTGGCCCGTGTCGACTGGATCAAGCGCCGGTTTCCGGATGTGCAGGTGATCGGCGGCAATATCGCGACCGGCGAAGCGGCCCTGGCCTTGGTCGAAGCGGGCGCCGATGCCGTCAAGGTGGGTATCGGGCCGGGGTCGATCTGTACCACCCGGGTGATCACCGGCGTCGGCGTGCCCCAGATCAGCGCCATCGCCAATGTGGTGAAAGCGCTGGAACACCTCGAAATCCCGGTCATTGCCGACGGCGGAATACGGTTTTCCGGCGATATCGCCAAAGCCATCGCCGCTGGCGCCGACGTGGTGATGGTGGGCTCGCTGCTCGCCGGCACCGAGGAAGCGCCGGGCGAGATCGAGCTGTATCAGGGCCGCACCTACAAGGCCTATCGCGGCATGGGTTCCATCGGCGCCATGGCGCAGACGCAGGGTTCGAGCGACCGCTATTTCCAGGACGTCCGCGTCGGTGCCGACAAGCTGGTGCCCGAGGGCATCGAGGGCCGGGTTCCCTACAAGGGTCCGGTGTCCACCATCATTCATCAACTGATGGGCGGTCTGCGCTCGGCCATGGGCTACACCGGCTGTCGCGACATCGAACTGTTGCGCAACAAGCCGCGCTTTGTGCGCATCACCGGCGCCGGCATGCAGGAAAGCCACGTCCACGACGTGGGGATCACCAAGGAAACCCCCAATTATCCGGTGGGTGGCAACTGACCCGCGCCCATTTGCCACCGCTGCTTTGCCGGCTGCGCCGGAGGGAGATGCCATGACTGCCGACCTTCACGCCGCCCGCATCCTGATTCTGGATTTCGGTTCCCAGTACACCCAGTTGATCGCGCGCCGGGTGCGCGAGATCGGTGTCTATTCCGAAATCCGCCCCTTCGATCTGCCGGCGGCGGAGCTGCGCGCATTTCACCCCCACGGGGTGATCCTGTCCGGCGGGCCGGAGTCGGTCACCGCCGCGCAGGCGCCCCGGGTGCCGCCCGAGGTGTTCGAGCTGGGCGTGCCGGTACTCGGCATCTGTTACGGGATGCAGGGCATGGCCGCGCATTTCGGCGGGCGCGTGGAGAGTTCCGAGCAGCGCGAGTTCGGCTACGCCCAGGTCGCGGTGCGCAACGCCGACCCCCTGCTGCACGACATCAAGGATCATGTGGACCCGGCGACCGGGGATGCCCTCCTCGATGTCTGGATGAGCCACGGCGACCAGGTCGTGGCGCTGCCCGAAGGCTTCGAGGTGATGGCGTCCACGCCATCCTGCCTGATCGCCGGCATGTACCACCGCGACCGGCCTTTTTTCGGCCTTCAGTTCCACCCGGAAGTGACTCACACCGCGCAGGGCGGACGCATCTTCGAGCACTTCGTACGCTCGATCTGTGGCTGCGAAGCCCTCTGGACCCCGGCCAACATCGCCGACGACGCCGTGGCCCGGGCGCACGCGCTGGTGGGCGGCGATGAGGTACTGCTTGGCCTCTCCGGCGGCGTGGATTCCTCGGTGGTGGCGGCCCTGCTGCACCGTGCCATAGGTTCGCGACTCACCTGCGTGTTTGTCGACAACGGGCTGCTGCGCAAGGGCGAGGGCGATCAGGTCATGGATACCTTCGCCCGCAACATGGGCGTGAAAGTGATCCGCGCCGACGCGGAAGAACTGTTTCTGGAGCGCCTGCGCGGCGTCGCCGATCCGGAAGCCAAGCGCAAGATCATCGGCGCGACCTTCATCGATGTGTTCGAGCGTGAAGCCGCGCGCCTGCCCCAGGTCAAGTGGCTGGCCCAGGGCACGATTTATCCCGACGTGATCGAATCCGCTGCGGCCGGCACCGGCAAGGCCCATGTGATCAAGTCTCACCACAACGTCGGCGGCCTTCCCGACACCATGAAATTGCAGCTCATCGAGCCGCTGCGGGAACTGTTCAAGGACGAGGTCCGCCGTGTCGGTCTGGAACTCGGCCTGCCCCGGGACATGGTTTACCGGCATCCGTTCCCCGGCCCGGGTCTCGGGGTGCGGATCCTGGGCGAGGTGAAGCACGACCATGCCGTGCTGCTGCGCGACGCCGATGCGATTTTTATCGAGGAATTACACGCGGCGGGACTGTATGAAAAAGTCAGCCAGGCGTTTGCGGTTTTCCTGCCGGTGAAATCCGTCGGCGTAGTGGGCGATGCGCGCCGCTACGAACCCGTGATCGCCCTGCGCGCCGTGGAGACCATCGACTTCATGACCGCGCGCTGGGCGCATCTCCCCTATGAATTCCTGGAGCGGGTATCCAACCGCATCATCAATGAAATCGCCGGCATATCCCGGGTGGTTTACGACATTTCCGGCAAACCGCCGGCTACGATTGAGTGGGAATGATCCCGCGTCTGGTATAGCCAGGCAACTCAAGGCATAAAAAGCCGCTAAGCCCGCGTAATTGCGGGCTTTTTTGTATTTGTGTCTGGCACGATCTGGCAACGGGAGGAAGCGCCAAGCACCGTTTGAGCATGGCATTAAAGCTGGTACTATCCGTTTATGATGCCATGATTGATGCCGATACCATGCTGCGTTCTTTTATGTGTTCATGGTATCGAATTTGTATAACCTGTTGTTTTGTATAGAAAAAACGATACAAATTTGGCGTTTTTTCAGCATGGTATCGAGAATGAAGAGGGACCCGCTACATGCTGACCGATACCAAGCTGCGAAATCTCAAGCCCAGGGACAAGCTCTACAAGGTGAATGACCGAGAAGGTCTCTATGTGGCCGTGACTCCAGCCGGCGCCATCTCGTTCCGTTACAACTACTCAATCAACGGACGCCAGGAGACCATCACCTTTGGTCGCTATGGCGTCGGTGGCATCACCTTGGCTGAAGCCCGTGAGCAGTTGAATGACGCGAAGAAGATGGTTGCGGCTGGCAAGTCGCCGGCCAAGGAGAAGGCCCGCGACAAGGCGCGAGTGAAAGATGCGGAGACGTTTGGTGTCTGGGCGGAAAAGTGGCTGCGTGGTTACCAGATGGCCGACTCCACCCGCGACATGCGCCGTTCGGTCTATGAGCGCGAGCTGAAGCCGAAATTCAGCAATCAGAAGCTGGTGGAGATCACCCACGAGGACTTGCGGGCGCTGACCGATGCCATCGTTGAACGGGGTGCACCGGCTACAGCCGTCCATGTGCGTGAAATCGTGCTCCAAGTCTTTCGCTGGGCAATAGAACGTGGTCAGAAGGTCGAGAACCCGGCGGAGTTGGTACGGCCAACGAGCATTGCCAGGTTCGAGCCGCGTGACCGAGCATTGACGCCAGAAGAAATCGGGCTGATGTACCAGTACATGGAGCGGATCGGCACCATGCCGACCATTCGGGCAGCGGCCAAGCTGCTGCTGCTGACCATGGTGCGAAAAAGCGAGCTGACTAACGCCACATGGGACGAAATCAACTTCACCGATGCGCTTTGGACGATTCCCAAGGAGCGGATGAAGCGGCGCAACCCGCACCTCGTATTTCTGTCCAGGCAGGTACTGGATATTTTCATCGCGCTAAAGACCTTCGCTGGCGGATCAAAGTACGTTTTGCCGTCGCGGTATGACCCCGACTTGCCCATGAGCAGTGCGACGATCAATCAAGTTCTGACACTGACCTACAGACTGGCGCAAAAGGAAGGAAAGCCGCTCACCAAGTTCGGGCCGCACGATTTGCGGCGAACGGCCAGTACGCTGCTACATGAAGCTGGCTATAACACCGACTGGATTGAGAAGTGCTTGGCGCACGAGCAAAAGGGCGTGAGGGCCGTTTACAACAAGGCCGAGTACCGCGAGCAGCGTACGGCGATGTTGCAGGATTGGGCGACATGATTGACGAATGGACTGCCGGAAGCGCTCGCTGATCTTTTTAGCCGCTAAAATTTTCCTTGGCGTTTTCGCTTCTTCAGATGGAATATTTCGGGGATTGACGCTAGCGCCTTCGATACGGCCTGGCGCTCAATGCCTAGCCTTCGCGCAATTTCCGACTGATTGAATCCGGAGCACTGGAGCATCAGCATCTGCTTTTTGCGGTCTGATAGCTTTGAGTCCACCATCAAACGCGCTTGATGGCGCAACTCCGCTTTATCCGCTGGCTGCATGGTTTGGCCCAGCAAGTAGTGATAGAAATAGCTATCTATCAGCGAGTCACCGGACGCTGCCTGCGGCACAGATCGCTTCGCGCACTGACGGCCGAGCCTGGCAAGTTCGAGATCGAATTGCGCGAGAGAACGTTTTGCCTGCCTATATGCTGGGTTCCACTCGCCATTTGCCAGCTTGGGTTTATGCCTAGTGCAGTACTGGTGACTGAGTTCGAGTTTTTTGTTGTCTTCCAGTTCTGCATCGTTGACCTGTCCCTCAGCCACCGTCGCCATGAAGGCTGCGAACTCCGTCAGGTCTCCGCATAGTTCGCAGAATCCGTGTTTACGTTGCGCATTTAGGTTGACCCCCTTTGTGGAGGCTGACCTTTTGGGGCGCTTGCACGCGCAGTCCCAAACTAATCCGATCAAAGATTCCAGAGTCGCGACAAAGCGCTGGTCTCTAGGGGTCTGCTTGTCCTCCGTCTTGATGAACTGGCGTAGCAACTGGCGCTGCATGCGAACCATCGCCTCAAGCCCTACCAACCGAATGATTGCGCTGAAGCTCACTCCCGTACCAGCACAGGACGTGGCCCCTATAGCCTATTGGAAGGGTCGCCATGTAAGTGGCACACAACGGGATCGATCACTTCCTGTATCAATCGCATGATGGGGTAGCGCCGCGAGGACACGGAGTACGGCCGCCAGCGCTCCTTAAATTTCCGGATGGCTTCTGATACGGACGGGTCGCAGCTTTTCTAGATGACGATGGTTGGCTCATTTTTCATGTCAACCATTTTATACAACTAATAAGCCTAATCAAGAGGCATTGCTAGGCACCATAAGGCATCGGTTAGTAATTGGAGGCCAGGCCATGCAAGCAACGCAAAGTAAGACGTTGATCAACAGGAAGAATCTCCTGAAGATGATCCCTCTCTCGACGCGAACGATTTATAACTTGGAGCAGCGGGGGGAATTCCCTCGCCGCATTGCGCTCACCAGTAGAAACATCGCGTGGGATTTGTCAGAGGTCGAGGAATGGATTGAGGCGCGTAAGTCGTCGGGTATCCAAGCTACTCGACCCGGCGACGTGAGGGGCTAGCATGGCCCTTGACCTTATGGCGGCCTTCACTGAATTGCCGCCACCGCTTGATTATGTTTTTCCCAATATGGTTGCAGGCACCGTAGGCGCGCTTGTATCGCCCGGCGGGGCCGGTAAATCCATGCTTGCCCTGCAATTGGCTGCACAGATTGCCGGCGGCCCTGATCTGCTGGAAGTCGGCGAGCTGCCCACTGGCCTGGTGGTCTATCTGCCTGCCGAAGATCCACCCACTGCAATCCATCATCGATTGCACGCCCTTGGAGCACACCTCACAGCCGAGCAGCGGCAAGCCGTGGCTGAAGGCCTGCTGATTGAACCGCTGATCGGTAAATGCCCCAACATCATGGCCCTTGGCTGGTTCGATTTTCTCAAAGCGCGCCGCCGAGGGCCGTCGCCTGATGGTCTTGGATACCCTGCGCCGCTTCCACATCGAGGAGGAGAACGCCAGCGGGCCTATGGCGCAGGTCATTGGCCGCATGGAGGCCACAGCTGCCGATACCGGCTGCTCTATCGTGTTTTTGCACCATGCCAACAAGGGTGCGGCCATGATGGGAACCGGCGACCAGCAGCAGGCGAGCCGTGGATCATCCGTGCTGGTCGATAATATCCGGTGGCAATCGTACCTGTCCGGCATGACGCAGGCCGAGGCCGAGGAGTGGGGCGTTGATGGAAGCCAGCGTGGATACTTCGTCCGCTATGGCGTCAGCAAAGCAAACTACGGTGCACCTTTCCAGGAATGTTGGTTCAGACGGCACGAGGGCGGTGTCCTCAAGCCTGCTGTACTTGAGCGGCAGAAACGCCAGTCGCCTACGAAACTGAAATCCGTAGCGAGGGGCGGCAATGACAACTGGTAACCAGGTCGCCCCGACCAGCACGGCATTGCAGGCCCGAGTGATGATCTATCAGCCTAGCCAGCGTCCGCAGAAACGTACGGGACAGTGGATGGAAACCGGATTTGGTCGATGCCGAGTAACGGGCAGGCTTGGCCAGCGTCACGCCGACATCGTGGAGTCCATGTTGTATGTGGCCGAACGACGCCGCGAAATCTCAGACGGTGGCATCGAGCTGCTGGTTGACCCGGCGAAGCTACGCCGGACGCTGTCCGATCACCAGTACAGCCACGACCGCATCAAGAAACTGCTAATCGACCTGCGAGCCGCTACGGTAGAAATCGTGACGCCAGAACTGGAGCGGAGTGGTGACAGCATCATCGGCGGCCTGATCGACCACGTTATCCCATCACCTATGACCCGACGCGACCCGCTCACCGGCGGCGAGCGACATTTATGGCGCGTTCGGCTGGGCGTCGCCCTGGTGATGCTGCTGGAAAGGGACTTGTCCCTGTACTACCCGCCTGCACCCATTGCCAGGCTGCAACATGGGATTAGCCAAGCGGTTGCCCGGCATGTGCTCACCCACAAACACGACCCGGCCGGCGGATGGCACCTGAACACGCTGATCCGTGCCGTAAGCGCTGATGAAGTCAGCAGCAAGACGATGTGCAATTGCCGCTACAGGCTCAAGGAGGATGCCGAGCGTTTGCGCGAGATAGGCATCGAGATCGACACCGAGAGTCGGGTGAAACGTCTCACAGCGGCCCGATAGCGACTCACAGCGGCCCGATGGCATCTCACAGCGGCCCGACAACAACTCACAGCGGCCCGATTTTTCGCAGTTTTAGCAGGATATTCAGGATATCTAGGATATCCAAGCGGTGTAACCACCCGCTTGATGCGGGCGCTTGCACCTTGGTCGATGAAGCCCTGGCGGGCTTCATCAATCGGCCATAGGCCGATGGTTGAACGCCAAGAAGGGGAGGTGGCCGATATTTCCCCTGTTATCGCCGCAATATGGGGTAAGAATAATAAGAATATTCTTCTTCTTATTATTACCGGATCGGGTTGAATCCTGCCATCAGATGCACGAGAGCAGGAACAGGCCTGAAGGTGTCAATAACCACTATGGCGGCCCCTCAAATATTAGTAGGCCGCCGCTATGACGAGGGCCTGATAGCGATCGCATTTTCAAGTGTTCATTGATACTTGAGGGGCGGGTGAGTCGGTCTTTTCCTTGGCGTCCAACTTTGCTTTTTGGGGCTTTCAGACGGTTGTGGAAAGCAAGAGGAAGGGTGTGTTTTCAGTTTGTGAAAAGTGGAAGGAAGCCGATGGGAGAATACGGTTTTATCGCGATTCTGAAGCAATTTTCCGCGATTACAGCGCGACTTTGCCGATTCCACCGCGATTGCTCAACGATCGCGGTGGAATAGCGACAGATTCCAACTTAGGTACGCGGAGAAAACGCGGCTGAAGTGCGGGCAGGATGGGTGAAGTTAGCTAACCGGGCAAGCCGGTTATCTATCTTCACTGTCCCTTATTCGCGCCGGGGGCACTCAACGGGAATCCTGCTCTGCGAGGCCAGCCGGCTACCGCCGGCAAGAAGCAACAAGCGAGGTTGGACGATGGAGCAAGACGAAAAGCAAACAGGCCGGAAGCGCCGGCAGCACCTTCGGGTGCCGGTGTTCCCGGACGAGAAAGAAGAGATCGAGCGCCAAGCCCGGCAAGCCGGCTTGAGCGTTGCGCGCTACTTGCGCGAGGTGGGTCAGGGCTACGAGATCAAGGGCATCACCGACTACGAGCGCGTGCGCGAGCTGGCCCGTATCAATGGCGACCTTGGCCGGCTGGGTGGCTTGCTGAAACTCTGGCTGACCGATGACGTGAGAACCGCCAAGTTTGGCGAGGCGACCATCTTGGCGCTGCTGGGCCGGATCGAAGCGACCCAGGACGAAATGGGGCGCGTCGCGAACGCCGTGGTGCGGCCGCAGGCCGTGGCGCATCAGGAACGCCGGTAAGGCTTGATATTTTTAATATCTTTGATAGCATTGATGCCGGTACACCAAAAGGGCATTGATATGGCAAATGTGCTTATCAGAAATTTGCCCGCCGAGGTGCATCGTGCGTTGAAAGTTCGAGCAGCGCTCAACGATAGGAGCACCGACGCGGAAATACGCGAAATACTGACGGCGGCAGTGCAGCCGTTAGAGCTTGAAGAGATTGGCCGGGAAGTTGGCCTGTCCGAAAGCGATAAAAAACCAGAGTAGTACGTTTTGGAAGTCCGGGCCTTAGTGCCAAGGGCGATACCGACCAGCTAGTGGCGTAGCTCTTCGATGAAACGGTGCCATGAACAAGTGCGAGCTTGGTCAAGGCAATGCCTTTCCTTTCATCGAACGGAGTACGACCATGAAGAAGTACCGCCTTTTAGCGGCTAAAACCGCGCTCGCTGCCGTCCTGGCTGGCAGCATCATCACCATTCCGGCACAGGCCGGCATCCCTGTTATCGACGGTGGCAACCTGGTGCAGAACGTTATGTCTGCAATGGAAGCGGTTGCCCAAACTGCCAAGCAAATCGAGCAGTACCAGACCCAATTGCAGCAGTACGAAAACATGCTGCAAAACACGATGGCCCCGGCCGCCTATATCTGGGATCAAGCGCAGGCGACGATGAACAGCTTGTTGGCTGCGCAAGACACGCTGACGTACTACCAAAACCAACTCGGCAGTCTGGACGCCTACCTGGGCAAGTTCCAGGACGTGGCCCATTACCGGGGATCGCCGTGTTTCTCGTCGGCCGGTTGCTCGGATGCGGAACGCGCCGCGATGGAGCAAAACCGCGCCCTGGCCAGCGAAAGCCAGAAGAAGGCCAACGACGCCTTGTTCAAGGGGCTGAAAAAGCAGCAAGAGGCGCTGACCGCCGACGCCCGCACCCTGCAACAGCTCCAAGGCAAGGCGCAGGGTGCAACCGGCCAGCTACAGGCCATCGGCTACGCCAACCAGCTCGCCAGCCAACAGGCCAACCAGCTCTTGCAGATTCGCGCCATGTTGCTTGCGCAGCAGAACGCAGTGGCTGCCAAGATGCAGGCTGATGCCGACCGCGATGCACAGCAGCAGGCGGCCCATGATTTTCTCTTTGAAGGTCTGGATAAGCCCACCAATCGCGCCAAAAGCAAGGGGTACTGACCATGAAAAAAATCATGTGCCCATTCGCTCTTGTCGTGCTTGCTTCGGTCTTGGTCGCGGGTTGTGGGAAGTCGCCCGATAACGACTTGAACACCCGAACGCCGGAGCAGCAGAAGGCGGCAGACAACCTTTACAAAGGCATGGATCAGCCCACTGACCGGACTAAAAGCAAGGAGTACTGACCATGAACAGGCTACTTATCCGATTGGGCGTGTTCCTGGCTATTTTCCTGATCTCTAGCGCAGCGTCAGCGGCGATAGAACCCGATGGTGTGCTGGACGAAGTTGCCACTAGGTTCTTGAATGAAAGCAGCGCCTGGGGGGTCAAGATCACGGAGTACGCGACCTGGCTTTTTTGGACGCTGGTTGTCATCAGCATGGTCTGGACGTTCGGCATGATGGCCTTGCGCAAGGCCGACATTGGCGAGTTCTTCGCCGAGTTCGTGAAGTTCACCATCACCACCGGCTTCTTCTGGTGGCTGTTGGTCAATGGCCCGGACTTTGCCATGTCGATCATTGATTCATTGCGGACTATCGGGGCGCAAGCGAGCGGTTTACCGCGTGAGCTAACGCCATCCCGGCCGATTGATATTGCCTTTGACATCATTGCCAAGGCGGCCAAGAGCTACAGCATTACCAGCCCGATCGACAACCTGTCCATTTTCATCACGACGCTGGCGATTTTGGCCTGCATGGGCGTGGTTGCTGCGAACGTGTTGCTGGTCTTGGTTACCGCCTGGGTGATGGCCTATGCCGGAATTTTCGTGCTGGGCTTCGGTGGGTCGCGGTGGACTTCGGACATTGCAATCAACTACTTCCGAAGCGTGGCCGGCATTGCGTTGAAGCTGATGACGATGACGCTGCTGATCGGCATCGCCGTATCGATCATAGACGGATATCACGCCGACCTTCAGGAAGGGGCGCCGATG
>JADJET010000017.1 GCA_016708925.1 Gammaproteobacteria bacterium | reverse complement strand
CATTGGCTGGCGCTCGACGACATCCGGGTGCCGCTCAATGCACTGCTGGGCGAGACCTTGTGCATCCGCCACGGCGGCGCCATTCATTGCTCGCACTGTGGCCGCGCCACCAACAAAAGCTTCAGTCAAGGCTACTGCTACCCCTGTTTTCGCAAGCTCGCGCAATGCGACCTGTGCATCCTCAGTCCCGAACGCTGCCACTTCGACGCCGGCACCTGCCGCGAGCCCGACTGGGCACAGAGCTTCTGCATGACCGAGCATTTCGTGTATCTCGCCAATTCGTCCGGTGTCAAAGTGGGCATCACCCGCGCCAACCAGATGCCCACCCGCTGGATCGATCAGGGCGCGAGCCAGGCGCTGCCCATCGCGCGCGTGCAGACCCGCCAGCAGGCGGGGTTCGTGGAAGCGGCTCTGCGCCGCCATGTGCGCGACACCACCGACTGGCGCGCCATGCTGAAAGGCGATCCCGAGCCGGCGGATCTCGCCGCCGCCCGCGATCGCCTGTTCGAGTTGTGTGCCGACGATCTGAGCGAATTGACGACACGTTTCGGGATTCAGGCCATTCAGCCGCTGGCATCCGCCGCACCCGTCGCCATCGATTATCCGGTGCGGGAATACCCGACCAAGGTGAGCGCCTGGAATCTCGATAAAACGCCCGAAGTGTCGGGCCGGCTGCTGGGTATCAAGGGGCAGTATCTGATGCTGGATAGCGGTGTGTTCAATGTGCGCAAATTCACCGCCTATGACATTGCCCTGGAAGTCTGAGGATGTGAATAACGACGTGATCGTCGTTCCCGCGCAGTGTCTTTCCCCGCGAAGACGGGGACGGGAACCCAGGAACATCAGAGCGTTCCGGATGCGCGCCTCCGCGGGCAGGACGGTTATTCCGAGCAACCCTCGGCGGCTCATAACCTCCGGCCGGGGCATTCCCTTATGCCACGGGATACCCATCGTCGCCGAATCCGTGCTGACCTGTCCGCACTGTGGTTTCGCCAGGCCGGAAACCATGCCCCTCAATGCCTGTCGGTTCTTTTATGAGTGCAGTCAGTGCAAGGCCCTGCTGAGTCCGCATACGGGTGATTGCTGCGTGTTCTGTTCGTTCGGTTCGGTACGTTGTCCGCCGGTGCAGCAGGAGCGTGGCTGCTGCGATCAGACGGCGGACCCCTGTGCTGATGCAGATAGCCGAAAAACTACCAATGCATGCATCAAGTCATAGCTCCTCGGTCAATCTTCAGGTTTTTTACCAAACATCTTGGCGCCGGTAAACATCGCCGATATCAGTCCGCTTCGTTCCCTGATTTCGGTGATGACAACCGCGGCGATGTGCAAAAAAATGGCTGCCAGCAGGGCAAAGAAAGCCAGTTCATGAATTTCGACAAAGGGCTCGCGGAACTTGCGCATGGCGGCATACCCTTCGGGATCAAGCAGTTCTTTCTTGCCGGGCTTGAGTCCCGCCAGTTTGCTGTGATCCTCACCGGCGGCAGTGGCCCATTCCGCGAATTCGTGGCCGAAGGGCGGGTAGTACAAGTCGGTACCAGCCAATACCAGGCCCGTAACCATCTGGGTGGATAAGAGGATGAACAGCAAAGCCACCATCAGGCGTCCGAGTGGATTGTGCCCCCGATAGGCGGGGGAATCTCCAGCTTTCACACCACGTATATAGGCTTTCAGCGCACCGACATAGCCTTTGCCGCCCGGCAGTATCGCCCGCCAGCGCGCATAGTGGCCGCCACAGAATCCCCACACCATTCGCCACAGCAGATTGAGCGAAAATACATATCCTATCCAGGCATGCAGGATTTTCAGGCTGGATTTGCCGTCGCCGCTCATGCCTAACGCATCGTCGTTCAGGATCACCGTGCCGACGCCGGCAAGTCCCAGCACACAGCACATTGATCCAGTGAAACCAGCGCGTCGTGCGATCCCAAACCGGGTAGACCTGCACGGTTGCCGGTGCTGTTTGTCGGTCCATATCTGGCGTCTCCGTAGCGTGCGGAACGGGGTTGTTTCAATGGTCGCTGGCCTGATTACTCTATCCCAAAAGCTTGTGCAGATGGTTGATGCGCGACAACAGCAATCCTGTAATGCAGGCTTGTGCAAAGCTGATATTGGCCTGGCGCTCGTCCAACAGCTTGTTGAAAAACTGCTGCGCCAGCCATCTGCTTCGTTGCGCGGTGCTCGCTCCCTCGCCTATCGACTGGATAGGTCGCGGTCGCTGCGCGCCGCGCGCCACCTCACGACGTTTTTTCAACAAGCTGCCGGCGCCTTCCGCCTGAAAGCGCGGCGCGGTGGCTTCGCCAGTGCTGGTTTTTTAATCAGTATGCTGAACTATGAACTGGCCAATGCGGGCGATGGCTGCGCGTCCTTCTGGCACCATGGGCGCGAACAGATGCCAGACATGGACCATCTCGGGCCACACTTCCAGCGTGACATCGACGCCCGCCGCCTTGGCGTTGGCGGCGGTTCGGGTGGCGTCGTCGAGCAGGGTTTCGAGGTCGCCGACCTGGATCAGCAGCGGCGGCAAGCCTTTCATATCCGCATACAGCGGCGAGGCGGTGGGCTGGCGTGGATCGGCGTCGCCCAGATAGATCCTGGCCATGCCGAACAGCCCGCCGGGCTCCACCATGGGATCGACATCGACCTTGGTGCGCATGGATTCGCCGGTGCCTTCGAGATCCGTCCAGGGCGAGATGGGTGCCGCCGCGCCGGGCAGCGGGGTGCCCGCGTCGCGGAGCGCCACCAGCGTGGCCAGCGTCAGGCCACCGCCCGCGGAATCGCCGGCGATGCTGATCTTGCCGGGTTTGAAACCCTGCGCCAGCAGCCAGCGGTAGGCTTTGGTGGCGTCCTCGACCGCCGCCGGGTAGCGGTGTTCCGGCGCCAGCCGGTAGTCGAGGGCGAGGGCACGGCAGTTGGCGGCGCGCGACAGGGCCGCGATCAAGCCCTTGTGGGTCTGGATCGAGCCGATCACATAGCCGCCGCCGTGCAGATACAGCAGTACCCGGTCCTGATCCACGCCCGGCGCGCAGACCCATTCGCCGGGCACGCCGTCGACATCCACCGCTTGGATCTCGGTCCCCGCCGGCGGAGTGGCGAAGTTCTTGGTCGCCTGCACGAAGTTATCGCGCATCTTGCCGACCTTGTCCTTCATCTTTTCGTAGTCGGACGGGCCGGGGTAGTTTTTCCACAACAGTTCGAGCAGTTTCTTGCTTTCCGGGCTGGTCATGATGCTGTTCCTCGGTCTGGTTGTTGGTTATTGGATTACGCCTGAAAGCGCCCTTGCAGCCAGCCGCCGATCTGCTCGACCGCGCGCTGGCCTTCGTCGAGCATGGGCGCAAATGCGTGCCAGACGTGGAACAGTGCCGGCTCGTCGACCAGATCGGCTTTCACGCCGACCTTGCGGGCGTTGTTGGCCACGGTGATGGCGTCGTCGTAGAGAATCTCGCGCCCGCCGACATGGATCAGCAGCGGCGGCAGTCCCGTGAGATCGGCGAACACGGGCGAGGCCAGGGGATGTTTCACATCGGTGCCTTTCAGGTATTCACCGGCGAGCCGGAACAGACCGTCCGGTTTCACCATGGGGTCACTGGCGGCGCGCGAGGTCACCGCGCCGGCGTCACCGGTCAGATCGGCCCAGGGCGAAATCAGCACACCGCCGGCGGGCAGCGGCACCCCCAGATCGCGCAGGTTCACCAGGGTGGCGAGCGTCAAACCGCCGCCCGCCGAATCGCCGGCGATGGCGATGCGGCCGGGTGCAAAGCCTTGGGCCAGCAGCCAGCGGTAGGCCTTGGTGGCGTCGTCCACCGCGGCGGGAAACGGATGTTCGGGGGCGAGCCGGTACTCGATGCCGAGCGTACGGGCACCGGAATGGCGCGAGACGTTCTGCATCAGGTAGCGGTGGCTGGTGATGGAGCCGATCGCATAGCCGCCGCCGTGCAGATACAGCACGGCGCGGTCGGGACGGGCGCCCGGCGCCGCCAGCCATTCGCCGCGGATGCCGTCAACATCGACCGGAGTCAGGGTCACATCGGCAGGCACCTTGAAGCGGGCGCCGCCTTCATCGAGATTGCGGCGCTCCTCGGCGATGGACACGGTTCCCAGCGGCGGCTGGCGTTCGAAAATCTTCAGCAGTTTGTCCAGTTGTTGTTGCGACATAAATCCCCCGGTGGTTTTGCGTGTCGAAAAATCATCAAAAAATTTGGTGCGGTTGTTTGCTTCAGGCGTGCAGCGCCTTGCGCAGCGCTGCCGCGGCCTGGTCGAGAAACTGACGACCTTCATCGATCGCCCCTGCCATCGACACAAAGCCGTGGATCTGGTTGCGGTAGCAGAGGTATTCCACCGGCACGCCGGCGGCGGTGAGCTTGTCGGCGTATTCGGCGCCTTCGTCGCGCAGGGGATCGAAGCCGGCGGTCATCACCAGCGCCGGCGCCAGGCCCGCAAAATCATTGGCGAGCAGGGGCGAGGCGAGCGGATTGTCCCAGTCCTCGGGCTTGCGCAGGTATTGATTGAAAAACCACTTCATCGCGGCTGCGGTCAGAAAATAGCCCTCGCCGCAATCGCGATAGGAGGCGGTGCCGGCGCCCATCCGGGTGGCGGGATAGACCAGCAGTTGCAGCGCGATGGGCGGTCCGTTGCGGTCCCGGGTCATCTGGCTCACCACGGCGGAGAGATTGCCGCCGGCGCTGTCGCCGCCCACCGCGATGCGGCTGCCGTCCGCGCCGATCTGGCCGGCATTGGCGGCCGCCCATTCCAGCACCGCGTAGCAATCGAGCGGTGCGGCGGGAAAGGGATGTTCGGGTGCGAGCCGGTAGTCCGGCACCAGCACGATGCAGTCGGCCGCCGCCGCGTAATAACAGGCTTCGGCCTTGTGGGTCTCGGGGCTGCCGATCACCCAGCCACCGCCGTGGTAATAGATAAGAATCGGCCGGGGTCCGGTCGTTTGGGTGTCCGGGGTGATGGCCAGGGTGCGGATGGTGCCGCCCGGCCCCGGAATCCGCACTTCGGTAACGGACTTCGGCGCGGGTGCCTTGACGCCTACCATCTCGGTCAGGGTGGCGAAACCGGCCCGGCTTTCGGCAACCGTACCTTCACCCAGCGCGGGCGCATTGCTGTTCGCGGTCATTTCGAGAAGTTTCGCGGCCTGGGCATCGAGGGACATGTAGGTCTCCAGTAAAGATCGTGGGTGAGGGACTGCCCGGACTATACGGCCAGCATTTTTGTGGATGCAACCGCACCGGAGTTTGGCCGGTGCGCCGTTCAACCCAGCAGGCCGCTCAACCCAAAAGAAAGTGACCAAACAGGCTGGCGATCGGTTTGTCGGGATCCTCCTGCCAGCAACTGGCCTGCACATTGGCGACGCGGCGCCCCTGTTTGGTGACCTGGGCGCGCGCCCAGGTGGTCGCGATGCGGCCCGAGCGCAGATAGTCCACCGTCACGTTGATGGGCTTGGGCAGGTTGTCGGTGTCCTGATCGTGGGCGAGTTGTACGATGGCGGCGGTTTCCAGCAGGCCGCCGATGACGCCGCCGTGGAGGGCAGGCAACCAGGGATTGCCGGTGTGAATCCGGTCCGCCCGGAGTTCCACGGTGAGAATGCCGTCCGCTTCGTGGACCTCGATGTTCAGCGTCTTCATGTAGGGAATACCGGCCGAGAGCACCCCGAAGTCGTTGTTCGCCTTGGCCAGGCGGATCAGTTCCACGATGCTCATGACGAAACCCGCGCCACGCGCGCCGCGCCGGTCTGGGGGGAGGTGATCATGAAGGTCGCCGTGCAGTTGGCGATGGGATCTTCCGGGTCCAGGTGATAGGCCAGGGCGCGCACGAAGCAGATGTTGCGCGTCACCTTGTAGCAGTGGCCGGCTGCGGTGACGGGTTGCCCCGGGGTCGCGGGCTTCAGGTAGTCGATGCGCAGATCGAGCGTGGCGATCGTCGCGCGTTGTTCCAGGGCGCAGATCACCGAGATGCCGCAGGCCGCATCCAGCACGGTGGTGATGACGCCGCCGTGCAGTACGCCGGTGGTGGCATTGCCGGCGAGCTCGGCGCGATAGGGAATGCGCACCACGCCCTTGCCGCGGTCGATATCAATGATTTCCAGCCCGAGAAAATTGCCGTGGGGCGACTGGTTTTCCGGCTGGCTGCGAAACGCCAGAATCTGCTGCATCAATGCGTGATCGGTCATGCCGGAACCCGGGTGGTGGCCGCAGCGGGGGCGCGGCCGCGGCGGGGAGGGCGGATCATAGGAACCACGGCACGGCATTGCAATTGCGGTCCCGGCAGTGGGCGCAGCCGGGAGGGGCGGTGAGTGGTGGTATATTCCCCTTTCGTAGTAACTGATCTGGACACAACCATGGGACTTTCAAAAACCCAATTGCCGGCACCCGAACGCGCGCTGCCCGGCCGCGCCGACAAAATGCAGGTGCCGGAGCGCCACTTCGTCAACGGACATCCTCTGGCGGGCCCTTTCCCCACGCACCTGCGTTGCGTGCAGTTCGGCCTGGGTTGTTTCTGGGGCGCCGAGCGCCGCTTCTGGCAGCAGCCCGGCGTTTACACCACCGCAGTCGGCTACGCCGGTGGCTACACACCGAATCCGACCTACGAGGAAGTCTGTTCCGGAATGACCGGGCACACCGAAGTGGTGTTGGTCGTCTTCGATCCGGCGCTCACGTCGTTGGCCGCGCTGCTGAAGGTGTTTTGGGAAGCACACGATCCGACCCAGGGCATGCGCCAGGGCAACGATGTCGGTACTCAGTACCGCTCGGCGATCTACTGTTATGGCGCGGAGCAGTTGCAGCAGGCGCTGGCGAGTCGCGACGACTATCAGGCCCGGCTGAAGGCGGCGGGGCTGCCGGAGATTACGACCGAGGTTTGCGAAGCGCCGGAGTTCTACTACGCCGAGTTCTACCATCAGCAGTATCTGGCCAAAAATCCCGCCGGTTACTGCGGACTGCGCGGTACCGGCGTGAGTTGCGGCTGATGCGGTATCGGTGCCGGTGAAGCATGGGCGGCTGATCTACGATGGCGACTGCCCGTTTTGCCGCTGGTACTGCCGCCGCTTCGAGTCCGCCGTGACCCTGGTGGATTTCCGTCGCGCCGGCGACGCGCTGGATCTGCCCGGCGGCTGCGATCCCGACCGCGCCCTGATTCTGGAGATGGATGGAACGCGTTACGCCGGCGCCGAGGCACTCTGGTGCCTTGCCCACAGCCCCGGGCGCCCGGGCGGGAACCTGAATTTCTGCCTGTTCGGCAAGCGCCGTGTCGGCGCCCTGATGTACCCGCTGTTGCGAGCGCTGCGCAACGGGTATTTGGTCCTTGCCGGCAGGCGCGGAACCACCGGAGACAGGAAATGAGTGTTGTTCTTCCCCAGACCATCCAGTCCGTCGATCCCGCCTGGATCGACTACAACGGGCACATGAATCTCGCCTACTACGTGCTCGCCTTCGACCAGGCGACCGACACCTTCCACGACGTGCTTGGGATCGGGCTCGATTACCGCGAGCGAATGAACAGTTCGATGTTCACCCTGGCGATCAATGTCGACTACATCCGCGAAGTGTTCGCCCACGACCAACTGCGCATCACCACCCAGTTGCTGGATTGCGACGCCAAGCGGATGCGCTATTTCCATCGGATGTATCAGGGCGAGCCCGAGCATCTCGTCGCCACCAACGAATGTCTGGCGGTGCATGTCGATATGGCGAGTCGCCGCAGCGCGCCCTTTCCAGACGCGACCCGGACGCGGATCGAGACGCTGTTCGCAGCGCACCGGCAATTGCCGACACCGGAACGCGCGGGGCGTGTGCTCGGGGTGCGCGCCTAGCAGTTCAGCCTTGCTGCCAGCGTCGAGCAGTCAGGCGACCTGCTCCCGCGCCGGCGTCAGCCGTTCCAGCAGATCCTCGACCGCCTGTACACGCTCATCGGCCGTGGGCGCACGCGCGGTAAATCTCAGCGTGGTGGCGCCGCGCAGCCGGTAGCGATCCGGCTGACGCTGCACCAGATGCACCAGTGCCAGCGGGTCCACGGTGGTGGACTGGGAGAATTCGAACAACCCGCCCTCGACGCCGGCTTCGATCTTGACGATGCCCAGCTCGGTTGCCCGTTGGCGCAGCAGCGTTACCCGGCACAGATTGCGCACTTCGTCTGGCAGCAACCCGAAGCGGTCGATCATTTCGACCTGCAACTCGCGCAGCGCGGCCTCATCGGCGGCGCCCGCCAGGCGCTTGTACAGCATCAGCCGGGTATGCACGTCCGGCACATAGGCTTCGGGAATCAGCGCCGGAATATGCAGATTGACCTCGGCGCCGGGGCGCGCGCTGAGATCGATCTCGGCTGTGCCGCCACGCCGCAGGCTGTCCACCGCGCGCTCCAGCAGCTCCATGTAGAGCGAAAAGCCGATCGCGGCGATATGGCCGCTCTGATCGTCGCCCAGCAATTCACCGGCGCCGCGGATTTCGAGGTCATGGGTCGCCAGCGTGAAACCCGAACCCAGGTGATCGGCGGCCTGGATGGCTTCCAGGCGCTTGTGGGCGTCATCGGTCATCTGGTTCGGGTGCGGCGTGAGCAGATAGGCGTAGGCCTGGTGGTGCGAGCGGCCCACGCGACCGCGCAACTGATGCAACTGGGCCAGACCCAGCTTGTCGGCGCGCTCGATGATGATGGTGTTGGCGCTGGGCACATCGATGCCGGTTTCGATGATGGTGGAGCACACCAGCAGGTTGAAGCGGCGGTGATAGAACTCGGACATGACGCGTTCGAGATGTTTTTCCGGCATCTGACCGTGAGCGATGTCGACACGCGCCTCGGGTACCAGTTCGGCCAGCTCGCGCGCGATTCTGGTGATGGTTTTCACTTCGTTGTGCAGAAAATACACCTGTCCGCCACGCAGGATTTCCCGCAGCACCGCCTCGCGGATCAGGCGCGGGTCGCTCTGATGGACGAAGGTCTTTACGGACAAGCGCCGCGCGGGTGGCGTGGCAATGATCGAGAGGTCGCGCAACCCGCCCAGCGCCATGTTCAAGGTGCGGGGGATGGGCGTGGCGGTGAGGGTGAGGATGTCCACTTCCGCGCGCAGGGCCTTGAGCTTTTCTTTCTGACGCACGCCAAAGCGGTGTTCTTCGTCGACGATGACGAGGCCCAGATCGCGGTACTTGATGTCGCCCGCGATCAGGCGGTGCGTGCCGATCAGGATATCGACTTCGCCGGTCGCGACCCGTTGCAGTACGGCTTCCTGCTCGCGGGCGCTGCGAAAGCGCGAAATCACTTCGATCACCACCGGCCAGTTGGCGAAGCGGTCGCGAAAATTCTGCGTGTGCTGCTGGGCGAGCAGGGTGGTCGGCACCAGTACCGCGACCTGGCGACCGGCGGAGACCGCCACGAAGGCGGCGCGCATGGCCACTTCGGTTTTGCCGAAGCCGACGTCGCCGCACACCAGGCGATCCATCGGACCGGCGCTCAGTAAATCCTTGCGCACGGCGGTGATGGCATCTTCTTGATCCGGGGTTTCCTCGAACGGAAAGCCGGCGCTGAACGCGGCATAGTCCGCCCCGGGGTCCGGATACGCAAAGCCCACGCGCGCCGCGCGTCGGGCGTGGATGTCGAGCAGTTCCGCCGCCGTGTCGCGAATTTCCCGCGCCGCTTTCTCCTTGGCTTTTTGCCAGGTTTCGGCGCCGAGGCGGTGCAGCGGCGCCGCGTCCGGGTCACCGCCGCTGTAGCGGCTGATCAGGAACAGATTGGCGACCGGCACATAGAGCTTCGCGCCTTCGGCGTATTCGAGCGCCAGAAACTCCTGGGGCTCGCCGTCCACGGCGAGGGATTGCAGACCAAGGTAGCGGCCGACGCCGTGATCGATATGCACCACGGGCGCGCCCGGCCGCAGTTCGGTGAGGTTCTTGACGGCCTGGTCGGCGACCTCGCGTTCGCGGGAGCGACGCCGGCGCTGGAATACGCGCTGGCCGAACAGCTCGGTTTCCGTGATCAGGATGCGCTGGCTGTCGGGCAGCACGAAGCCGCGCTCCAGCGGGTGGACGGCGATAAGCCAGGGTGCGTTCGAAGCGGCGAATTCGTCCCAGCCGGAAACGGGGGTCGGGGCTATTCCCAGCGGGCGCAGCAGATCCAGCATGGCTTCGCGGCGGCCGGCGGATTCGGCACAGAACAACACCGGCCCCCCGGCGTGCGCCAGCAGATTTTCCAGTTGAGCCAGGGGCGTGCGGGACTTGGCGTCGGCAGCGATGTCGGGCAGTGGCGCGGTGACGAAGTTGTGGTTGCCGGCTTTTTGCGGCAGGGCGGCGGTCAGCAGGTCGGTGCGCGGCAGCGCATTGATGGCTTCGAACAGCTCGCCGGCGGTCAGAAACAGCGCCGGTGGCGGGAGCAAGGGCCGCGTCGGATCAACGCCGTATTCGCGGTAACGGTCCGTCGCCTCGCGCCAGAACTCCTCGGCCGCCTGATGAATATCGCCGTCCGCGAATACCAGCGCCGCCGACGGCAGGTAATCGAACAGCGTCGCGGTACGCTCGAAAAACAGCGGCAGGTAGTATTCGATGCCGCCTGGCGCCGAGCCCTGACTGACATCCTGGTACAGGGTGCAGCGCCGCGGATCGCTGTCGAAACTGAGATGCCAGGCATCCTGAAAGCGCCGGATGGCGGTCTTGTCGAGCGGAAATTCGCGCGCCGGCAGCAGTTCGATGGCGGCCATTTTCTCGATGGTGCGCTGGGTGTCCGGGTCGAAGGTGCGCAGGGATTCGATCTCATCGTCGAACAGATCGAGTCGAATCGGCTGCTTCGCGCCCATGGGAAAGACGTCGATCAGGGCGCCGCGCACGGCGAATTCGCCGTGTTCGTAGACCGTGTCGGCGGCGCGGTAGCCGGCCTGCTCCAGTGTGCGGCGCAGCGCGTCGAGGTTGACGCGATCGCCCTTGCGGAATACGAAGGTGTTGCCGGCGACGTAGCTGGGCGGCGGCAGCCGTTTCATCAGGGTGGTTGCCGGCGCGACCAAGATTCCGCGCCGGGTGGACGGCAGCCGACAGAGGGTTTGCAGGCGTTCGGAGACGATGTCCTGGTGCGGCGAGAAGAGGTCGTAGGGCAGGGTTTCCCAGTCCGGCAGATGGAGGATCGGGATGACGTTTTCTGCTCCGCTGCCGAGGAAAAATTGCAGTTCGGTTTCGAGCCGCGTCGCCGCGCTGGTGGTGGCCGTCACGGCGAGCAGCAGGCCGTCGAACTCCCGGGCGGCATTGGCAATGGCAAGGGCGGCGGTCCCCCCGGTCAGACCGCCCCAGCGGCGGCGGTCGCCGGGCTTGTTGGCGGGAGGCGTAGTCAACAGATTGACGGGCATGGGCAGGGCGGAAGCGGGACGGGGAGGGGATTGTACTTGTCCGGTCGCACGGGCATAAGCTGGTCCCGCGGTCGGCGACGTAGCATGCGCAGGGGTTTTCTGCACTAGTGCAGACGCCGGGAAAGGGGGTTATCCTTCATCCATTCTGGCTGCTCGCCGCCAATACTGTGCGCAAGGCTTATGACGAAACAACACCAGGATTCGGATAGCGGTCTGGTCGTCGAGGACACCAAACCCCAGCTCAAGCGCCCGGCACGGTTCCAGGTGGTTCTCCTCAACGACGATTACACGCCCATGGAATTCGTGGTGGAGATCCTTGAACAGATCTTCGGCATGGACCGTGAACTGGCGGTCCGCGTCATGCTCAAAGTTCACACCGAGGGCAAGGGCGTGTGTGGTGTGTTCACCAAGGAGGTCGCCGAGACCAAGGCCGAGCAGGTCAATCAGGCTGCCCGCGAGCGCGAACATCCTTTGCTTTGTCAGATAGAACCGGCGGACGATCCGAATCAGTAATCAGTAAGAGGACTGACCATCATGCTCAGCAGAGAACTTGAAGCCACGCTCAATGCCGCTTTTCAGGAGGCGACGTCCCGGCGGCACGAGTTCATGACCGTCGAGCACCTGCTGTTGGCGCTGCTCGATAACAGTTCTGCGCTGCGGGTATTGAAGGCGTGTGGTGTCGATTTGCAGACGCTGCGCAACGACCTCAACGAATTCATCGAATCCACCACGCCCGTGATTGCGACCGACGCGCCACAGCGCGAAGCGCAACCGACGCTGGCGTTTCAGCGCGTCTTGCAGCGCGCGATTTTTCATGTGCAGTCGTCGGGCCGCAACGAAGTCCAGGGCGAAAACGTGCTGGTTGCGATCTTCAGCGAACAGGAGAGCCAGGCCGTTTACATGCTGCGGATGCTGAACATCTCCCGTATCGATGTGGTGAATTTCATCGCCCACGGTGTGACCCGGTTTGCCGATCAGTCGGAGAGCACGGGTAACGCGCCCGGCGGCCAGGGCGGCGAGACGGGCGCACCGGCGGGTGGGGAAGGCAGCGCACTCGAACAATTTGCGACCGATCTCAACGCCCAGGCCAAAAAAGGTTTCATCGATCCGCTGGTGGGGCGTGCCCAGGAACTGGAGCGGGTCTGCCAGACGCTGGTGCGCCGCCGCAAGAACAACCCGTTGCTGGTGGGTGAGTCCGGGGTCGGCAAGACGGCGATTGCCGAAGGCCTGGCGAAACGGATCGTCGAGGACGAAGTGCCCGATGCCATCAAGGGCAGCGTCGTTTATTCGCTGGACATGGGTGCGTTGCTGGCAGGCACCAAATATCGCGGCGATTTTGAAAAACGCTTCAAGAATCTGCTGGCGGAACTGGGTGAAAAGGAAAACGCGATTTTGTTCATCGATGAAATTCACACCATCATCGGCGCCGGCGCGGCCTCGGGCGGAGTGATGGACGCCTCCAACCTGCTGAAGCCGCTGCTGACGTCGGGTCGCTTTCGCTGTATCGGCTCCACGACTTACCAGGAATACCGAGGCATTTTCGAGAAAGACCGGGCGCTGTCGCGCCGGTTTCAGAAGATCGACGTGCCCGAGCCTTCTGTGGCCGAAACCGTGGAGATACTCCAGGGTTTGAAATCCCGCTTCGAGGAACACCACAGTCTGCGTTACACGCAAGGCGCGCTCCAGTCCGCGGCGGAGCTGTCGGCGAAATACATCAATGATCGCTTCCTGCCCGACAAAGCCATCGACGTGATCGATGAAGCCGGTGCCTATCAGCAATTGCAGCCGGCGTCGAAACGCAAGAAGACGGTGGGTGTTGGCGATGTCGAGGCGGTGGTGGCCAAGATCGCCCGCATTCCGCCCAAGAGCGTGTCGAGTTCGGATCGCGAGCAACTGCGCAACCTCGGCCCCCAGTTGAAGATGGTCGTGTTTGGTCAGGAAGCCGCGATCGACACGCTCGACGCCGCCATCAAACTCGCCCGCGCCGGTCTGCGCGAGGGCGAAAAACCCATCGGCAGTTTCCTGTTCGCCGGGCCAACCGGGGTCGGCAAGACCGAAGTGTCGCGGCAACTGGCGCAGGTGCTGGGTGTCGAGTTGCTCCGCTTCGATATGTCCGAGTACATGGAGCGCCACACGGTGTCGCGGCTGATCGGCGCGCCGCCCGGTTATGTGGGCTTCGATCAGGGCGGTCTGCTCACCGACGCCGTCACCAAGCATCCGCACTGCGTATTGCTGCTGGATGAAATCGAGAAAGCGCATCCGGATGTCTTCAATCTGCTGTTGCAGGTGATGGACCACGGTTCGCTCACCGACAATAACGGCCGCAAGGCGGATTTCCGCAACGTCATTCTGATCATGACCACCAATGCCGGCGCCGAACTGATGAGTCGCGCGTCCATCGGTTTCAGGCATCAGGACCACGCCAGCGACGGGATGGAAAGTATCAAGAAGATGTTCAGTCCGGAGTTTCGCAACCGACTGGATGCCATCGTGCAGTTTGGTGCCCTGGGTCGCGATGTCATCAAGACCGTGGTGGACAAGTTCCTGGTGCAGTTGCAGGCGCAGCTGGACGACAAGAAGGTTCATATCGAAGTCGACGAAGCCGCACGCGAGTGGCTCGCCGAGCATGGCTATGACGAAAAAATGGGCGCTCGACCCATGGCGCGCCTGATCCAGGAGAAACTCAAAAAACCTCTCGCCGAAGCCGTGCTGTTCGGCGCGCTGGCGAAAGCGGGTGGCAAAGTTGTTGTCACCCTGGCGGACGACGATCTGGCGCTGGAGATGGTTGCCGCGGAATGACTTGAGCGCTGCCGTCTGATCGCTGTCGCATGTGCGACGGCGATTCCAGAGCGGCAGTGAGTTCGGAAGGAACGCAGATCCAGTCGGTGCGAGGCTTGTGAAAAACGCGTCGTCGGAGGCGGATTCTGCGCCGGTTAGCGCGCCCGGTAGGTGATGCGGGCCTTGCTCAGATCGTACGGGGTCAACTCGACCTTCACCTTGTCCCCGGTGAGGATGCGAATGTAGTTCTTGCGCATCTTGCCCGAGATGTGGGCCGTGACAATGTGTCCATTGTCGAGCTTCACGCGGAAGGTGGTGTTGGGAAGGGTGTCTACGACCTCGCCTTCCATTTCAATCGACTCTTCTTTCGCCATATTACCGGTATCTTGTGCCGCACAAGCGGGCTGGGCTGGAGTGAAATGCGGGCGCATTGTGCCCCAAAGCCCCGCGCTTGGCAAAAAAGCGGGCCTTTGGAGAAAATGCCGGTGTTTCAGCGGGAAGAATGCAGCAGGCTTGGTTTCCGCTGCGGGGCTCTCGGGGCCGCGGCCCCTGGCAACTGGCCGCGATCATCATATCCACCGTGCCCGCGACCGGAACGATGTCCCGCCGAACCGCCATAGTGGAAATCGTCCCCGTGACCATGGATATCGATAGCGAACGGCACCCGATGTGGGTGCACATAGCGGTTGTGACCGCGATACCAAAATGGTGCATAGCCCACCGGCTCCGACGCGTAGCCAGGCTCGGAAACAGCGGGAAGTCGTGGGGCCGCCGGCGGTCGGGCCGCGGCCTGTGCTTTCTCGCGCTGCAAGCGATCGTCCCGCAAGCGGTCGGTGGTTGCGGCAACACGGTCGATCCGCTTCTGCAGCTCTTCTTCGGAGACAACGGGATCGGGTGCTGTAACACCCAGGTCCTCGACCGCAACCGCGCCGGGGGAGGGTGCATCCCCATAAGTGATCTGTCCCTTGGCATCGATAGATTTATAAACTTGGGTTTCTGCCCAGATCCGTGAGCCTTGGAGCGCCAACACGAGCGCGAGCGCCCCCAGCACGCCTGCCCGCATGCCATCCACACGCTTGTGTCGCACCGTCGGATCCTCCAGATGTTTGCTTCCTGTCACTGAGACCATTGCCGCGCAGAAAGGATCACCGCCGGTTGCCTTGCGGATCGGCATCGACCATTTTCGGCGTCCATACACTCCAAAGCCGATCTCTGCGACCAGATGTCTTTTTGAAGTCTCTGATTCTCTTGGCGGCCATGGATAACCTTGCTTATCCGATTAGACTAAACCGTGTGAGTCGCGGATCGGACGACAGTGGCTGCTCGGCGGTCCCGCCACAACGAGACGGGCTTGTGTTCGTCTGAGGTCCGATTCCATCAGGAGAGTCACCATGGAACGACATTTTTTTGCCAGCGACAACCTTCAGGATCTTGAGGCTCTGGAAACGGAGCTCGAACAACAGGGCATTGTGACGCCGCAGATTCATGTGCTGAGCAATCTTGATGATGAAGTGGCGAACCACCGGCTGCATGAGGTAAGCAGCCTGATGCGTACCGATGTGATTCGCAAAGGCCTGATAGGAGCCTTGTGTGGGGTTCTCGGTGGTGTTGCGGTACTGGTGATTGCGTCCGCATCCGGCCTCGCGGGTCAGTTTGGCTGGATTCCGTTTGTTTTTCTCGCGGTGGTGGTGCTGGGGTTTTGTACCTGGGAAGCGGGTTTCCTGGGCTTCCAGCTGCCCAACACCCGGTTCCGTCGTTTTCAAAACGTGCTCGATGAGGGACGGCATATCTTTTTTGTCGACTTGCGGTCCGATCAGCGTCTGTTGCTCGCCGATATCCTGTCCCGGCATCAAGGGCTCCAGACTCTCGGCACCGGCGAGGGTACGCCCTGGTGGTTGATTTCCCTGCAAGACAAGTTCCAGCGGTTTGTGCGCTGGGCGCCTTGATGCCCTGAACAGTTGCTTCGCCGGCCTGTTGCCCGAGGCTGGCGAAGCGCTTTGCCGCGCTGGGCGCGCGCTCGATCTCGCCACGGAGCGCGCGCGACCCGGTCATAAATTTCGTCGGTTTCGGCTACCATTGCGCGCCTTCCCGGCCGCTATGCGGTCACGACGAGAGACCGCCTATGTATCTGACCCAGGGCCTGCGGCGTTGCGCAGAGCGCAACCCGGACCGGCTTGCGCTGGTGGGTGGAGGTCGTCAGCGGAGTTGGCGCGACTTCAGCGATCGGGTCGCACGGCTGGCGGGTGGGCTGACCGCGATGGGACTGCGGCCCGACGACCGGGTCGCCATCCTCTCCCACAACGGCCCTGAATACTTCGAGTTCAGTTACGGGGTGCCCTGGGCGGGCGGCGTCATTGTGCCGCTCAACAACAAGCTTGCCGCTGGGGACCTGGTTTACATCCTGAATCATTCGGGCACCCGGTTTCTGCTCGCCGATGAGGATTTCCGGGAGTTGATCGACGGCTTTGCCGGGCAACTGGAAGCGCTGGAACACACACTTTATTTTTCGCCGGGGCGGGATGACAGCGTCTACGAAAACCTGATCGCTTCCTCGCCGCCCCGCGACGATCAGTTGCGTGGTTACGAGGACATGGCGGGCATCTTCTACACCAGCGGCACCACCGGGCGACCCAAGGGCGTGATGCTCAGCCATCGCAATCTGTTCTGGAACGCCATGAGCGGCATCATCAACTATGGTCTCGGTGAGGAGACGGTCTATCTTCACGCCACGCCGCTGTTCCACGCTGCCGGGGGCTCGCGGGTATTCACCATGGTGACCGCCGGCGTCACCAACGTGATTCTCCCGCGCTTTGATGTCCACGAATTGTTGGCAGCCATTGAACGCCATCGCGTTACCAGTCTGCTGCTGGTGCCGACCATGATCAACCGGCTGGTGAACGATCCTGCGCTCGGCGATTACGACCTGTCGAGTCTACGCACCATCGCCTACGGGGCTTCGCCCATGCCCCAGTCAGTGTTGGCCGATGCCTTGCAGAAGCTTCCCGGCGTCGGCTTTTGCCAGGCTTACGGCATGACCGAGCTGTCGCCGGCGGCGACCTTTCTGGACGCGCGCTATCACGTTCTCGAAGGTCCGGATGCCGGACGCCTGCGCTCCTGCGGCCGGCCGGTGTGGGGTGCTGATGTGCGTATCGTGGACGAGCAGGAGCATCCGCTGCCGAGCGGAGAAGTCGGTGAAATCGCGGTGCGCGGACCCATGGTGATGCAGGGTTACTGGCGCGATCCGGAGGCGACCGCCAAGGCGGTGCGCGACGGCTGGATGCACACCGGCGATGCCGGCTACCGCGACGCGGACGGTTTTTTCTACATCGTCGATCGCATCAAGGACATGGTGATCACCGGCGGCGTCAATGTGGCCTCGGTGGCCGTGGAAGACTGCATCCACCAACTGGAAGCGGTGGGGGAATGCGCGGTGTTCGGCATTCCCCATCCGGACTGGGTGGAGGCGGTGCATGCGGTGGTGGTGCCCCGCGCAGGCGCCGCGTTGACGGCGGAAGATGTCATCGCGCACTGCCGGACCCGGCTGGCGGCCTTCCAGTGTCCGCGCTCGGTAGAGATCCGTACTCAGCCGCTGCCCATTTCCGGCACCGGCAAGATCATGAAAAACGAACTGCGCAAATCCTTTTGGCAGAACCCCGGCGTCTGAGCGCTGTGGCCCGGCTCCCGGTGCCGGGAGCCAGGCCGTCCTGATTTTCGGTCAGTGCTGTCCGATCGGCGTGCGCAGCACCAGCCCATCCAGTTCCGGCGCGGCTTTGAGCTGACACGCCAGGCGCGAGTTGGCGTCGCGTCCCTCGGCCAGGTTCAGCATCGCATCCTCCATGCTTTCCATGGGCGCCAGCCTGGCGAGCCAGGCGTCATCGACAAAGACATGGCAGGTGGCGCAGGCGCACACGCCGCCGCAGTCGCCATCGATGCCAGGCACCAGATTGCTGACTGCCGCCTCCATCAGCGACACGCCTGCCTCGACGTCGACGATGCGTTGCGTACCGTTGTGCTCGATATAAGTGACTTTGATCACGTTGAAACTCCTTTATGGACAGAATTTGTCAAATACCCGCAGCAAGCGGCGGGCGGTCGGGTATGGGTTCAGGCCAGCAGGTCCTTTACCGGTACGGCGTCATCGGCGAGCCGGGTCGCGTCCACCGCGGCGCGACGCGGAATCAGGGTCCGCGCGGCGATGAATTCCGCTGGCCGGTTGATGGCATCAACCGCCAGCAGGCGCTCGCCCAGCAGGTAGAAAACCGCAAAGGAACGGGTCGCCGGATCGCCCCGCACCACGACACTGTCGTAGCCCCGGTTGATGCCAGCGGTCTGTAACTTGATGTCGTACTGGTCGGACCAGAACCAGGGCACCTGGGCGTAGGGTTTGCGTTTGCCGGCCATGGTGGCCGCCGCGGTCTTGGCCTGTTCGATCGCGTTGTGCACCGATTCCAGCCGGAAGCGGCACCCATAAATGGCGTTGGGGTGGTTGGCGCAGTCGCCCGCGGCCAAGATGCCGGCCGCTGAAGTATTGCCCAGTTCGTCGACCAGGATGCCGTTGTCGCAGGCGATGCCCGCGCTCTGGGCCAGCTCCACATTGGGCAGCAGTCCGATGCCGGCGAGTACCAGGTCCGCGTCAAGTCCTGCGCCGTCACCGGTGATGACCCGGGCCAGATCGGCCGTGCCCTCGATACGGACGACGCCGGTATTGCAGCGGATTTCGACGCCGGCCTCGGTGTGGATGCGCTGGAAAAACGCCGACACCTCCGGGCTGGTGACCCGGGCCAGCGCTCGGGGCGCGGCCTCCAGCACCGTCACCCGGAGTCCGTGCTTGGCGGCGACCGCAGCGACTTCGAGGCCGATATAGCCGGCGCCGATAATCACCAGCCGCGCACCGGTGTGGAAATGGCGACGCAAGTGCTCCACGTCCGCGACTGTGCGCAGGTAGTGCAGCCGGGAATGATCGGCGCCCGGGCAGTCGAGCGGGCGCGGGCGACCGCCGGTGGCGAGCAGCAACCGGTCGAACGCCAGTCGTCGCCCATCGTCCAGCGACAGATGCCGGGCCTGTACGTCCAGCGCCGTTGCCGCCACACCCAGCATGGGTTCGATGTCGGCCTGACGATAAAACGCCTCGGGCTTGATGAGCAGGCGTTCCCTGGGCAGTTCGCCCGCCAGGAACGCCTTGGACAGCGGCGGGCGCTGGTAGGGCAGCAGTGGCTCGGCCCCAATCAGCAGAATACGGCCGCCGAAGCCCTCCTGGCGCAGGCTGGCTGCCGCCTGCGCGCCGGCTTGGCCGCCGCCGAGAACGAGCACGGTCTCGGTCATGGATCGTGCTCCGTTCAAGCGTTGATGCGGACCGTCATCGATTTGTAGTTGCGGATGGCGTAGGTGGTTGCGCGTTCCGGTTGGGTCACCACCTCGATCTGGCCCGGCTCGGGCCAGCGCTTGATGGCCTCTTCCCAGAGAATTTTCAGTTGCAGCTCCGCCAGCCGGTTGCCGACGCAGCGGTGAATACCGAAGCCAAATGACAGATGCTGGCGCGGCCGGGCGCGGTCGATCACCAACTCCTCGGCGTTTTCGATCACTTCCTCATCGCGGTTGCCGGAGTAGTACCACATCACCAGCTTTTCGCCCTTGCGGATGATCTGGCCGCCGAGTTCGCTGTCTTCCAGTGCGGTGCGCCGCATGCTCATCACTGGCGTCTGCCAGCGGATGATTTCGGGAATCAGGGATTCGATCAGCTTGGGATTGGCGCACAGCTTGCGGTATTGCTCCGGGTAGGTGTTCAGCGCCAGCAGGCCGCCCGTCATGGAGTTACGGGTAGTGTCGTTGCCGCCCACGATCAACAGGATCAGGGTGCCCAGGAACTCCTGCGGAGGCATGTTGCGGAACGCTTCGGAGTGGGCCAGCATGGAGATGAGGTCGGGGCGCGGTTCGGCGTTCACCCGCTCATTCCACATACGGGAGAAATAGGCCGCGCATTCCTGGAGTTCGCCCATGCCAGCGGTGCGCTCGGCGGCGGACACATAGCCGGTCATGGCGGTGGCGGTGTCGGACCAGTGAGTGAGTTTGCGGCGCTCTGCCCAGGGGAAATCGAACAGGGTTGCCAGCATCTGGGTGGTCAGTTCGATGGAAACCCGGTCCACCCAGTCGAAGGTCTGGTTCAGCGGCAAGGCGTCCAGAGTCTCACCGGTACGCTCGCGGATGCCCTCGGCGAATTTGGCCAGATTTTCCGGGCCGACCGCCGGCGAGACGACCTTGCGCTGCACGTCGTGCTTGGGCGGGTCCATGGCGATGAACATTTCGATATCGAGGCCCAGATTGCCGTCGTCCAGGGTAATACCGCCTTGCTGGGACGAGAAGATCGGGTGGCTGGTCTCCACCTTGACGATGTCGTGGTACTTGGTCACCGACCAGTAGGGGCCGTAGGCGCTGTTTTTACAGTAGTGCACCGGGGCTTCGCGGCGCAGGCGCGCGAAGTAGGGCCCGTAGCTTTCGGTGGCGAGTATCTTGGCATCGGCGACATTGATGTCCTCGAGCGGAATCGCGAGGACCTCCGCCGGGATGCTGGCATACGTGGTTGCTGCGGTCATGGAATTTACCCCTGTGAGTTATGCGGTTCTGATGCGAGACCGGTTGATCTGGCGCATTTTCATCGGTGAGGCACTTTAGAAGATTGACCAATGCTTGATGCAGGTCAGAAAACGACAACAGGATGGCAATAAGTGACAGTGCGCAGTGGTGGGTGACGAGGGACGCCCCACGGCGCGCGGATCAACCCAGGCGACTGCGAAACATGAAAAACACGGCGCCGATCAGACAGAGTCCCGCCCACAGATAATCGAGTTTCAGCGGTTCCTTCAGATACAGCACTGCGAAGGGCACGAAGACGCTCAGGGTGATGACTTCCTGCATGATCTTCAGCTCGCCGACGCTGAGCACGGTGTAGCCGATACGGTTGGCGGGCACCTGAAACAGGTATTCGAACAGCGCGATGCCCCAGCTGGCCAGTGCCGCGACCAGCCAGGGTTTGTGGTTGAGTTCGCGCAGGTGGGCATACCAGGCGAAGGTCATGAACACATTGCTGCACAGCAGCAATACGATGGAGGCGATTACCGGTGGCATGCGCGATTTCGCGTGGCGCGTGCAGCATCGACGCTCATGTGCTGTCAGGCCGGCGTGAGGCGCAGGACGCTGCCCTCGCCGTCGGCGGCGATCAGCAGGCCGCCGCGCTGGTCCACACAGAGGCCGCCGGCAAAGTCGAGCGGACAGATCGCGCCCACCGGCAGGTTCTCGGCGATGACCGCGGTGTTGCCGGGGTCGTCGAGGCTGATTTTATGGAGCGCGCGTTGACCGCGGTCGAGCACATGGAGCCAGCCGTCCAGGCACGCCATCCCGCGTGGATCGCGGAGACCGCTGATCAACGTGGTGGCGGCGCCGGCGCGGATGCGTACGACCCGTCCGGCGCCGTTTTCCGTCACATGGAGTTCGCCGTTGGCGAGGAGTACGTCCGTGGGTCGGTTCAACCCGGCTATCAGGGGCGTGACCGCGCCATCCGCCGCGATGTGCAGCACGGCGCCGTCGCTGGCGCGCAGGGTGTAGATCACGCCATCGGCACCCGCGCAGAGTCCCTTGAGCTCGCCCAGTTTTTCCGCTTGCGCGTGCGCCTTGCCAGTGCCGATGTCATAGCGCAGTACGTCGCCGCGGGCGGTGGTCAGCAGTATTTCGCCGGGATTTCCCGCGGCCACGGCGCGCACAAAGCGCGGCGCCGATTTGTCGAGCGGGCTGCCGATGTGGCGCACCTGTCCGGTCGCGGACAGCGCGGCCAGACTCAATCCGTCCACCACCAGCGCGACGCCGGACGGATCACAGGCGATGCCCCAAGGCCCCACCCAGCCGGGCTCGACCAGCACCCGCTCGCGATGGCTGCCGTCGGTGGCGACTTCCGCCACGCCGCCATCCACATAATGGGAGAGGAAAAGTTTACCCGCGCGGTTGATGGCGAGATTGTCGATACCGGGACGCACCCGCGCGATCACCTGCCAGCGGCCGGTGACGACGTCGATCTTTGCGACTTCGCCGTTGCCGGCCTGGGGCGAGAACAGTTCCCCCGCCGGGGTGAACTTGCAGGCGGTGGGAAACGACAATCCGTCGGCGACCTTCTCCAACTTGCCCGTCTCGGGGTCGGCGCGCCAGATTTCGCCGCGCGGCACCAGCGGGAAATACAGCTTGCCGTCCGGCCCGCCAGCGAGGGCATTGGGACCGTCGAGGTCATCGGCGATCAACCGGGGCGGGCGGCTGCCATCGGGGTAGAGCTCGAACAGGCGGCCGCCGGGACGGTGTTCGTCGATGAACAGGCGATTCCTGAAGACGGTGACGCCGTTGGCGCTGGGCAGAGCGTCGGCCACGATATCGATGCGACCATCGGGGCGGCGCCGGCTGACCCGGGCGCTCATCACCTCGGTTGCATACATATTGCCTTCGACATCGAACGCCACATCGTCGGGGCCGGTAATGGCGCGTCCGTTGGGTGCGATGTGATCCAGCGCGGCGGTCGCGGTGTCAATGGCGGTGACCTGGCTGCCCATCGCCTGGGCGACATAGAGCCGGCCATCCGGGCCGAACTGCATGCCGTTGGCGCCGAACAGGGCGCTCGGCGGCGTCACGCGCTCGGCGCGCCACCCTGGATGGAGTTTGATGGCGTTGCCCGTGGCGCCGTGCAGGGCGAGAAATCGGTTCATGGGAGCTCCCGGTCAGATAGTCGATGCCGGGATTGTCACGCCGGCCGGGGGTGGCGGCAACAGGGTATTTGCGGGGCCAGATGCGGGCATAAAAAAAACCGCCGTCGCCCCACAGGGACGACGGCGGCGCTGACGACGCGGGTTACTGAACCTGGACGGGCAGGTTGAACAGCTTCTTCACGTTGTCGTGCCGGATGGCGTTTCTTTGTGCGTCGGTCAGGTTGGCGGTCTGTTCCGCCAGGACTTCCTGTGAGTGAGGCCAGGTCGCATCCGTGTGCGGATAGTCATTGGCCCAGAGCAGGCAGCCGCTATCGACGATGTTCTGGTTCAGGTACGCCGTGGCATCGTCCTGGAAAGTGAAGGACACGTTCTTGGTGATGTACTCGCTCGGCATCTTTTTGAGAGTCGATTCCGCGATCGCGCCCAGGCGCTTGATGGCGTGGTCGGCGCGGTAGGCGTAGTGCGGGATCCAGCCGGCATCGGCCTCCGCGATCACCATCTTGAGGTTGGGGTGCCGGTCGAAGTTGCCGCCGAACAGGAACACGCCGAGTACGTCCTGAACGCTGCGCATGATGTTCATGAAGCCGTTGGCCAGGGCGCCGCGCTTGGGTGCCAGGGCTTCCTTCACGCTGTTGTCGTCGGAGGTCAGGATGTGGAAACAGACCGGCAGGTTGAGGTCGGTCGCGCACTCCCACAGGGCGTCGTAATCGGGATGATCGTAGTCTTTGTGCTGCGGGCGGCCCGGCATCATCATGCCGACCATGCCCATTTCCTTGGCTTTGCGGAAGTCCTTGATGGTTTCGTCCACGCTCTCGGCCGCGGTTTGGGCCAGCCCGAACAACCTGTTGGGTGCGCCGCCACAGAAGGTTTCGAGCCAGCGGTTGTAGGCGCGCATGCAGGCGGATTTGTAGGCGAAGTCCTTGTGGGTGCAGAGCACCATGCCGATCGAGGCGTAGATGACCTCGGCGCAGACGCCGTCGCGATCCTGGGCTTCGGTACGGAATTTTGGATCCCAGGCGGCCTTGGGGAGATCTTCGAACTTGCTGAAGCGGTATTTGGCGAGTTCGTTGGCCGGCACGCCGGCGGCACCCAGGAGGGCGACCGGGATGGCGTCATCGACGCCGGGGATGTGGAAAATGTGCCCGCCGCCAGGGGCCTCGACAATGTGGGGAGCCTGGTCCCGATACTTGGGCTCGATGAAGTCGATGTAGCAGTTTGGCGGCTCGACAATGTGCGAATCCGCTGAAATCGCCGGTTTGATCATGGATGTTGTCTCCAGGGAGTATGGATAATTGTTTTGAACTCGGCTGCGCCGGGGCGCTCCCGGCGGGCGCCAGTACTCCATAACGTTACCCGAAAGTCAACGTTGATACCTATGCGTATGGTGGGTCTCGGTGGCCCGTCGGTCAGCCTGTGTCGCGGCCGGGCGATGGGCTTGTTGTTCCCGCCGAGTTCACCGTGCGACACGCCGCGAGCGCGGGTACAGGGTTACGATCCGATCGTAATCCCTTAGAATCGCGCGCCTGGCGTCTGCTCGCCCTCCCGCGACAAGGGGAGGCGAAATCGACACCGTCCCGCTGCCGTCGAGATGTCCGTGAATTCACCCCAGAATGCGAATACCGTAACCGGGAAAAAAACCTTGCCCCTTGCTCTCGCGGCGATTGGCGTGGTGTATGGCGATATTGGTACCAGCCCGCTGTACACATTGCGGGAGGTGTTCGCCGGGTCTCATTCGCTGCCCCTGACACCCGGCAATCTGCTCGGGATACTTTCGTTGGTGTTCTGGGCGCTGTTCATCGTCATCACGCTCAAGTATGTGAGCTTCATGATGCGCGCCGACAACCGCGGCGAGGGCGGCATCATGGCCCTGATTGCGCTGACGCTGCGCGCGGTAAAGCGCCACCAGCGACTGCGCTGGGTGCTGATGTCGCTCGGTCTGTTCGGGGCGGCGCTGTTCTTCGGCGATGTCGTGATCACCCCGGCAATTTCCGTACTGAGCGCCGTGGAGGGGTTGAAGGTCGCGGCGCCGGCGCTGGGATCCTATGTGGTGCCCATTACCCTGGCGGTGCTCGTCGTGCTGTTCATGGTCCAGGTGCGGGGGAACGGCCAGCATGGGGGCGTTGTTCGGCCCGATCATGTGCTTGTGGTTCCTGGTGCTCGCGATCCTGGGGCTGATCAGTATCCTGGCCGAACCCTCGGTGCTGCGGGCGGTGAGCCCGCTGTATGCGGTCCGATTTTTTCTCGACCATCACTGGTACGGTGTCCTGGCCCTCGGGGCAGTGGTGTTGGCCGTGACCGGTGGCGAAGCCCTGTATGCCGACATGGGACATTTCGGCCGGCGGCCGATCCGGCTCGCGTGGCTCTGGTTCGTATGGCCAGCCCTGCTGCTCAATTATTTCGGCCAGGGCGCGCTGCTGCTGCGCGATCCCACCGCCACGCAGAGCCCCTTCTACCTGCTGGCGCCCTCCTGGGGTCTGTATCCGCTGGTGGCGCTGGCCACGGCGGCGACCGTGATCGCATCCCAGGCGGTCATCTCCGGCGCGTTTTCGGTCACCCGACAGGCGATGCAACTGGGCTACTGCCCGCGTCTGACGGTGGTTCATACCTCGGCGCGTGAGATCGGGCAAATCTATATTCCGCTGGTCAATTGGGGGTTGCTGGCGGGTGTGGTAGTGCTGGTTCTGATTTTTCGTTCATCCTCCAATCTGGCAGCGGCCTATGGCATCGCGGTCACCGGTACCATGGCCATCGATACGATACTGGCCGCGGTGGTGGCGGCCACCCTGTGGTCCTGGAGCCGATTCGCCGCAATCGCCTGCGCCGTCGCCTTTCTGGTGGTGGATCTGGCGTTCTTTGGCGCCAATGTCGTCAAGCTGTTCCACGGCGGCTGGGTTCCGGTGGTGATCGCCGTTGCGGTGTTCACGCTGTTTTCCACCTGGAAACGGGGCCGGGAGCTCCTGCTGCGACGCCTGGGTCTGGGCGCGATCGACCTGGACTCCTTCCTCGCCGGGATCGCGGCGCACCCGCTGCACCGGGTGCCGGGTACGGCGGTGTTCATGACCGCGAATATCGAGGGCGTGCCCCACGCGCTGCTCCACAATCTGATTCACAACAAGGTGCTGCACGAGCGAGTGGTGCTGCTGACCGTGACCAACGAAGATGTCCCCAGTATCCCGGCGGAGGAAAGGATTGCGCTGGAACCGCTGGCGGAAAATTTTTACCGGATGCTGCTGCGGTATGGCTTCAAGGACGAGCCTGACGTGCCCGCGGCGCTGCAGGCGTGCGACGCGATGGGATTCGAATTCAACCTGATGGAAACTTCGTTCTTCTTCAGCCGCGAGACGCTGATTTCCACCAAGGTGCCGGGCATGGCGCAATGGCGCGAAAAACTGTTCATCAGCATGGCACGCAATGCCGCTGGCGCCATGACCTTCTTTCGGATTCCCACCAATCGGGTGGTGGAGCTGGGCAGTCAGGTCGAACTCTGAACCGTCTCGTCTGCTGCCGGCCGTCAATCGACGGACCCTGACCTTGCTGTCCCGACATGCTGCGACTCACTGAACTCAAATTGCCGCTGGATCACACCGCCGCCGAGCTGCGCGCGGCGCTTCTGAACCGGCTCGGCATCACCGATGCTGAACTGCGTTCCTGCACGCTGTTTCGACGCGGTCACGACGCGCGCAAGCGCGGCCATATCCAGCTGGTGTACACACTCGATATCGAGACGACGTGCGACGCCGCGCTGCTGGAAAAATTCGCCCGCGATCCCCACCTCGGCCGCGCACCGGATACCAGCTACCGCCCCGTCGCCCCGGCGCCGTCCGGACTGGATGAACGCCCGGTGGTGATCGGCTTCGGTCCCTGCGGTCTGTTCGCGGCGCTGATTCTGGCGGAGTCCGGCTTTCGGCCCATCGTGCTGGAGCGCGGTACGGCCGTGCGCGAGCGCACCCGGGATACCTGGGGCCTGTGGCGCGAGCGTGTGCTGGACCCGCAATCCAATGTGCAGTTCGGCGAAGGCGGCGCCGGCACTTTTTCGGACGGCAAGCTCTACAGCCAGATCAAGGATCCGCGCCATCTCGGGCGCAAGGTGCTGGCCGAGTTCATCGCCGCCGGCGCGCCGGAGGAAATCCGCTATGTGAGCAAGCCGCATATCGGCACCTTCCGGCTGGTGACCGTGGTGCAGGCGATGCGGGAAAAAATCATCGCCCTGGGCGGCGAAGTCCGCTTCCGGGAGCAGGTGACCGATCTGCTGGTGGAGGATCGCCAGGTCACCGGGGTGCAGCTCGCGGACGGGGAGCGCATCGCCACCCGGCACATCGTGCTCGCGGTCGGCCACAGTGCCCGCGATACCTTCCGCATGTTGCATGCGCGCGGCGTCCACATGGAACCGAAACCCTTTTCCATTGGCCTGCGGGTCGAGCATCCGCAATCGATCATCGACCGCGCCCGCTTCGGAACCCAGGCCGGTCATCCGCTGCTCGGCGCCGCCGACTACAAGCTGGTGCACCACGCAAACAACGGCCGTTCGGTCTACAGCTTCTGCATGTGTCCGGGCGGCACCGTGGTCGCCGCCACCAGCGCGCCGGGGCGCGTGGTCACCAACGGCATGAGCCAGTATTCGCGCAATGAGCGCAACGCCAACGCCGCCATCGTGGTCGGCATCACGCCGGCGGATTTTCCCTCCGAGGATCCGCTCGCGGGTATCGCATTGCAGGAAGATCTGGAAGCGCGCGCCTTCGTGCTGGGCGGCGGCAACTACGACGCCCCCGCGCAGCTGGTCGGTGACTTTCTCGCCAACCGCGCTTCAACGCAGCTCGGTGAAGTCATTCCTTCGTACCGACCGGGTGTCCGCCTCACCAACCTCGCCGGGTTGCTGCCGGATTACGCCACCGCGGCCATCCGCGAGGCGATGCCGGCATTCGGCCGCCAGATCCCCGGTTTCGCCGCGGCGGACGCGGTGTTCACCGCCGTGGAGACCCGCACCTCGTCGCCGCTGCGGATCCGCCGCGCACGCGACACCCTGGAAAGCATCAACACTCCGGGCCTGTACCCGGCGGGCGAGGGCGCCGGCTACGCCGGCGGAATTTACTCGGCGGGCATCGACGGTATCGAGATCGCCGAAGCCGTGGCCCGCAGTCTGGTCGCCGCGCACGCCCGGCGCTCCGGCCGGCAGGACCTGTGAGCGGCTTGCACGCAAACGCCAGCCACTTTGATGTGGTGATTATCGGCGGTGGGGCGGCCGGACTCATGTGCGCTTTCACCGCCGGCGCGCGCGGTCGCCGCGTGCTGGTGATCGAACACAGCAACCGCATCGGCAAGAAGATCCTGATGTCCGGCGGCGGCCGCTGCAATTTCACCAACCTGCACACCACGCCCGCCAACTTTCTGTCCGGCAATCCGCATTTCTGCAAGTCGGCGCTGGCCCGCTATGGACCCCGGGACTTCATCGCGCTGGTGGAGAAGCACCGCATCCGCTACCACGAAAAGGAACTCGGGCAACTGTTCTGCGACGAATCGGCCAGCGACATCGTCGAGCTGCTGCGCGCCGAATGCGAACAGGCCGGAGTGCGCATCGTCGTTAAATGCACGGTGGTCGACATCGCGAAGTCGGATGCGGGCTTTGTCCTCGACACCTCCACGGGGTCCGTCACCGCCGCCGCGCTGGTGATCGCCAGCGGCGGTCTGTCGATCCCGACCCTGGGCGCCACCGGTTTTGGCTACCGGATTGCCCGGCAATTCGGCCACGATCTGCGGCCGACGCGCGCCGCCCTGGTGCCGTTCACTCTGGGCGGCACCGAGCGCGAACGCTGTGCGGCGCTCAGCGGTGTCTCGCTGCCGGTGCGCGTGCGCTGTCGCGGCGTTGAATTCACCGGGGCCATGTTGTTCACCCATCGCGGTATCAGCGGTCCGGCGCTGTTGCAGATTTCGTCGTACTGGGCGCCGGGGGAGGTGCTCGACGTCGACCTGTTGCCCGGGATCGACGCGCGTGACTGGCTGCAAGCGTGCCGGCGCGCACGGCCCGATGCGAGCCTGCACACGGTGCTCGCGACGGTGCTGCCAAAGCGCTTTGCGCAGGACTTGTGCGTGCATGAGTTGTCGAGCCGGCCGCTCAAGCAACACAGTCCGCCGGAGCTTGTCGCCGTTGCCGACCTACTGGCGCACTGGCCGCTGCGACCGGCGGGCACCGAGGGTTATCGCACAGCGGAGGTCACGCTGGGTGGCGTCGATACAAACGGCTTGTCATCCGCGACCATGGCGTCGAAGATCGTGCCGGGCCTGTATTTCATTGGCGAAGTGGTCGATGTCTCCGGCCAGCTTGGCGGCTTCAATTTTCAGTGGGCCTGGGCGTCCGGCCATGCCGCCGGCCTCGCGGTCTGAACATTCCGTCTCCATTCGCCGCCGCCATTCGCGGCCGAGCAGGAACCGACAGATGCTGGAAATATCGAACACAGTCGCCATTCCCGACAGCGAGATCGAGCTGCATGCGATCCGCGCCCAGGGCGCCGGTGGCCAGAACGTCAACAAGGTCTCGACCGCGGTCCACCTGCGCTTCGACATCGCCGCATCGTCGCTGCCGGACGAATACAAGGCGCGGCTGTTGGTGTGGCGCGACGCGCGCATCACCGACGACGGCGTGATCGTCATCAAAGCGCAGTCGTTCAACAGTCAGCCGAAGAATCGTGCCGACGCGTTGGCACGCCTGGCCGACATCATCCGCGCGGCCATGGTAGTGGCGAAAAAGCGCCGGCCCACCAAACCCACACAGGGTTCACAGGCCCGGCGCATGGACAGCAAAACCAAACGCGGCAACGCGAAAGCACTGCGCGGGAAAGTCAGCGACGATTGAACCCAGGTCGCACGTCGGACGCGGGGCTATGTTGGGATACACTGGATAAAAATCATCGGAGGTAACCACCATGCTCAAGGTCACGCGCATCAATCACAGCGCCATCGGCACCCGCGCCGAACTCGCTGCAATGCAGCACTTCTATGTCGACGTGTTGGGCATAAATACCGTGGAGCGGGACATCCCCGCCAAACTCGCCGACAAGATTCCCGGTTTCTGGATGCAGTTTCCCAACGGCCAGGTCCACGTCATCCAGTCGGACCCAGCC
>JADJET010000016.1 GCA_016708925.1 Gammaproteobacteria bacterium | reverse complement strand
CGCGACTTCTCGGCGACGATGGCCATCATCCGCCAGTTTCCGCAGCCGGTGGATACAACCAAGCCGGAGCGATGGGGCGGAGTTTTAAGGAGCGGCCCGGCCTGGCACCTGCCGATCTCGACCGATGTGGAGGCCCAATCGCGCTGGCTACAAGGTGTCGATCCGGACATCCTGCTCACCTATCCGGCCAACCTGGATGCTTTGCTGACGCGCATGCGCCACGAGGGCGTCACCCTGCCGCGCCTGCGCGAGGTGCGCACCGTCAGCGGCACGGTCACTGCGGCCCTGCGCGAGCGGTGCCAGCACGCCTTGGGCGTGCCCCTGACCGATCTCTACAGCGCGCAGGAGGTCGGTGTCATCGCCCTGCAATGCCCAGAGAGCGGCCTGCTGCATGTGCAATCCGAACACTTGCTGGTGGAAGTGCTCGATGAACAGGGGCAGCCCTGCCGGGAAGGCGAGATCGGTCAAGTGGTGGTGACCGATCTGCACAACTTCGCGATGCCCCTGATCCGCTATGCGCTGCGCGACTGGGCCGAGGTGGGGCCGCCCTGTTCTTGCGGCCGGGGCCTGACCACCCTGCGCCGGGTTGTGGGCCGAACTCGCAATATGGCCGTGAGCCCCGCAGGTAAGCACTTCTGGCCAGTGCTGGAGACCCAGCGGATGCTGGAGGTCCTTCCGCACTTGAGGCAGTATCAGTTCGAGCAGACCGCTATTGATGCCATCACGGTCACGCTGGCGTGTACGCCTGCGCCGACTGTTGAGAAATTGCTTCGCCTGCAAACGGTGCTCGAACAGGCGCTGGGTCATGCCTATCGATGGACATGGCAGCTCCAGGAAACACCCATTCCGTCTGGTGCCAGTGGGAAGTTCGAGGAGTTCGTGTCTCGGATTGCCGAGCCTGGCGTGGGCGCCTCGCCCATCTCGTTGTCCAAATCAGTAATGGGGCTGACATGATATCTACTGAAGTGAAGAAAGAAGGTCTGTGGATTTGTGAATTTCCCGGCTTTGCCGGGGCCGGGGCATACTCGCGCGTTGGGCGGTAGTGGAAGCGAAAGGGTTGCTTCAACGGCCCGCGCCAGGGGTGCCCGATACAGCGTGGCGAACTGCCGGCGCGACAGCGATGTGCGCTGCCAGATGTGTCCCAGAAGCTTCCGCCGGCGCCGTGTCGCCAGCAGCGACACGGCCGATTCCGGCCGCGACAACCTCCCTTTGGATGTCGCTACGGAGGATGCAGATGGTGCGCCGGTGATCGGCGGAATCCTTTTGCGCTGGAACAGCGAGAGCATGGCGAACCCCGGATGACGGAGCTGCTCGGGGGCGCCTTTTGGGCCTTTTCGGGTAGGGCCTTTCCCCTTGGCGCCCTTCCCTTGCCCCTTCCCAGCCCTTTGGCTTTTGTCGGAAGGCCTTTGGTATAGGGCAGCAACGGCAGCCGAGCCACAGCCAATGCGGGCTTGGCCCAGGTCGGATTGATGCGGGAAGGCTGGCTGTGCCGCCCCTACGATGGAGCCTTCTCTTTCAACTGGACGAAGTCCTCATGCTCAGGCAGACTGATGATGTAAGGAAAATTCCTTACAATGAAGGCATTGTCACCGGGAGAACAGCCATGCCTGAGATCCATGAAGTTGCCACGCTGACCTCCAAGGGCCAGATCACGCTGCCCAAGTCGATCCGGCAGGCGCTGGGCGTGGACACCGGTGGCAAGGTGGCGTTCGACCTGCGCGGCGGCGAAGTCGTCGTGACGCGCGCCGACGCCGAGCATGAAGACCCCGCCATTGCCGCGTTCCTGACCCTGCTGGCTCGCGACATCGAGGCTGGCCGGAACATTCGCGGTCTGCCAGAGGATCTGGCTCGCACGATGCTGGAGCATGCAGGCCACAAGGTTGTTCTGGGCGATGACTTCGATGGGGACGTGGAAATCTGATGCGGCAGCATGGCTGGACCCTGCTGTTTCACGACAACCTGATCGAGCAGTTGACCAAGCTGCGTGCGGCCGTGCTGCGTGCGCAAGAGAACGACTCCGAGGGCTTTGCGTCCAACGCCAACGTCAAGTTCTTCAGGGCCTTGGTCCAGTTGATGCACGACGTGGTGCCGAGCGATCCGGCGCGCGACGAATACCGCCAGGGCAACACCATGGGGCCGGCCTATCGCCACTGGCGGCGGGCCAAGCTCGGAAGGCGGTACCGACTGTTCTTCCGGTACGACTCGAAAGTGAAGGTCATCGTGTACGCCTGGGTCAACGACGAGCAGACTTTGCGATCGGCGGGCAGCAAATCCGACCCGTATGCGGTCTTCGAGAAGATGCTCGGGCAGGGCAATCCGCCCGACGACTGGGCAGCGCTGGTGGCAACGAGCCGGGCGGAATGGGCATCGAAGGAACCTTGATTGGATGTCGCGTGGAAATTCAAACGATCGTTGAAAAATCCACGATGGATTCAATCGAGAATGCCTTGGAACCGGTGCCGGATGAGAATCCACAGGACACCCATGAGGTCACCACCATGGAACTCGCTGCACAGACCACTTTCGCGGAACGCGCAGGCCGGACACAGGGCCAGATGTGGTGGTCGTGCGCCCGAACGGAAGGGGCCAGGCTGTCCCGTCGGTGCGTGCGAAGGGTGGGCGCTTGGTTGCCATAAAGGCGGCGCTGTTGGTCATCAAGCTTGTCGTACTCGGTGTGTTGTTCTATGCCGCATTCTGGCTGGCGCTCTGCTTCTGTTCCTGGTCGCTGCGGCCTGGACTGTGCGCACGGCCGATTGGGATGATGAACCGGAACCAGAATGGCGCACCGGTGCAGATGGATTCGGCTTTCGGCGGATACGCTCCCACGTCCGTTTTTCTAAAACCTTTGGCGACCGTGCTCCGGGCGGTTTCGCACCCAGCACGGGGCAATCACTGCGCACCCGGTAACCTTTGCATGCTTTGCTCAGCGCACGCGGGCGCAACGCCCGCGCAAAGATTGTTAACATTCCGGCGCGATGCGGCAGCGCCACGCGCGCACCGCTTCAACCATGGCGATCTCGATGCCGGAGCATCGCGTCAAGCTTGTCCACTGCCTCAACCCAGTCGGAATCATCGGCGAATGCTTCGAGCAGAAACTCCCGCTGCGCGGGCTGCCAGAACGGCGCTTCGGCCAGGGTGAGCGCAGGATCCAGGGGCCGGTGCTGGTCGATGAACATGGCGATGTCTTCCGCGTCGTGCGGCAAACCCAGTTGCGCAAACAGTGCTTTCAGATCGTGTCGTGTCGTGTCCATCACATGCTCCCGCAGTGAGTCGGTAATCAGTTGACGGTCAGTTCCCAGAGTTCGTGATCGAACTCGACATCGTGCCGGGTGCGACGCGCAAGGCCGTCGCGTTCCAGTTTCAACAGGTGCGCCCAGAGGGAAAAACGCGCGTAGAAAAATACTTTCGGGTCCACGTCGTCGTACACCGCCGGCAGGAAATCCATGATGGTCCCGGGACCGGTTTTGCGCATGCCGGCAAGCACTTTTTGTTCGCGCATCAGGCGATGGCGGCGCAGGGTGTCGATGACCTTGCGGGGATTGGGCATCAGGTTGCCGTGACCCGGTGCGATACCGGTCGCCGGATATTTTTCGAGCACGCCGAGCGAGTCGAGATAGTCCTTCATGTCGCCGCTCGGCGGCAGGATGACCACGGTGGAGCCATCCATGATGTGATCGCCGGCAAACAGCAGCGCGTCCTCGTGAAGGAAATAGCAGAAATGATTGCCGACGTGGCCGGGACTGAACACGGCTTCGAGGGTGAATTCCGCGGTTTCCAGACGGTCGCCGTGACGGATATCCGTGTCAACGTGGAACGAGGTGTCCTGGAATTCGTCGCCCGGACGCAGCACGCAACCCATGAGTTTGGCACCGGTTTCGGCAGCCAGCCGCGCGGCGAGCGGCGAGTGATCCTTGTGGGTGTGCGTCACCACCACCCATTTGATGCGTCCGGCGCCGGCCGTGAGGATGGCCTGATAGTGGCTTTCGTAGTCTGGACCCGGGTCCAGTACCGCGACTTCGTCCCGACCGATCAGGAAGGTATTGGTGCCGGCTCCGGTCATCACACTGCCGTTGGGCGCGGCGATGCGCCGTACCAGCGGTGAAAACTGATCGACGGTGGCGGTGGCTGTAACGGTATCGGTGGTGGTCATTGCGAATCTCCCGAAACCCGGCCTCGGCCGGGCTGCTGATGTTTCTTATTGTCTCTGGGCGCCGGGCGTCAGAGTTGAACCACGGGATCGACGTCGGCGCTGTAATCGACGCCCGGGATACCGAAACCGAACAGCTTCAAAAACTCCTCCTTGTAGCCTTTGAGATCGGTGAGCTGGTCCACGTTCCCGGTGGTCACGGTTTCCCACAGCGCCTTCACCCGGGCCTGCACGTCGTCGCGCAGTTCCTTCGCATCCATGCGCAGACGCCCGGCTTCGTCCAGCTCGCGCGCGCTGCCGTAGAGCTGGCGCGCGAACAAACCCTGAATCTGCTCGATGCAACCCTCGTGGGTGCCCTCCTCCTTCATGATCTTGTAGAGGATGGAAATGTACAGCGGCATGATGGGAATCGCGGAACTCGCCTGGGTCACCAGCGCCTTGAGCACCGACACGCGACACTCGCCGCCGATGCCTTGCAGTTGTTTGCCGATGGCGACCGCGGCGCGGTCGAGGTCGCGCTTGGCCATGCCGATAGCGGCGTGACCGTAGAGCGGCCAGGTCATCTCCTTGCCGATGTAAGTGTAGGCGGTGGTTTTGCAGCCTTCGGCGAGCAGACCCTCGTGCTGGAGCAGTTGCATCCACCACTCCCAGTCCTCGCCGCCCATGACCTTGATGGTGTGGGCGATTTCCTCTTCGGTCGCGGGTTCGACCGTGGTCTCTTCCACCACCAGCGAATCGGTATTGATGCCGCGCATGGTGAAGGGTGCGCCGATGGGCTTGAGCGCCGAGGTATAGGTGATGCCGGTGCGCGGATCGGTACGCCGGGGCGCGGCGATCGAATAGACCACCAGATCCACCGGACCCAGTTCGCGCTTGAGCTTGTCCACCACCTGGGCCTTGACTGCGTCGGAGAACGCGTCGCCGTTGATGCCTTGGGCGTAGCGCCCCTCGGCGCGCGCGGCGCGCTGCATGGCGGCGGTATTGTAATAACCGGCCGTGCCGGGGCGCCGCTCGATGGGCTCCTTCTCGAAGAACACGCCGAGCGTGCCCGCACCGCAACCAAAGGCGGAGGTAATCCGCGAGGCAAGCCCATAGCCGGTGGAGGCGCCGATCACCAGCACCCGGCGCGGGCCACCGGCAATGGGCCCGCCGCGTTTGACGTAATCGATCTGCTGCTGGACGTTCGCCGCACAGCCCACCGGATGCGCATTGGTGCAGATGAATCCCCGGACCTTGGGCTGGATGACCATGAACTCTCCCCTGGATATCGCGTTGTTACTGGTTCTGGTGCCGCCGCGTCGGGGCCGGCAGCCGCCGGTGAAATGGCCGGGCAATAATACGCGGAACCCCCCAGCGACTCCACGTTCTCCGGGCGGCGCCACCGCACTCCCGGCATCGAGCGGGAAACGGATCCCCCTGATGGACTGGCGTCATCCCGATCCGCTCTGGTTCAATGGGGTCTTCTCAGGATGAGGAGCACGCCATGACGGCAACCACGGACGCCAACTTTTTTTCGCCGCCTTCCCGGCGCTTCGCCAACCCCCGCACCGCCATCCCGATCGGGCTGGCCCTCGCAATCGCCACCCTGGCGCTGCCCGCTCGCGCCGCGACCGTCTACCGCTGCACGGACGCTCAGGGCGACGTCGCTTTCAGCGAGAATCCCTGCGGCACCGGCGCGGACCGGATCGAACTCACCGACACGCCCACCAACGGCCTCGGCATGGGTGTCGAGGGCGATTTTTCGGAAACCGTGCAAGCCAACCGCGAACGCGCGTACGAACGGGACGTCGCCCGCCACCGGCAGCGCATCCGGGAGTTGACGCGAACGCGCGATGACCGTCTGGCGGCCCTGCGCGCCCGGCAAGCCGACATCGGGAAGACCCGGGACAGCGCTGCCCGCCGGCGTTTGCTCGCCGCTGAAATACGCGCGGTGGCAAACGACTACAACGCCCGCTTGCGCCTCGAACGGGATCGCCTCGCGCAGCTCGTCCGACCCCCCGGACAACGGCGACCGTAACCACGAGTCGGGCGTACCGGTGGCGACCCGCGACCCGTCACAGTCGTTGGCGCGAAAACAGTCTTTGGCGCGCAAGATGCCGTGCTGCCCGGCGTTGGCGCGCCCCCGGGCCCATCCAGTGGTGCGGCAAAAAACCGGGTTGTCCTCGGTTGCGTCCATCTCGGTGACTGCGGCGACTGGACGCCCGCAGCAGCGCGCGTTGCGCCGACACCGCGCCGGCGGCCAGCGTCACGGGCGGGGTTGCAATTCAAGTCTGCGAAGCCGCGAATATTTTTGCGGATCGCTTTGCCGACCTGCACAAGAAATCGACTCAACCGGTCGGGGTCGGCCGCGGCGCTGCAATGTTACTCGGCCCGTCGAGAGCCTGTAGTTCCAACCCCTCGATTTCCTGCAAGGATTTCCCGGCGATCCCCTGCAAGTCACCATACATCCCGACCGTTGCGCCCATCACGCGCTCGATCTGTTCCTCGCGCTTGGCCCACTGTTTCATGATCGCCTTGCGTTCCCGGTCGAGATCTTCCTGCATCGACGAGAAGGCTTCGACGATGGCTTCCACGCGGTGGCGAAAGCGCGGTCCGGTCAGGTACTGGTAGACCATCTCGGTCTTGGTCTGCTGGCCTTCGGATACCGCGCGGGCCATGCTGACCTGTTGCAGGGAATGCCGCAGCACGGTGGCGACCGGCAGCGCGGCGCGCGGGCTGGTGACCCAGACGCCGTCGAGCACGTCGAACGACTCCACGCCCTTGGGCAGCGCCTGGCTGACCAGCACCGCGACTTCGGCCTTCGCCGTGCGCTGGTCCTCGCGCAGCTTGGTCAACCAGCCATCACTCCAGTTTTTGGTGCGTTTGAACTCCCACAGGATGGTGCCGCAGGGCTGGCCGCCGGCACTCGTCACCCGCTGCAAGGCGTCGCCGCCGAACTCGCCCTTGGGCACGGGCTCGATGGTGTCGAAGGGAAACCTGGCGCGCAGCAGGCTTTCCAGTTCCAGCTCCTGCACTTCGCCCTGCAATTGTTGCGAGCCCTGTTCGGCGCGGCGCTTGAGATCCTCGATCTGTTTCTGCATGGCGGCAATGGTGTGCTCCTTTTCCATTACCTTGAGTTTCTGCTCGTCCTCGGCTTCCTGTTTGGCGTGGGCGCGCACCTCGGTGAGGCCGTCCTGCACGCGCTTTTCGACGGTGAGTTCGAGTTCGCGCCGGGCATCGTCCAGTTCGCGTTGCTTGCGGATCAGTTCAGCCTGCGCTTTCTGGGCTTCGGCCAGTTTCTCGTCGCGGGCCTTGAGCACTTCGTTCAGCTCGCTGAGCTCGCGCGCCTTGGCGTCCAGTTCCGCGGCGCTGGCGAGTCTGGCCTTCTTGGCTTCTTCGGCGATCACGCGCGCACGCTCGGCCTGCAACTGCTCGGCCACCTGATCAGCCACCTGCGCGTCCAATGTGCGGCGGGCGTCGGCCAACAGCTTTTCCCGGTCGCGGAGGCCTTGCTCGCGCGTGGCAACCTCGCGATCCTTCTCCGCCAGTTGTTGCTCGAATTGTCGGCGCGTGGCTTCGATCAGCGGCGCCGCCAGCGATTCGGTGAGCTTGATTTCGGTTTTGCAGTTGGGGCAGATGATGATGGATTCGGTCATGCCCATGTGCCTCTGAACTCCTGTCGGTGCGGTGCCGGAATGTTGATCGTCGCGGGGTGCCGCGGCCAAACAGAGCGTGCGGTTGCATCAGGTACCGCGCGCACGACCATCGCCCTGCATCCGCCTGGCGGTCAGTATAGGTTCTCGGCTCCGCATGGCTCCACCAGGGTTTGTGCCCCGTGGCACGGATCAAAAACCCCAGCGCGCGCCGCCCCCTGCCAGGGTAATCACGCCGAGGATCGCGAAGCTCGCGGCGGCGACGGCATGCACCAGTCGCACCGGCATCCGCTGCGCAATCCGGTCACCCAGCAACACGGCGGGAACATTGGCAATCATCATGCCGAGCGTGGTCCCCGCCACCACCGCAAAGAAGGTGTGGTATTGCGCCGCCAGCGCCACGGTGGCGATCTGCGTCTTGTCGCCCATTTCGGCGAGGAAAAATGCGACGAGTGTGGTGCCAAACACGCCGAATCGCGTGACCCTGCTGTCGCGCTCGTCGAATTTGTCGGGAATCAGGGTCCAGACCGCCATGCCGAGGAACGAGATGCCGAGCACCCAGCGCAGCGTTGCCGGACTCATGAGCGCGGTGATCCACGCGCCGAGTGCACCGGCAACGCCGTGATTGACCAGCGTTGCGAGCAGAATTCCGGCGATGATCGGCGCGGGCTTGCGAAATTTCGCCGCCAGAATGAACGCGAGCAGCTGGGTTTTATCGCCGATTTCAGCGAGGGCGACGATGCCCGTCGCGACGAGGAACGCTTCCACTGGGACTCCTTCGGGACCGGATCAGCGATGCAGGACGGTATCACTGGATCGCGCCGGAATCAGGGTTTCTACCCGGCGAGAAAGCCGCCGGCGCCGTGACCTGAAACGGCGCGGGCGCGGCGGCGGATCAGGTTTTCTCGGCCGCATTGCGTGCCCGATGGCGCACCAGCAGCACGATCAGCGTCACCGCCGTGAGTGGCAGCACGAACCCGAGCATCGCGGCACTGTACGCCGGCAGCATCGCGTGCCGGGTGGCCGTGAGCACCAGGTACAGCATGTAGGCCGCGTAGTAGCCGACGAACAGCGCCCCATCCCAGCGCGAGATCAGATGGCCGGTGGCAAAGATCGGCAGGCACGCAAGCGCCACCGCGATCATCACCGGGAGGTCAAAGCGCAGCAGCGCCGGCGCGACTTCCAGTCCGCCCGGTGTAACCATGGAGGCGATGCCGGTGATCGCCAGAATATTGAACAGGTTACTGCCAATCACGTTGCCGACCGCGATGTCGCGCTCACCGCGCAGCGCCGCCACGACCGAAGTCGCCAGCTCGGGCAGCGAGGTGCCGGCGGCGACGATGGTGAGGCCGATGATCAGCTCGCTCACGCCGAACAGTCGCGCCATCACCACCGCTCCCTCGACCAGCCAGTGAGCGCCCAGCACGAGCAGGGCTAATCCGGCAACGATGCATGCGATCTGCAGCGGCAGCCGCCCGAGTAGCGAATGCGTGTCAGTACCGTACTCCTGCGTGTACTCGGCCTGCACCGCACCGCCTTCCTTGCGACTCTGGCGCAGCGCAAATACCGTGTAGGCCAGGACGCCGACAAAAAGCAGCAGGCCATCAAACCCGCCGATGCGGCCGTCGAGTGCCATGATCAGCAGCAGCACGGACACGCCGATCATGAGCGGTACTTCGAGCTGTACCAACTGCTGCGACACCACCAGCGGCACGATCAGCGCCGACAAGCCGAGAATGAGCAGCACATTGAAAATATTGCTGCCGACCACATTGCCGAGCGCGATGTCGGCCTGGCCCGCAAATCCGGCCTGCACACTCACCGCGAGCTCGGGCGCGCTGGTGCCAAAGGCGACCACCGTGAGACCGATGACCAGCGGCGAGATGCCGAACCGGCGCGCGAGGCGCGAAGCGCCGCGCACCAGCAGCTCGGCGCCCACTACCAGCAATACCAAGCCGAGAACAAACAAGCCGAGAACGGTGGCGTTCATGAATCACTACACTCCTGGCAGCGTAAAGCGAACAACTCGGACAGCAACAGCGCCGGCCCGGGTTGACCGGACCGCACCGCGAGCAAGACAAGTGATCGTCATCGTGGATCGGATATCGGGCCGCATGGTGCAGCCGGCCGGTTTGAAGTAAACCCTATCGGGCGTCCGTCTGCCAAGCGTTTGATGATTACAGAAGGTTTTGCGGCGCGGCCCCGCGGACGCCGTGCGGCGCGCGGGAGATCGATTCCGAGCGCCTCGACGCCCCCCGCGGCAGCCGCTGCGCTGGTCACCAGGACCGTCCTCAGAAGTATCCCCATGCCGGTTTTCCTCGACGACAAATGCGCGCTGACCCAGGGCCGCGCTTATCCCAGCGGCATCGATGCCCTGGTGCGGCTGCTGCTGCAATGCTGGCGCGATCAGACGGCGGGCTTCGTTTCCGGCTATCGCGGCTCGCCGCTGGGCGGGCTCGACCGCGCCATGGACCCCATGAAGCACGCGAACAACTCGGCACCCACACCACCACGTGGTGGGCAGCGCGGCGGGATCGAAGCCAGGCGGTTCTCTCCGTGACGCGCCAGGCGCGCGCGCCTCGGCCACGGACAGGCCGCGGGCGGCCGTCTCAAGACCAGCACAAATCAGGTCGGTACTTTGCGCGTGCCATGGGAATGGCGGTGAGAAGGGTACGCGTTTCCGTCGACAGGGTCATCGGGCCACCCCCCCGCTGCAGGGCCAGCCCATGGTTGGGCGTTCATGCCCGGGTCTGCCTTATTCGCCTGTCGGTGGTGTGCGATCGGATGAGCCCGCGCGTGGCGATCAGGCTGGCAATCACGCTGGCCCCGATCAGCACCGCGACGATGGCCAGCGAAGCGGCCACCGGCACGTGATACCAAGGCGCAACAAGCATCTTGGCGCCGATGAAGGTAAGCACCATGGCCAGGCCATATTTGAGCAGGTGGAAGCGATCCGCCACGTCCGCCATCAAAAAATACAGTGCCCGCAGGCCCAGGATGGCAAAAATGTTGGAGGTGAAGACGATGAACGGGTCGGTGGTGATGGCGAAGATGGCCGGAATGGAATCCACGGCGAACACCAGGTCGGAGACCTCGATCAGGATCAGCACCAGGAACAGCGGTGTGAAATGGCGCACGCCATCCTTCATCACGGTGAATTTCTCGCCGTGATCGCCGTCGGCGATGCGCAGATGGCGGCGCGCGAATTTCAGCACCGGGTTTTTCTCCAGGTCGGGCGTTTTCTCCGCCATCACCAGCATGCGCATGCCGGTCACCACCAGGAAGAAACCGAACAAATAGAGCACCCAGGAGAACTCGCGCACCACCCAGGCGCCGGCCAGGATCATGATGGCGCGCATGACGATGGCGCCCAGTACGCCGTAGATCAGCACCCGGCGCTGGTACTCGGCGGCGACATGGAAGGAGGAGAAAATCAGCAGGAACACGAAGACGTTGTCCACCGACAGCGACCACTCGATCAGGTAACCGGTGAGAAATTCCAGCGCCTTCTGATTGGCGACTTCCGGTCCCACCAAGCCGCTCAAGTGCCACCACAGACCAACGTTGAAAGCGAGCGCCAGGCTCACCCAGGCCAGCGTCCAGGCACCCGCCTCCCTGACGCCAACCTTGTGCGCCTTGCGGCCACCGAACACGAACAGGTCCAGCGCCAGCATGACCAGCACGAAGGCGACGAAGGCGCCCCACATCCAGGGCTCGCCGATGGAGATTGCATTATTCATGTCGAAGCGTCCGCTGGTTGTTAAAAACGGGGATTGCGCGCCCAGCACTGGCCATGACGGCGGGCGGGATCAGGCGATGGGCCAGTCAGACCAGGTCCGGCACGATGATCAGATCGTCCCGCTGGCCGATCACCGGCAGTAAGTCCGGGATCAGATCGAACGGCAGCAGGGTGTAGCCGACCGCTAGACCCAGTAGCACCTTGGCAGGCCAGGGCGTATCCGGATCGGCGAGCGCGCAGCGATACACCGCGAACTCGCGCTTGAATGCCCGCGCCAGCGCGGCCAGCCGAGCGCGCATCAGAGCGCCGTCTTGAGCGCCGGATGGATCATGGCCAGGCGCATGCGGCGCTGGTCACGGGCTTACCTTGGGTTGCCGGCGGGTGGTCTGCCACGTTAGCTGGAACTCGATCTCCTCGATATCGCCTTCGCGTTCGTGCGCGATACCCACCGCGGCCTCGCGCGGCACCACGATGCGCTGGCCCGCCACCTGGATGGCAAAGCGTTCGCCGCGCTCCAGGGCGGTGGCCAACCGGCGCAACCTGGCGACGAACGTCTTGCGCGAACAGGCCTTCTCGATTTCCTGCTCCATAAGGATTTTCCTCTCAGTCGAACAGCTCGCTCAGGAAGGACTTGCGCGGCTTGTGCCGGTATTCGTCATTCCGATAAGGTCGGTCCTGACGCACGGGTTCGCGTCCCCGCTCGGCAGCGTCGCCGCGCGGGCGCTCCGCGCGCTCGATCAGCTTGTCCAGCTCACCGCGATCCAGCCACACGCCACGGCATTCCGGGCAATAGTCGATCTCGATGCCTTGCCGGTCGGTCATCACCAGACTGGTCTCTTTGCAGGTTGGGCATTTCATCATTCGTCTCCTTGGTTGATATGACAGGCGATACGCCAGTTACAGCGACGTGCGTCTCCTCAAACTCCGGCGCCCCGTAGCGCCGCGATGCGCTCGGCAAGCGGCGGATGGGTCATGAACAGGCGCTTGATGCCGCCCGCGCCGCCGCCGGCGATGCCGAAAGCCGCCATTTTGTCGGGCAGCGGTTGCGGGTGCAGGCTCGCCAGACGCTCCAGCGCCGCGATCATGGCGCCGCGCCCGGCCAGTCGCGCGCCGCCGGTGTCAGCGCGAAACTCCCGCTGGCGCGAGAACCACATCACGATGATGGACGCGAGGATGCCCAGCACCAGATCGGCGATGATCACCGTGACCCAGAACGCCGGGCCATGGCCGTTTTCGGTCCGGAAAATCACCCGATCCACGGTGTGACCGATCACCCGCGACAGGAACAGGACAAAGGTGTTCACCACGCCCTGGATCAGCGCCAGCGTGACCATGTCGCCGTTGGCGACGTGGGCCATCTCGTGACCCAGTACCGCCTCGGCCTCTTCCCGGGTCATCTTTTGCAGCAGGCCGCTGGACACGGCGATCAGCGAGCTGTTCTTGCTCATGCCGGTGGCAAACGCGTTGACGTCGGGCGACTCCCAGATCGCCACCTCGGGCATCGTTATGCCGGCCGCCTGTGCCTGACGCGCGACGGTCTGCACCAGCCACTGTT
>JADJET010000015.1 GCA_016708925.1 Gammaproteobacteria bacterium | reverse complement strand
GAGCCGCCGAGCATCAACGGCGGATGGGGCCGCTGGATGGGGCGTGGGTTGTTATAGGCCTTGTTGATCGAGAAATATTTGCCGCTAAAAGTTGGTTCGTCGTCGCACCACATGGCTTTCAGAATTTGCACGGTTTCTTCGAGCTGGGCAAGCCGCTCTGCGGTCGATGGGAAGGGATAGCCGTGGGCACGATACTCCGTGCCGAACCAGCCGGCGCCCAGGCCGAGGATAAAACGCCCGTTGCTGACCTGATCCAGGGTGGAGCTGATCTTGGCCAGCAACGCCGGATTGCGGTACGACGCCGCCACCACCGAAGGCGCCAGGCGAATGGTGCTGGTCAGGGCCGCGATGGCGGTGAGGCTTGTGAAGCATTCCAGCTGCGGGGTGTCGTGGGCGCCCAACGGCGAAAAAAAGTGGTCGTTGGTGGAGACGGAATAAAAACCGTCGCGCTCGGCCTGCAGGGCGGCGGCCTTGGCGTCGGCAAAATTTCCGGTGGGAAGAAACAAACCAAATTTTATTTTTTTCATGATCTTCTCCGGTGATCTGCCATTAACGAAGCATTTCCTGGCTGCGTGGCAAGCAGCCATAAGCCGCCTCGATCAGGCGCACGCCGCGCGGATCGCCGAAGATATTGGTATCCATCTGGTTCATCGCATAGCCCATGCCGAGGCGCGCCCTGGTATCGGCGAAGCCGAACGAGCCGCCCCAGCCGCTGTGACCAAAGGCATCCCGTACTTTGGAAAAGCTGGGCGCGCAGGTGCTCTGGATTTCGATGTCGCTGCTCATGAGTGGCCTCCCGGAAGGGTGCGAGTCAACGTTGGGGACACTCCGAACAGTCGTCATACCCGCGCCGGCGTGCACCCAGAATGCCCCAGGAACCCTGGGTTCCCGTTTGCGCGGGGACGATGATGGAGTGGTTATTCATGGCACTCTCAGATGTTCTTAGACGCGATGACATTGCGGGCTTCCAGATCGGCGATTTGCGCCTCGCTGTAGCCCAGTCGCTCGCGCAGGATCTCGTGGTTGTACTGCCCCAGGGTGCCGGCGCGGAGATCCGGGGTGTCGGGGAACTCGGAAAACCGCAGCGGCGTGCGGGGAACATGAATGTCGCCGAAGATCGCATCGGGAATCGTCCGCATCAGGCCGCGTTCCTTGTTGTGCGGCAGCGCGATCACTTCCGGAATGCTGAGAATCGGCGCGCAGGGCACCCGGTGTTTCTGCAACAAGGCCACGGCTTCGTCGACGCTCGGCAGCGTATCCAGCCAGGCTTCGATGGCGGCGTCGAGTTCGTCCTTGTACTGGCCCATGGTTTTCAGGTCGCTGAAGCGCGGATCGTTGAGCAGGTCCTCGCGCCCCATCGCGGTCGCCAGACCGCGCCACTGATGATTGATGCCCAGCAAAAAAATGTAGCGCCCCTTGCACGGATAGATGCCGACCGGGGAGAGCATGTCGTGTCGCGCTCCGGAACGTTTGGCGACCCACTGGCCGCCGGTGGTGTCGTACATCTGCACGGCCAGCTCGTGATAGCTGAACAGTACTTCGATCAGCGCGATATCGATGTGCTGGCCCTTGCCGCCGCGCAGCCGGTGCAGCAGCGCCGTGACGATGGCGCCGTAGGCATGGGCGCCGGTGGACACATCGCCAAAGGCGAAATCGCCGAAGATCGGCGTGCGTCCGGGTTCGCCGAGCAGGTCGATGATCCCGGAGTAGGACTGGGCAATCCAGTCGTAACCGGGCAGTTTGGACAGGGGCCCGGTCTGGCCGAAACAGGAAATCGAGCACATCACCAGATCGGGATTGATCTTGCGCAGACTTTCCCAATCCAGACCGTGTTGCTTCATGACGCCGGGCGAAAAGTTTTCGACCACCACATCGGCCTGCTTGATCAACTCCCGACAGATGGCCTGGGCCTCCGGGGTGGCGAGATCCATCGCCATGGGTTTCTTGCCGACATTGTGCTGGATGAAATAGGCGCTGCGACCTTCGCGGTGCATCGGCAGCATGCGCGCCAGCTCGCCGCCGAGCGGCTCGATCTTGATCACCTCGGCACCGTGCTCGGCGAGCAGCTTGGTGCAGTGCGGGCCGGCGACCACGTGGGTGAAGTCGACGACCTTGAAGCCTTCCAGCATTCGCTGAGTCATGGTGCTCTCCTGATTGAAAAGGCTCTTTCGCCTTTATTATTGGAAATTATGGAAAGTCTGATTCACTTTTTACCCCGTTACCCCCGCGCAGGCGGGGGTCCAGGCGCCACTGGACGCGGAGATGGCGCGGCACCTGGATTCCCATTTCACTGGAAATCGCTCCTGCGTTTCCAGTGATCGTCGCCCCGCTCCAGCCGTCGGGCGCGTGGTTTTTCGGTGGGTGCGCTGCGCTTACCCACCCTACACACGCGGCGCTTTCCGTCGTAGGGCGGATAAGCGGAGCGCATCCGCCATGATCGCGGCCCCTCTCTGCCGTCGCGCCCTCGCCATCACCCCCGCGATTCAATATTCCCGAAATCTCGATCTTTTGATTATCAACGCTACCTTCCGGAAAAGGAGAAATGTTTTTCCATGTCCCGCTCGACGTCGGCGAGGTGCGCCATGTACTTCACGAAGCCACCGTTGTAGGTGCCGTCCTGGCGCCGGTTGTCTTCGCCCTCGAAATTGTAATAACCCGGTGTGCACTGCTTGTTGCGGTCGGTCTTGCCGCGATACTTGATGACTTCCTGCACCCAGAATTCTTCGGATTCCTCCGTCACATCCAGCGCCTGGTAGCCGTGCTTGCGCGCGTAATCGATACAGGCCGCGATGTGCCCGCCCTGGCTCTGCATCATGTCGGTGAGGTTGAACTGAAACGACGCCTGATAGCCGTTCATGATGAACAGGTTGGGATAGCCCTTGGAATGGATACCCAACAGCGTGCGAATACCGTCCCTGTACTTGTCGTTCAGCTCGACGCCGTTCTCGCCAATGATCTGGTTGTAGATGCCGGTTTTCTGGATCTCGAAACCGGTGGCATAAATCAGCAGATCCAGCTCGTACTGCTTGCCGTCGAATACCGGCCCTTTTGCATTGATCTCGGTGATGCCCTGGCCGCGGGTATCGACCAGATGCACGTTCGGCCGGTTGAAGGTGGGCAGATAGTCCTCGTGAAAGCAGGGCCGCTTGCACATCATCATGTACCAGGGTTTGAGTGCTTCGGCGGTGGCCTTGTCCTTGACGATTTCCTCGATGCGTTTGTGGATGCGCATCATGGAATCGATGTTGGCGTTCTCCTGGCGGCGCAGTTTCTCCTCGCGCGGCATCGCGGCGATTTTGGCCAGTGCCTCGGGGCTCAGCGGCTTGGGTTTCAGCATCAGGTTGCGGCGCTGCATCTGCCAGCCGGCTGGCAGCTTTTTCGCCCACTCGGGATCGGTTTCCCAGTCGTCGCGAATGTCGATGGACGAGGGCGTGCGCTGGAACACATACAGTTCCTTCGCATTGGCGCCCAGACCCGGCACCGCCTGCACGGCGGTGGCGCCGGTGCCGATGATGCCGACGCGCTTGTCCTTCAGCCCGGACAGATCGTCGCCGGTATAGGCGTAATCCCAGCGCGAGGTGTGAAACGAATGACCCTTGAAGGTTTCCATGCCCTGGATTTTGGTGAGCTTGGGCTTGGACAGAATGCCGTTCGCGCAGATCACGAAGCGCGCCTTCATGTGGTCGCCGCGATCGGTCCTGATATGCCACAGCAGCTCGGCCTTGTCCCAGCGGGTCTCGATCACCGTGGTCTGAAAGACGGCGAGGTCATAGAGATCGTATTTTTTCGCGATCGCGCGGCAGTGTTGAAAAATCTCGTCGCCCCGCGCATAGCGGTGCTTGGGAACATAGTTCATTTCATCCAGCAGCGGCAGGTAATCGTAGGACGGCACGTCGCAGGCGATGCCGGGATAGCGGTTCCAGTACCAGGTGCCGCCCACGTCGGCGCCGCGCTCCACAATGCGGATGCTGTCCACGCCGATTTCGCGCAGCCGCGCCGAGGTCAGCAGCGCGGAAAAACCGCCGCCGATGAACAGGCATTCCACGGTATCGGTCAGCGGCGCGCGGGGCGCAACAGGACCCGCGTAAGGGTCCTGGTCGTATTTGGCCAGTTCACCCTGCAACTCGGTGTCGTACTGCTTGCTGCCCTCGGGCCGATAGTTGATGCGCAGATCCCGTTCCTCGGCAAAGCGCTGTTTGATGGCGTCGTAATACGCTTGCGGGTGGGTCTCCTCCGACAGCGGATCCATCACGCCAAACTGGGGCGAATCCAGCCGGATCGCGCCGTGCATGACGATGTCTTCCGCGGTGTTGCTGCTCATGTTGTTGGCCATGTTGTTGCTCCGTGAATAAAGGGGGGTGGAATACCGCAACGCGGATCGCTGGTCGCGGGATAGGTAAATGGACTGTCGATCATAGCCGCTATGGGTGAGTAGGCAAACCCGACCGAAAGCGGTCGGGCGAAATGAACCCGTTGTTCAGCACGGGAGTCGGTCGTCGCCGGTTTTCCGGCGGCAGCGCCCGGGTTCAGCGGGACGCGGGGAGCGCTGGCGAGTGGAAACAGCCGTGGATTCTGGTCGCGCCATAACAAAGCCGCAACAGCCAGGCTGCCGAAAAGCACCGACGGGTTGTCGACGGATCGACAATCGGGGATGTGATTTGGTCGGTGGCGGCGCGCAACCATTCGTTCCCCCACCGTTTCGACCTCCCGCTGTCTCTTGATTCCGCTGTGCGTCGAGACACTCAAGGCCCATGCCGCCAAGCTCGACCTCGAGGCCAGCCGCTTCGCTGCCTGCCTGGATGATGAAAAGGACAAGGGCCGGTTGGCGGCCGACATGGCGCTGGGCGGCAAACTCGGGGTGAGCGGCACGCCTGGGGGTTACGGAGCCCGGCAGTCCCGGCAAGGTGCGCCTGACCGCGCGCATCCCGCGCCGTCGCCTATCCCGTGTTCAGCGGCGCCATCGACGCCATGCTGGCGCCGGCCGATGCCAAGCCCTGAGCGGGGGAGTCTGACTCTGACCCGCAGGTAGCGGTAGGTCTTGCGGATGCGCTGCGCTTATCCGCCCTACGGGCTGCGAGTCTGGCCGGTGTCCGGCGCAGGGTGTGGGTGAGCCCAGCGCACCCACCACAGGTGGCTTGGCCGGGGATTGGTCTTGGGAGGTGCAGGTGCTGCGGGGGTAATTGGCGTCCGGAGAGGCACCAAACAAAAAGGCTAGTGCTTTGTTTTCAGTGGGTATTTTATTGGAAAATTTCGCAATGTACCCCCAAAAATACCCCCAAGTGACCGGCGTGTGACTCACCCAACAACGCAAGGAGAATGCACCATGAAAGCCATCATCAACGGCAAGAAATATGACACTGACACAGCGGAGCACATCGCGAACGCCAGCTACAGCGGCAGCCGCTCAGACTTCCAGTGGTGGGAGGAAGACTTCTACCGCAAGCGGACGGGTGAATGCTTTCTGGCGGGCCGTGGTGGCCCCATGACGCGCTACGCGGTCGCCGTCGATCAAAACAGCCGGACGGGTGGCAGCAAGATCACCCCCTTGAGCGAGGAAGAGGCGCGCGAATGGCTCGAATGCCATGCGGACGCGGAAACCTATGAACAGGGTGTTTGGCGCCGTCCCCGAGTAGACAGGACTCCCCGCGCGCGGTGCGGACGGCCTTTTTTTGCCGGGAATGGGTCCCAAAACTCGGGGATCCACGCGCGCGGGTGCGGGCGGGCCTTTTTGCCCGGAATGGGCCCCAATAATGGGGCTCCATACGCGCGGGGTGTCACGCCTTTTTTTGTCGAAAATGGTCCGCAAAATTCCCTTTTTAGGGCGTCCGAAAACTCCAGGGCTCCACGCGCGCGTAAGGGTGGGTTTTTCAACTTTCCGCGCGGCCGGGTGCTGACTGCCTTTTTACCCAGAATGGTCCTCAAAAGTCGGGGATCCACGCGCGCGGGGATCAGAAAACGCCCAAAAACCCGGGTTAGCGCCATCTCGAGTGGCCAAGTCGGTAGCCATAACCTGAAGGCATAAACATTTACCCTCCCCCCGGGGGTTGCCACTGGTGCCGGCCGTAAAGGGTCTTCCTCGCTGTTTTCGCCTGCTGTCAGTCATCTGATGGCCCTGGGTCGCAGTCGGTCGGCCAGGGATACCCTCGGCGCTGCTCAGTCTCGCCGTGGCGCTTGGAGCGCTTGCCAGCGGGCTGACGCGGGGTCTCGGCCAGCTTGCGGATATGCGCGCGGTACTCGGGGAGGTGCGATCAGCAGGGGCGTCAGGCGCGCTCATTGGCGCCCCTCCGCCTGTCTGTGCGCCGTGTGGTAAGCCTCCCGCAGCCGGGCACCTTCGGGGCAGTAGCGCCCGTGGCGGGCCGCACAACAGCCGGTGGCCTGCCCTGGGCCGAACAGGTGGTTGTGGAAGAGGTGCGCCGCAGCAGCAACCCCCGCGTCAGTCTGGATCAACGTCCGGTGGCCGCGGACGGGTGCGGGCGAATCGCCTTGTATGGTGGGCGAAAGGGGCGAATCGGGCGAAAACCCGGATTTTTTTTCTACGGTATGGGCCACCCCCCCCCCCAGTGTCAAAAGTGCCAAAAGGGGTTCCTGGGGGTGATTCAGGGGCTTTTGGCACTTTTGGCACTGCCGGGGGCCCCGTGTGTGTAGATATTTTTTTTGCAGGTAGCGCTCAGACCACCTCATGACTTGGCCTCCAAATTTGGGCTCAGTCGGATAACGAGTGACGGCCGGCCAGCGGTCGGCAGCTCCGCAAGGCGAAGCCAGCCGCAGCCTTCCAGCACGTCCAGCGCCCGGGCGACGGCGTCCTTGTCCAGTCCGGCCCAGTGGTTTCGGTAGACTTCCCGCGGTGTGGCGCCGTCTTTCACGTCGCCGCGTTTGATGCGCGCTGCCAGCGCATGGACGGCCGCGTAGTCGGCGCCAATGCCGTGCGCATACAGCCGGCGCGCGTGTGCCTCCAAGTACTCGCACCAGTCGGCAGCGCGCAGCATGGCGGCCAGGGTGACCGGCCCGCCGTGCGGTTTGTCCGCCAAGTGGCATAGCAAGGCCAGGCTCGGCAGCAGGGAGCGGTATTTGCTCAAGTGCGCTTCGATGATTTCCGGCTCGCCCGCGCGTATCCGGGCCTCCAGATCGCTGCGCCATTCGTCGAACGCTTCCTGGGCGTCCAGCGCGAACCGCAGGTAGGACAAGCCGCCGTCATCGCTGCCTCCGCCAACGGCCAGCGGATCAAGTCCGGCCAGTCGCTCGAAGGTCGCGAACGCGGCATTTTTGGCGTCGGTGTCCGGCCATCGGTCTATGTTGACCCAGCCGCGTGGTTCGTCCGGCCAGACCAGCATCTGGAAGCGCTGTAACAAGCCGTCGGCGCCGCGCCCGCCCGTTGATGCCTCGCGCACATAGGACGCCAGCGGGCCAGGCTGAATGCCCCCCAGCACCGACACGGTGGCAGCCTCTATGTGCAGTGTTCCGCGTCCTATCCGGTCGTAGTTGTAGGCGCCCGTGCCGTTCCACGATTCCAAATAAAACGCGCGGTCGCTTTCCCGCCCCTCGCGGTCCAGGTTGCGCAGCCAGCCGGTCAGTTCGTCCCGGAATACCAGCACGCCAGCCGGGTTGGCGGCCAGTAACTCGCCCAGCTTCTCGACCGTCGGGTCGTTGCTCATGTAGCGCAGCTCTACCGGTGGCGCGTCCTGCTCGGCCAGCGCGGCTAAGTCAGCCAGGATGATGTCATCGTCGCGGCGGCCATTTTTCGCGCGCATCTCGGCGCGCAGCACGTCCTTTTTGGCCTTGGCAAGCTCGGACCGGCCGACGTGCTCGCGCTGGGCGGCGGTGTGGGCTTCTCTCGCCACGGCAGCGAGCCGTTCGAGTGGGCGCATGGCCTCGCTCAGCGCGGGCGTCTTGAGCACGCCAGGGCGCCCCACGACGGCGCCCCACAGATTGGGCACGACGGCCCAGTCATCGCGCTGCTTCGGTCGAATGCCTATCCGTCTGCCAACCACCGCGGCCAGCGACACCATGGCGCCAATGGCGGGGAAGTCTGGCGGGCATTGCATGCGCTCGGCAATGTCACTCACCCACGCCCGCAACGATTCCGGCAGTAGCTCCATGGCGAACGCAGGCACCGGCAGGCGCGCGTCTGGAATTGGCGTGATGTCAGGCCAGCCATTGCCGTCCGCTGGATTTTGAAGGCCAGTTTGTCGGGCTGCCGCGTCATCCAGGAATGTCACACCTCGGTCGATGGTCGTCACGCTCCGACCTCCGCCGCACCAGCGGACACGCGCGCACGCACCAGGGCCAGGCGGTCCAGCCAGCGACGATCCAGCGGTGCGCCCGTCGCGCCACGCTCAAGGATGATCAGGCCGACAAGGAGCTCATGGGCCAGCGCGCTCAGCGCCTCGCGCGGGATCCAGCGCTCGCCCGGGCGTAGCGGGCGGGTGTTTTTCAGTGTCGCCGGGGAGAGGTCGCCAAGCGTCAGCCCGGCTGCCGCGATGACATCCACCGCGCCGCAACCGGCGAAACAGTGGATCAGCACCCGGCCTTCATCAACCTCGCGGATGGCCAGGCTTCGGCTTTTTCCATCGTGCGCCGGACAACACGCCCGCCATCGTCGGTCACCCGTTTTTAGGACAGATTCCAGGCGCGGCAGCAGCCGTTCAACCGGTGGTGCGGTAGAATGTACGGGCTGTTTTTGGTAATTCGCTTGCCCCGGGTGCCCGCCAGCCCCCGGGGGTTTTGTTGTGCGTCCATGGCTCAACCCCGCGCCGCGCGGGATTTCGCGACCTGGGCTTCAAGCCAACTAGTGACCTCGTGCTCCAACCACCCGACGGCTCGCGCGCCGTGGCCTAGAGAAATTTGCCTTGGAAACGTGGGGTCGTAGCCAGGTTTCTGCGGGTCAAGGCGCGCGTAGATTCCTGAACAACTTAAACCGGTGCGCTCTTGAACCTGACGGCGGCGCAGGATGGTGGGGTGGGGGTTTGTTGACGACATATCAGGGCCTCATCGTGTGGCCCCTCCCCGTCGGCATGTGTATCAGTCCGCTACGCATACCCCGGGGTGGATATAATCTAGCGGCAATTCAGTAGATGTCAATACCCCGCTTTGCAGCAACTGGCAATAACTGGATTACACAACAGTCCGGCGGATCGGCACCACGCCCGCACCCTCGCGCCCCGAAGAAGGGCCGCGCCTCCGCTCAGCCGGCGGGCGAACTCTGTTTGCGTCATCGCCAGCGCCGGGAGCGCGTCTTCCCGCAGCACCACGCCGGGGCTCGGCGGCCGGCGCGCGGGGTTTCTCAAGCGATCGAGCATCAGGGGTTCGCCTAAGCCGCCGCTCGCCAGCTCTTGCGCCCGCGCCGGAAGGGTTGACGCACCACGGGTGCATGCACGGCGGCCCCTTGTACGCGCGCCATGGCTTGGGACAGCGGTTGCCCATGGTCCAGCCAGGCCTCCACCAGCAGGCGAAGCAGACGATCCGCGGCGGCGGGTATCGGTTTGCCGGGCTGGCGCTCCCACAGGGAAACGGTCTGTTCGGTAACGCCCAGTCGGCCGGCCAGTTCGGCTTGCGTGTGGTCCAACTCCAGGCGCAGGAATTTCACCTCGCGCCCGTGGAGTCTGGGCAGGGATTCGGCCACCCAGCGGGCGATGGCGCGGTGCAGTCCATCGGCATCCTGAACGCTCAGGGCCTCGCCGTAGGCGGTGGGTTCCAGGCGATAGCCATCGGCCAGCCACACATAGGGCAAGCCGGACTCGGTGTAATGGTGCATGGTTCAACGGCCTCGCATGACAGTGACAACATCCAGCACGATGGGGCGCCCCTCGGGGTCGAAGCCGATCACCACGGCCACCCCCGTGCGATCCGCAAGCCGCGCCGTCCAGTGCCCGGGCGGTTTCAGGCTCGGCGCCGGTGCTTCCTCGAAGGCGCCGCGCCGCAGTACGTTCAGCACCTCGCGCAGGGTTACCTTGCGCTGGTGCATCCGCCGGCGGGCGTGAACCGTCAAACGCACATGGGCGGAATCGGCTGAGGCAGACCGGATCAGTCGCAACCAGTCGGCAGCGGACGGGCTCGGCATTTTAGCCATAATAATTATGGGTTGCGCAACGGGGCGCGGATCGGCACCACGGCCGCACCCTTGCGCAGGCTGTCCAGGTGATCGGCCCATGCCTGCAACATCCGGCGGCGTTCCTCAAGCCGGGCACTGCGGTTGTAGGCGGCGGCAACCTGACTGCGCTGGGCGTGTGCCAGTTGTAGTTCGATCACTTCCGGCGGCCAGCCCAGCTCATGCAGCAGCGTGGAAGCGCTCGCGCGGAAGCCGTGCGGCGTCATCATGTCCCCCGAGTAGCCCATGGTCCGAAGCGCGGTATTCATGGTGTTTTCCGAAAGCGGGCGGCCAGGGCGCACCGACTCGAACACGTAGGGGCGATGGCAGGTGATGGGGTGCAGCTCCCGCAGGATGGCAACGGCTTGCCGGCTCAGCGGGACAATGTGCTCCCGCTTCATCTTCATGCGGACGGAAGGTATCCGCCAGAGTGCCGCGTCAAGGTCGATCTCCGGCCAGCGCGCCATGCGCAGCTCCCCCGGGCGCACAAAGGTCAGCGGCGCCAGGGCGAGCGCGGCCCGGCTGGCAGGCTGTCCGCTGTAGCCGTCAATGGCGCGCAGCAGTGCCCCAAACTCGGCGGGGGTGGTGATGGCGGCCCGGTGCTGGGTTGCCGTGGGCGTCAACGCCCCTTTCAGGTCGGCGGTGGGATCCCGGTCAGCGCGGCCGGTGGCGATGGCGTACCGGAAAACCTGCCCGATGCGCTGGCGTACGCGCTTGGCGGTTTCGTGCTTGCCCTGGGTCTCGATCCGGCGCAGCAGGCGCAGCAGCTCGGGCGGCTCCAGTGCGCGCATGGGTTGGGCGCCGATGATGGGAAATGCCCAAGTCTCGAAGCGGCGGCGGGTGAGTCGCAGGGTTTCGGGCGCCAGCACCTTGGTTTGCTTTGCCATCCATTCGCGCGCGACGGCCTCGAAGGTGTCCGTCCCCGCGCTGGCCTTCTCCGCCTTGCGCTGGGCGGTGGGGTCGATGCCGTCCGCCAGTTGGGTCAGTGCTTCATCGCGACGGGCGCGCGCCGCGGCCAGGGTGACGTGCGGATATACCCCCAGCGCCAACAGCTTTTCCGCGCCGTTGTGGCGGTACTTCAGGCGCCAGTAACGGCCCCCCGCCTGAAGGTGCAGAAACAGCCCGGCGCCGTCAAACAGCTTACGGGGCTTGCCCTCGAATTTCGCCGCCGCTACGGTCTTGGCGGTAAGCCTGTTTTGCGCTCGCATGGGGGTATGTGCTCCGGGGGTTTGTGAAGTACCCCTAGAATGTACCCCCAATGTGTGCTGGAATGCAATGGAACACCCCGGAAGTCCTGGGCACTAGTTCTTTTTATTATCAGTGGCTTACAGACAACCTTGGAGCTACTTGGAAGGGTGTTTGGCGTCCCGGAGAGGATTTGAACCTCCGACCTGCCCCTTAGGAGGGGGCCGCGCTATCCAGCTGTGCCACCGGGACGGGACGAGATTGGCCTGGGCATTATAGGAGTCCGGGCGCGGCGATCACAGTTGTGCCTCAATGCGGCCCCAGCAACTCATCCCGCGCCGTGTTGACCTTGGCCGCCAGATAATCGTTGCCGCCGCGATCCGGGTGCAGTTTCTGCATCAACCGCTTGTGGGCCTGAATGATGTCTTCGCGGCTGGCGCCAGGGCTGAGGCCAAGGATGCGCCAGGCTTCGTCGGTATCGGGCCGCTCTGGCGTGGGCGGTTGCGGTCCGGAATTCCCGGCGCTGCCGAAACGTCGCGCTAAATAGGCACTCAACAGCAGCAGCGAGTTGCGATCCGCCGGATCGAGTTCGGCGCGCAACTGTTCCAGTTGCTGGCGCGTCAGCGCGGACAGGGCCTGTCCGGAAAACCGCCCCGCGGTCACGGTGCCATCGATGGCGCCGGTTGCCAGATCGATGCGCACTTCGAGTATCGGGGTGCGGAAGCGGGGCGCGACCCTCGGACCTCCGGCCCGACTCCACAGGCGCAGCAGCGGCCATGCGCGCGCGGCCGCGGTGATCAGTGTCCGTGCCACGAGCGGCAGCGCGGCGAAGGCGGCACTAAGCCAGTGGACGCGGCCGCTGAGGGCGAGTGCCAGCGTCAATGCAAAAAAACCGATAAAGAAACTGCGCCAGAGCAGGTAATGGCGTTGTTCCGGTGACAATGCGCGGAAGCGGTTGCGGTGCCGCCAGGTGTACCAGAGGCCCAGGCCTACGAGGATCAGCAGCAGCTTGCTCATCCGCCTGCGATCTTCGCCTTATTTGGCTGCGACAGGCGGCGCGCCGGGGAGGTGGCGCATGAGCAGCGCGAACTCGCTGCCGTCGTTGCCGAGCCCGCCCTCGGGCAGGGGGAAGCGCACACGATGCCCCGAACCCGGCGCCGCCGCGATGGTTTCGCCGCGCAGATTCTCGAGGTGATTCAGCGTGAAAGTGCGATTGCCGGCCGGCGTGATGAGTTCCAGCCGGTCGCCGGTCTCGAAACGGTTTTTCACTTCGATGGAGATCCAGCCGCGGTCGGCGTCGAGTTCGGCGATGTCGCCCACGAACTGCTGCTGGGTGTTGCCCGAGTTGCCCTGGTCGTAGTTCTGATACGCCTCGGGGACATGGCGGCGGTAGAAGCCCTCGGTATAGCCCCGGTTGGCGAGGTGGTCGAGTTCGCGCATCAGACTCATGTCGAAGGGCACGCCGTTGACCGCCTCGTCGATGGCGCGGCGGTAGGTCTGGGCGGTGCGCGCGACATAATAGTGGGATTTGGTGCGGCCCTCGATTTTCAGGGATTTGATGCCCATCTCGACCATGCGCGGGACGTGCTGCACCGCGCGCAGGTCCTTGGAATTCATGATGTAGGTGCCGTGCTCGTCTTCATAGGCCGGCATCAGCTCGCCCGGGCGGCTGGCTTCCTGGAGCAGCACGAGCGGGCTTTCTTCCTCTTCCTGGGGTGCCGCATCGGCCGGGTTCCAGGTGCCGACGGGGCGCGTGGGAATGATGTCGCCGGTCTCGGTCTGGGTGGCTTCGTGGGCCTGGTATTTCCAGCGGCAGGCGTTGGTGCAGGCGCCCTGGTTGGGATCGCGGTGATTCATGTAGCCCGACAGCAGGCAGCGGCCGGAATAGGCGATGCAGAGCGCGCCGTGGACGAAGACTTCGAGCTCCATCTGCGGGCACTGGTCGCGAATCTCTTCGATTTCCTCGAGCGACAGTTCGCGCGAAAGAATCACCCGGGTAATACCCTGCTGGTGCCAGAAACGCACGGTGGCGTAGTTGACCGCGTTGGCCTGTACCGACAGGTGGATCGGCATGTCCGGCCAGCGTTCGCGCACCAGCATGATCAGCCCCGGATCGGACATGATGAGGGCGTCCGGTCCCATGGCGATCACCGGCTCCATGTCCCGCAGGTAGGTGCGTACCTTGTCGTTGTGGGGCGAAATGTTGCTCGCCACATAGAACTGCTTGCCGCCGCGATGGGCTTCGGCAACCGCTTCCGCCATGATGTCGAGGTGGTTGAACTCGTTGTTGCGCACCCGCAGGCTGTAGCGCGGCTGGCCGGCGTAGACGGCGTCGGCGCCATAGGCGAAGGCGTAACGCATGCTTTTGTAGCTGCCGGCGGGCGAGAGCAGTTCGGGTTTCATGGGCGCGGTCGCTGGATACGAACGGGCATTTTACCAGCAGCGGCGGGTCCGCACGGCGCTTCGCCTCTTATAATGTCGGCTTCCGGACAACACATGGCGGCGCGCATGACGACCCTGGGTACTCCCTTCTCCGCCACGGCGACGCGCGTGCTGCTGTGCGGCGCGGGTGAATTGGGCAAGGAAGTCGCCATTGAGCTGCAACGCCTGGGCTGCGAAGTGATCGCCCTCGACCGCTACGCCAATGCGCCGGCCATGCAGGTGGCGGATCGCTCCCATGTGCTGTCGATGCTCGATGGCGCTGCGCTGCGCGCGGTGATCGAACACGAGCGGCCGCACTATATCGTTCCCGAGATCGAGGCGATTGCCACCGATACCCTGCTGGCGCTGGAAAGCGAGGGGTACACAGTCGTGCCGAGCGCGCGCGCCGCCCATCTGACGATGAATCGCGAAGGTATCCGCCGGCTCGCGGCGGAAACCCTGGGTCTGCCGACATCGCCCTACCGGTTTGCGGATACCCGCGCCGAGTTCGATGCGGCGGTGGCCGCCATCGGTCTGCCGTGCGTGGTCAAGCCCGTCATGAGTTCATCGGGCAAGGGGCAGAGCCTGGTGCGCGATCCGGCGGATGTCGCCGCGGCCTGGGACTATGCCCAGGCCGGCGGGCGCGCGGGCGCCGGGCGGGTGATCGTCGAGGGTTTCGTCGCCTTCGATTACGAAATCACCCTGCTCACCGTGCGCCACCGCGACGGCACCAGTTTTTGCGCGCCCATCGGGCATCGTCAGGAGGAGGGCGACTACCGCGAGTCCTGGCAGCCGCAGTCGATGTCGGAAACCGCGCTCGAACGCGCGCGGGTCATGGCGGCACAGGTCACCGAGGCGCTGGGCGGCTGGGGTCTGTTCGGCGTCGAATTTTTCGTGCGCGGCGACGCGGTGATTTTCAGCGAGGTATCGCCGCGCCCCCACGATACCGGGATGGTGACGCTCATCTCCCAGGATCTGTCCCAGTTTGCGCTGCATGTGAGGGCGATTCTCGGGCTGCCGATACCGAACATCGTCCAGCACGGACCGGCCGCATCCGCCGCCCTGCTGGTCGAAGGCACCTCGACCCGGGTGCGGTTTTCCGGTCTGGATGCGGCGCTGAGCGCGCCGGACACCCAGTTGCGCCTGTTCGGAAAACCTGAGGTCAATGGCCGGCGCCGCATGGGAGTCTGCCTCGCGCGCGGCCAGACCATTGACGCGGCGAAAGCGCGGGCGGTGGCGATGCGCGACCGGATTGGGGTGGAACTGTAACGGCGCCGGCGCACCGCGCGTGCGGCGGCCAACCACCCAGAGAGGGTCGCAGTTTACTTTACAGATAATAATCATTATCGTTTGAATCGAACGCGACCGGAGAACAATGATGCGTAAGTCATTTGGATTGCTGCTGCTCGCACTGCTGCTGGCGCCGGAAGTCTGGGCGGAGACACCGGAAATCCCGCTGGTCATCAAGGATCACCGCTTCGAACCCGCCACGGTGAAGGTGCCCGCCAATACCAAGGTGATGCTGGTGGTGGAGAATCGCGACGCCACCCCGGAGGAGTTCGAAAGTCACGACCTGCATCGCGAGAAGGTCATCGCCGGCGGCAAGACCGCGAAAATTGCCGTGGGTCCACTCAAGCCTGGCACCTACAAGTTTTTTGGCGAGTTTCATGAGGACACCGCGCAGGGCGCGGTCGTCGTTGAATAGCGGACGGGTGATGCGACCGTGCTGAGTGCGCTGATTATCGTCTTTCGCGAAGTGCTGGAAGCAGCTCTGGTGGTCGGCATCGTGTGCGCGGCAACCCGGGGTGTGCGGGGGCGCGGTGTCATGGTGACACTGGGCATCGGCGCTGGCGTGGTCGGGGCCGTGCTGGTGGCGCTGGGTGCGGAGCGGATCGCGGATCTGGCCGCCGGCATGGGCCAGGAGTTGTTCAACGCACTGATCCTGCTGACCGTGGTGGTCATGCTCGGCGCCCACATCCTGTGGATGTCCCGCCACGGCGAGGAGCTGGCGCGCGACGCCGGTCGGGCCGGCGAGTCGGTGCGCAGCGGGCAGAAACCGCCGCGTATCCTGGCCGCGCTGGTGGGTCTGGCGGTGCTGCGCGAAGGCTCGGAAGTGGTGCTGTTTCTGTACGGCATCGCGGCGGGCGGTTCCACGGCGGCGGCGATGTTTGCCGGTTCCGCCGGCGTCGGACTGGGCGCACTGGTCGGACTCGCGCTCTATAGCGGATTGTTGACGATTCCCTCGCGTCATCTGTTTACGGTGTCTTCCGCGCTGTTGACCTTGCTCGCGGCGGGCATGGCCGGACAGGCCGCGAAATTCCTGATCCAGGCGGATTATCTGCCCGCGCTGGGCTATCTCTGGGACACGTCCTGGCTGATCAGTAACGATTCGGTATCGGGTAGGGTGCTGGGGACCCTGGTGGGTTACGAAGCCGAGCCCGCCGGCACGCAGGTGTTGTTTTACCTGGCCGTGATCGGCGTTCTCGTGGGTGGAACCTGGCATGTGCAGCGGACCCGGCCGCGCCCCGGCGCATCCGTGACGGCGGTCTGAAGTTTCCGGATGGCCGCAGCGGCTTGCGCCGGGTTTGCGGTAATAGGTGCGGAAACCTTCGCGCGCAACGTCCGGGAAAATACCTTCGGTAAAAAACCTTCGATAAAAAAGAGCGGCGGGAACTGTGGTCCCGCCGCTCTCAGAGAGGGTCAGCCTTGATGGTGCAACCTTAGGGCGATCACCCTGATCAGGCGACCACGCCACATCGACAATGTGCGCTGGTTAACAAACCGACGGGCAGTTGCCGCGGCACCGACGCCTTGCTCAGGTCACTTCGATAATCAGTTCGGCGGCAATGCGCTTGCCGTCGTCCGCCGCCTTCTGGAAGGAGGCGATCTGATCGAAGTTCATGTAACGATAGATTTCCTTCGCTTTGCTGCCGATGTCGGCGGCGTACTCGAGATATTCCTCAGGCGTGGGCAGGCGCCCCAGAATGCCGCCCACCGCGGCCAGTTCCGCCGAGGTCAGATAGACGTTGGCGCCGTCGCCCAGGCGGTTGGGGAAGTTCCGGGTCGAGGTCGACAGCACCGTGGTTCCCGGTGCCACGCGCGCCTGGTTGCCCATGCACAGGGAGCAGCCGGGCATCTCGGTGCGCGCGCCGGCGCGGCCGTAGATGCTGTAGTAACCCTCTTCCATCAGGGTGTGCTCGTCCATGCGGGTCGGCGGCACGATCCAGAAGCGGGTCTTGAGGGTTCCGGGTTTTACCTGCTCCAGCAGTTTGCCGGCGGCGCGGAAATGCCCGATGTTGGTCATGCACGAACCGATGAAGACCTCGTCCACCTTGTCGCCCGCCACTTGCGACAGCAGGCGCGCATCGTCGGGGTCGTTGGGGGCACAGACGATGGGTTCGCGGATTTCATTCAGATCGATGTCGATCACCGCGCTGTATTCGGCGTCCTTGTCCGCCACCAGGAGCTCCGGCTTGGCGAGCCAGGCTTCCATCTTGCGGGCGCGGCGTTCGAGGGTGCGGGGGTCGCCGTAACCTTCGGAGATCATCCAGCGCAGCATGGTGATGTTGGAGCGCAGATATTCCGCAATCGACGCCTCGCTCAGGCGGATGGTACAGCCGGAGGCGGAGCGCTCGGCGGAGGCGTCCGACAACTCGAACGCCTGTTCGACGGTAAGGGTTTCCAGCCCTTCGATTTCCAGCACGCGGCCCGAGAAGACGTTCTTCTTGCCCTGCTTGGCCACTGTCAGCAGGCCCTGCTGAATGGCGTAGTAGGGAATCGCGTGGACCAGATCCCGCAGCGTGATCCCGGGCTGCATCTGGCCCTTGAAGCGGACCAGCACCGACTCCGGCATATCGAGGGGCATGACCCCGGTGGCGGCGGCGAAGGCGACCAGGCCGGAGCCCGCCGGGAACGAAATCCCGATCGGGAAGCGCGTGTGGGAGTCGCCGCCGGTGCCCACGGTGTCGGGCAGCAGCATGCGGTTGATCCAGCTGTGGATGATGCCGTCGCCCGGGCGCAGGGACACGCCGCCGCGATTCATGATGAAGTCGGGCAGTGTGTGCTGGGTCTCGATGTCCACCGGCTTGGGATAGGCCGCCGTGTGGCAGAAGGACTGCATCACCAGGTCGGTCGAGAAGCCGAGGCAGGCGAGATCCTGCAATTCGTCGCGGGTCATGGGGCCGGTGGTGTCCTGGGAGCCCACGGTGGTCATCATCGGCTCGCAATAGGCGCCGGGCCGCACGCCGGTCACACCGCAGGCGCGGCCGACCATTTTCTGCGCGAGCGTATAACCCTTGCCGGTGTCGGCGGGCTGCTGCGGGGTGCGGAACAGCTCGGTCGAGCCGAGGCCTAGCGTTTCGCGGGCGCGTCGGGTCAGGCCGCGACCCACGATCAGGTTGATGCGGCCGCCGGCGCGCACTTCGTCCAGCAGCACGGCGGAGCGCAGTTCAAATTCCGCCAGCACGGCGCCGGTCGCCTGATCGAGAATCCTCCCGTCGTAGGGCAGGATGTCGATGACCTGCCCGGTTTCGAGTTTTTCGACCGGTGCCTCAAACACCAGGGCGCCGGAGTCTTCCATGGTGTTGAAGAAAATCGGCGCGACCTTGCCGCCGATGCAGATGCCGCCGGCGCGCTTGTTGGGGATGCCGGGCAGGTCGTCGCCCGTGTACCAGAGCACCGAGTTGGTGGCGGATTTGCGCGAGGAGCCGGTGCCGACCACGTCGCCCACGAAAGCCACCGGGTAACCTTTCTGCTTCAGTTCCAGGATCTGCGCTTCGGCGTTCTCCACGCCCTCGCGGGGAATCTTGTACATGGCCTTGGCGTGCAGCGGGATGTCGGGCCGCGACCAGGCATCGGGGGCTGGCGACAGGTCGTCGGTGTTGGTTTCGCCGGGCACCTTGAAGACGATGGCGGTGAGCTTGTTCGGGACTTCCGGACGCTTCAGGAACCACTCCGCGTCGGCCCAGGACTGGAGCACCGCGCGCGCTTGAACATTGCCTTTCTGGGCCTTTTCCGCGACATCGTGGAACGCATCGAACATCAGCAGGGTGTGTTTGAGTTGTTCGGCGGCCAACGGGCCGAGCTCGGCATCGTCGAGCGCGCCCACCAGGGTCGCGATGTTGTAGCCGCCCAGCATCATGCCGAGCAGACGGATCGCGTGGGGGCGGTCGATCAGCGGCGATGTCGCCTCGCCCTTGACGATGGCCGACAGGAACCCGGCCTTGACATAGGCCGCCGCGTCCACGCCCGGCGGTACCCGGTTGGTGATCAGATCGAGCAGCAGATCCGCTTCCCCGGGCGGCGGGTTCTTCAGGAGTTCGACCAGTGCCGCCGTCCACTCCGGATTCAGGGGCTTGGGCGGTACGTCCTCGGCGGCGCGTTCCTCGACATGTTTCCGATAGGCAGCTAGCACGGCAGATACTCCTGTTGGGACTATGGGCGGGCGGGTCGTCGCGGGGGAGGGCCAGTCACTCCCCGCCGGGGCCGGTGCGGCCCGGGGCCAGAATTCTACGCCAAATGAAGCTGTTTGCGCGGGTTTGTCCGGCGCGGGGCAGCGGGTGCTGGCGAGCGGCGGGCGCTGCGGGTAGAGTGCGGAACCACGGTCGCTTCTTCCCGTATCAGGTATGTCCCGCACAGGTATGTCCCGCATCGATACGTCGCGCATAGGCACGCCCTGTATCGGCATCTGCTCCTCCGGCATCGGCGACAGCGTGTGCCGGGGCTGCATGCGTTGCGCCCACGAAGTGAGTCAGTGGAATGGTTTCAGCGACGCCGAGCGGCAACTGGTGTGGGCGCGGCTCGACCGGTTTCTGGTGCAGATCGTGAACAATCGCCTGGAGCTGCGCGATGTGGCGCTGCTCAAAGCGGCCCTGGCCGACTGGAACATCCCCTGCGATGCGGCGCGACCGCCCCAGCGCTGGCTCTACGATCTGCTGCGCCTGGCCGGTAGCCGGATCGGCGACCGCGCGGCGTGCGGCTTTGGTGTGCTGCCCGGGTCGGAAGACCTCAGTACCGCGCAACTCTGCCGCGCGATCGAACGCGAGTGGCATGAGCTCTCACTTGCGCACTTCGAACGCTATATTGCGCCGGGCCTCGGCCTGATACAGTCTTCGTGACCAGGGTATGTTCGTAACAAGGGTAATAACTATTTTCTCCGGGAGGGTGCTGCAATGATCAAGCTCTATGGTTTTCCGGTCAGCGATTACTACAACATGGTAAAGGTGGCCCTGCTCGAAAAGGGCTTCCAGTTCGAGGAAGTGATGGTGCGCCCGGGCGCGGACCCGGCCTTTCTGGCCAAGAGCCCCATGGGCAAGATTCCCTGCCTCGAAGTGGCCGAGGGTTTCATCACCGAGACCAATGTGATTCTTGAGTTCATCGAGGATTCGTCGTCCGATCATCCGTTGCTGCCGGCGGACAGCTTCCAGCGCGCCAAGGTCCGCGAGCTGATGAAAAGCGCCGAGCTCTATCTGGAACTGGTCGCGCGGCAACTGTTCGGCGGCGTATTTTTTGGCGCGCCCCTGAGTGACGAGCTCAAGCAGTCGGTGGGTGCCCAGCTCGACAAGGGCGTCGCCGCGCTCAACAAGCTGCTCAAATTCAAGCCCTATGCGGCGGGTACCGAACTTACCTACGCCGACATCGTGCTCTATTACTCGGCCACCCTGGGCGGCATGGCGGTGGAACGCGCCCTGGGCCGCAAGCTGGCCGACGAAATCCCGGGCCTCGCCGCCTGGCTGGCGCTGATGGACCGGAACGCGGCTGTGCAGAAAGCCAATCGCGACCGCGACGCCGCTCTCAAGGCCATGATGGCGGGCTGAGGCGGCGTGGCTGTCGCGCTTGAAGCCATCCGCGCCTTTCTCCCTTGTGCCACGCCCGCCGCCTGGATCGCGGCGGCGCTGGCGCATCCCGAAGAACTGCTGATCGATCACGCCAACTGCGAGAAGAAAGCCGCGAGCACCGCGCTGGGTCTGCTGTATCGCCATATCGATCGCCCGCCGCTGCTGCACCGGATGTCGCGCCTGGCGCGGGAGGAACTGCGCCACTTCGAGCAGGTCGTCGCCTTCATGGAACAGCGCGGGGTGGTGTACCGGCAACTGACGGCGAGCCGCTACGCGAGCGGCCTGCGCGCGCTGGTCCGCGTCGAGGAACCGCACCGCTTGGTTGACACATTAATCGCCGGCGCTTTTATCGAAGCCCGCTCCTGCGAGCGTTTCGCGGCGCTGGCGCCCCACCTGGATGCCGAGCTGGGCGCGTTCTATCAGTCGTTGCTGCGCTCCGAGGCGCGCCATTTCCGGGATTATCTGGACCTGGCCGAAGCCGTCGGCGGCGATATCGCCGAGCGGATCGTGCTGTTCGCTGCGCGCGAGCGGGAGCTTGTCGAGGCGCCGGACACCGAATTTCGCTTTCACTCGGGTCCGCCAGCGGGCTGAGGATCGGCGGGGGAGACGAGGGTGGCTTTGTCATCGCCGCACGGTTCAAAATCCCGCTTGCCGTGTCCAGGTTTGGGGCGCACAGTCAAACCGCACGGTCAAGCCGGACGGAAGTGCGAGCTCATGACCGGCCACCACGGGCGCGCCTGAGCGCGGCGACACAACGGAGACGGTCGATGACCACACTGGGACTCCTCGGACTCGGGCGCATGGGCGCCAACATGGCGCGCCGGCTGCGGCGCGCCGGCGTCGAGGTCGTGGCGTGGAATCGCAATCCCGCGGTCGCGACCGCCCTGGCGGAGGAGACCGGAGTTGTGGCGGCCGCGGAGTTCGCCGATCTCGTCGCCCGGCTCAGCCCGCCGCGGCTGGTGTGGCTGATGCTCCCGGCCGGGGAGCCGACCCAGACCTGTCTCGACGCCATCGCGCCGCTGCTCGATGCGGGCGATCTGGTGGTCGACGGCGCCAACGCCCATTACCGGGATGCCATGCGCCGCGCCGACGCGCTCGCCGCCCGGGGGTTGCGGTTCGTGGACGCCGGCGTTTCGGGCGGGGTCTGGGGTCTCGACAACGGCTACGCGCTGATGCTCGGCGGTGAGGCGGGTGCCATCGAGGCGCTGCGCCCGGTACTGGAAGCCCTGGCGCCCGCGGTCGACGCGGGCTGGCTGCACTGCGGCCCGGCGGGTGCCGGCCACTTCGTGAAAATGATTCACAACGGCATCGAATACGGGATGATGCAATCCTTGGCCGAGGGCTTTGCGCTGCTCGAAGCGCGCACGGAATTCGATCTCGATCTCGCCGCCATCGCCGAGACCTGGCGCCACGGCAGCGTGGTGCGCAGCTGGTTGCTCGACCTCATGGCCACCTTCCTCGCGGCTGACCCCGCGACCCTGGATCAGGTGGCGCCCTACGTGGCGGATTCCGGTGAGGGCCGCTGGACGGTGATCGAAGGCGTGGAGCAGGGCGTGCCCACGCCGGTGATCAGCCTCGCGCTCGCCGCGCGCTTCGCCAGTCGCGGCGGCGATGATTTCGCCAACCGCCTGCTGGCGCTGATGCGGCGCGGGTTTGGCGGCCATGCCACCCGGGCGGCAGAGGAGTAAAGCGGGTGGGCGAGCAGGGGCCCTGCCACTTCGTCATCTTCGGTGCCACCGGCGATCTCGCCAGCCGCAAGCTGCTGCCCGCGCTCTACGCCCTGGAGGCGCTTGGCCAGCTCGGTCCCGCCCTGCGCTTCATCGCCTTTGCCCGCCGCGACTGGCAGTGCGCCGACTGGCGCGCGCACCTGGGCGCCAGCCTGGATCAGCACCTCGGCCGGGCTCGCGACGCCACCGTCTTTGCCCGGTTCGCGGCGCGCTTCGACTACTTGCGCGGGGATCTCGGCGATGCGGACGCCTATCGGCGCTTGCGGGAAGCGATCGAGGCGCCGCGCGCCGGCGATTGTTCCAATGTGGTGTTCTATCTGGCGGTGCGGCCGGCGGAGTTTCCGGTAGTGGTCGGACACATGAGCGCGGCCGGGCTCGGCCAGGCCCCGGCCCGCCACCGCATCGTGGTGGAAAAGCCCTTTGGCGAAGATATCGACAGCGCCCGCGCACTCAATGCCTGTCTGCACCGGTATTTCGACGAAGACCGGATTTACCGTATCGATCACTATCTGGGCAAGGAAACGGTACAGAACCTGCTGGTGTTCCGGTTTGCCAATACCATGATCGAGCCGGTCTGGAATCGCAATTACATCGATCACGTACAGATCACGGTCGCCGAGGCCGGTGGCGTGGGAGCCCGCGCCGGTTACTACGACCGCGCCGGTGCGTTGCGCGACATGCTGCAAAGCCATCTGATGCAGTTGCTCACCCTGGTGGCCATGGAACCGCCGGCCACGCTGGATGCCGATGCCCTGCGCGACGAGAAGGTCAAGGTGCTGCGCTCGATCCGCCCCATCGCCGCGGACGCCGTCGCGGCGCACGCGATCCGCGCCCGCTACGGGGCCGGGCAGATCGCCGGCAAGGCGGTGCTCGGCTATGCCGAAGAACCCGGGGTAGCGGCGGACTCGGCGACCGAGACCTATGTCGCGGCGCGGTTCTGCATCGACAACTGGCGCTGGCGGGGCGTGCCTTTCTATCTGCGCACCGGCAAGCGCCTGGCCAGGGACTTCTCCCTGGTGGCCATCTGCTTCCGTCAACCCCCGCAACTGCTGTTCCACGACGCCGGGGCGCCGCCCATTGATCCCAACTGGGTGCTGCTGTCACTGCAGCCGGACGAGTGCATGCAGATCGAGCTGCGCGCCAAGGAGCCGGGGCTCAACCTGAATACCCGGGTGGTGCGGCTCGACGCCTCCTACCGCCCGGCGGGTGGGGTCGCCATGGAGGCCTACCAGACCCTGTTGCTGGACGTGATCCGGGAGGATCGCAGCCTGTTCATCCGCTTCGACGAAGTGGAGTGGGCCTGGCGGGTGCTCGATCCCATCCTGCGCGCCTGGGCGACGGACCGGACGGCGCCCGCGGACTATGCCGCGGGCAGTTGGGGACCGCCGGACGCCGAGCGTCTGTTCGACCGCCCGGATCACCGCTGGCGCAACGGCATTCAAGACGCGTGAGGGACGCTCCGGACGATGCCGCGCGGTGCCGGGTATTCGACGATGCCGGGCAACTCGCCGAGCACGCCGCGGCGTTGATTCTTGCCGCCGCGCGTGAGGCGATTGCCGCGCGCGGCGCCTTTCACTTGGTGCTGGCGGGCGGGGAGACCCCGCTGGCGACCTACGCGTGCCTCGCCGGTGCCGGCGCCGATTGGCGGTACTGGCGGCTTTATTTCAGCGATGAACGCTGTCTGCCAGCGGGCGATCCCGGGCGCAACGACACCCAGATTCGGCGCCAGTGGCTGGAACGGGTCCCCATTCCAGCCGGAAATATCCATGCCATCCCCGCCGAGTTGGGACCGGAGCGGGCCGCCGCGCACTATGCCGGGACGTTGGCCGGAGTTTCGGCGTTCGATCTCGTACTGCTGGGGTTGGGTGAAGACGGACATACCGCGAGCCTGTTTCCGGGCCGGCCGGTCGGCCCGGGCACGGTCCTGCCGGTGCGGGATGCGCCCAAGCCCCCGCCCGAGCGGGTCACCCTGAGCGCCTCCCGTCTGAGCGGGACACGGGCCACGATTTTTCTGATCACGGGTGCCGGCAAGCGCGCGGCGGTGGCGGCCTGGCGCGGCGGCACCGATGTCCCCGCCGGCCATGTCGCTGGTCCCGATGCCGTGGTGACGGTACTTCTGGATGCCGCCGCCGCGCCACCGGACTGCGTGCGGAACAGCGCCCGCCAGCCGTGACGGGGGTGGTTGAACGGAGGTCCACGGGCCTCGGTTCGCCCGGATGACGGGTTATCCGGCGGTCGCGGCCAGCGGAAACTGCACCAGCTCAAGGGCGCCGGATGAATCGAGACGGGCGCACCAGCCGCTGGTTTCGGTCCAGTCTCCCAGGACCATCCGTTCCACGCTGCGTCCCTGGACCTGGTAGCTGTGCCGCCCCGGGCGGTGGGTGTGGCCATGGACCATGGCGTCGGCGCCGGAGGCGCGAAACTCCGCCACCACCGCGTCCGCATTCACATCCATGATGTATTCGGGCTTGTTACGGTTGTGGCGCTGGCTGGCGGCGCGCCAGCCGCGCGCGATGCGGCGCCGCAGCGCCAGCGGCAGATGGTGCAGGATGAAGCGGGTGGCGGGATGACGGATGCGGCGCCGAAACTGCTGATAGGCCTGATCGTCCGTGCACAGGGTATCGCCGTGGAGCAGCAGCAGGCGCCGCCCGTGGGTTTCGACCAGCTCGCGATCGCCCAGCAAGGACGCGCCGGTTTCCCGGGCAAAGCGCCGCCACACCGTGAAATCCCGGTTGCCATGGAGAAAATACAACGCGATGCCCCGCGCATGGGCCGCAGCGAGCGCGTCGATCAGGGTGCGGGCGAGGGGTGAGTCATCGTCGTCGCCCACCCAGGCCTCGAACAGATCGCCCAGGATATAGAGCGCGTCCGCATCGGCGTGGTGCAGGAAGTCGAGGAAAGCCCGGGTAACCCCGGGCCGCTCGGGTGTCAGATGCAGATCGGAGACGAACAGCGCCGTCACGGTGCGGGGAAGGCTTCCTTCAGCGGTCGCTGTAGGCGTCGGATACCGTCACGCGCTCGATCTCGACGGTGACGGTCGGCACATCCTGATGATGGCCGGAGTTGCCGGTGGGCACGGCCTTGATCTCATCAACCACCGCCATGCCGTTCACCACCTTGCCGAATACGGCATAGCCCCAGCCGCGGGCATCTTTCGCCGTGTGGTTCAGGAAGCCGTTGTCGGCAATGTTGATGAAAAACTGCGACGACGCCGAATGCGGATCGTTGGTGCGTGCCATGGCGAGCGTGCCGATGTCGTTCTTGAGGCCGTTGTCGGCTTCGTTGGCAATCGGCGCGTTGCCGCGTTTTTCGCGCATATTGGCGTCCATGCCGCCGCCCTGCACCATGAACCCGGGAATGACGCGGTGAAATATGGTGCCGGCGTAGAAATTTTCGCGGCAGTACTGGAGAAAATTGGCGGCGGTCTTGGGCGCGCGATCGAAATCCAGCTCGATGTCGATGTCGCCGTAATTGGTGTGCAGAGTGATCATGGGAATGCGCCCGGTCGCTGGCTAGGGGCTGCATGATAAGCGCTGGGGGAGGGCATGGGAATTGCGCCGGGCCCATTCCCCCGCGCCGCGGGCTCGCGGTTTCGCGGGGCGCGGCTATAATCCCCGGCTTCATTCATCCCAGTAGACGGGCCCGATCCCGGGTCCGGCATTGCAAGGTCCGCGATGGATTCCGACAAGCCCCGCAACTTTATCCAGCACATCATTGAGAACGATCTTGCCGAGGGCACCGTCAAGCAGGTCGTGACGCGCTTTCCGCCCGAGCCCAACGGTTATCTGCACATTGGTCACGCCAAATCGATCTGCCTGAATTTCGGGCTTGCGGAGCAGTACGGCGGCGTCTGTAACCTGCGCTTCGACGACACCAATCCCGAGACCGAGAGCGAGGAGTTCGTCAACGCCATCATCGCGGATGTGCGCTGGCTGGGGTTTCAGTGGGATGGCGAAGTGCGCTATGCGTCGGACTATTTCGAGCAGCTCCATGCTTGGGCGGTGCATCTGATCCAGGCCGGCAAGGCTTATGTTTGCGAACTGACGCCCGACCAGATGCGCGAGTATCGCGGCACCTTGACCGAGCCGGGCCGCGACAGCCCCTTTCGCGAGCGGTCGGCGGCGGAGAATCTCGCCCTGCTCGAAGCCATGCGCGCGGGCGAGATCGAAGAGGGGAAAATGGTGCTGCGGGCCAGGATCGACATGGCCTCGCCCAATATCAATCTGCGCGATCCGGTGCTGTACCGGGTCAAGCGCATGGCCCATCATCGCAGCGGCGCGCGCTGGAACATCTACCCGTCCTACGATTTCGCCCACGGCCAGGAAGACGCCATCGAGGGCGTCACCCATTCGATTTGCACGCTCGAATTCGCCGATCACCGGCCGCTCTACGACTGGCTGCTCGACAACCTGCCGGTGCCCGCGCGACCCCGGCAGTACGAATTCGGCCGCCTCAACCTCAGTTACACCGTCACCAGCAAGCGCAAGCTCAAGCAGTTGGTCGAAGAGGGCCACGTCGATGGCTGGGACGATCCCCGCATGCCGACCCTGGCGGGGTTGCGTCGGCGCGGCGTCACGCCCGCGGCGATCCGCGCCTTCTGCGACAGCCTCGCGGTGGCCAAGACCGACGGCGTGGTGGACATGGGGCAGTTCGAGCACTTCATCCGCCAGGACCTCAACGACAACGCGCCGCGCGCGCTCTGTGTGCTGCGGCCGCTCAAGGTGACCCTCGGCAACTGGCCGGCGGGCAAGGTCGAGACGCTGCATCTGGCCAATCATCCGCAACGGCCGGAACTCGGATCGCGCGAGCTGCCCTTCGGCGCCACCCTCTATATCGACCGCGACGACTTCAGCACCGATGCCGCGCTGTCCCGCAAGCAGTTCAAGCGTCTGGTGCTGGGCGACTGGGTGCGGTTGCGCGGCGCTTATGTGATCCGCGCTGACGACGTGGTGCGCGATGCGAGCGGCGCCCTGAGCGAAGTGCTGGCCTCCGTGGTACCGGACACGCTGGGCGCCGACCCGCCCGCCGGCATCAAGCCGCGCGGCGTGATTCACTGGGTGGCGGCAGAAAACGCCGTCGATTGCGCAGTGCGTCTCTATGAGCGCCTGTTCAGCGCGCCCGAGCCTGACGCTGGCGACGGCGATTTCCGCGCCGGCATCAATCCGGATTCGCTGGTCACGCTCACCGGCTGCAAGGCCGAAGCGAATCTGGGCCGGGCCGCGCCGGAGGTGACTTTTCAGTTCGAGCGCGAGGGCTATTTCTGTCGCGACAGCTTTTGCGGTGACCGCGACAACGGCAACCGGCTGGTGTTCAATCGCACCATCGCCCTGCGCGACGCTTCCCCTAAACCGGCGGGCACCAAACCGCCGGGCACCGAAGGCTGAGCATGGCACTCCAGATCTACAACACCCTGCACCGCCGCAAGGAACCTTTCCGGCCCATCGAGCCCGGCAAGATTCGCATGTACGTCTGCGGCATCACGGTGTACGACTATTGCCACATCGGCCATGCGCGGGTGATGGTGTGCTTCGACGCCATCGTGCGCTACCTGCGCAGCCAGGGCTGGGACGTCACCTATGTGCGCAACATCACCGACATCGACGACAAGATTCTCAACCGCGCCAGCGAAAACGGCGAGCCCTTCGATGCGCTGACTGCGCGCATGATCGACGCCATGCACGCCGACGAGCGCGCGCTCGGTGTGTTGCCACCCGACATCGAGCCCCGCGCCACCGGCCATATCGACGACATCCTCGACATGATCGGGACGCTGGTGGATGGCCATTACGCCTACGCGGCGGACAACGGCGATGTCTATTACCGGGTGCGGCGCTTTCCCGACTACGGCAAATTGAGCGGCAAGAATCCCGACGAACTGCTCGCCGGCGCGCGTGTCGATCCGGACGCAGCCAAGGAGGATCCCCGCGACTTCGCGCTCTGGAAGTCCGCGGCCCTGGGCACCGTGGGCTGGCCTTCTCCCTGGGGCTGGGGCCGGCCGGGCTGGCATATCGAATGTTCGGCCATGTCCACCTGCCATCTGGGCGCGACTTTCGACATTCACGGCGGCGGCCCCGACCTGCCGTTCCCGCATCACGAAAACGAAATCGCCCAGAGCGAAGCCGCCACCGGCAAGCCCTATGTGCACTGCTGGATGCACGCGGGTCCGGTGCGGGTGGACGACGAGAAGATGTCGAAATCGCTCGGAAATTTTTTCACGATTCGTGAAGTGCTGGAAAAATACAATCCCGAAGTGGTGCGCTTTTTCCTGCTGTCGAGCCACTACCGCAGCCCGATCAACTATTCCGAGGCCAATCTGCGCGAAGCCAAGGCCGGGCTGGATGGGCTGTATTTCGCCATTCGAGGCAAGATCGGGCGCGATACATCGGTGGCCATCGCGCCCTTTGCGGTAGAGGAAATGCGGGGCAACGCGTACTTTCAGCGCTTTGTGCAAGCCATGGAGGATGACTTCAATACCCGCGAGGCGATCACGCTGATGCAGGAACTGGCGGGCAGCATCAACCATTGCGCGCGTGCTGGCGAGGATTGGTCGCAGCAAGTGCGCGTGCTGGTGGGGATTGGTGCGACTCTGGGAATTCTCCAGCAGGATCCTGAGGATTACTTCAAGACTTGCGTTGGTCAGGGAGGGCTGACGGCGGGAGGTTCTGCCCTGGTTGGTTTTGAAAGCGGCTTGACCGTCGACCAGTTGATCACCGAACGAAACCAGGCGCGTGCCAACCGGAATTTCGCCAGCGCCGACGCCATCCGCGATCAACTCAAGGCAGCGGGCATCGTGCTGGAAGATTCCGGCAAGGAAACCCGCTGGCGGCGGGAGTAAGAACAGGCTGCACGAAAAGACCGCATCGCAGGGGCCTCGCTGACTTCGTCTCTGCTCGCGGCAAGGACTGCCGCCCGGAGTCCTGGCGCTCGCCGATAGTCCCGTCGCCAAAGCCGGGTTGGCGTCCATATAAAAAAGCGACGGACGCCCCACCCATCGGATTACCCGGATGCGGTGAGTCGCCTCGGGGCTCATCCATCGGTGTTCGCCGCGCCTAGACGAACGATGCCTGGGCAAGAAGCGCCGGCAACAAAGCGCGGCAACCCTATCACCCGGGCAGACATGCCGGAAATTGGCGGTCCTGCCGCTTGAGGCAACACGCTTCAGCCATCGCAATGTGCATTGCGATGTTTGGGACGATCGCCATAGATTGGGTCAAACAAGTGTTCGGAAAGGGACAGCCGATCACGGACCTGACATCTGCTCATTGGTACATTCGCGATGCATTGCGCTGTTGCGCCGGAACCAGTGCAGGGGTCAGATCCCTCTCTGGACGAGATATCGATGAGTGGAGGTGATTACCATGCAAGCACGAACTACGCAAAAAGCTCTCAAGACCGCGGCGCGTCAACGCGGCACTGTCGGCAGGGTGGTGGCATTCATGGCGCTCCTCGCCGTAACTTCTTTTGCGCAAGCGCGCTGGGTTTTTGTCTCTCCCTCCGGGAACGACATCAACAACGGCATGACCACGACGACCGCACTAAAAACCATCCAAACGCTGCCGAGAATGTGGCCTATCCGGGTGAACACAGTCACCTGAGCTTTGCAGGAGCGAAGATCCGTTGCAAGATGTTTCGCTCGCTGCGGGCAACCCGCACCGGCAGCGCGTCCGGTTGATGGCGAGTCGCGAATCGCTGACATTCGGCCAGGCGCCGGAAGGGTCGCCATGTCATCAATGCCCGCTGGCCCAGCACGCGCTATGCCTAGAAATGCTGGCGGATTTCCCGTCGTGGACGGCCTTAGCGCTGGTGCTGGAACCGTTCTTAACAGATTATCGCGATAAACTCATTTATGTACGATGGCTGGAGCAGTGAGGGCATCAGAGGTCTGATCTTCACGGCTTGTCGCTGCCAGCGCATTTGGCCGAGTGCTTTCGCATGAGGGACTCGCAAAAGTCCCGCAACGAAATCGGGGCGATTCGACACCATCAACAACATGCCGGCTGCGCGATTACGTATTTGGCCGCAGCATAAGCAATTGTGAAGGCATCTAGGGCTCGCGCAACGTCCGCCGCGGTAACTGGTCGAGAAACCACGCCGATGCCAGCGTGGAAAACTGGATCCATCATAACGTCTTCAGGACCGCCTCAATGGGGCGCATGCGTGGACGCCTTGACAGGAGCGCGGATCAATCGGATTGAACACAACGGTTGTCCGAACCACCGGCGTACGGTCTATGCCGAGGGTGGCGGTATTTCGACGCGCAGCAACGATAACATTATTCAATTCAATCGGGTCGCGGACAACGCGAGCGCCGGCGTGCGAATGGGCGGCGATGACTCCCTGCACGGTATCCGAAATACCCGTCGAGTGGCACGACCTGTTCTGCCAACCTTGAATAGCGTTAAAGATCATCCGCAACTTGGCACCGGACTGAAACCGTCTGTGGTAACACGATAACGCAGCCGGCCGGATCCCCGGGAGTGCGCTACGGCTCCGGGGTTGGCGCCGTTGTCTTGGCACCCTGTCCGGCGGATTGAACTGAAGTTGAAGTAAAACGGTAAGCGCTGGCATCGGGGGCTTGCGTCCGTTCCCTCATGAATACGCCCATACGCTTGAACTTACGCCACCTTCACCAGCTTTGCGGCCTGGGGATCGTAGATGTACCCGGTGATGCTGCCATCCTTGATGCGCGCGACGGCTTCGTCGATCACGAACAGCGGAACGAGGAACCACTCCTCGGGCTGCACAGGATGACCGAAGCGGTCGTTGATGGTGATGTTCAACCGCGCGGGCGCGAACAGCCTGTGGAACAGGTTCTCCATCCGGGTGCGGTTGATGCCCGCGAGCTTGTAGGTCGCCACCACTTCGACCTTCGCCAGCAGGTAGGTGGCGTCGTGTTCGGCGTTGGCGATGCGCGTCTCCACCCGGCCGCCGGTCACGCCCAGCTTGTGGATGATGTCGCGGTGCTGCGCGACATAGGGATGATCGGACAGCGAGCGCAGGACGTAGATCGTGCCGCTTTCGACATCATCGGCCTCAAGCTCGCCGCCGAAGGAGAGTTGCCCGCTCTCGGGCGAGGCCAGCCGCCGCGCGGCGGGGTCGTCGTAGAACGCGCGCTGGAGCGAGCGCAGCAGCAGATTGCTCTCGGTGCCGTTGGAGAAGATGAGGCGCAGGCGGCGATCCACTTCGCCGGCGGTGGTTTTGAGCGGCTCGCCGACCTCGGCGACGTAGAGCGTGATGCCATCGAGAACGAAAAAGTCCCCGGCCTCGATCGCGCGGCGACCCGCTTCGATGGGTTGGGACTGGCGCATGCCGGTCTTGACTTCCGTCGCGACGCGCTCGAACAAGGGCCGGAAGGTCTCGAAGTCCTCACAGGGCTTGCGATCCGCGATCTCTTCGGCGGCGCGCTTGTCGGCGCTGGTGCGAACATGGCGCAGCACCCTGATGTCGTCCGCGCCGGCGACGCCCGCCAGCTCGGCGGCGAGGTCGTCGATGTCGATGGC